>NZ_LFEL01000003.1:0-599140 GCF_001037965.1 Bacillus sp. LL01 | reverse complement strand
TGAAGGTAGCTAAAATGTCTAGAAGTACCTACTACTTCCTTGTTCAAACCTKGGAACAACCTGATYCTGATCGTAAGTGGAAAAGACGAATTCAATTCATTTACCGTAAACATAGTGGCCGTTTTGGATATCGTCGTATTACCGATGTTCTGCAGGAAAAAGGTCATAAAATAAATAAAAAGAAAGTGTATCGTATTATGAGAGACCTAGGACTTCAATGCATCGTTAGGATGAAGAAGTACAAGTCTTATAAAGGAGAAGTAGGAAAAGCTGCCGCAAACATCTTAGACCGTAATTTTAAGGCCGATAGGCCGAATCAAAAATGGGTCACTGACGTGACAGAGTTTAAATTGTTCGGGCAGAAATTATATCTTTCTCCTATACTTGATTTGTTTAACGGCGAAATCATAACCTACACACTTCAATCAAGACCGACGTATGACTTAGTTGGAACTATGATGAAACAGGGTTTAGAACGGGTAAAGGAAGGCGATAACCTCTTAATCCATTCTGATCAAGGCTGGCATTACAGAATGCCAAAATACAAAAGGACTTTAAAGCAAAATAATATTACTCAGAGTATGTCTAGAAAAGGAAACTGTTATGACAACGCAGTAATGGAGAACTTTTTCGGAATCATGAAATCCGAATTAAACTTACAAGAATTTGATAGCATCGACCATTTTAAGGAGGAGTTAGAAGAGTACATCCATTACTACAACCATCTGAGAATCAAATCAAGATTAAAACGTAAAAGTCCAGTAGCGTATCGAGCTAATTTTGAGCAAGCTGCTTAAAAAATAAGTGTCCAGTTTTAAGGGTCCAGTGCAAAAGCCCGAGGAGGCTCAAGGTCGCCCCGCGGAAAGCGAGCCTATTGCGGAAATCAACAGCGGCGTTTAACAGAGCCATAAAAAAAGAACCACAATGGGTCATATATCCCATTGCGGTTCGCTTTACACTATTTCTAAACCTCCATAATGATTGGAAGTATCATCGGACGACGTCTTGTTTTTTCATACAAATGCTGATTCAGGGATTCTCTGATCTTCAGCTTCAGAGTTGACCAATCAAGAATCTGTTCCTTTACGGCATTGTCCAAAATTTCCGTGACAATTGAATTTGCCTTGTCCAAAAGCTCTTCCGAATCGCGTACGTACACAAAGCCTCTTGAAAGAATTTCTGGTCCTCCGACAATTCGTTTTTGGCTTTTGCTGATGGATACAACCACCACCATAATGCCATCCTGGGATAGCAATCGGCGATCTCTTAATACAATGTTTCCAATGTCTCCTACACCGAGTCCATCAATCAGAACATTCCCTGCATAGACTTTACCGGCATACTTTCCGACACCCTTGTTAAAATCAATGACTTCCCCTTTATTCAATAAGAAGATATTCTCCTTTTCTATCCCAACAGTCTCTGCAACTTTGGAAAGCGCTCGTTGCATTTTGAATTCCCCTTGAATAGGAATTACATACTGTGGTTTAAGAAGATTCATCATCAACTTGAGCTCTTCTTGACACCCATGGCCGGATGAATGTATCTTTTTCTGACCATAAATCACAATTGCTCCTGCACGGTACAGTTTATCTATCGTTTTAGAAACCGTCAATTCGGTACCTGGTGATGGGGCTGCTGCAATCATCACGGTATCTTGTGGTTTGATTTGCGCATGTTTATGCAAACCCTTGGCCATCTTCAGAAGGGAAGACATTAACTGGGAGTGTGTACCTATCGTTAGAACGACCACTTTATCATCAGCCATGTTTCCTAATTCACTGACAGGTACAAGCAAGTCATCAGGGATGTGTAAATAATCCAGTTCCGTTGCAATACTGAAATTGCGGTCGGTCGGATGAGACACGACAACAAGCTTTCTATTGCTTTCGATTGTCGCTTGGACAATCTGCTGGATGCGTCCGACATTTGTAGATAAGCATGCAGCAAATACACGCCTCTTGGCATTGTAAGTTACATCTGCAATCTCCTGTCTTACTACTGATTCGGAAATGGTGTAGCCTGGTTTTTCAGCATTCGTGCTATCGGATAGGACACAAAGTACCCCTTCATTTCCGATTTCCGCTATTTTTCCAAGATCCGCATTCTGTGACAACTGGGACTGATCAAACTTAAAGTCCCCTGTATGGACGATTGCACCTTGTGAAGTGTGGAAGCACAATCCGACAGAATCTGGAATGCTATGGTTGGTTCTGAAAAAGGTGACAGTGGCATGTTCGAGTTCAAGTACGGAATTTTCATCAATTTCCTTGAATTCTACACGGCCGGAGGATCCAATCCCACTTACAAGTTCTTTGGCAAGAGCCAATGTTAGCCTTGTTCCATAAACAGGGGCCTTGAACTTCCTAAGAATATAAGCCAAACCGCCAATATGTTCTTCGTGTCCATGAGTCAAGAATATCCCCTTTATCTTCTGCTTGTTGTCCACTAGATACGTTACATCCGGAATGACCATATCAATTCCCAGCATTCCGTCTTCAGGGATCATAACTCCCGCGTCCATGATATAGATGGATTCATCCACTTCCAATACGTACATATTCTTCCCTATTTCCCCGATCCCTCCAAGGGCAAAAACTTTTAGTTTCTCTATCTGTGGTGTTTTCACTTTTTTACCTCCTACATGTATGTAAAAATCGTATTATGACGATAATGCACCTTTGCATCCAGAGATCTATTAAATTATCAACTAGCTAGTGGTAAATCAATATCCGCTCTTTGTCATTTGAAATAATTATAACGTATGCAAGAATTGGAATACAAGAAATATTATAATAACTGGCAACAGGTTCAAAGAAGGAAAAGAACCATAAGAAAAACCGGGCAGAAAAAAGGTCAAAGCTACAAATAAGCTTTGACCAATCATTTAATATATCAAATTGATTGTAAAAGTTCTATTAACGTATTTCTCTCCTCTTCAGTTAAAGGAACCAGTGGCAGTCTTACCCCACCAACATCCATTCCCTTCAATTGCAGAGCAGTTTTGACTGGTGTCGGACTTGGTGCACTGAATAATCCTTTCATCACTGGAAGCAGAGTCTGATGCTGTATGGCCGCATTGGCATACTCTCCGGATTCGAAAGTACGAATCATCGTTTGCATTTCATTTCCTAACACGTGGGATGCAACAGAGACGACACCATTTCCTCCGATTGACAATACCGGAAGTGTCAATCCGTCATCCCCGCTATATAGAACAAAGTCCTCAGGGGTGTTGGCGATTATTTCTGTCATCGCATCCAGGTTTCCACTTGCTTCTTTGACAGCAATGATATTCTCCACTGCAGCTAGTCGCACAATGGTATCTACTGACATGTTAATAACCGAACGCCCGGGAATGTTATAGAGCATTACAGGTAATGTTGTTTCAGAGGCTATTGTACTAAAATGCTGAAACAGTCCTTCCTGACTAGGTTTGTTATAGTAAGGTGCAACCAGCATAATTGCGTCCACTCCTACAGCCTCAGCCTTCTTTGTCAAATCAATAGATGCACGTGTATTATTACTTCCTGTACCCGCAACTACCGGAATTCTCCCGTCCACCACTTTGACAACATGTGAGAAAAGTGCAAGTTTCTCTTCTGTTGAAAGAGTTGGGGACTCTCCTGTTGTTCCAGCAACAACTAGTGAATCGGTTCCATTTTTAATAAGATAATTGACTAATTGTGTTGTTTTTTCAAAATCGATGTTCCCTTTATTATCAAACGGTGTCACCATTGCTGTTGACACTTTACCAAAGTTAATCATGTATTTTTTTCTCTCCTTCTTCTGCAATTGGATGTAGGATTGTTACTTGTTTTCTTGCCAGATTGAAAGCATTGTGTAAAGCGTTCACTGCACGAATCATATCCTCCTGTTTCACAAGCACCCATATTGTCGTATGGCTGTCAGCCGATTGAAGGATCTGGATTCCAAGCTCTGAAAGGGCAGTCACAATTTTGGAAGTTACACCTGGCACTCCAGTCATTCCAGCTCCTACTGTAGCTACTTTCGCACAGTGACGGTTCACTTTCGGTTCATATCCCAATTTTCGCAGAACATTAATCGCTTTCTCGCTCATTTCATCTGTTACCGTGTAAACAACACTTGTCGGTGATATGTTGAAAAAATCGACGCTTATCTGTTCATTCGCCATCGCACGGAAAACTTCGGTTTGGATCCCGTAATTCCCTTCTTTTGCAAAAACTTTTATCTGTGTCACATTTGGAACATGGGCTATCCCCGTTATAAGCCGGTCCTTGACATCTGCACCCTTGCCAATTCTGTCAAGCGATGTCACAAGCGTCCCGGTTGAATTGGAATAGGTGGATCTGATCCGAATTGGAATCTTAGACTGCATGGCTATCTCAACAGCACGTGGATGTATGACCTTTGCACCTTGATAGGCCATATTGCAGATTTCATTATAGCTGACGACAGGCAATGGAGAAGCATCTTTAACAATACGTGGATCAGCAGTCATGACTCCCTCTACATCTGTAAAGATGTCTATCCATTCTGCTTGAATAGCGGCACCCAGCGCGGCTGCTGAGGTATCACTGCCTCCACGTCCAATGGTACTTATGTCCCCGTTCTTTGTTTCGCCCTGAAAGCCTGCGACTACAACCACTTGATACAATTTTATCATTTCCAGGAGCCTTTCACACTTCATTTCAATGATACGGGCATTTGTATGATCATTATTGGTGCGAAACCCTGCCTGTGGTCCATTTAAGGCGGTTGCTATAATTCCATGCTTCTGTAATAGATTACTGAAAACAATGGAGGATATGATTTCCCCGCAAGATAACAGCATATCTATTTCCCGTTTAGATACGTTGTTATTTCCTGTCTCGACAAGGTTTAATAAAGTATCCGTTGCGTAAGGCTCCCCTTTTCTTCCCATCGCAGATACTACTACGACCACTTTGAAGCCCTCGTCGACAGCCTTTTTTATATGTTTGATTGCAGCAAGCCTGCTTGCTTCATCCCTAACTGACGTCCCACCAAACTTTTGAACAATTATTTTCATATGTTTACACCTCATCGCGGTTTAGAAACATCCTTAATACATACGAAAGATGTGTTGAAAATAGTACCAGCCTATTCAGCAATGGCACACACTGTTCAAAATGGGCGATTGTGGATAGCAGAATGATAGCCGAAAAGAAAAGGTCTTGAAAGAGACCTTTTTCTTTGATTCTACTATTGGTTGATTACTCCAAGTTTCACTAGACTTTCTGCAATTTGTACGGAATTCCAGGCTGCACCTTTTAACAGATTATCGGATACAACCCAAAGGTGGAATCCTTTTTTGTTATCAAGGTCCTGTCTGATTCTACCTACAAATACGTAGTTGGAACCGACACAATCTGCTGGCATCGGGTAGACTTGTTCTTCCGGTTTGTCTTGCAGTACGACACCTGGAGCGTTTTCCAACAATGCTTTAATATCTTGAACAGTCACATTTTCGTCTTCTACTTCAATATATACAGACTCGGAATGTCCTGTTACAACTGGTAGTCGTACACATGTCGCTGCAACCTGAAGGTTTTGGTCATGCATGATTTTTTTTGTTTCATTAATCATTTTTAATTCCTCAAAAGTAAAACCGTTATCTTCAAATTTATCAATCTGTGGAATTGCATTGAATGCGATTTGGTAGTGCTTTTTATCTCCTTTTACAGGGAGAATACTAGGAGTGAACGCTTCGTTATTCAGAATTGCCTGAGATTGAGATTCAAGTTCTTCAATTGCAGCAGCACCTGCACCTGATACGGCTTGATACGTGCTGACAATTATTTTGTTAAGTCCATAGGATTTACGGATCGGTTCCAACGCTACCACCATTTGGATAGTGGAGCAATTCGGATTGGCGATAATACCATTATGGGATTTGATGTCTTCCTCATTAACTTCCGGGACCACCAGTGGGACATTCGGATCCATACGGAAGAAGCTCGTGTTGTCAACGACAATTGCTCCTCGTTTCGCCGCTTCAGGTGCTAACTCTTTGGAGACACTTCCTCCCGCACTGAATAATGCTATATGAACACCTTCAAACTTTTCGGGTGTAGCAACTTCAATTGTAACTTCCTCACCTTTAAAAAGTACCTTTTTACCTGCAGAGCGCTCCGAAGATAATAGCGTAAGCTTCTTAACCGGGAAGTTTCTTTCTTCTAACGTATGAAGCATTTGCTGTCCTACTGCTCCTGTTGCGCCTACTACTGCTACATGTAAACCACTCATCTATTAAGCACCTCTCCATTTTTAATAAAACCCTGTCAACTAACCTATAAAAATCTTTTCCAGAGCTTTCAGAATAAATATTCATACATAATTTTTTATTTTAACATATTACTGAAATAAAGAAGAGAAGAAATTCTTACTTTTCTTCTCTTCCCGGCAATTTTATTATAGATCGTCCTTGTATCTTTCCACAATCACCGGTTGTATCTGCTTATGCTCTAATGCACGCAGCACAGTCGGCATCAGCATATTCATTCTGGCAACCATGGAATTAGGTTTCTTCTCTGGTGCATCCTGTCCGTATGGTATAAAGTAGATGTTTTTCGTAGACATCAGTCTCATTAAATTTAATCCATTCAATCCTAGAGCGTCATTGGTGGATATACCAAGAACGACTGGATTATGGTTCCTGAGTGTTGCCTTTGCAGCCATTAATACAGGGGAATCAGTCAATGCATTCGCCAGTTTACTCATTGAATTGCCTGTCAAAGGAGCAATAATCATACAATCCAATGGTATCTTTGGACCTAGCGGTTCCGCTTTTACAATGGAATCAATCACTTTATGCCCTGTCATGTCTTCAATCAACTTGATCCAATCCTCGCCTTGCCCAAATCTAGTGTTTGTGTTTTGGACCGTTGAAGTTACTACTGGTCGAATTTCCGCTCCAGCATCAAGCAACTTTTGTATTTCCGGGATAACTGCATCATACGTACAATGAGAACCCGTTAGACCGAAGCCCAAACGTTTACCTTTTAGTTGCATGGTTAATTCCCCTTTCTCCCTTCCATTTCCTCTTTAAGTAATTGTGACAAAACGTTTGCCACGATTTGTCCAGCCGTTTTTGGTGCCACAATACCTGGAAGCCCTGGAGCTAATAATGCTTTTATTCCTCTTTTCTCGGCATAACGGAAATCGATGCCTCCCGGTTTCGATGCGAGATCAATAATCAAGGTATGAGCTGGCATTTTGGAAATCACATCAGAGGTAACGATCAAGTGAGGAATGGTATTGATACAGACATCTACGTCAGAAACATTCGTTGACAAATCGTTCAGATAAAACGGTGTTACTCCCATTTCGAAAATACGTGCAATGTGTTCTGATTTTCTTGCTCCTACCCGAACATTGGCCCCAAGTGCAGAGAATGTGCGGGCTACACTCATACCTACTCTTCCTAGTCCAAGAACAGCGACTTTGGAATTATGAATGGTAATATCCGTGTGTTGAATGACCATCATGATGGTACCTTCCACAGTCGGGATAGCATTATAGATGGCTACATCATCACGTTCAAACAATTGAACTAATTTTCTATTCGTATTTGCTACCAATTCATTCAAGTAAGGATTGGTAATACCCGAATAAATTGTGCAATGCTCAGGAGTGTTTTTAACCAGCTCCTCTGTCAGCACAATCTTTTCATTAGAAAAAATTGTATCCACCTGACCTTCCAGATTCGTTCCCGGTACAGGGAGGATAATGGCACTGACTGTAGTGAAATCCACTTCATTCAACTGCTCTTTTGAAGCACCTGTAAAGCCGTGATCCAATTGGTCAAATCCTACAAGCGAAAGCTTTGCGTCAAGCTCTATAAGCTTACGTATCACTTCCAGCTGCCTTGCATCACCGCCAATGACAGCTATGTGCAAACCGGTCAGCATAAATTGTTCACCTTCTTCTACTTCGTGAAAGTTTGTAAATCTGGCTCGAGTTTTTCTTACTTCCACATCTTATGTAACCTAGGGAAAATCTGTGCTTGAATCTAGGGATAAAGGGGAACTTAGATGTGGTTAACCATAAGAAAAACCAGGCAAAAACCGCCTGGTCCTTTTTCAAGCTAAAAATCATTAGTTGTTTGGTTAACCGCCGCTGTTCCTTTCCGCAAATAGCTTCGCTTTCCGCGGGGCGACCTTGAGCATCCTCGGGCTGCGCCCTGCGGGGTCTCAAGATTGTCGCTACTCCCCTGCAGGAGTCTACGCTATTTGCTCCAATCCACAGCTAGAAATCAGTCATCTCATTAAAATAGTTTTTGGTTATCCTTTCGGTGAATGAAACCACCTTGTTGATTGTAGTGGAAGGCGCGCAGACTCCTGTGGGAGGAAGGGACAGGGGAGACCCCGCAGGAGGCCTGAGGAGGCTCCCGGACCGCCCACTGGAAAGTGGAGCGCCTGGAACGGAAATCAACAGAATTATATAAAAAAGACCTGGCAAACGCCAAGTCGTTTTACTCCTCTTCTTCCGGAATATCAATTATTATCATGTCTGTTCCTATTTTCTTTATATGGTTCCAAGGAACGCGGATGTCACCGCCTTCCTTTTTCAAACCGAACCATTTCAATGAAGGAATGATAAGCGATCGGATCTCACCGGTATTCTCGTTGATTTCCAAATCCGTATGCCCGAGTATTCCCAGTCGCTCCGCTCTTTTTACATCGACAATTTCTTTTCCGCTCATTTCACTTAACCTCATAGAAAAACACCTCCCATATTATTTATATTAGAAGGTGTCCCAAAAAAAACCTGCCAATGAAAAATGGCAGGCAAATAAATAGTTTTATTTTTGAATGGATTTTGGCATTTCACCGCTAGGACTAATCAATGCTACCGAATAGTCGTCTGTAAATATCTTGGTAGCCAGGTTATTTACGGATTCCTCTGTGATGGTGTTGATTCTATCTAGAATATCATCCAGAGAACGATGTCTACCTAGAAGCAACTCGTTCTTCCCATTTCTGCTCATGCGGCTGTTAGTGCTTTCCAGACTTAACATGAGACTTCCCTTGATTTGCTCTTTACTGTTAACCAGCTCTTTTGTAGTTATGCCATCTCGCTTAAATGTTTCCAGAGTCTGCTGTATCGTTTCAAAGAGAAGGTCAAGTTGATTACTTCCGGTACCACCATAGATGGTCAGCATTCCATTGTCCTGGAATGTGGAGTGATAGGAATAAACGGAGTACGCCAATCCCCTTTCCTCTCGGACATCCTGGAATAAACGGCTGCTCATGCTTCCACCCAGTACGTTGTTCAAAACAATAAGGTTATAGATATCTTTATCTCCGATTGGCAGACCATCATATCCAATACATAGATGGGCCTGTTCGGTCGTTTTCTTTTTGGAAATACGCCCGGTCTCAAAAGAAGGTTTTACATAGTCCCGCTTGGAATGACCCGTTTCATAACTACCAAACAGTCCTTCGATTTCTTTAACGAAAGAATCGTCAATGTTTCCTGCTACCGAAATAACAACATTGTCTGGTGTGTATGTTTCTTTCATATAATCACGTAGTGTATTTCCGTCAAAAGCTGATAAAGTATCTTCAGTCCCTAATATCGGATACCCTAATGGATGATCTCCATAGGAAGCTCTGGCCAAAACATCATGGACGATGTCATCAGGTGCATCTTCATACATCTTGATCTCTTCGTACACAACATTTTTCTCCTTCTTCAATTCCTCTTCATCAAACACTGAGTGGAAGAACATGTCCGCCAAGACTCCTAATGCATAAGAGGAATGTTCATCCATCACTTTTGCATAATAGCAGGTGTATTCTTTTGAGGTGAAAGCATTCACCTGTCCTCCGATGGAATCGAAAGCTTCGGCAATTTCACGGGCATTTTTGGTTTCTGTCCCTTTAAAGAACATATGCTCAAAGAAATGGGATACACCATTGTTACGGTTATCTTCATTTCTAGAACCTGTTCCGATCCATACGCCGATTGCGACCGAGCGGACATGTGGAATATTTTCTAATACAATTCTTACTCCGTTTGAACATGTATGTTTAGTAAGCAACGATAATCCTCCTATTCAAGTTTGCCAAATCTAGTTGTGATGAACAATTCTTTCTTCACTTAAAAGGGAAGAAACAGTTCCTAGTTCCAGCCCTTTATCTTTAATGGAAATAATAAGAGTTTCCAAGCTGTTTGCTGTAGATGGTGTAGGATGCATAAGGACCATTGCCCCGGGATGGATTTTACTCATGACCCGGTTGACGAGAACATCGGGTTCCGGACGTTGCCAATCGATAGTGTCAACACTCCACATTATCGTACCCAACTCCAGGCCATGGGCGATATTTACCACTTCCTCCCGATAACTGCCACTAGGAGGGGCAAACCAGGTAACCTTATTTCCGGAAATGGCCTCTATAACTTCATTCGTTTTTACCAGTTGTTCCCGTACTGCGTTACTGCCAAGCGTTTTCATATTCGGATGTGTATAGGAGTGGTTTCCCACTTCATGCCCTGCATCTATGATCATTTTTGCCATCGATGGATTTTCTTTCACCCATCTCCCTTCCAGGAAAAAGGTAGCCTTGACTCCATGACTTTTCAATGTTTCCAGCATACCTGGGATGTGCTCATTCCCCCATGCAACATTAATCAAAAACGCTGCCATCGGTTTTTCCGGATGTCCACGATAGATCGGGGATGGAGGCAGATCTTCAAGATGGGTGTTTGGTGGGATCTGCTTCATGATAAGCTTTTTCTCATCAAAAACACCATTTTTTTTCATGTTTTTATAAGAGGCTTGAACATCCACTTCCAGACCATTTAATCCGGGCTGGGCCTTCCAAACCTTGTCGATTTTGGCGTCCTGGGGAGCAACATCATAATCCGTTGCTTTCTCCTCAATCTCCGTTAGAAGCGCATCCTGTTTTTTGACAACTTCTTCCAAGTCATCTGATAGGCTACCGGCGATGTCACTAGGAAACGGGTGGTGCACCGTTTTGTATGTAAAAAATGCAATAATGACAAATGCCAATAGTTGAAAAGTACTTCTCTTCATTTTACCCACTCCTTCCTAATTAGAATTTATGTAGGAAGTGGACAAGGTAGAACAAAGAAAGCGCTCGAAAGACACCAGCCCCATGGATTCAATTTCTATGGGGAGGTACCGCAAAAAGCCCGGCGGTAAAACCAGGCTCCTCCATTAGGACATTTGCTCGTTTTTCTCTTTTTTCTCTTTAAGAAGGACTTTTCTGGAAAGATTTACTCTTCCTTGCTTGTCAATCTCCATTACTTTTACAAGAACTTCTTCACCAAGCTTCACAACGTCCTCCACTTGTTTCACGCGTTCTTCTGCAAGCTCGGAAATGTGGACAAGTCCATCTTTACCACTCAATAGCTCAACGAAAGCACCAAATTTTTCGATACGTTTAACTTTACCCATATAAATCTCGCCAACTTGGACCTCACGCACGATATCTTCAATGATTTTCTTCGCTTTATCGTTCATTTCCATATTTATAGAAGAAATGAATACCGTTCCATCTTGTTCAATGTCAATCTTAACGCCTGTTTCTTCAATGATTTTATTGATCTGTTTACCACTTGGTCCAATAACATCACGAATCTTGTCAGGGTTGATGGACATCATCAGGATTTTCGGTGCATATGGAGAAAGCTCTTTACGAGATTCATCAATCGTTGCAAGCATGGAATCCAGTATATGCATGCGTCCGATTTTCGCTTGTTGAAGTGCTTCTTCCAATATTGCACGGGAAAGCCCATCAATTTTGATATCCATTTGCAGTGCTGTTACACCTTTTGCTGTACCAGCCACTTTAAAGTCCATGTCTCCAAGGTGATCTTCCATTCCTTGAATGTCGGAAAGGACTGTATAGTGCTCACCTTTTTTAATCAATCCCATTGCAATACCTGCTACAGGGGCTTTAATCGGTACACCGGCATCCATCATAGCAAGTGTGCTTGCACAGATGCTTGCTTGAGAAGTGGATCCATTGGATTCAAGAACTTCTGATACTAGACGAACTGTGTATGGGAAGTCTTTCTCGGAAGGAATGACTGGATCAAGGGCACGTTCTCCAAGTGCACCATGTCCGATCTCACGTCTTCCTGGTCCTCTCATTGGTCCTGTTTCCCCTACACTGAATAGTGGGAAATTATAATGATGCATAAAGCGCTTCTCTTCTTCAATACCTAAACCATCAAGAATTTGAACGTCTCCTAGTGCACCTAGTGTACATATACTTAACGCCTGAGTTTGTCCACGCGTGAACAGGCCTGAACCATGTGTACGTGGCAATATGCCAACTTCAGAAGATAGTGGACGGATTTCGTCGCTCTTACGTCCATCAGGGCGGACTTTATCCTCTGTAATAAGGCGTCTTACTTCTTCCTTCACAAGCATGCTCAAGGTTTCGTTTACCTGCTTTAGAACATCAGCTTCCACTTCCTGCTCTTCATAGCGTGCAAGAACCTCCGCCTTCACTTCTTTGATGGCAGCTTCACGTGCATGCTTTTCGAATACTTGGACAGCCTTTGTCATTTTCTCTTCGGCAAGTGCACGAATTTCATGTTCAAGATTTTTATCGATCTCATAAAGTTTGATTTCCGTCTTCTCTTTACCTACAGCCTGGATAATTTCCTCTTGGAAAGCGATTAGGCGTTTGATTTCTTGGTGACCGAACATGATCGCTTCTAGCATAATTTCTTCTGGTACTTCATCAGCACCAGCTTCCACCATGTTGATAGCGTCTTTAGTTCCTGCTACAACCAAGTTGATATCGCTCTTTTCAAGCTGCTCGACGTTAGGATTGATCACGAACTCGTCGTTGATTCTTCCTACTGTTACTCCGGCAATCGGCCCTTGGAAAGGAATATCTGATACAGAAAGAGCCAATGAGGATCCGAACATTGCAGCCATCTCAGAAGAACAGTTTTGGTCAACACTCATTACAATGCTGATTACCTGAACTTCGTTACGGAATCCATCTGCAAACAACGGACGTATAGGACGGTCAATCAGACGGCTTGCCAATACTGCCTTTTCACTTGGTCGTCCCTCTCTCTTGATGAATCCGCCAGGGATTTTACCTACTGCATATAATCTTTCTTCATAATTCACTGTTAATGGGAAGAAATCCAGTTTCTTCGGTTCCTTTGAAGCGGTTGCAGTACTAAGAACAGCTGTGTCTCCGTAACGGACCATCACTGCCCCATTTGCTTGCTTTGCTAATTGCCCAACTTCTACCGTTAGGTTTCTTCCAGCCCAATCGATAGAAAAGACTTGTTTATCTTGTCCCATGAGTTCGTCTAACCCCTCTCTAGCTTTCATTATGTATTGACTTTTTTCTTCCGGAAAGGCACTGTTAAATACCGCTGTTGATTTCCGCACCGGGCTTCGCTTTCCACGGGGCGCTTGAGGAGCCTCCTCGGCTTTGCCTGTGGGGTCTCCTCTAACCGCTACCTCCCGTAGGAGTCTACGCCCTATGCTCCAATCACCAGCTATAGAACACTCTAACTCAACAATATCCTTTAAACTGACCTTTCCAATAAGAAAATAGTCTATGTAAAAAAAATTTAGTATTATGTATAGTATGAACGAAATAACTACTACATATCAATAGAATTCCAGTGTGTATAGGAAAAAAATTGCTTAAATGCAAAGCTTTTCAGCAATTTTTGAAAGTAACTTCTAAAATACTAATAAAAAAGCGGGAATTCTCCCGCTTTTTCTGAAAAACTTATCGACGCAAACCTAATTTGTTGATTAGTTCACGGTAACGAGTTACATCCTTGTTACGAAGGTAAGTTAGTAAATTACGACGTTTACCAACCATCTTCAATAGACCACGACGTGAGTGGTGATCTTTCTTGTGAGTACGTAAATGCTCGTTCAGGTTGTTGATCTGTTCTGTTAGGACAGCGATCTGTACCTCTGGAGATCCAGTGTCAGATTCGTGAGTTTTGAACTCATTGATAAGTTCTTGTTTACGCTCTTGTGTAATAGCCATCCTATTCACCTCCTTAATATTAAAAACCCCTATTACTGAGCAAGCGTTGGTGACTCGACTTGCCAAGCAATGGTTTTAGTACGTTAAATAGCATACCTCTTTTCAGGTTAAAAAGCAAGTATCGTGAATGTTTTTTTGAAAATACTCTTCCGCTTGCGCCTTGTCTTTTCGGATTTGCGCGACAAGCGCTTCCACTCCGGAAAACTTCTTTTCTTCCCTTATACAATTATGCCATTCTATGACAACTTCTTCCCCATAAATCTGCTCATCAAAATCTAACAAATGAACTTCTATGGATGGTAAATTTTCATTTTCTTGCTGATGGAAAGTCGGTTTATATCCAATGTTGCACACTCCATTGACCCAGGTGTCACTCACATGCATGCGTACCGTATAGACACCGGTCCGAGGAACAACGTATTCATCGTCAAGCACGACATTCGCAGTAGGAAACCCGATTGTCCGGCCCCTTTTCTCTCCATGTCCCACTTTCCCACGAACCTGATAATACCGTCCCAAAGTATTAGGCAGCTCGTCCACTTTCCCGCCCTTCAGCTGTTCTCTTATATAAGTGGAACTTACTTTCAGATCATTTGTCGTATATTTCTCCACAACAGTCTGATCGAATTGCTGTCTGGAATGAAACGGTAATGTTTCCATTGTACCTTTTCCTAGGCTGCCATAGGAATAGTCAAATCCCGCAACCACATGCTTGATATTCAGACCGATAATATATTGGTCTACAAAATCTTGTGGTACAAGCGAGGCAAAAGACATGTCAAATTCCACAACATATAGAATATCCACCCCTAAAGATGCCAACAGACGTATCTTTTCGGAAAGTGGAGTGATGTAGCGGACATGCTGGACAGTTCTTCTCAAAACGACAGAAGGATGGGGATCCAGCGTCATAACCGCACTAGCCACTCCTAGCTTGTCAGCTTTCTGAATGGCACTATTAATCACTTTTTGGTGACCAAGATGGATGCCATCAAAAAAACCAAGTGCGACTGTTGCAGGCGTACTATCTTCTTTATTAAGGGAATGCGGGTGCTTTAAATGCACAACTTTCATCTTTTATCACCTAAATCATCTATAATAATCATGCAGATATGTTTAATTTCCAACTAGTCATGAAACACTTTCTTCGGTTTCATCAAGCCAGGCTTAGATGGATGTTTCATATAAATGGCCAAACATGTATCCTGATGGAAGACAGTAAAATATTCCTCAGAATCATCTATGTTTTCTGGGTACGGTAAAACCGCACCATTATACACTTTCTCTGCTACTTTATCACTAATCTCCAACTTAGGCAACGAACTTAATGCTTTTTCCATCGGCAATAGATTTTCTTCGACCAACCCCTGTTCCGCCAATTCGCTTAGTTGTTCCAACGTAATCGCCTGGTCAATTGTAAAGCCTCCGGAAGAAACTCTTGTCAAATAAGACATGTGGGCCGGATAACCGAGCAACTCTCCTATTTGAACAGCAAGAGTTCTTACATATGTACCTTTGCTGCAATTTACTTGAAAAGAAAAACGGACTTGTTTTTTTTCTTCTTCATATATAACGTCACTAGTCATAAAAATATCATGTATTGTCACTTTACGTGAAGGCCGGTCAATCACTTTTCCTTCTCTGGCATATTCATAAAGCTTTTTGCCATTAATTTTTACAGCTGAATACATAGGAGGTGTTTGTTCTATTTCTCCTTTTAGCTGTTGGAGAACGGAGAGCACTTTTTCTTTTGATATGGGGTTGTCCACACTTTTTTCTTCTATTACTTCCCCTGTTTGATCCTCTGTAGTAGTTGCAGTACCGATGGTGACTTCGGCTACATATGTTTTTTGTTCTGCTGTCAGGAATTCCACCACTTTTGTCGCTTTTCCGATACAGATGGGAAGCACTCCTGTCACTTCAGGATCTAGTGTGCCGGTGTGGCCGACTTTTTTTGTTTTTAAAATCTTTCTCACTTTAAAAACGCAGTCATGTGAAGTGAAGCCTTTTGGTTTGTTTAAAATTAGAATGCCATCCAATATACCCACCCCTTTCATTGAATTTTATTTATCCCCCTGTAGATGGGAGTGCAAGGTGTGAGACTCCAGCGGGGGAGTAACGGTTAGTTGAGACCCCCGAGCGTTGGAGGCCGCTGAAAAAGTACTGAATTTTAGTTCTTGGGTACACACCGCTGTTGATTTCCGCAAATAGCTTCGCTTATCCAGAGGGCGACCTTGAGCCTCCTCGGGCTGCGCCCTGCGGGGTCTCAAGATTGTCGCTACTCCCCTGCAGGAGTCTACGCTATTTGCTCCAATCCACAGCTAGAAACCATTAAAAACAATTCGTTTTCAGTTTTTCAGTGCCCTCGAGCGTTGTGAGGAGGCTCAGGCACCGCCACGCGGAAAGCGAACACCTGAAACGGAAATCAACAGGGAGTTAACACCAGAATGTTGACTCAACAAAAAGGATAGACAACTTTTGCCTATCCTTTTCTGTTACTCTTCATCATCAGAATCGGAGTCTTTTTTATTCAATTCGTGTATCAGGCTATTGATGTGATTTCCGTAGGCAATAGATTCGTCAAATTCAAAGAAAAGCTCTGGAGTTTTTCTTAGGCGAATTCTGCGTCCTATTTCACTGCGGATGAAGCCTTTTGCTTTTGCCAAGCCAATCAGTGTGTCTTGTCTTTTCTCATCGTCTCCAAGCACAGAGATGAATATCTTGGCCTGTTGAAGATCTCCTGTAACCTGTACATCTGTTACTGTAACAAAACCTACACGAGGATCTTTGATTTTACGACCAATGATATCGGAAAGCTCCTTTTTCATTTGCTCTCCAACTCTGTTTGATCTGAGTGTCATACCTTTCACCCCTTTAAAGCCAATCAAGCGAAGTTTCTGCACGCTCTATCTCCGGAAATGAATCCAGGAAGTCGAGCACTTTTTGCAATTCTTTTTCGGTGATGGATTTGGAGGAAGAAATGGAAACAATTCCAATCTTCGTCCGTTGCCATACGTCCTGATGATCAATCTCTGAAATGGATATGTTGAACTTTTGCTTCAGCCTTGTCATAATTCGCTGAAGCACCGCTCTTTTCTCCTTCAAAGATTGAGCATCATAGATCATACAGTCACACTCTAAATATCCGATCATTTTCTTTCGATTTCTTGCATTACGTACGCTTCGATGATGTCGCCTTCTTTAATATCGTTAAAGTTTTTGATTGTTACACCGCATTCATAGTTTGTCGCAACTTCTTTCACATCATCTTTGAAACGCTTCAGTGTATCAAGTTCTCCTTCAAAGATGACAATTCCGTCACGGATCAGACGAATGCTGGAATCACGAGTGATTTTCCCTTCCGTTACATACGCACCTGCGATTGTACCAACTTTGGAAACTTTGAATGTCTGGCGCACTTCCACTTGACCGATCACTTTTTCTTCAAATTCAGGGTCAAGCATACCTTTCATTGCAGCTTCGATCTCTTCAATCGCTTTATAGATGATGCGGTGAAGACGAATATCAACGTTTTCAACATCAGCAGTACGTTTCGCACCTGCATCAGGACGTACGTTGAAACCAATTACAATCGCATTGGATGCGGAAGCAAGAATAATGTCAGACTCCGTTATCGCTCCAACACCTGTATGGATGATTTTCACTTTCGCGCCTTCTACTTCAATTTTCTGCAGGGAAGCAGCCATCGCTTCTACAGAACCTTGAACGTCCGCTTTTACGATCAAGTTGATTTCTTTCATTTCACCCTGTTTGATTTGTTCAAATAGGTCATCAAGTGTTACACGAGTTTTCTCACTTCGCTGTTCCTGAAGCTGTTTTTGCGCACGTGCTTCCCCGACATTACGAGCAGTTTTCTCATCAGGGAATACCATAAAGTTATCGCCTGCCTGTGGCACTTCATTCAGACCGGTAATCTCAACAGGCGTGGATGGGCCTGCTTCTTTTACGCGTCGTCCCAGGTCGTTGACCATCGCACGAACACGCCCGAATGTGTTACCTACAACAATTGGATCTCCAACGCGAAGTGTCCCTTTTTGTACTAGTAGGGTCGCAACAGATCCTCTTCCTTTATCAAGCTGTGCCTCGATCACTGTACCGGATGCAGCTCGCTTGGAGTTCGCTTTATATTCTTCCACTTCAGATACAAGAAGGATCATTTCTAGAAGTGTATCGATGCCTTCCCCATTGATTGCAGAAAGTGGTACAAAGATAGTATCTCCACCCCAAGCTTCTGACACTAATCCGTGTTCTGTTAATTCCTGCATAACACGGTCAGGATTGGCACCTTCCTTATCCATTTTGTTGACAGCTACGATAATAGGGACTTCCGCAGCTTTGGCATGATTGATTGCTTCAACTGTTTGAGGCATTACACCATCATCTGCCGCAACAACAAGAATCGTGATATCCGTAACCTGAGCTCCACGTGAACGCATTGTTGTAAACGCAGCATGTCCAGGAGTATCAAGGAATGTGATTTTCTTGCCTTGATCCACTTCCACTTGGTATGCACCGATATGCTGAGTGATTCCACCAGCTTCACCAGCAGTAACCTTTGTATTACGGATCGAGTCAAGTAGGGTTGTTTTACCGTGGTCAACGTGACCCATGATGGTAACAACAGGAGGACGCTCTTCAAGGACCTCTTCAGTATCATCGGAATCATAGCCTTGGAAGTCGGTCACTTCAAAGATGATTTCCTCTTCTACTTCCACACTGTACTCACCAGCAATCAACTCGATCGAATCTTTATCAAGGTCCTGGTTGATTGTCGCCATGACACCTAGCATCAAGAGCTTCTTGATGATTTCGGAAGGCTCTTTATTAAGCTTGTTTGCAAGCTCTCCAACTGTAAGGGAACCTGTGAAAGTGATTTTTGATGGTGTTTCTTTTTTCTTCACTGGTGGTGTTGGTGCAGATTGTTGTTGTCCGCGGTTTTGTTTATTGTTCTGTTTCTTTTTCCCTTTGGAGAAATTGTTATTATTATTATTATTATTGTTATTGTTGTTAAAAGGTTTTTTGGCAGGAGGATTGTTCTTCCCTTTACTTTGGCCACCCTGACCTTGATTAGCGTTTTGCTTTTTAGGTGCAGAAGCAGTGTTTTGCGGTGCTGCTTTCTTTGGTGCTTCTTTTTTATCTGGGCCGTTCAATTTTTGGATCGTGTCTTCGTCTAATGTTGCCATATGGTTTGATACCTCAATATTCATTTCTTTTAGTTTTGTGATGACATCTTTACTTGATACGTTCTTTTGTTTAGCGTATTCGTACACGCGTAATTTCGTCATACATTCACCCCCAAAGATTAATCGAGCATAGTGAGCAGTTTTTTTGCAAACCCTTCATCTAGTATGGCAACGGACACTCGCGCGTCTTTGCCTATAGCTCGACCTAACTCATACCGATCGTCTACCGTTCTAATCGGTACTTTATAGTACGTACATTTATCATTCAGCTTTTTCATTGTGTTAGCAGACGCATCTCCGGCAACTAGCACCAGTTTTGCCTTACCTGCCCTCACTTCTTTAATGACAAGTTCTTCCCCTGTTATGGTCTTTCTTGCTCTTGTGGCAAGGCCGACAATTGATAGCCATTGATTATTCATGATGTTGAATCTTTCTCCGTTTCTACCAGCTGAAGTAATTCATCATACAATGAATCATCAATCGCTACTTCCAGGTGACGGGCTAGGATGTTCTTCTTCTTTGCAAGGAGGATGCTTTCCTTGTTGTTTGCAAGATATGCCCCTCGACCTGATTTTTTTCCGGTTGGGTCAATCGAAACTTCGCCTTCTTTAGAACGGACGATACGGATCAATTCTTTTTTCGGCTTCAGTTCTTGACTTGCCACACATTTACGCATTGGCACCTTTTTGCGATTGTTCACCTGGTTCACCCTCTTTTAAATATCACTCTTCGGAATTATCTTCATCATAGAAATCATCTTCCATCTCATCGGTGTCATTTTTGGACAAGGATAGACTCGGGTAGATTCCCAGCTGTTCGGCTTCCGTTTCACTCTTGATATCAATCTTCCAGCCTGACAACTTAGCGGCAAGTCGTGCGTTTTGTCCACGTTTACCGATTGCTAGAGAAAGCTGATAATCAGGCACAATTACTGTCGTAGCCTTTTCTTCCTCATTAACTTGAACTTCCAATACTTTAGATGGACTTAATGCATTTGCAACGAAATCTACTGGGTCTTTGGACCAACGCACAATGTCGATCTTTTCCCCTTTCAGTTCGTTAACAATAGCTTGAACCCTTTGTCCCTTTGGTCCGACACATGCTCCGACCGGGTCAACTTCCGGGTTGTCACAGTGTACGGAGATTTTGGAACGGTCTCCAGCTTCTCGTGCAACGGACTTTATTTCCACAGTACCATCATAAATTTCTGGAACTTCAAGTTCAAATAGACGCTTTAAAAGTCCAGGGTGAGAACGGGAAACAAATATTTGTGGACCTTTCGTGGTTTTCTCCACTTTTGTGAGGAACACTTTAATTCTATCATGAGGTTTGTACTTTTCATTAGGCATTTGCTCATTGACTGGAAGCAATGCTTCAATTTTCCCAAGGCTCACATAAATGAATTTGGAATCCAGGCGTTGAACAATACCAGTCATGATATCTTCTTCACGTTCGATATACTCCGAGTAGATCACACCACGCTCCGCTTCTCTTACTCGTTGAGTTACCACCTGCTTTGCAGTCTGTGCTGCAATGCGACCAAAGTCTTTAGGTGTCACTTCAATTTCCACCACATCATTTTCCTGGTAATTAGGATCGATTAGACGGGCTTCCTGGACGGAGATCTCCAGACGTGAATCAAAAACTTCATCTACTACATCTTTTCTTGCAAATACGCGCATTGTACCTGTATCAAGGTTCATATCCACTCGTACATTTTGTGCTTGATTAAAATTTCGTTTGTAAGCAGATATAAGTGCAGCCTCAATCGCCTCAATAATTACATCTTTGCTAATGCCCTTTTCCTTTTCCATCAGGGTTAAAGCATCAAATAACTCGCTGCTCATACAACCTTGTCCCCCTTAAAATACCTATACTTCATATTTTTGCGATCAAACGCCATCACGATGGATGGGATGATCCGTCAGGTGAAGTCTATTAAAACCTGACTGCCAAACGTGCTTTCGCGACTTTTGGATATGGAATTGAAACTTCTTTTTTACGTGTTTTTATTGTCATGGAGAGTTTGATTGTTTCTCCATCGAAGTCTAGAAGATCTCCTTCAAATGACTTTAGTCCGTCAATCGGTTCATATGTTTTGATATTCACATATTTTCCGACAGCCTTTTCTAGGTCTTCCTTCTTCTTTAGAGGGCGCTCAGCACCGGGAGAGGAAACTTCCAGAAAATAATTGTGAGGAATCGGATCTAGTTCATCAAGCTTTTCGCTTAATTTTTCACTTACAGTCCCGCAATCCTCAATGTCGATACCGCCTTCTTTATCGACGAATACACGTAGAAACCAAGAGGATCCTTCTTTTACATATTCAATATCCACTAATTCAACATTCATTTCTTTTACGATAGGAAGAGCAAGTTCTTCCACCGTTTCTGTCACATTTTTGCTCATCATTTTCCTCCTTCGCAAGCGCGAGACGATGTGTTTAAAATCTGAACAAAAGACCCTGCCGATAAGCAGGGAATCATAAACAAGCAAGCTTATGTACAGCCGATACGAAATCTAACTTTCCCTTTTTTTCTCCATAAAGAAAAAAAGGTGCCAGAAAAATGGGAACACAATACGAAAGAGTGGGTTTCCCCACTCTTTGCTAATTACCTATATAGCATTTCCAATGTAAATATATCATATCCATAGGGAATATGCAAATCTTTCTAGTACTTACAATGGTTTTAACCACTACATTTAGTGGGTTTTCCACTTAAAATAGTGAAAGCTGATTCTGATCTGGCATTCCCTCGAGACAGCCGTGATTGTCCAGGTATTCCAAAATCGTTTTGGAGATTCTTCCTCTCTGCTGAAGATCTTCTTTGGAGAGGAATTCTCCATCCGCCCTCGAGTTCACAATATTTATTGCGGCATTTGTCCCTAATCCAGGAATTGAGTTGAAAGGAGGGATAAGGGAATCTCCATCAATAAGAAATTCAGTGGCACTGGATTTATACAAGTCCACTTTCTTGAAAGAAAAACCGCGTTCGCTCATCTCGAGTGCAAGTTCCATCACTGTCAATAAGGATTTTTCCTTCGGCGATGCTTCTAAGCCCTTTACGTTGATGTCTTCTACTACTTTACGGATAGCAGCGGACCCTTTAACCATAGTATCGACATCAAAATCATCTGCACGTACGGTAAAGTATGCTGCATAATACATCAGTGGAAAGTGAACCTTGAAATATGCGATACGTACGGCCATTAGGACATATGCAGCAGCATGGGCCTTCGGGAACATGTATTTTATTTTCAAGCAGGAATCAATGTACCATGCTGGCACATCATTCTTGATCATTTCCTCTTTGAATTCATCCGATAGCCCCTTACCTTTACGAACAGATTCCATAATTTTAAAGGCCATCGAAGGGTCAAGCCCTTTATATATGAGATATACCATAATGTCATCACGACATCCTATCACTTCACTTAAAGTACAGGTCTTGTTATGGATAAGCTCTTGTGCATTTCCTAGCCATACGTCTGTGCCGTGGGATAATCCCGAAATCTGAACAAGCTCAGAGAATGTGGATGGTTTTGTATCCTCTAGCATCTGTCTAACGAAACGTGTACCAAACTCAGGGATGCCGAGAGTACCAGTTTTACACATAATCTGTTCTTCCGTTACACCTAGTGATTCTGTCCCACTGAATATTTTCATCACATATGGGTCATCTGTAGGTATGGTCTTAGGGTCAATTCCGCTAAGGTCTTGAAGCATTCTGATAACGGTCGGATCATCGTGTCCCAGGATATCCAGTTTAAGCAAATTATCATGAATGGAATGGAAGTCAAAATGTGTCGTTTTCCACTCTGATGTCTGATCATCTGCAGGGTATTGGATAGGAGAGAAATCAAAGATATCCATATAATCCGGCACAACAATGATTCCTCCGGGATGCTGTCCTGTTGATCTCCTAACACCAGTACATCCGGATGAAAGCCGGTCTATTTCCGCACCACGCAGTATTAAGTTTCTGTCGTTGGCATAACCTTTCACATAGCCATATGCCGTTTTATCCGCAACAGTACCGATTGTACCCGCACGGAAAACATATTCCTCTCCGAACAAGACCTTCGTGTAGTTATGGGCTTTAGGCTGGTATTCTCCAGAGAAATTCAAATCGATATCCGGGACCTTGTCCCCTTTAAAGCCGAGGAAAGTTTCAAACGGGATATCATGTCCATCTTTTGTGAATGCTTCTCCGCAATTTGGACAGTCTTTGTCAGGTAAGTCAAACCCGGAACCTACAGAACCGTCATCAAAGAATTCGGACAGCTGACAGGATGGGCAGACATAATGCGGCGGCAATGGGTTAACTTCCGTGATCTCAGTCATCGTTGCAACAAATGAGGAGCCTACCGATCCACGGGAACCTACCAGGTAACCATCATCAAGTGATTTTTTAACAAGCTTCTGGGAAATCAGATAAATTACGGCAAACCCATGACCTATAATACTTTTCAATTCTTTTTCAATCCGCTTTTCCACAATCTCCGGAAGATTCTCTCCATAAATGCTTCTCGCTCTGGTATAACTCATTTCACGAATTTCTTCATCCGCACCTTCAATTTTGGGGGTGTAAAGGTCGTCTTTGATCGGTTTGATCTCCTCGGCCATTCCCGCTATCTTTTGGGTGTTGGTAACAACGATTTCTTTCGCTTTTTCTTTTCCTAAAAAGGAAAAGGCTGCAAGCATTTCATCTGTTGTTTTAAAGTGAACATCCGGCAGTTGGTGTCTGTTTAGTGGGTTTGCCCCAGATTGTGAACGTACAAGAATCTCACGGTGAATCTTATCCGTTTCTTTCAAATAATGAACATTACCTGTTGCCACCACCGGTTTTTCCATCTTCTCACCAAGCTTGACGATATTGGTAATAATCTCTTTAAGAGCTTTTTCGTCTCTGACGAGTTCAAGCTCTAACAAGTGGGCATAATTGCTTGGTGGCTGCACTTCGATATAATCATAGAATTCCGCGATTCCTTCGACTTCATCGGGTGCCTTTTGCATCATGCCTTCAAAGACCTCACCCTTATCACAGGCCGTACCAACAATGATGCCTTCCCGAAGCTTCTGAAGCTGGGATCTCGGAATCCTTGGAACACGGAAAAAGTAGTTCATATGAGAAATCGATACGATTTTAAACAGGTTTTTAAGGCCTGTTTCATTTACTGCAAGCAAGGTAACATGAGATGGTCTCGCCCGCTTGTATGCATCCGTTGTTCCGGAATGCTCATTCATTTCATCGTGGTAGGTGATCCCTTTTTCCAATGCATCCTTTAACATTTTTACCAGTAGATATCCGGTTGCCTCAGCGTCATAGATTGCTCTGTGATGTTGGGTCAATTCGATATCGAACTTTTTACATAGGGTATTCAACCTGTGATTTTTTAATGTTGGAAAGAGCAGGCGCCCCAATTCAAGCGTATCAATGACCGGGTTTCTCGCTTTACCCAGTCCTATCCGTTGGAAGCCGATATTTAAGAATCCCATATCAAAGCTTGCATTATGCGCCACAAGAATATCATCTTGCATCCACTCGGAAAAATCCTTCAACACATCCCCAATTTCCGGCGCGTTTCTTACCATATCATCTGTAATGCCTGTCAGGTTGATAGTAGTGGCGGATAGCGAGTGGTGCGGATTTGCGAATGATTCAAACCTGTCAATGATCTCTCCACCTTTAATCTTAACTGCCGCAAGCTCGATGATCGTATCGTACATGGCGGATAACCCTGTTGTCTCAACGTCAAATACAACATAGGTATCCTCTGCAAGATTACGGTGTGCAGGATTGTAGGCGATAGGTACACCATCATCCACCAAATTGGCTTCTAAACCATACAGTATTTTTACACCGTTCTTTTTCCCGGCTGCATACGCTTCAGGGTAAGCCTGTGCAACAGCGTGGTCTGTCACGGCAATGGCTTCATGACCCCATTTTTTCGCTTGTGCCACTAAAGAGGATATGGAACTGACGGCATCCATGGTACTCATAGGGGTGTGTAAGTGCAATTCCACCCTTTTTTCTCCTTCAGGTGCTGTGTCAATTATCTCCTTACCATTAAACTCGTTAATGTCATTTGCCATCATGACGAGGTCACGAACGAAAGTATCATTCTGAATGCTTCCTCTTACCTTCAGCCACATACCTTTTTTAATCGCTTGTAAAAGAGGGACATCCTCTTTATCCCTTGAAAACATTTTCACCATGATGGAATTCGTATAGTCGGTGATTTTAAAGGTTAATAACGTTCTTCCACTACGAAGTTCTTTCGTCTCTGCATCGAATACATATCCCTGTACCGCTACACGTCTTTCCTCTTCCACAATCTCAGCCAAGGTCTTGATTTCAGCATCATCTTTAATGTTATATCCAATCATGACCGGACCACTTACAGCATTTTCATCCTTTGAACTATCCTTTTTCTGCATTTCCGTAACTGCGGCCAAGGCTTTCTCTTTATCTTCTTGTTCCTTTTGTTCCACAAACTGCTGATACTCTTCCTCTGAATGGGAAAGACTTGTATCTAAAATGAATGTCGGAAATCCAAAGCCTTCATAGGAAGAACAAATAGTTGTACTAAGCTTTCTCTTTACAGCAATTGCTTCTGCTTCATTTCTTGCTTTTAGCATCAGCTTGTTTCCCTGGAGAGTCGGAACTTGTCCGTTTAAAAGCATTAATAGAGGCGGTGAGCATCCTTGAAGCTCTCTAAGGCAATTTGGCCAGTATTCCGCTATATAGGAATTCTCAAACGATCGGTCCTGTACGGACAATGTAAAGGAAACATTTGCGATATGTGCAAAACTTTTTGTCAGCTTCTCATAAAAAAGGTCATATACTTTTGCCGGTAGAATTTTTTCCAAAACAAAATGAAAGTGCCATCTTTTTGTTGTTTTTTCTACAGTTAGTTTTTCAATTCCAGCTTCTGCAAAGTAAGGAAAAATATCATCACTTGTCAATTCGAGCTGCTGGAGCAATAAACGGAATCTATCTTTTTTCTCTTGAGACATCTGGTCAAGCAAAGTTTGGTCCCCTTTCCCTTGCATAGTTGATCATAAGTGGTCGTTTTTTCTCTATATCGACATAATGGAAGGTACCGCCATTATGGGGGTACCTTCGTTTAGTATTCAATTCTATTGTACTACATTTCAACGTAGCTTTTGTACTAATTGTTCCACAGTTAGCTCTTCCATGTCCCCTGTTTTTCTCCACTTGACTTCTACTACTTTTTCATCGGCTCTTTTACCGACTGTTACTCGAACCGGCAGCCCAATCAAGTCGGCATCTGTGAATTTAACACCTGGACGTTCTTGTCGGTCATCCATCAGGACAGCCAAACCGGCATTTTTCAGCTCAGCATAAATTTCTTCTGCCAACGAAGCTTGTGCTTCATTTTTTATATTTACAGGAATAACATGAACATCATAAGGTGTTACTGCCTGAGGCCAGACGATCCCATTTTCATCATGGTACTGCTCCACTATAGCGGCGAGTACACGGGAAACACCAATACCATAACAACCCATGATCATCGGTTGGTTTCTTCCATTCTCATCAAGGAAGTTTGCTCCCATCGCTTCACTGTAGCGAGTACCAAGTTTGAAAATATGACCCACTTCGATACCTTTTGCAAACTTGATGATACCTTGTCCATCAGGAGAAAGGTCTCCTTCCTCTATAAAACGAAGGTCAGCATACTGAGCGACTTCAAAGTCTCTGGAAGGATTTACGTTTGTATAATGAACACCTTCCTCATTTGCACCTGTTACGGCATTGATCATATATTCTAGTGCTGAATCTGCAACAATCTCCACAGATTCTGGTACACCAATAGGTCCTAAGGAACCGACAGAGCAACCCATTACTTTTTGGACTTCTTCAGCTGTGGCCGTTTCAACAACAGATGCCTGGTATAGGTTTTTCACCTTCACATCATTTATTTCATGGTCACCTCGTGCCAACACCAGTACAAATTTTTCATCTACTTTAAAGACAATGGACTTGATCAGGTCTGATTTTTCCATTTGCAAGAAGCTTGCCACTTCTTCGATTGTTTTTTGATTAGGTGTGTCTACCTTTTCTTTTTCCCTTACTGCTTCCGACTTCTTTTCATAGTTCGCGACTACCGGAGCCATCTCAATATTAGCTGCAAAAGAGGAATCAGTAGAGTATGCAATCGTATCTTCTCCGATTTCGGAAAGAACCATGAACTCATGTGTATCCTTTCCACCCATTGCGCCAGAGTCTGCAATGACCGCACGGAAATTCAATCCGAGCCTTGTGAAAATATTAGAATAGGCTGTAAACATTTTATTATATGTGTCATCCAATGATTCCGCATTGGCGTGGAAGGAATAGGCATCCTTCATGAGGAATTCGCGTCCTCTTAGCAGTCCGAAGCGTGGACGCTTTTCATCACGGAACTTAGTTTGGATCTGATATAAAGACAAAGGCAATTTTTTATAGGATTTCACTTCATCTCTGACAAGTGTAGTTATTACTTCCTCGTGAGTGGCCCCAAGCGCGAACTCGCGGTTGTGACGGTCATTCAGTCTCATTAATTCAGGACCGTAGGAATACCATCTTCCTGACTCCTGCCAAAGTTCTGCGGCTTGCATGGCTGGCATCAGCAGTTCCACTGCACCGGCATTCTCCATTTCTTCTCTTACAATGTCCTCCACTTTTTTAAGCACTTTTTTTCCAAGTGGCAGAAAGCTGTAAATACCGCTCGTGTTTTGGCGGATATATCCTGCTCGAAGCAGTAGCTGGTGACTTTTGACTTCAGCGTCTGCTGGTACTTCTCTTAGTGTTGGTATTAGCATATTGCTTTGTTTCATTTACTACACCTCATAACCATTTCTTAGTATTTATGTATTTTTTAGGATTACTTTCAACTCCCTGTAGACTTCCGTTCCAGGTGTTCGCTTTCCGCGGGGCGACCTTGAGCCTCCTCGGGCTGCGCCCTGCGGGGTCTCAAGATTGTCGCTACTCCCCTGCAGGAGTCTACGCTATTTGCTCCAATCCACAGCTAGAAACCATTAAAAACAAATCGTTTTCAGTTTTTCAGTGCCCTCCGTTGCGGGTTCTCAACCAACCGTTACTTCCCCGCAGGAGTCTCTCACCTTGCACTTCAGTCAACAGGGGAAAATCTCTAGATTCCTTCAAAATGATTGATGGTATCTTAGCTGTTGATTGGAGCACAGGGCGAAGACTCCGGCGGGAGGTAGCGCTTAGTGGAGACCCCGCAGGCTTGCCGAGGAGGCTCCACCAAGCGCCACGCTGAAAGCGAAGCCCAGTGCGGAAATCAACAGCGGTGTATAACAGATTCCAAAATGAAAGAAAACTTGCACCACATTTCATGATGCAAGTCCATGTGCTTATGTTTCTATTTTACAGGAAGAATTTCTGAATGTCATTCCATGTTACAACAAGCATTAGTAACATAAGCAACGCAAATCCGATAAAGTGGACAAGTCCTTCCTTATGACGGTCGACAGGCTTCCCTCTTACCGCTTCTGCAGCGAAGAACATAAGCCTTCCTCCGTCTAATGCCGGTATTGGCAGAAGATTGATGATTCCTAAGTTGATGCTAAGGACAGCTGCCCATCTCATCAGAAGGAAAACACCAGATTCCGCAACGACTTCAGTCGATTTATAGATTCCCACTGGTCCGGATAACATATCCAACGAGAACTGTCCGGTAATCAACTTCCCTAAACCTACCACAATCTCTTTGGACCAATTATAGGTTTCAGAAGCTGCTTTAGGGAAAGAGCCCCAGAAGGATTTCTCCATTGGCATGTAGACCCCGATAATTCCCCGGGTTTCACCTTCAATGGTCTCTGATTTCGGTGTAATTGGAATGTTTACAGATTGGCCATCTCTTTCAACCATAAACTGAAGTTCCTCACCCGGATTGACTTGAATTATTTTAACCACTTCTTCCCAGGTTGAGACTCCCGTATCATTGATTTCCACAACTTTGTCCCCTTGTTGCAGTCCGGCAGCTTGTGCAGCTCCGTCAGGCGTCAGTTCCCCAATTACGGATTCATTGATCGGATAGCCTTGTACCATACCTAGGAAAGTAAAAATGAAGAAGGCTAATATGAAATTCATCATAGGTCCAGCAAAAATCGCCATCGTACGCTGGCCCAGTGTTTTGGAACCAAATTGCCTGTTATATGGGGCGTTCTGGACTTCTTGCCCGTCCATGACAAAGTACGATTCTTCACTTACTTTGTACTCTTTCAATATTTCTTCTTCATTCAATTCATAACCTCTGATAACTAGGTCCTTCTCAAGATCTGCGTGTTCGACCTCGATGATTTTTGCTTCCGGATGTTTGTCTTTGTTGTTGACAACCACCTTGTTGACTTCCCCTTTAGCGTTAAAGAGTAGACCAATATGATAGCCTGGTTTAATTTCAATGGTTTCCGGGTCTTCCCCAGCCATCCGAACAAAGCCACCTATCGGAAGGAGCCTTATTGTGTAAACTGTTTCATTCTTTTTGAAAGAAAAAACTTTGGGACCGAACCCGATTGCAAACTCTCTGCAAAGTATGCCGGCTCTTTTAGCAAATACAAGATGCCCAAGTTCATGAACAAAAACGAGCACTCCAAAAATGATTATAAAAGCGATAACAGTATTCACTAGATTTCCACCTCTAATCTATTAGTGAACGAACATATTGCCTTGTTTCCAAGTCCACTTCTTTAATGGTTTCCAGGTCTGGATTAACCTGAAGTGTATGTTTAGACATTGCATTTTCAATAAATGTTTCAATCGTCAGAAAATCGATTCTACCATTAAGGAAAGCATCTACCGCAACTTCATTTGCTGCATTTAGCACGGTCGTCATTGTACCACCGGCTTTACCTGCCTCATAGGCATATTGTAGGCACCGAAAGCGATCAAAGTCCATCTTTTCAAAGTGCAGCTTTCCCATCTCCATAAAATTGAGCTTTTTCCCTGTAGGATGGGGCAACCGATCTGGATACGTCAGTGCGTACTGGATGGGAACCCTCATATCCGGCGTTCCCAGCTGGGCAATAACGCTCGTATCATGAAACTCTACCATGGAGTGGATGACGCTTTCCCTATGAAGAACCACTTGGATATCATTATAAGGGATATCGAACAGCCAGTGGGCCTCTATTACCTCCAAGCCCTTATTCATCATAGTGGCAGAGTCAATTGTTATCTTAGCTCCCATTGACCAGTTTGGGTGGTTAAGAGCATCTTCCCTGGTTACACCTTTTAATTGTTGTCTCGTCCGATCACGGAAACTTCCGCCTGATGCTGTAAGTATGATGGATTCAATATTTTTTTCCTTTTCCCCTTGCAGGCACTGATATATGGCTGAGTGCTCACTGTCCACCGGCAATATTGGTACATCGTTCTTTTTAGCAGCCTCCATCACGATATGGCCTGCTGTAACTAGTGTTTCCTTGTTGGCGAGGGCAATTACCTTTTTACTTTCTATGGCATGTAATGTCGGAACAAGTCCTACACTTCCCATGACGGCATTCACCAGGACATCCGCCTCTTTTAAGGTTGAGACTTCAATTAATCCTTCGTCTCCATAAACAAATCGTGTTTCTGTAGAAGCGAATTGCAGTTTCAACGCTTCACAGTCCTCTTTAGATTGAACGGAGACTAGCAAAGGAGAAAATTCATTGATTAACTCTTCCGCAATCCTAACATTCCCACCTACACTAAAGCCTAGTAGCTGAAATTTATCCTTATGCTGTCTGATTACTTCTATAGTTTGTACACCTATCGAACCAGAAGCTCCCAACAAACTAATTTTTCTCACCAACACTCACCTCTCCAAACAAAACCTTCTTCCATTAAATGTGTCAGAAAAGAAAGATATGTATAAAATGTAATAGCGGTAATACGAAAAGAAGGCTGTCAAAGCGATCCAATATTCCACCATGACCTGGCAAAATGGAACCAGAGTCTTTGATTTTGTAATGCCTTTTTAATGCCGATTCCACCAAATCGCCAATTTGTCCAAAAATGGATAATAGGCATGCTATAAGTATAGTTATAAGCATGGAATGCTCGAATCCGACAATTAATTGAAAGGCGATTGCTACAATAACCGCACATATTACTCCGCCAATAGAACCCTCTACCGTCTTATTCGGACTGATTTCAGGCGATAGCTTTGTTTTCCCCATTGATTTTCCTATAAAATACGCACCAGAGTCCGTTGTCCAAATGACGAACAAGGCAAAAAACACATACGCCAATGCAAGTTCCCTGATCTCAATGAAATAATAGAATCCTAACCCAACATATACCGTTGATATCAGCAAAAAGCCAACGTCATCAAACGTGAATTTATTCTTTGAAAGTACAGTGTAAGAAAGTAACATCAGTACAACAAGGAGCAGAAACTCCATTTTGGTCAAAATCATCGCTTCAGTTGAAACCATTTCAGACGGGATCATGAGAATCCATAAAAGCAGCAATGACAGTACACCAGGTACACTTGCCAAAGACATCTGCTTCATTCTCATTGCTTCAAATAGACCGACAGATGCCAAGATATAGATAAAAATGACAAAGGGTATGTTCCCATAGATTACGATTGGTAAAAAAACTGCCGCTGCAAGAACAGCTGTTATAATTCTTTGTTTCATTGTATGTCCAACACCTTCTTATATACCACCAAATCTTCGCCCGCGCATCTGAAAACTATTAATAGCCTCATATAAGTGGTTTTCATTAAAGTCAGGCCATAGTACATCTGTAAAATAAAATTCTGCATATGCCAATTGCCATAACATAAAGTTGCTTAATCTTATTTCACCGCTTGTACGTATTAGTAGATCTGGATCAGGTAATAAATTGCTGAAAAGATATTCTGAGAAAATCTCTTCTGTTAATTGTTCGGATGTAAGCGTGCTATCTTTTATATCAGCAGCTACATTCTTAACCGCACGCAGAATTTCATCACGCCCACCATAATTTAAAGCAAAGTTGAGAATAAGTCCAGTATTATCCTTTGTCTTCTCCATCGCATTTTCAACCGCACGTAGAGTGTGCTCAGGTAGATCTGACTTATTTCCCATAAGTCTGACTTGAACATTTTCTTCCATTAATTCAGGGAGAAATGTCCCTAGAAATTCCTCTGGCAGTTTCATGAGAAAGTCCACTTCCAATTTGGGTCTCTTCCAGTTTTCTGTCGAGAACGCATACATGGTCAGTACTTTCACACCTAGGCTATTGGCTGCTTTTGTGATTTTTCTTACAGTTTTCATTCCTTCGTGGTGTCCTGCCACTCTTGGTAGAGCACGTTTTTTTGCCCATCTCCCGTTACCGTCCATAATGACGGCGATATGCTCGGGTATGGGGTGTTGCATGATTTCTTCTTTTAAGCTAAGCGATTTAGAGGTTTCTTTGCCTCTCCACTCTTGTATTTTCTTCAGCATAAAAATCCTCCATTAAAAATAAACAGATGTACCTGACAGGCCCTACCCATTTATAGTAACAGTATTAACAAAAAAACCCCCTGTAAACATTAGAGGGTCTTTCCATCTTTCTATTTTACATGTAAATCGCTTATACTTCCATGATTTCTTTTTCTTTTTCTTTTGTAACGGAATCAACCTTAGCGATATACGCATCTGTCTGCTTCTGGATGTCATCCGTATAGCCGCGTAACTCGTCCTCGGTGATCTCACCGTTCTTTTCCAATTTCTTCAGATCATCGTTACCATCACGACGAATATTGCGGATTCCCACTTTTGCTTCTTCGGAAATTTTCTTGATCTGCTTCACTAGATCCTTACGTCGTTCTTCTGTTAACGCAGGAATGGAAATGCGGATAACTGTTCCATCATTGGATGGGTTTAAACCTAGGTCCGCTTTAATGATTGCTTTTTCAATATCACCTAAAGAAGACTTATCATAAGGTTGAACCACGAGAAGTCTTGCTTCCGGCACATTCAAGGAAGCCAATTGGTTAACCGGAGTTGGAGCACCGTAATAATCAACTGTTACTTTGTCTAATAGTGCCGCACTTGCGCGACCAGCACGAATAGTTGCCAATTCTCTGGAATATGCTTGTACAGCTTTTTCCATTCTGTCTTTTGTTTGAGCAATAACTTGACTTGCCATAACTATTTCCCCCTCACAATCGTTCCGATATTTTCACCTAATACTACACGCTTGATATTTCCTTCTTCCATTATGGAGAAAACGATAATCGGGATATCGTTATCCATACATAAGGAAGACGCAGTGGAATCCATAACAGCCAGCCCTTCGCGTAAAACATCCAGATAAGATAATGTATCATACTTGGTTGCTGTTGCGTCAATGGATGGGTCTGCGCTGTACACTCCATCTACATTGTTCTTCGCCATTAAAATGACGTCAGCTTCAATTTCAGCTGCACGTAATGCTGCAGTTGTGTCAGTAGAGAAATAAGGGTTACCTGTTCCTGCTGCAAAGATGACCACGCGCTTCTTTTCCAAGTGGCGGATCGCCTTTCTTCTTATGTAGGGTTCTGCAACCTGGCGCATTTCGATTGATGTTTGTACGCGTGTCTGAACTCCGGAGTTTTCCAGGCTGTCTTGTAGTGCCAAGGAATTCATGACAGTTGCAAGCATCCCCATGTAGTCTGCTGATGCACGATCCATACCCATTTCACTGCCGACTTTCCCTCTCCAGATATTACCTCCACCTACGACTACCGCCACTTCCACACCAAGTTCAGTTAGTTCTTTCACTTGATTTGAGACGGATTTAATAACTGTTGGATTAATGCCGAAGCCTTGTTCACCGGCAAGGGCTTCTCCGCTTAATTTAAGTATGATTCGTTTATATTTAGCTTGAGCCATATTAACCTCCATTAATAAAAGGATTCAGATTTTCTTCATCGATTGTTGTTTGATAAAGTTTTTTGAAAGGGGAGATCTCTTGGGAGCCTTACCTACCCTTTCAAAAAGAGGAACACAAATGTGTTCCCCTCTTATATAGCATTTTTCCTCTTATTTTTTAACTTGGCTCATTACTTCTTCAGCAAAGTTGTCTTGACGCTTCTCGATTCCTTCTCCTACTTCGTAACGGATAAAGGATTTAACTGTAGCACCTTTGCTTTGAACGAATTGACGTACTTTCATATCAGGGTTTTTAACGAAAGTTTGGTCAAGTAGGCAGATATCTTCGAAGTACTTACCAAGGCGGCCTTCTACCATTTTCGCTACGATGTTTTCTGGCTTACCTTCGTTTAATGCTTGTTCAGTAAGAACTTTACGCTCACGATCAGCTTCTTCTTGTGAAACTTCGTCACGGGTGATGTACTTAGGATTGATAGCAGCGATGTGCATAGCAACGTCTTTCGCAGTAGCTTCGTCAGTAGTACCTTCAAGAAGTGTTAATACACCGATACGTCCACCCATATGCAAGTACGCACCAAATGCATCTGCATCAGTTTTTGTCACGATAGTGTAACGACGAAGAGTCAATTTCTCACCGATTTTAGCAATTGCAGAGTTGATGTGTTCAGAAACTGCAACACCGTTGTCCATTGTAGCTTCAAGAGCTGCTTCAACGGACTCAGGCTTGTTGGAGATAAGGAATTCACCTAACTCGTTAACAAGCGTTTTGAAACCTTCGTTTTTCGCAACGAAATCAGTCTCGGAGTTAACTTCAAGAATAACCGCTTCGTTACCTTTAGTTACGATTGCAGTTAAACCTTCAGCAGCAATACGATCTGTTTTCTTTGCAGCTTTTGCAATTCCTTTTTCACGCAAGAAGTCGATTGCTTTTTCCATGTCACCATTTGTTTCAGTTAACGCTTTTTTGCAGTCCATCATGCCAGCGCCAGTTTTTTCGCGTAATTCTTTTACCATTTGAGCAGTAACAGCCATTGTAAAATTCCTCCTTAGAATATGTAAATTGTTTCATTGTGATCGTCATATTTTCCAAAAAAAAGTGATAAAAGGCTTTCCCCTCTTATCACCTTTTCTTTAGGCTCTATTAAACACCGCTGGTGATTTCCACACTGGGCTACGCTTTCCACGAAGCACTTGCAGAGCCTCCCGTAGGAGTCTACGCCCTGTGCTCCAATCACCAGCTAGGATACTCGTTTTCAACAATATACTTTAAAAGAGCTTTTTCTTAAATCAAATTATGCAGTAGTTGTAGCTGTCTCTTCGCCTTGTTTAGCTTCTAAGATAGCGTCTGCCATTTTACCAGTTAATAGTTTAACCGCGCGAATAGCATCGTCGTTTGCAGGAATTACAACATCAATTTCGTCTGGATCACAGTTAGTGTCAACGATACCAACGATAGGGATGTTCAATTTTCTTGCTTCAGCAACAGCGATACGCTCTTTGCGTGGATCGATGATGAACAATGCATCAGGAAGACCTTTCATGTCCTTGATACCGCCCAAGAATTTCTCAAGACGATCAAGCTCTTTCTTCAACATTACAACTTCTTTCTTAGGAAGCACTTCGAAAGTACCGTCTTCTTGCATCTTTTCGATTGCTTTAAGACGAGTGATACGCTTTTGGATTGTTTCAAAGTTAGTTAATGTTCCACCTAACCAACGTTGGTTAATATAATACATTCCAGAACGTTCTGCTTCTTCTTTAACAGAATCCTGAGCTTGCTTTTTAGTACCAACGAACAATACTGTTCCGCCGTTACCAGCAAGTTCTTTCACGAAGTTGTAAGCTTCTTCAACCTTTTTAACAGTCTTTTGAAGGTCGATGATGTAGATGCCGTTACGCTCAGTGAAGATATATTTCTTCATTTTTGGGTTCCAGCGACGAGTTTGGTGACCGAAATGTACACCAGCTTCTAATAATTGTTTCATAGAAATTACTGACATGTTATATTCCTCCTAATGGTTTTTTTCCTCCGTCTACGTCATCTCTAAGCAAAACTGACGAATCAGCACCAATGCTCAGATCGGCAAACGTGTGAATTTATAACACCGAAAATAAATATATCACAATCACTTTTCACAATCAAGCTTTTAATCCATTTCATTGTCGAAATTTCAACAGTAATTCTATTTCCGTTTTACCTTTATTGAGCTTTTTGGCGATTTCTTCAGAGGTTAACCCCTCATCAATCAAATACTTCACCTGATCTTTTAGGCTCCACTCTTCAAATGCATTTTGTTGGATGGTTGGTTCTTCAACAGCTTCTTGGACATTTTCTTGTGCTAGTAGTTCCTTGACATCAATCGCAGATAGCTCACTTTCTCGTTCATCAAATCTATCCATCACTTCGCTATTTTTTTGGCGGGTGTTTTCATTCAACCTTTTCAAAAAAGCACTGTTTTCTTCCTTTAATTCCATAACATAGCTACTGATTGTGTCCTCAGCTTCCTGAATCAGACGGCGATAATCCTGCTCGAGTTGTTGTACTTTGGAAAATTTGATGAAAAGCAAAATAATAAAAAAAATCGCAAGGAGTGTTAATGCGAAATTCACGATTGAAAAGATTATTAACATTTTTTCACGACCCTTTTATACAATTGCCGGCTGTTTATAATATACAACAGCCGACTACGATTCCAGTTTACCAAGCGGGCTCCAATTGTTTCCTTAACTTGAAGATCGCTTTTGAATGAATTTGGGATATCCGGGATGTGGTAAGTCCCAATACCTGTCCGATTTCTGTTAGTGTCAACTCTTCTTTATAGAACAAACTGATAACAATTTGCTCATTCTCTGTCAAATTTTCAATCTGATGGATAAGCTGATTAATCGCTTCGGACTTGATCAGTTCCTCCTCAGGAGATATCGTCTTTTCGTCCTTGAGAACAAAGGCGCCTTGAGAAACTTCATCGTTCTCTTTGGGCATTTCATCCATGGAAAGGATATTGGAATAGAACACCTCGTGCAGGATGGCTGCTACATCTTCTTCAGGCATATCGAGGTGCTCTGCCACTTCCTCGAGTGTCGCATTCCTCATCAGGCTTTGTTCAAGTTTCTCCAAGGTTGACTCTATTCGTTTAGCCTTCTCCCTTACACTTCTTGGGAGCCAATCTTCTTTTCTTAATCCATCTATGATCGATCCTCTGATTCTGAAAGAAGCGTATGTATCAAACTTCAAATCTCTTGAAGGATCAAATTTTTCAATCGCATCAAACAACCCGACAAATGCCAAGCTCTTCAATTCCTCCCTTTTTACACTTTTGGGAAGACCGGTAGAGATCCGTTGTACATGGTATTGAACTAGAGGCATATATTTCCTTACAAGAAAATCTCCGGCATCCGGATCTTTTTTTGTTTTCCATAGATTCCAATAGACGGAATCATTCTTTGAAGTTGAAGTAGTCATGGCTTTCCTCCTTATATAATCCTAAGACCGAAAGCAGTTAGATGTAACGAATACCTTTATTTACTGTTTTAATCATCATTTTTCCATTTTCCGGATTAAACTCTATGGTTCTCCCGTTGTTTCCCCCGCAATCTTCGCTAATCAGAGGAATATGCAAGGCTGACAATTTTTCTTTCACCGCTTCCACATTTCTCGGGCCGATTCTCATCATTTCGCTGCTTGCGCTGCTGAACTGAAACATCTGTGCTCCACCTGCTATTTTGGCTTTCATGCTGTAGGGCTTTATCCCCTTAAGAAGAAGGTTGTCCACAAGGTGCACGATTCCCGTATCTGCATATTTGTCCACATTTATGGCTGACAGTCGGGACAGACTTGAATCCGGCAGCATCACATGGACCATTCCCGCAATTTTTGTAGAGAGATCATAAATTACCACCCCGACACAGGACCCCAGACCTGAAGTGCGAATAAGTCGCGGTGCCTTCACAATACCCATTTCTGCAATACCGACTTTAACGACAGTTTCTAATTCGAGCATTATTTTTCACCCAGAGCTGCCAGTATTTTCTCAAACGAATCAGGATATGGAATGAGGAAAAAATGGCCTTTAGTCTTCTCAACTAGATTATCAGTCGTTTCAGTCAATTCTGTATCAATGAAAATGGATTGGTCACTGACCTGGGAGATTTCTAAGAGTCCCGTTACAACTATGGCCCCCACCATATCTATGGTAACCTGCGGGACGGAAGGTGTTACTGCTAACCCGATACTTTCTGATAACGCAGTCAAATAGTGAGCTGAGATAATATTTCCAACCTCTTGAAGAGCTGAAAGGCCAAGTTCATGGAAAGGAAGGTCTTTCTCGCTCAACTCAGTGCCTTGTATCAGTTGATTGACCAGTTTAGTGGCATCATCAATTGAAAGAACAAAAAACAAACTGCCCGACAACTCTCCTTCCATTCGTAAGAAAACAGCAGCAACAGGCCTATCAGACCCTCCCATAAGGTCCATCATTTCGTTAAACGAAACGATTCTTGCGAGTGGAACATTCATATTTATCTCTTTATTTAGTAGCTGGGATAACGCGGTTGCAGCATTACCTGCGCCTATGTTTCCCAATTCTTTAAGTAGATCCAGTTCATTCAGTTTCTCTTTATTATTCATTATTTTGTCCTCAACCTTTGAGTTTTTCAAGCTGAAGAACTTCATCCAGATCAAGACATACGAAGAGCCTTTTGTCGATCTTCACAACACCTTGTACATACTTGTTCTCAACAGACCCGATGACATCCGGCGCAGGCTCTATTGTGTCTTTCGTAATATCCACTACGTCATTTGCTGCATCCACAATAAATCCAACCTCTAGATCTTCCACAACGGTAATGATCATTCGGGAAGATTCTGTCGGGGATTTTTCCTCCAAATCAAAACGGGAACGCAGATCCACTATTGGAGTGATGACCCCTCTAAGATTTATAACACCTTTAATGTGATGTGGGACATTTGGTACACGCGTAATTGGCATCATTTTTTCTATGGAACGAACTTGCTGAACAGGGATGGCGTATTCTTCGCCTTTGAGTTCGAATATGATGAGCTTCATTTTTTGTGCGGTTTCCTGCATCTGTAATCCCCTCCTATCTTTTTAAACACCGCTGTTGATTTCCGCAATGCCTTCGCTTTCCGCGGGGCGACCTTGAGCCTCCTCGGGCTTTGCCCTGCGGGGTCTCAAGATTGTCGCTACTCCCCCGCTGGAGTCTTCGCCATCCGTACCAATCAACAGCTATACTATTGCTAAAATCAACAAAATCATTTAACCAAGTTATTTTATCAAGGCATTACAATCTATAATAAGTGCAACTTGGCCATCTCCTAGGATTGTTGCGCCGCTTATAGCAAAGGTGGAGCTGAGATATTGCCCTAATGCTTTAAGGACGACTTCCTGCTGGCCAATAAAAGAGTCCACAACCAGTGCTGCTATTTTCTCTCCTTTTTTAACGAGAACAAGAGAATAAAAATCTGGTTTGTTTTCTTTCAATTTTTCAACCTGGAACACTTTGTCCAAATATATTACCGGTACTATTTTTCCTCTAAAATCGATTACTTCCTGGTTATGTGCCGTTAGAATCTCTTCCTTCTTTATGATGGCAGTTTCAATGATAGAAGATAAGGGAATGGCATATTTTTCATTTTCAATCTCTGTCAATAAAACGGAAATGATTGAAAGAGTTAACGGAAGTTGGATGGAAAATGTCGTTCCGGCCCCTTCCACTGAATCAATAGTGATTCTTCCTCCCAGTGACTCGATGGTGTTTTTCACTACGTCAAGACCAACTCCACGACCAGATATGTCGGAAATAACTTCTGCAGTGGAGAAACCGGACGATAGAATTAATTGATACACTTCCTGATCGCTCAGCCTTTCTGCGTCCTGTTGCGAAATGATCCCTTTGCTCATCGCCTTATTGAGCACCTTCACTCTGGATATACCTGCGCCATTATCCAAGATTTCAATAAAAACATGATTCCCGCTATGGTATGCCTTCAGCGTGATTTTACCTTCCTCCGTCTTACCTTTTGCCATTCGCACGTCAGGAGTTTCGATACCATGGTCTATTGCGTTACGTAATAGATGGACCAAAGGATCGCCTATTTCATCCATCACAGTCCTATCAAGCTCCGTTTCGGCCCCTAAGATATCGATATCCACTTTTTTACCCAAATCTCTGGCTAATTGCCTTACCATTCTAGGGAAACGGTTAAAGACCGTTTCGATTTGAACCATCCGCATGTTCAAAATGATGTTCTGAAGGTCATTGGATATCCGCGACATTCTTTCCACCGTTTCAATCAGTTCCGTTTCATTAAGATCCTTGGAGATCTGTTCAAGTCTCCCTCTATCGATTACAAGTTCTTCAAAGAGATTCATCAAACCGTCGAGACGCTCGATGCTTACCCGGATAGTTTTATTGGAAATGGCAGATCCTTTGGAGTTACTGACCTTTTCTTCCTTTTTCTCTATCGTGGCAACTGCTGTAGCTGCTTCTTCTTGTGCAGACAAAACCTCGTGGACTGCATTTTCAGCTTGGCTATCTGATTCGGCACTTGATAGGGATTTAGTATCCAGCTTTTTTATTTTTACAAAATCAAGTTCCGAAACTTTCATAATTTTAGCTTCTATGCTTTTTTCATCTTCTTTCGCCACCATCGTAATTTGGAAGCTGTGGTCAAATTTCTCCTCTTCTAGCATATCCACGGACGGGTTGGATTTAATTACTTCCCCAATCCCTTCCACTACCTCAAACACCATGAATACTCTGGCAGCCTTTAGGAGGCAGTCCTGTCTGAGAGTGACGGTAACCTCATACGGAAAGTAGCCCTGTTCCTCAGATTGTTGCAATATGGTAAGTTCATAGGAGTCGTACGTGTTTTCAGCCCCAGGTTTCACCTCAGAGGATGCTTGAGGAGAATAATCTTCCCCTTTCTCAATTTTGATAAGAAGGGCTACCACTTCTTTCACATCTTTTTTACCGTCTCCACCATTGGAAATGGAAATGACCATTTCTTCCAGGTATTCAACAGAACGAAAAACAATATCCAAAAGGTTTGAAGTAACATTCAATTTACTATTACGGATAAGATCAAGTACATTCTCCATTTGGTGAGTCAAACTGGCAAGGTCTTCATATCCCATTGTTGCGGACATTCCTTTAAGGGTGTGAGCTGACCGAAAGATTTCGTTTACAATTTCAATGTTGGCAGGCTGTTTCTCCAACTCTAAAAGTTGATTATTGATTGTTTGCAAATGCTCCTTGCTCTCTTCTAAAAAAATATCTAAATATTGGTTTAAGTCCATTCATTGCACCCCTATGACAATATGTATTGTTGAATCCTTTGCGCAACATCGTCTAAATGAAGCACTTCATCTACAAAACCTGTCTGTATTGCAGCTCTCGGCATTCCGAACACAATAGAAGAATCCTCTGATTCGGCAAGGGCTAGAGAACCCTCCACTCCCTTTTCCTTCAAATGCTTTAGACCTTCAGAGCCATCACTGCCCATTCCTGTAAGGATTACCGCAATCTTTTGATAGTTTTCTAAATTGCTGATGGAAGAAAACAATGTGTCTACAGATGGGCGATGACCTTTAAGCGGAGGGGAATCATGAAGTTGTATTATCATCTTCCCGCCTTTTTTTACTACTTCCATATGGAAATCTCCAGGTGCAATATATGCTGTTCCTTCTTCGACTCTTTGATTGTGCACTGCTTCCACCACGCTTATTTCGCTCATGGTATCCAGCCGGTTTGCCAGTGATTTTGTAAAATGCCTTGGCATATGCTGTACGATAAAAACAGGAGCCGGAAAAGACTTCGGAAGTTTTGTTAGTAAGGTTTGCAGAGCCCTTGGTCCACCGGTAGATGTACCTATACAAACTACCGAACCGATAATGTTGCTAGGTTTTTCCAATAGGTCTATTTTACTATATTTCTTTTTAGGGGACAGTGTTTTTTCTGCTTTTTTGCTTTCAAGCTTAAAAGACGCTAAGTTTGACTTGGATGCAAGAAGAATTTTCTTTATCAATTCTTCTTTTACTTTGTGAATGTCCAGTGATATTGCACCTGATGGCTTGGCTACAAAATCCACTGCTCCCTGTTCCATGGCAATGATCGTGTTCAAAGACCCTTCTGAAGTTGTACTGGAAAGCATGATAGTTGGTACTGGGTGATCTTCCATTATTTTTTTCAAAGCTTGCAACCCATTCATTCGAGGCATCTCTACATCCAACGTGACCACATCAGGTGAATACTCATGAATTTTTTCCAATGCCTCTATCCCATTTTTCGCGGTTGCCACCACCTCAATCAGTGGATGCTTCTCCAGTAGATCCGATAACAACTTTCGCATGAAGATGGAATCATCTGTTATTAGAACTTTCACTTTTTTCATATTAAACGTCTTCCTCTCCCTTTCAAGCTAACGAAACAGTCGACGCAGCTTTGTCATAAATGTGTAATTGTTCTTGATGGTAAAAGAGTTGCTTTCATTCAGATACCTGGCAGTTAGATTCTCGATTGCCTTACTTGCTTTGCTTGTGGGGTATTTAATTACAAAAGGCGTCTGTTCCATTACAGCCAAAGAGACATGTTTATCGTCAGGTATGAAACCCAAGTGCAAAAGGTCCTTTTGCAGAAATTGTTGCGTGACGGATTGAAGTCTGTCAGCAGTCAATTTGGCATGATCCGGATTCATAGCTCGATTGATGATCAGTTGAAAAGGGATGCCCTGATCATGGTTGTGGATAAATTTCAGGGCAGAGTATGCATCTGTCATCGCAGTAGGCTCACAAGTGGTAACAAGGAAAATTTCATTGCAGGACAAGATCAATTGAAGAGTATCAGTTGTTATGCCCGCTCCCATATCAAAGAGTATATAGTCATATTGATAAGAAAGCTCTTGGAGTTGGGAAAGGAAGTGATTACGTTTCTGTTCATTGAAATGAAAAATATCCTTCAGCCCTGAACCACCTGCAATATACGATAAGCCTTCTGGTCCATTTTGAATGATTTCATCCATGGTGAGACCTGATTCAAACAGGTGGATGATGCTATATCTTTGTGTGGTCCCCAATAAAATATCAATATTGGCCATCCCGATATCCATATCAAACAATAAAACTTTGTAGCCTTTCTTCTGAAGAGTCAAAGAAAAGTTAAGGGACCAATTCGACTTTCCCACTCCACCTTTTCCGCTCATGACCGCAATGGCCTTTGCTTCTTTTTTGTTTGTAGAGAGTTGCGTCTCCCTTGCTTGGATCACTTGTTCTCTTAGTAATCTTGCTTGATCATTCATTCTTGTAATTCCTCAACAACTGAGCTCACCATCAGCTCTCTCGAATATGGGATAAGATCCTCCGGTACATTTTGACCATCCGTCACAAATGCTGTCCCTTTTTTGTACATTCTCGAAATACTGTACATGGCAGTGCATGAAGTGGTTTCATCTTTTTTGGTGAAAATGAACTTATGTATTCCCACATTCCAGAACTGGTCGATGATTTTCTTCATGTCAGCAAGTTTGGATGTAAGGGATAATACTAGAAAGGTTGTCATTTCCTCTTGAAAATCCAGAACTTCTTTCAACTCGTCCACAAATTGTCCATTAAGAAAATTTCGGCCGGCCGTATCAATAAATACGACATCCAAGTTAGCAAAGTTGGCTTTAGCAGATTTAAAATCCTCGGCCGAATAGCATACCTCAATAGGTGCTTCTAGTATGTTTGCATACGTTTTTAATTGCTCGATTGCCGCGATCCGGTAGGTGTCCGTTGTGATGAAACCGATCGATTTCCCCTGCTTCAGAGAGGCGTTTGCAGCAAGCTTTGCAAGTGTTGTCGTCTTCCCTACACCTGTCGGCCCAACCAGGCAGACAAATTTCTTCTTAAAAGTGTTCTCCTCAAAACTGATACCTTCTAATGAGTGAAATAACTCCTTTTCAATCAGTTCTAACACCGATTTAAAATTCAACGATTTCTTTTCAAGCCATTTAAGGTAGACATTTTCCATTATCTCTTCAGAATAGGTCACACCAATGTCGCTTTGAGCCAACTTTTCTTCCAGTTGATGAAAAAAATCTGGAAGGGCAGGGTCTCTATGATTTCCCTTTGTCATACTCTTCATCATTTTTTTCATTTCCTGGATACTGTCCAACACCTGGTCTTGTTCCAATTTTTGACGAGGACTTTGATTATCAATCGGATGCACTTTTAATTCTCTGACGTTATATAAATCATCATACTTTGTATTTACGATTGGCTTTGGCATATCTTCATCGACAGCCGCAATCACTTCCACACTATTTTTTGAAAAAAGACCAAAGAATTTAGTTGTTTTCACGGCTTTGGAGTTGAGAATGACAGCTTCATCCCCTAACTCCATCCGGACCAGCTGCATGGCTTCCTGTATATTCTCCGCCTTGTATTTTTTCACTTTCATCCTTCCACATTCACCACCCCTATGCTTTGCACTTCTATGCTTGCTTCCAATTCATTGTAGGATAGAACAGGGACCTGCGGGAGATATCTATCCAACAACTGCTTGACGTACATCCTTACCGCAGGGGAACATAAAAGGATTGGTGTCTGTTCATAGACCGAGAACTGTTCCATCTGCTCTCCCACCTTTTGGACAATTTCCATGGATACATTGGGATCCAGTGATAAAAAGTTGCCGTGTTCAGTTTGCTGAATATGATCCGCTATGAGCTTTTCCACTCTTCCTGCCAAAGTAACTACCTTAAAGGATTCGTTGCCTACTACATATTGATTGGTGATCTGTTTGCTTAGAGCCTGCCTCACATATTCTGTCAACAGGTCGGTATCCGCCGACATTTTCCCATAGTCTGCCAAAGTTTCGAAAATAATCGGAAGATTACGTATCGAAACATTTTCCTTTAACAGCTTGGCCAGCACCTTTTGGACATCACCGATAGATAGTGGAGATGGTGTTACTTCCTCCACCAGGATTGGAGTGCTTTCTTTCAGATGATCCACCAGCTGTTTCGTTTCTTGTCTTCCAAGAAGTTCATAAGCATGCTGTTTCATTTTCTCCGTTATATGTGTGGATACAACAGATGGAGGATCTACCACCGTATATCCGTACATCTCCGCTTCATCTTTCATATCATCACTTATCCATTTTGCAGGCAACCCAAATGAAGGTTCAATCGTATCGATACCTTCGATACTGTCTTCCTCCATACCAGGGCTCATTGCCAGATAGTGATCGAGCAGCAGTTCCCCTTTTGCCACTTCATTGCCTTTGATTTTCAAACGGTATTCGTTAGGCTGAAGCTGAATATTATCACGGATGCGGACGACCGGGATGACTAAACCAAGCTCAAGGGCAAGTTGACGCCTAATCATGACAATTCTGTCGAGCAAGTCGCCACCTTGCTTAGAGTCAGCCAACGGTATCAACCCATACCCGAATTCGAATTCAACCGGATCTACTGATAACAAGTTTACGACACTGTCCGGACTACGGAGTTCGTCGGTAACCACTTCCTCCTCCGTCTCCTCTTCCACATACACATCCTCTTTCTGCTTCTTGCCAATCATATACGCTCCTACAATGATAAGAGTTGCAACAGGTGCTGTGAGCAATGGTCCAATCGGAGTGGCAATGCCCAAGAGCAGAATGGTTATCCCTGCGACATAAAGCATTTGCGGATAAGCAAATAGCTGTCTCGTGATATCTCCACCAAGATTACCCTCTGATGCCGCTCTAGTTACGACAATACCTGTTGCTGTAGCAATCAATAAAGCTGGAATCTGAGAAACAATCCCGTCCCCTACAGTAAGCAAGGTGAACTTCTGAGCCGACTCTCCAAAACTTAATCCCATCTGTGCCATCCCGATGACAATACCGAAAATGACATTGATGAAGACGATAATGATTCCAGCAATGGCATCCCCTTTTACAAATTTACTTGCCCCGTCCATGGCTCCATAGAAGTCAGCTTCTTTGGCAATCTTCTCGCGCCTTTCTTTTGCAGCCTGTTCGGAAATCATTCCTGCGTTCAGATCTGCATCAATACTCATCTGTTTTCCAGGCATGGCATCCAATGTGAAGCGGGCAGCAACCTCCGAAACACGTTCAGCACCCTTGGTAATAACAACGAACTGAATAACCACCAAGATGATAAAGACTACAAGTCCAACTACCACATTTCCACCAACCACGAATGTTCCAAACGTTTCTACAACAGTACCCGCAGTACCTTCACTAAGAATGGATCTTGTCGTAGAAACGTTTAGACCTAATCGATACAGTGTCAGTAGTAAAAGCAAGGAAGGGAAAATGGCGAATTGCAATGGCTCCTGAATATTCATGGTTGTCAAAAGGACAATCAGTGCAAGGGAGATATTAATAATGATAAAAATACTTAGCATCCAAGGATAAAAAGGAATAATTAGCATGGCAATAATTAGGATGACACTAAGTAAAACGGATAAATCTCTTATTGACATAGATTACTATCTCTCCTTTTCTTTCACCTATCATTTCACGTGATTTTGCAACCGATAGACATATGCCAAAATTTCTGCAACCGCCTGGAAGAATTCTTCCGGAATGGCGTTTCCTATTTCAGCCTGGCTATAAAGTGCTCTAGCAAGCGGTTTATTCTCTACTGTAACGACATTATGTTCCTTTGCCTTATCTTTAATTTTTTTAGCAATAAAATCTACACCTTTTGCAAGAACAATTGGTGCATCACCTTTTGTTTCATCATATTTCAACGCAATGGCATAGTGAGTTGGATTTGTTATGATGACATCGGCCTGTGGCACATCCTGCATCATGCGCTGCATCGCCATTTCACGTTGCTTCTGCTTGATTTTGGATTTGATAAGCGGGTCCCCTTCCGCCTTTTTGTACTCATCCTTCACATCATGCTTGGACATTCTGATGTTTTTCTCGTAGTCGAATTTCTGATAAAAGTAATCAAAAATGGACAAAAACAGCAATGCTCCACCTGCAAAAAGACCCATCCGAACAGTCAGGGCTCCTAAAAAAGCAAATGCCTCGTGAATGTTTTTTTGCGAAAGGATCAGGATTTCTTCAAGGCTCATCCAGAGAATGGAAAAGGTGATGATTCCGACAAAGACGATTTTCAGCATTGATTTAACAAATTCAACGATGGCACGAACCGAATAGATCCGTTTGAACCCTTGAATGGGGTCGAGCTTGTTAAGTTTCATATGAATAGCTTCCGTTGAAAACAAAGGCCCTACCTGAAGATAGTTTGCTATGATTGCACCCAAGATGGCAGCTAGCATAATCGGGCCGATTATCCAAATCAACTGCATGATCAGCTCCAAGAAAATCATATGCACTCTGTCGATTGTCACTTCCTCCAACATATAAATTTGAAAGGACTGAACAAACAGTGTCATAATCTCACCTTTCATCCACGGACCGATGGCAAGCAAACATAGGAATACTGCTATTAACACAAAGGCGGTATTAACATCTGCACTTTTTGCAACCTGGCCTTTCTTCCTTGTATCCTGCTTCTTTTTTGGTGTGGCTTTCTCCGTTTTTTCACCGGAGAAATATTGTAGGTCCAACCTCACCCATTTTGTCATCTAGAAACCTCCAAGCAACTCCATTAAACCTCTCATCGTATGTAGCATCAATTCAAAGAGTTTATAAAAAAGCGTAAAAAGTATGGTCAAAGAAAAAATGATGGTAGTAAAACTTACGCCAATCTTCAAAGGAAGCCCAACAACAAACACATTTAATTGGGGAACTGTCCGGGCAACTATACCTAATGCGACATCCACTAAAAAAAGGACTCCCACAATGGGTATGGCAAGTTGAAGTGCAATAATAAACATGGAATTGACTGTTTTTAGGACAAATTCGAAAAGCCCTTCATCCCCAAGCGGCAACCAAGCCTGCGTAATGGAAATAAATTCATAGCTGTAAAAGATTCCATCCATCATCAAATGGTGGCCGTTTACAGCCAAGAGAAGCAGCATAGCGAACATATAGAAGAATTGTCCGATAATGGGACTTTGCACTCCTGTTTGAGGATCAATGACATTTGCAATCGCAAATCCCATTTGAAAGTCAATGAATCCACCTGCAATCTGGATGGCTGTCAGTACCATATAAGCGACAAGGCCAATCAGCAAGCCCACCATCAACTCTTTCATTACCAACAGGATATATGCCCCATCAATTCCTATGATCGGCAGGTCCAACGAAAAAGACATGACAAGCGCAAAGAAAAATCCAAAACCCACTTTAAAAGTGGAAGGAACATTCCGATAAGAAAAGAGTGGAAGCGTCACAAAAAACGCGGTAATTCTAGTCAACACCAATAAAAACGCCGGAAAATAGTTCATCCATTCCAGCATGAGACTAACTCACATACCGGTGAATATTATTGAAAATTTCCAAGGCGTAGGAAAGCATGTTGGATAGCATCCATGGACCAAATACAACCAATCCCACCAACACCGCTACAATTTTCGGAATAAAAGCAAGCGTCTGCTCTTGGATCTGGGTGGTTGCTTGAAAAATACTTACGATTAAGCCCACAACTAAAGCCAGTATCAGAAGAGGTGCGCTGATCAAAAGGATAGTATATACTCCTCGTTCTGCCATTGATATTACAAATTCCGGGCTCATTTTTACACCTCATTCAAAATGTTTGCAATAAAGATTTCACAATCAGATACCAACCATCCACCAACACAAACAACAGAATCTTAAACGGCAATGAGATCATCACTGGTGGAAGCATCATCATCCCCATACTCATCAGCACACTTGCCACAACCATATCGATGACAAGAAACGGAATGAAAATCATGAAGCCGATTTGAAAGGCCGTTTTCAATTCACTGATCGCAAATGCAGGAACAAGAACTGTTAGAGGGATATCCTCAATGCTTTCAGGTCTCTCCATCCCAGCATAATCGATAAAAAGAGCCAAATCCTTTTGTCTCGTATGTTTGCTCATAAATTCCTTTAACGGTATACTTGCCTGCTCATACGCTTCATCCAACGTGATTTCCTCGTTGAAGAGGGGCTGAAGCGCTTGGTCATTCACTTGTGCGAAGGTTGGTGCCATTATAAAAAAAGTCAAAAACAATGCAAGTCCTATTAAGACCTGGTTTGGAGGCATTGATTGGGTTGCCAGCGACGTCCTCACAAAGGAAAGGACAATAATTATCCGTGTAAAACTCGTCATCAGAATCAGAATGGCTGGTGCAAGTGAAAAAACAGTCAATAATAATAGAAGCTGTACAGACGTGGAGACTGTGGATGCTTCATTTCCACTGAAAAGTTCCATAAATTCCGTCATTGTCCATGCCCCTTCTTATCATCCATCTCGTTCATCTTCTTTTGGCGATCTTTTGAGAGTTGACCTAGCTGATCTTGTAAAAGAGTGGAAAATGCTGAGTGGTTCTTTGTTTTCTTCGTTTCTTTGAACTTTTTCACCAAACCTGATATCTTATCGGAATTGATAGTCATATTCTCTGAACGATCCCGGTAGGATTGAATCAGTTGTTCTCGTTCCTCTTCATCCGTGATTTCCTTGAGAAGATTGATGGAGTCTCCCACACCAACAACCAATACACTGTTTCCCACCTTAACGAGTTGAAGAGACTTATTGTTTCCTAGATTTGTTCCTCCAATATTCTCAACCGACCGTCCGCTGTCCATTTTATTCCTGCTGTTAATAAGCTTTAATGCACCGTAAAGGAGTGCCAACACAAAAAGCAGCGCAAAGATCATTTTTACGAAGTCAAAAATGGACACAGAGGGCGGTTTTTGCTCCAATATAACTTGTTCTTCTTGAGAAGGAGTGTCCGTGTCCCTGTCAGACTGATCAGATTGTGGTTCTTGGTCCTGTAATTGGTTATATACGCTGTCATTCAGACCTTCTTTTTCGTTTGCATTGCCTGAAATGGGCAATACAAACAGAAAAATCACCACTAGTAAAATACGTATTATCTTGTTAGCATACAAAACTGACACCTCTACGAAAGAGTTTTGTGGATAGCTTCAATAACTCGATCCGCTTGGAATGGTTTTACGATGAAGTCTTTCGCACCTGCCTGGATTGCATCAATTACCATTGCTTGCTGCCCCATCGCAGAACACATGATAACTTTTGCATTTGGATTAATCGCCTTTATTTCTTTTAAAGCAGTGATTCCATCCATTTCAGGCATGGTAATGTCCATTGTAACCAGGTCAGGATGGTGCTCCTTGAATTTTTCGACTGCCTGTACCCCATCTGCAGCTTCTCCTACAACCTCATATCCATTTTTGGTAAGGATATCTTTAATCATCATTCTCATAAATGCGGCATCGTCTACTATTAAAATTCTTTTACTCATGTCAATTCCTCCTAGGATCTATCGAAGTTTTCTGATTCTATCTGTTTGACTTACAATATCTGTTACTCTTACTCCAAAACTCTCGTCAATCACTACCACTTCGCCTTGTGCGATAAGTTTGTTATTGACAAGAATATCAACCGGTTCCCCAGCAAGTTTGTCCAGTTCAATAATGGAGCCTGTTGACAATTCTAGGATATCTTTGACAGCACGCTTTGTTCTTCCAAGTTCTACAGTAACTTGAAGAGGTATATCCAAGAGCATACTCAAGTTATTCGGTTCAGAATCTTCCACAGCTGTTGTTTCAAAGTTGGAGAAAACGGCAGGCTGTACATTCACAGAAGGCTGCTGTTTAGAAGAAGCGTTAGATCTTGCTTGGCCACCAGCATAAGCATGCTCTCTTGTAGGAGCGTTGTCATATGATACATGCTCCCCTTCTTGGTGGTACTGTGAAGTAGGAGCTACTTGGTTATGCTCTTCATAGATTGCCGCTGCAGTTTGGTTCTTCACAGCTTCTGCCTCTTGCTTTTTCGTTACTGGAATTTGATCTGAGTCGTCGTTATGATGCAACAGCTCTTCCACCAGCTTTTTGGCAAAAGGATACGGAAGAATCTGCATGATAGATGAATCGATCAAACTTCCGATTTTAATTGAAAATGCCACTTTGATCAGTAATTCATCTTCAGGCATTTCTGCAGCACCATCACCTGCTTTGAAATCGATCAGCATCACAGATGGTGGAGAAATATCTATCTTCTTTGCGAATACAGTAGACATGGAAGTGGCTGCTGAACCCATCATCTGATTCATCGCTTCATGGACCGCACTCAGGTGTATTTCGTCAAAGTCAGATTGAGGGTTTTCCCCTGTCCCTCCAAGCATCAAATCTGCAATGATGGCTGCATCCTTTTGTTCCACCACCAGAATGTTTGATCCACTGAAACCTTCCGTATAACTTACACGTATGGCGACATACGGATCAGGGAACTCACTTTCCAATCGCTTCTTTTCCACTAATGTGACTTTAGGTGTTGTAATTTGGACTTTTTGATTCAACAAAGTTGATAATGCAGTTGCCGAACTTCCAAATGATATATTCCCAATTTCACCAAGTGCATCTTGTTCTAATGTAGATAGATATTCTTCTATTTTATGATCAATAAAGAGGGGTTCCTCATCGCTGCTATCTGTTCCTCGAAGCAAGGCATCTATCTCATCTTGAGATAACATTCCATCACTCATCATCCTCGTAACCCTCCTTAATTTTTTCTATAATCTGTACGGCCATGTTTTTCTTCACCTGACCCACCTGAGCATAAAAACTAGGCTTTTTATCCACTTTGACATATATCGGCTCATCTATTTTCTGGTGCAAAGGAAGTACATCCCCAATACTAATGTTCAAAAGGTCTGAAAAAGATATTTCCGAATTCCCCAATTCTGCTGTTACCGTTAGAGTAGTTGCCCTTACAACTTTTTCTAAGGTTTCCACTTCATGATCTTGGCGGACTTTGTTCTTATCTTCCATCCAGTAGTGCGCAGATAATTTCGGAATGACCGGTTCCAATACGACATGTGGAATGCAGATATTAATCATCCCTGTCACTTCACCGATTGTAATATTCATGGAAATGACTATTACTGTTTCGTTCGGGGAAACCAACTGAAGAAATTGAGGATTCACTTCTAAATCCGACAAAAAGGGTTGAATCTCAATCACTGAATCCCACGCTTCCCCGAAGTTTTCAATTGCCCCTTCAAAGAGGGTGGTCATCAGTCTGGTCTCAATTTCTGTTAAGCTGTCCACTTTGTTGACACCTGACCCTTTACCGCCGAGTTGTCTATCAAGCATGGCATATGCAATTGTAGGATTTATTTCAAGCACTACTCTTCCTTCAAGTGGGGTCACTTCAAATACATTCAGAATGGTCATTTTCGGTATAGACCGAATGAACTCTTCATAAGGTAGCTGATCGACAGATGCCACATTGATTTGTATGTAGGTCCGGAGTTGAGCTGAGAAATAGGTAGTTAATAACCTAGCAAAGTTTTCATGTATCCTTGTCAAGTTTCTTATTTGATCTTTGGAAAATCGAAGAGCCCGTTTAAAGTCATAGATCTTCACTTTTTTCTCCTGATTTTCCCTTTTCAGTTCCTCGGCGTTCATTTCGCCTGTTGAAAGGGCTGAAAGAAGCGCGTCGATTTCACTTTGTGACATTACTTCTGTAGACAAATCCACCACCTCCTATTTTCCATGGATCTCTCGGTGTTAATTTTGAAGGAGAAAGGAGGTTGTATAGACTTTCACGATTTCTCCATCCTGCATCACTTCATTGATTTTTTGTTGAATATCCTCTTCCAGCTGCGATAGACCTTTTCCACCCTCAAAGTCTGAAGCCGACTTGGTGGCAATTTCGTGAATCACAATGTTTTGCACTTGGAAATCTCGTTTCAATAGTTCTGATGTCGCCTTCTTGCTATCTGTTTGGACTTTCATCTTCAACCGGATATAACCTCCGCTTTCAAGATTTGTTGTTATCTCCTCAAAATCAACAGAGTATTTAATTATTTCATCAATGGTGGGCTCTCCCGCTGTTTCATCTGCATATAATCCATCCATTGTAACCAAGGCTATTACACCTAAAATTGATATGGTAAGAAGGATGATAATCATGGCATTGAGTAGTTTATTGCGAAACATCTTCTTTACCCTCCAAATGTGTTCCATGATGCATGTGAGCAAAAAACTCTTTGCATAGCAGAACCACTTCCTGCATTCTCTCTTTTACTATCACTTTTTTCCCGTTATTTAAGGTAATCATCGTATCTGGAGTTTCCTCTACCTGTTCAATCAGCCAAACATTGACTGCAAACGACTTCCCATTCAGCTTGGTCAACTTTATCATTGTAGTTGGGCTAAGCGGTTAAACTTAGCCCTCCCTCCTTAACGTTTCAGATTGACAAGTTCCTGTAAAATTTCATCCGATGTCGTGATGATTCTAGTGTTCGCTTGGAATCCTCTTTGTGCAGTTATCATCTCGGTGAACTCTTCGGATAGGTCGACATTGGACATTTCAAGAGTACCAGAAATGATGGCAGCAGCACCGTCATCACCTGGTCTGAACATTTCCGCTAGCTGAATCCCGTCCCCATTCTTATCCATTGTCCCTGAGTTGTTCGATTGCTGGAAAAGGTTTTCTCCGATCCGCTCCAATCCTGCATCATTAGGGAATTTCGCCAACATCAGTTGTCCAGCCACTTTCAAATCGCCAAACTGATCGATGAAGTTTACTTTTCCATCACCGGAAATACTGAAGCTTCTTGCATTAGGCGGTATTTGAATCAGACCCGCACTTCCGCTTAATGAGTCAGTCCATGTAGGCTGTTGGACCATTTCAGCTTTTGCTACAAAGTTTTCGAATGTTTTATAGGCAGTATCAAGGTTGGTCTTTACTGACTGTGCATGGCTTACAAGATTCGAAAGGTCATTGATATTGGCTGCTGCTGCAGTCGGTATATTTCCATTGTAATTCTGTACAACTGGATCTAGCAGTCTATAGACAATTTCACCTGTTTCATCTATGAAACTATCAATTCCGTCGTTTAAATTTCTTGCTGAATCAATGAAAGCAGTTGTTTCACCGGTATAAACATTCGTATAGAAATCGTTGAACTGATCAGCTGCATTATTGCGTGCTGTTTGGGCAGCTGTTGCCGCAGCAGCCAACTGAGGATCTGTACCACCTGATTCCTGGTCCGCTTTTAGTGCATCTTCGAACGTCCGTTGGGCCTCAAGGAATTTCATTGAAAGATCTAGAAACTTGTTTGTATCGTTCCTGAAGTCTCTGTACTCATCGAAGAATATTTCACCAGTATTCAATGCTGCATTCGATGCAGCGACTATGTTATCGTTAGGAATCCTTTTTTCTCCGGTCTCACCAATCAAATACATCCCGTTTGAATTGACAATGTAACCATTATTATCAAGATAGAAATTCCCTGATCGGGTATAGTTCATTGCAACCGCGTTGTTAATGGCTCCACCCAATATCTTGTTGTCACCATAGGCAGTATCACTATCAACATTTACTCTTGTAACATCTGCAATGGAGGCTACTGCGAAAAATCCATCCCCTGAAAGCGCTAAATCAAGTGGTCTTGCCGTAGTTTGCAGGGACCCTTGAGTTTGGATGGTATCAATTGAACCGATCATGGAGCCCAGACCGATTTGCTTCGCATTGACTCCACCCTTTCCTGCTGCAGGCCCACTTGCACCCGATAATTGCTGTACCATCATCTCCTGAAAAGTGGCTCTTCCCTTTTTAAAGCCATACGTATTGACATTCGCAATGTTGTTTCCAATTACATCTAATTTAGTTTGAAAGTTTCTTAGTGCACCGATACTTGAATACATGGAACGTAGCATGCTCTTTCCCCCTCATTTATATAAAGCTGTTTCACTGTGTAATTTTTGTGATGGCATCCATAGGTATTTTTTCATCTGACAGTCGTGCATCCGTTACAGTAAGGTGTGTTTTCCCATCTTTCATCAAGACAGAATTGACGGTTAAGTTCTCGAACATGTCCCCATCAAAGGTGATGGATATCTTTTTCCCTATTAGATGACTTGCATTTAAAAGGGAAGTATTTCCAGTTTGGGGATGATCTCCAGACTGATTCACTTTCATGATTTGCTCAACCGCTATCTCACTACCATCATCCATCACAAGCCTTGCTTTTCCATCTTGCATGGAAATGCTTTCAACTATTCCATTTTTCGTTTCAACAAACGGTTCGTCTTCAACAAAATACGTATGCTGCCACTGAAGGTTTGAACCAAGGTATTGCTGAAGAGAAAGTACGTTCATTTTGTTTTGTGTGTTAATAAACCCTTCCATACTTTTGTTCAAATTTGCCATCTGTTCAAGGGAGGAAAAGTTTGCCATCTGCGCAATGAATTCCCTGTCTTCCATCGGATTAAGCGGATCCTGGTTCTGCAGTTGTGCAATCAGTAAGCGAAGGAAATCGTCTTTTCCCATTACATTTCTTTCTTTAGATGCTTCAACAGGACGATTCTTGATATAAAGATCAGACGATATAGAATTTGTCATGTAATCTCCCCTACAGTGCTATTTATTTCCATCTCTTCTAGCAACACATCTTCAAATGATTGTTTGTCATCTTCATTGTTTTTGTACTGCTTAAAGGATTGCTCTGGATGGCCATCTTCCTCATTTGTTCCTTTGTGCTGCTGAGTGAATTTTTGGTCCTGGTCCTGAAAAACAACTTCAATCTTGTCCATATTCACATTTGCTTGAACCAAAGTCTGTTTCAGAGCACCCAGCCCACTTTCTAAGAGGGATGCAGCCGCCTTGGAATGCACGATAAGCTTTGTCACTAATCCATGTTGTGTTTCCTGCAGTTTAATATGTAACGTTCCTAGGTGCTCCGGTGCCAACCTGATTGTCATGGACTGGTTTCCATTAACAAGTCTTGCGGATGTTTTCGCCAGGATTCCTTCAAGTTTTTGCATTAGCTGTTCACGGGCAGCCTCATTGGATGTTGTATCAATGACCCATTGGATGGTTGCCTGCTTAGGAAGTTGCAGCATATTCATCGTAACTGGTCCATTATGAAGAACCGGTTCAATTGCAGGAACATTAACAGATAGACGAGTTGTCCCATTCTCCATGTTAAGGTTGGTCCTAGTATGCTCAACAGGTATCATCTTTTCTAGTTTTTTCTCTATCATACTCATAAGTTCTTTCAGGTTCAGGTTCGAGTGCTCCTTATTAGCCAGAGGTTTTTCTACTCTGTTCTCTTTTTCTCCAAAGTAGGCTTGCATGAACACCATAACTCTCTCCGACAGTTGCTGGAAAGGTTTAATTAGTTGTTCGGTTTTCTCCTGGACAGGTTGGGTAAAATCAGCAAGTAATGTCACCATCGCCATAACATCCTCTAACAAACCATAATAGCCTTCAGGTAGTTCTTCCATTTCTTGAAGATCATTTAACATTGAAAGCTGCATTGAAAGAATTTCATCCATTTCCTGTAACTGAGTCTCAACAGAGTGCACAATGCTCATCGCTTCGCCTTCCGCACTTCCCACTTTTTCCTGAGAGTGTAGCGAAAGCAAAGCAACGAGACTATTCGACAACGCAGAACGGAAGCTTTCGGATGTTTCTTGGGGAATCTGGTCTTTTTTCCCATTTCCATCCGTTTTCATCACCTGACCTGCATGACTGACATGGGCTTCACCAGTAACAAAAAAGTTCACTTTTTTCATCCCTTTCTATAAACCTATTCATTATTGGCTAGTAGTTCAGTAAACCTTGCAGCCTGCTTTGGTTCCAGTTGTCCAAGTATCGACGATGTTTTGGACGTGCTAATTTCATTTAAAATAAGGAGTGCCATCTCTTCTTCCATTTCCAAAATGATTTGAGCCGCTTTTTTCGTTGACATTCCTTCATAAAGTTTAGCCAACTCTTTTGTTGAGGTTTTTACCTCCTGTTTTTGTTGTTCCAGATCAGATATTCTTTTATTTGCCAGTTCAAGCTCAGAAACCAGCTTGGTGATTTCCCTCTGCTTTTCATTTATTTGCCTTTCCAAAAGAACGACTTCTTGAGGGGAGCTCCCAATATCTTTTATATCTTGTGGTGTGGAAGTCTCTTCTTCCATACTCGCTTTCTCAGAAGTACTAACTTCTTCTCTATCTGGCAGGAACGATTGGGCTACTTCAAAAACATTTCTTCCTTCATATGTTAGATAGCCTAGTACAATGACAACCGTGAAAAGAAGTGGAATGATAAACAGGTACAACAGTTTTTGCATAAAGGAGTATTTTCCTTCTATTTCTTCTGTTTGATTTTCTTTTTTCATGTTTTTCTCACCTATTCGTGTGTTGCGAATATTGAAGAATGGAGAGTTCGTCTATAAACGTTGCCTCCACTTTTAAATCATTTTGCTTCCAAAATTTCTTTTCTTTGTCATCCAACACTTCGTATTTTTTGCATTCCATAGATTGTTCCTTTAACTTTTCCTCTTTCAAGTTCATAAAAGCTCTGGCATGACTGACTTTCTTCTGCTGATGAAGCAAGTTTTTTTCCAGGTTTCCCATAAAAAATTGTTGCTGCTTAAGGCTCTCGATAGGAATCCCAACCTGAAGGTTAGTCTGTAAGCTCTGTTCCAATACTTCTTTTTTCTTTAATAGATCGTATAATGCTTGCCCTTCGGTTTCGAATTGGGAAATCGCCTGTTGGTATTCAGAACTTGCTTGCTCTTTTTCGGCTTTTTTCACAACCAGTATTTTTTCCAGACGCCCTTTTCTTACGGCCATGTCTTACACCTACTTCATAAGATTTGAAAGTTCTGCTTTTGTGTCAGCAAATCCCCATTTTTCTTCTACTTCCTGCTTCAAATATTTAATGATGGCCGGATAGGTCTGAATGGCATCATCAATTTCCCTCGAGCTTCCTCGTTTATATGCGCCAATATTGATAAGATCTTCTGCCTGATAATACTTCGAGAGTTTTTCTCTCAAGAATTCTGCAGCTCTTTTGTGTTCGGAATCCACAATATTATTCATTACACGACTTACGCTCTTCAAAACGTTTATTGCTGGATATTGTCCTTTGTTCGCAAGGTCTCGGTCGAGTACAAAATGCCCATCCAAAATTCCCCGAACTGTATCTGCAATCGGTTCATTCATGTCATCTCCATCTACAAGCACCGTGTAAAAAGCAGTGATGGAGCCATGTTGATTGGTGCCGGTTCTTTCCAACAATTTCGGAAGCATAGAAAAAACGGAAGGGGTGTACCCTTTTGTTGTCGGAGGTTCGCCAACAGCCAAACCTACTTCGCGCTGAGCCATAGCCACCCTGGTTACAGAGTCCATCATAAGCATCACGTTATACCCAAGATCCCTGAAATATTCGGATATGGCAGTTGCTGTGTAAGCCCCTTTAATCCGCATCAGAGCGGGCTGATCGGATGTTGCCACAATGACAATGGAGCGCTTCAACCCTTCCGGACCGAGATCACGTTCGATAAAATCGCGAACTTCTCTGCCACGCTCTCCGATAAGTGCGATCACATTTAGGTCGGCATGTGTATTTCTGGCTATCATTCCAAGAAGAGTACTTTTTCCAACTCCACTGCCGGCAAATATTCCAACTCTTTGTCCTTTACCGACTGTCAGTAATCCGTCTATGACTTTCACCCCTACCTCCAACTCTTCAGTGATCGATGGTCTTGTCATTGGATTAGGCGGTGCTTGATCTGTCGGGTATTTTCCTAGCCCCCTTGGTAATTCTTCACCAGGATCTAACGGCTTTCCGAGTGCATCAAGGACTTTGCCTCTAAGTTCTTCGCCAATTGTGATTTCCAAGGGATTATTGGTCGCTTCCACCATACATCCCGGGCCAATGTCCTGAATGTCTGTAAAGGGCATCAAAATAACATGTTCATCCCTGAATCCAACAACTTCCGCCTGGACAATTCTATTTTTCTTTTTATTGATGATAATATTACACATATCTCCAATGGAACTTTCCGGCCCTTTTGATTCAATCATGAGGCCGATTACCCTTTTCACTTTTCCATAACGCCTGTAGGGATTCATGCCATCTATCTCTTCCAACAACTCTTCCACCGTGATCATTTCGAAGACTCCGTTCTCACCAATTGAAGTAGATGCTCTTTAATTTCCACCAATTGTGTCTGTACCGAAACTTCCATTCTTCCTGCAGAAGAATCAATCCAGCACCCATCGTCGGCAAGAACCGCTTCAGGGTATATCGCAAGGTCATATTGACTGTTAATAATATTTTGTAAAAGCTGTTTATTTTGTATGAAATATGGGTATTGTTTAGGGCTAACATAAATCCTTATTTCATCTTTCTCTTTGACTTCTTTCAGAGCGGTTTGCACTAATTTCGTAAAAAAAGATGAATCAGATTCTAGTGTATGTCCGAGGATTTTCTCTGCGACTTTTATACTTAACAAGACAATGGATTCAATGGAGCTATCAAGTTTTTTCTGATGCTCCTCTTTGGCAAGGTCGATGATTTGTTGCGCTTCCGCCAACCTTTCTTCATATTGGGAGTGCGCTTCCTTTTTACCGTCTTGATAGCCTAGTTCTTGACCTTGAGCATATGCTTGTTGCTTCCATGATTCTTTCTCAATTTCCCATACCCTTTTATCTTCATCCATTTCCTTGAGAGCAAATTCTCTTTTTTGGTTTGCCTCTGCGACGATTTCAACAGCTTCCTGCTTTGCCTTGGCAATTGTCTGATTGATATATTCAATATTATGACCGATACCAATCTCCATTTGCGCTTCCGTCTGCTTTCTTGAAAAGATCGGGGCGACCTTTATGGCAACGGATCCTGTTTTTGCTTCATTCAGATAGGAGGATTTAATCAACTTAGACAATGATGTCATCTCCTCCACCGCGCGCGATAACAATTTCTCCTGCTTCTTCGAGCTTCCTGATAATGCCCACAATACGAGATTGAGACTCTTCTACATCTTTCAAGCGCACAGGCCCCATGTATTCCATATCGTCCTTCATGGTTTCCACCATTCGCTTGGACATGTTTTTAAAGACAATCTCTTTCACTTCTTCACTTGCTACCTTCAATGCAAGCATCATGTCTTCATTTTCCACATCACGGATGACTCTTTGAATCGCCATGTTATCCAACGTTACGATATCTTCGAAAACAAACATGCGTTTTTTGATTTCTTCCGCCAATTCCGGATCTTGAATTTCCAAGGAGTCCAGAATCGTTCTTTCAGTACTTCGGTCCACCTGGTTTAAAACATCTACAACAGAATCAATCCCGCCTGTGTTTGTATAATCTCTTGTAACAGTTGTCGAAAGCTTCCGTTCGAGTATCTGCTCGACCTCATTAATGATTTCCGGTGAGGTACTGTCCATAACCGCTATCCTTTTGGCGATATCTGCCTGAAGTTCTTGCGGCAATTCGGATAATATCTGACCCGACTTGGTCGGTTCAAGGTAGGACAAGACAAGAGCAATCGTTTGTGGATGTTCATTCTGTATGAAATTAAGGATTTGAGAAGCATCCGCCTTCCTTGCAAAATCAAATGGCTTAACCTGCAGGGACGAGGTGAGGCGAGTGATGATTGCCGATGCCTGATCTTTCCCTAAGGCTTTTTCTAGTACTGTTTTTGCGTAGCTTATACCACCCTGTGATATATAATCCTGGGCAAGTGCAATCTGATGGAACTCTTCGAGAACGTCCTCTTTAATGTGGGAGTCCACCGTTCGAACTCCACTAATTTCTAGTGTCAGTTTCTCGATTTCATCTTCTGATAGATGCTTGTACACGGAAGCCGAAACATCCGGACCAAGCGAGATTAATAAGATGGCCGCTTTCTGCTTATTCGTGAATGCTTTTGCCTGACTTGCTTTTGCCATTTATAGCTCCCCCTTTCCCCTTTATTCCGACAGCCATGAGCGTAACAGTTTCGCAAATTCATCCGGCTTTTCTTTTGCCATTTTTTCAAGTTGCTTTCTACGCGCAGTGCTTTCTGAATCTTTTCCATTGTTTATATCAGGTACATTAATTTGGACAGTTTCCTCTTCCACAAGTACTTCCTCTTCTTCTTCTTCGTCCTTTTTGCCTCTTCTTAAGAGTAGGAAGAGTAGAAGAAGTATAACAGCAAGCAGAATTCCAGCGGCTACATATACCCACGTCGGAATGATTGATTCTTTCATTTCTTCCATGTCCACTTTTCCATTGAACTGTTGGACAGAAACAACAATTTTCTCATCAATATTGGCCTGTTGAGGGTCTTCCCCCAACATGTTTTTATCAATTGTCGTTCTCACGATTGTACTTAATATTTGTCTAATATCCTCAACCGTATTGGCCTGGATGGATAATGGATCATCCGCTACCGGCGGCTCCACCATTACTTGAATTCCAAGGTCTCTTACTTTATATGGACTTTCTACAATTTCAGATCTTATTCTATTGACCTCATTGTTGATTCTTTCTTCCATTCTTTCATAATCACCACTACCGGCCCCACCGCCGGCTACATAAGCTGGGATGTCCGCTTCCCCTGCTCCCGGCACCCCACCTGCAGCGTCTTCACTGCCTGTATAGGTTTCCGTAATCCGTTCGACACTTACCGCAATACCCTCCATGTTTTCAGGATCAACAGGAGTTACAGTATTCTCTTCTCTTGCTTCTTGTGTGAAATCAATATCGGTTGTGACGGACACAACCACTTTGTTATATCCCATCATCATGCCTAACATTTGCTGAACTTGTCTTTGAATATCTCTTTCAATCTCTTTCTTCAATTGTAGCTGTGTCGATACATCGAATGAATTTCCAGTATTTTGATTATTTTTCAAGTCAAAGTACTCAAAGTTTTGGTTCATGATGACGATATTATCTGTAGAAAGATTTGGAATGCTTTTGGATACGAGATGATAGAGTGCATTAACATGATTCTGATCAAACTGATATCCAGGTTCATTATCAATAACAATCGAAGCCGATGCCTCTTGGGTTGCTTCTCTGACAAAGACACCCTCTTCAGGAAGACTCAACATTACCTGAGCACCTTTCACACCTTCAATACTTTTAACCAAATTGGCCAATTCCGTTTGCATCGCATCCAGCTTCATGATCCGGAATTCGTTGTCTGTCATTCCAAAGCCAGATCTTTCTCCAAAAAAACTATAGTCAATACTTCCACTTTTCGGAAGGCCCTCTGCCGCCAATTCCACTTTCAGCGAATCTACCGCTTGCTGTGGGACCAAAATGGCGGTCCCGTTATCGGTAATCTGTGACTGTATTCCTCTTCCATCCAATACCTCTTTAATCTGTCCGGTTTCCTGTACGGTCAAATCTTTGTAGAGAGGTGCCATATCTGTCTTGGTTAAAAAATATACAATAGCTGCTACAGCAAAGAAGGATACGATAACCGTACTGACCATACCCGTCTTTTGAGCATTGGTTCTATTACTCCAAAAGGAAGTAGTTTTATTTTTTATCTCTAGTAATCTCTCTTTCATTACGTCAATTCCCCCGGTTATTATCTTGCAGCAAGGTAATGCAGTAAATAACCGCATTTATTTTTCTATCTGTTAAAAACGCATATGTGAGTTTATCAAGAACCTATCCATTACTTATACTTGCATTCTCATTACTTCCTGATATGCTTCTACACCCTTGTTTCTGACTTCCATCGTAAGTTGCATCGCTACACTTGCTTTCTGTTGGGCAATCAAGACGTCGTGGAGTTCCACGCCTTCATTGTTGACCAACTTTGTTGTTATCTGATTGGATGCAACCTGTGAATTGTTCACTTCGTTTATTGCATTTTTTAAATATGATGAAAATTGCTGATGAACATCACCGCTGGTTTTCTGAACACTGTTTAGATTCTGAAACATCTGATTAGAATTAGCTACTTTTGTAATCATCTATAAGGCCTCCACTTATTTTCCAAGCTCCAACGTTTTCATCATGATGCCTTTAGAGGCATTGAAAACCGTTACATTGGCTTCGTATGATCTTGATGCACCCATAAGGTCCACCATTTCCTTTAATGGGTCAACATTCGGCAACTGTACATATCCCTCTTCATTGGCATCTGGATGCTCAGGGTCAAATACTAGCCGGAAAGGTGCGTCATCTTCTTTTATACTTGTAACCTTTACTCCGCTTCCGATTCCATTACCTGTTCCAGAAGCTTTCTGTAAAAAGGATTGGAAACTGTTTTCCTTCGGTGCAGTTTCTACCAGCTTTCTCTTATACGGCTCCCACTGCCCATTTCGATATTCCCCTCGTGTCGAGTCGACGTTTGCCATATTCGAAGAGATGACATCCATTCTAAGCCTTTGAGCAGTAAGTGCCGATGCAGAGATATTCATGCTTTTAAACATTGACATTATGCTCTGCCTCCTTTAATCACGGATTGCAAGGATTGAAACTTCCCATTCATCTGATCAATTAAAGTGTAATAATATATTTGATTTTCAGCCAAGTCTGACATTTCTTTATCGATATCGACATTATTCCCATTATGCGAGTAGGAATGAGCCGTTTTGTTTATTCTGAAAGAATCGTTGGTAATCCCCGAGAATTCCCTATGTCTGATATCTGTCCTATTTGATTGAAGTGCTCTCTGGAAAGTCTCACCAAAGTTGGGTCTAACATCTTTACGTTTGAAATTTGGTGTATCTACATTTGCGATATTGTGTGATATCGCTTTATGCTTATTTCCTGAATACTGTATTCCTTTTTCCAAAGCCACGATTGATGTCGAAAAAATCTTCATTAGTACCCCCATAAATAAATCTTTTGTAGCGAATTATATAAGTTTGTCGAAATATGTATGTATATTTTAATTGTAAATTAAGGGAACACATATGTCTATGTGTCAATTGTTAAAAAAAATCGTCAATTTGACTCATTTTACTAATAGGCATAAATACCTATTAAGGGTTTTTAGTATATAAATGCTCATTAAATCAACAAAAAAAGGTCCGACTCCACTGCTAAAATCGCAGTCTCAAGTCGGACCCTTTCTTTTAAATTTATATTTAGTGTGATTTCAATTTGGATAGTTCGAACAAGAATTTATCGTTAAGTACTTTAATGTAAGTACCTTTCATTCCCAGTGAACGGGATTCGATAACTCCTGCACTTTCCAGTTTACGGAGAGCATTAACGATAACAGAACGGGTTATCCCCACTCTATCGGCAATTTTACTTGCTACAAGCAGTCCTTCTTTTCCATCAAGCTCTTCAAAAATATGCTCGATTGCTTCAAGCTCACTATATGAAAGGGAGCTGATTGCCATTTGCACAACAGCTTTGCTTCTAGCTTCTTCCTCAATTTCTTCCCCTTTCTCACGAAGGATTTCCATCCCTACTACTGTCGCACCGTACTCCGCCATGATCAAATCATCATCAGAGAATGGCTCTTGCAGACGAGCAAGGATTAGAGTACCAAGGCGCTCACCACCACCGATAATCGGTACGATAGTTGTTAGACCTGATTTGAACAATTCTTTGTTCTCTATAGGGAAAGCAGTATATTCACTTTCCACATCCAAGTTGGAGGATGTTTCAGAAACATTGAACAGGTTCTTTGTGTATTCCTCAGGGAATTGACGGTCTTCTAGCATCTTGATCATACGTTCGTTCTCAATTTGCTGGTTGATGGAGTAGCCCAATAGTTTTCCACGGCGGGATAGTACAAATACATTGGCTTCAATGACGTTGCAAAGGGTTTCTGACATCTCCTTGAAGTTAACCGGTTTTCCAGCTGCTTTTTGCAGCATTGCATTGATTGTTCTTGTTTTTTGTAATAATGGCATTTTATTTCCTCCTAGAATCTACTTCTATAATATAAATTGGCTTAAATCTTTGTTTTTTACGATGTTCCCTAATTTTTCGTCCACATACTGTGGTGTTATGACAATTTTCTCAAGGTTGATATCAGGCGCTTCAAAGGATAGATCCTCAAGCAGTTTCTCGAGAATTGTATGCAGGCGACGTGCACCGATATTATCTGTATCCTGGTTCACCTGAAACGCAACTTCGGCTATTTTACGAATAGCATCGTCAGAAAATTCGACTTTTATACCTTCTGTTTCTAATAATGCCGTGTATTGTTTTAGTAATGCGTTATCTGGTTCTACCAAAATCCTTACAAAGTCTTCAATGGAGAGTTTTGTCAATTCAACACGAATCGGAAAACGCCCTTGAAGTTCAGGGATAAGGTCGGATGGCTTTGCAATATGAAAAGCACCAGCGGAAATGAAAAGGACATGATCCGTTTTCACCTGCCCATATTTGGTGACGACTGTGGAACCTTCCACGATCGGCAGAATATCACGTTGTACACCTTCTCGGGAAACATCGGCAGAAGAACCGCTGTTCTTTTTGGCTATTTTATCGATTTCATCAATGAAAATAATTCCACTCTGTTCCGCACGGTTAATGGCATCCTGCGTGACTTCATCCATATCAATCAGCTTTTGTGCTTCTTCATGGGTTAGCACGGGTCTTGCCTCCCGTACGGTTAGCTTCCTCTTTTTCTTTTTCTTCGGCATAAGGTTGCTTAGGGCGTCCTGCATGTTCATGCCCATTTGTTCCATACCCGACCCTTGAAGCATGTCAAACATGGATCCTTGCTGCTCTTCCACTTCCACAGTTACATATCGGTCTTCCAACTCTCCCAATGCTAGTTGGTGTGCAAACCTTCTTCTTTGCTCTTTAATAGAAACCTCTTCTTGCTTTTCCTGCTCCTCCGATTCATTGGAAGAAGCATTTCCTCCAAAGAACATTTCCAAGGGGTTTTTGTAGGAGGTGTTTTTTTGCTTGCCTGGTACTAATAGTTCCACAATTCGTTTGTTCGCATTTTCCAGAGCTACATCTTTGACGCTTGCCATCTTTTCTTCTTTCACAAGACGTACAGACGTTTCCACCAAATCACGGACCATTGATTCCACATCACGACCGACGTACCCGACTTCCGTAAACTTCGTTGCTTCGACCTTGATGAATGGAGCACCTACAAGTTTAGCGATCCTGCGGGCAATTTCCGTCTTCCCAACACCAGTCGGACCGATCATCAGGATGTTCTTAGGTACCACTTCATCACGGAGGCTGCCTTTCAGCATGCTTCTTCTGTATCTGTTTCTTAATGCGACAGCAACAGCTTTTTTAGCATTTGTCTGGCCTACAATATATTGATCAAGCATTTCCACTATTTGCCTAGGGGTCAAATTTGTACTCATGTCAACAACCGCCTTTTCTATAGTTCTTCTACAATGATATTGTCATTCGTGTAAACGCAAATCTCTCCTGCCGTTTCCAGGGAAGCCTTAGCAATTTCACGTGCCGTCATGTGCTCTCCTGCATATCTCTTTAAAGCACGGCCTGCTGAAAGTGCATAGTTTCCACCTGAACCTATCGCCAGTATCCCATCATCGGGTTCAATCACTTCTCCCGTCCCTGATACCAATAACATGCTGGATTCATCCATTACAATCAACATCGCTTCCAATTTCCGCAGCACTTTGTCACTCCGCCATTCTTTGGCAAGCTCGACGGCAGAGCGTTGGATATTCCCGTTATACTCCTCAAGCTTCGCCTCGAACATTTCGAACAAAGTGAATGCATCGGCTACGGATCCAGCAAAGCCAGCCAAGATCCTTCCGTTAAAAAGCTTACGAACCTTTCGGGCTGTATGCTTCATAACAACCGCGTTTCCGAATGTAACTTGACCGTCACCCGACATCGCACTCTGTCCATTATGTTGGACTGCAAATATGGTGGTAGCATGAAAAGATGACATTGTTTATCCTCCATTCGATCCTCATGCACGAGGATGAAATTGATTATACGTCTTTTGCAGATGTTCTTTTGTCACATGTGTGTAAATCTGGGTAGATGAAAGGCTCGCATGTCCAAGCAGTTCCTGCACCACACGCAGGTCTGCCCCTTCGTTTAACATATGTGTTGCAAATGTGTGTCGGAGCATGTGAGGACTGATATGTAATGTCGTGCATGCCTGCTTCACTATATCGTTCAGAACTACTCTTACCCCGCGCGGTGTAATTGCACAGCCCCTAAAATTCAGGAACAAATGCTTGGTCGGATTTAGGGTCTTCTGCTTTTCAAGCAATGTCCTGCGCCCGTCCTCCATATAGGTCTTCAAAGCATCTTGTGCAAAGCTTCCAAAAGGAACATAACGCTGTTTGTTTCCTTTTCCGGTGACAAGAATGGTACCTACTTGAAAATCAATATCCTGCACTTCTATGTGACAACATTCACTTATTCGAATACCTGTTGCATAGAGCAACTCAAGTAATGCTTGATTCCGTTGCCCGAGGGGTGTATTAAGATCTGAAACAGCAAACAATTTCTCCAGCTCTTCACTGTACAAGAACTGCGGTAGCCGCTTTTCCTGTTTCGGTAATGAAACCATGGAAAAAGGGTTCTGTTCGATTTTTTCTTCCCTCAATAAAAACTTAAAAAAGCTTCGCAGACTTGAGGTTTTTCTTGCAACCGATTTTCTGGCATATTTCATCTGATGTAGCTTGGTTAAATACAAACGTGCTTCTGTATGAGTGACTTCATTAATGCTCGAAATGGCTTCCTCTTTCATAAAATCAAAAAAATCTTCAATATCCTTTTGATAAAACACAATAGTATATTTTGAGTAATTTTTCTCAATTTGTAAATATTCTAGAAAAGAAATTAGCGGAACTTTAACATTTTGCATACTTATCACCTCACAAGGGCTACTAAATATTATCACAATTTAGTAGCCCTTGCAATTAATTTGATTAATTTTTTACAAAATTCTGAATTGTTTCCAGCGCTCTCCTAGCATGAGCTTCATTGCGTTCTTGTTTGTTCTTAATCTTTTTCGGAAGGTCAGGAAATAGACCGAAGTTTGCATTCATAGGCTGGAAATTTTTAGAATTTGTCGATGTAATATAATTCGCCATACTTCCCATCGCCGTTTCTTTTGGAAAAACAAGTGGCTCTAATCCCTGAACTAGTCGAGCCGCATTCAGCCCGGCTATCAGACCGGATGCTGCAGACTCTACATAACCTTCCACACCTGTCATTTGTCCTGCAAAAAACAGATTTTCCCTTGCTTTAAATTGATAGGTAGGCTTTAGCAGATTAGGTGAGTTGATGAATGTGTTTCGGTGCATCACACCATATCGGACGACCTCGGCATTCTCCAAACCTGGAATCAATCGAATCACTTCTTTTTGCGGTCCCCATTTTAAATGTGTCTGAAAACCAACAATGTTATACAATGTACCTGCAGCATCGTCCTGACGAAGTTGTACTACAGCATATGGACGTTTGTCCGTTTTTGGATCTTCCAACCCTACAGGCTTTAGAGGACCGAACAACATCGTTTTCTTTCCACGGTTTGCCATTACTTCAATCGGCATACACCCTTCAAAAAAGACTTCCTTCTCGAACTCTTTCAAAGGAACCGTTTCCGCCTCCACCAAAGCATCATAAAAACGATTGAACTGCTCTTCTGTCATCGGACAGTTCAAGTAGGCCGCCTCACCTTTATCATATCTGGATTTCAGATAGACAATATCCATATTGATACTGTCTTTCTCAATGATCGGTGCAGCAGCATCATAGAAGTACAAATACTCTTCCCCTGTCAGGGAACGAAGTTGGTCCGATAGGGACTTAGACGTCAGAGGTCCGGTTGCAATAATCGTTGGCCCCTCTGGGATCTGTTCCATCTCTTCATTAAACACGGTTACATTCGGATGTTCTTTAACACGTTCCGTTACTTTTGCCGCAAATTCATGCCTGTCCACTGCAAGCGCACCACCAGCTGGCACTGCGCAATCATCTGCAGATCGTATGATGACAGAATCCAGCATCCGCATTTCTTCCTTCAATACTCCGACAGCATTTGTTAGGTTGTTTGCACGAAGCGAGTTTGAACATACAAGTTCTGCAAATTTATCTGTATGATGAGCTGGTGTCTGTTTTACTGGTCGCATTTCATAAAGATGAACTTGAACCCCTTTGTTCGCTAGCTGCCAGGCAGCTTCACTGCCGGCAAGACCGGCTCCGATAACATTTACTATTGTAGTCATGGCTAGTTTCCTCCAAACACGTTGTTATAAATTCGAATTATTCATTTCCAAGAGTTGTTTTCTCTTCCTCCCGAAATTGATTACAAAGGAAAAAGGGCTGACCCAAGCTATAAAGTGTCAGTCCCCTCTACTTAAATACAGGCTGTTTTCCTAAAACATTGGATAAAACAGCTTATCCCTGTGGTTCTTCTTTATAGTCACATTCTACGCACTGTACCTGTACACCTTTTTTAAGTTTCTTCTCCACCATCAAAGATTCACACTTAGGACATTTTCTGGCGATAGGTTTATCCCAGGAGAGAAACTCACAGGAAGGGTATTGGTCACAACCATAGAAAATTCGTTTCTTTTTACTTTTTCTTTCCACAATGTTGCCTTTTTCACACTTGGGACAAGGTACACCGATATCTTTCACAATCGGTTTCGTGTTACGGCAGTCAGGAAAGTTGGAGCATGCCATGAACTTTCCGTACCTTCCCATTTTGAATACCATTTCATGTCCGCATAATTCGCAGTCCTCACCAGCAGGTTCATCCTTGATCTCGATTTCCTGCATTTCTAGCTCCGCTTTTTCCAGACGCTTTGCAAATTCGTGATAGAATCCGTCAATAATATTTACCCAATTGACTTTCCCATCTTCCACATTATCAAGGTTCGTCTCCAGATTCGCTGTAAATTCCACATTAATGATCTCAGGGAAGAACTCCAGAATAAGTTGAATGACAATCTGGCCTAGCTCCGTTGGAACAAATCGTTTATTATCGAGTGACACATAACCACGCTTTTGGATGGTATCAAGCGTTGGAGCATAAGTTGATGGTCTTCCTATCCCCAATTCTTCAAGAGTCCGAACGAGTCTCGCCTCTGTGTACCTTGGTGGTGGTTGGGTGAAATGCTGCTTTGGATCAATATCTTTCGAGAAGACGGTGTCCCCCTTCACCAATGGCGGAAGCAGGTTTTCCTTTTCTTCTGGCTGATCGTCATTACCTTCCACATACACTTTCATGAAACCGGGGAACTTGACTGTGGATCCGGTCGCACGGAATTGAACTGCATTTTGTAATAAGTCCACACTTACTGTATCCAAGATTGCCGGAGACATTTGACTTGCAATGAACCGCTCCCAAATCAGTTTATATAAGCGAAACTGATCTCTTGACAAGTATTCTTTGATGGATTGCGGATCTTTCATCGTGGAGGTTGGACGAATGGCTTCATGGGCATCTTGAGCATTGCTCTTTTTCGTCTCTTTTCTTTCCTCCGTGGAGACATATTGTTTCCCGTAGGTTTTTTCAATATATTCAACCGCTTCTTTTTTTGCCGTTTCTGATATACGAGTCGAATCTGTACGCATATAGGTAATGAGACCGACCGTTCCTTCTTTTCCAAGCTCGATTCCCTCGTAAAGCTGTTGGGCCATCATCATTGTTTTCTTTGCTCGGAAATTCAGCTTACGTGCCGCTTCCTGTTGCAGGGAAGAGGTAATGAAAGGAAGGGCAGGATTTCGTTTCCGCTCCTTTTTCGTTACACTTTTCACTTCAAACGCATTGCCATTGAGCTTCCCGAGTACGTCTTTTACTTCCTCCTCGGAATTCAGTTCTGTTTTCTTTCCATCTATACCATAGAAACTTGCTTCAAATTCCTTTGATTTTCCTGTAAGGAATGTACTCTTGATGGACCAGTATTCTTCCGGGACGAAAGCATTTATTTCCTGTTCTCTTTCGATAACCAGACGGACGGCGACGGATTGAACACGTCCTGCACTTAATCCTTTTTTCACTTTCTTCCATAATAAAGGACTGATATTGTAACCAACAAGACGGTCGAGGATTCTTCTGGCTTGTTGGGCATCAACTACATCAAGATTGATCGGCCTTGGATGCTTGAATGATTCTTTGATGGCGTCTTTGGTTATCTCGTTGAAAACAACTCTGCAGTCGGAAGTAATATCAATATCAAGACTGTGGGCAAGATGCCAAGCAATCGCTTCCCCTTCGCGATCCGGGTCAGCCGCGAGAAAGATTTTCTTCGCTTTTTTGGCAGCTGTCTTGAGTTCTTTCAGCACTGGACCTTTACCTCGGATGGTAATGTACTTCGGCTCAAACTCATGGTCCACATTCACACCCATTTGGCTTTTAGGGAGATCTCTCACATGTCCCATGGATGCTTTCACTTTATATTTTTTTCCTAAATATCGTTCAATAGTTTTCGCTTTAGCTGGTGATTCCACAATCACTAAGTAATCTGACATTCAATAATCCTCCTCAAGAGGGTAAATTCTTAGAAAAAACAGTATGTAGAGTTTTCTCAAAGTTTTTAGCTTCTATGTTCAATTTTGTGTAAGGTTTAGGTTTATATAAAATTCTCATTAGAAATCTTCACCATTATCAAATATTATGTTACCGTTTGTCAAACAGGGCAGTTCACATGTTATTCTATTTTCCTAGTTTCCTACTACATAAACATGATGGCTATCCTTATGTATTATATGTAGACACAGATTCTTCTTAATATACTTTACTTTGATAACTTTTATCGTGACTGTATTATAATTATGCGGTAATCAGTCACTTTGGTCATTACTCGAAATTTCCGAAACGGTATAGTAAGGGAACAGGAAAAAGGTACAATTCGCAATAACATTGTACCCTATAATAATATAGACATATATTGATTTGTAAAGTAAAATTCAAAAATTCGCTAAAAAAAGTGAAAGATTTTTGTCATTTTACTGAAATTTATTTGAAAATTCCTTTAATTTATGATCTATATCCATTCAATTCTTCTAGAATATCATTTGCCTCTCCAACCAGCTTAGCCCCTTGCTGGATTAAAGAATTTGTTCCTTTTGATGTATCTGAAAGTATCGATCCCGGTACGGCAAACACCTCTCTGCCTTGCTCCATCGCTTGATCGGCTGTTATGAGGGAACCACTCTTCTCTTTCGCTTCAACCACCAAGACCCCTTCACTTAGTCCACTGATAATGCGATTTCTTTGGGGGAAATTCCATCTTGTCGGAGCTGAAAATGGAGGATATTCGGAAAGAAGGAGATGTTTTGAGGTTATTAAATCTGCTATTTCCTTGTGTTCCTTCGGATAAATGTTAAATATTCCGCTTCCAAGTACTGCGATTGTCTGACCTCCCCCATCCATCGCTAACCGATGAGCATGTACATCCACACCTTTTGCCAACCCGCTAACTATAGTAAATTTTTCATGAAGAAGTGGAGGAAGTATTTTTTGTAATGTTTGCCTTCCATAGGAAGACATCATTCTGGCTCCTACCACACCCAACATCCGTGTTTTTAAGAGTGTTTTATCCCCTTTAAGATACAAAACAAGTGGGGGATCGTAAATTTCTTTTAACAGGGGGGGATACTCTTTATCTAAAATGGTAGTTAGTTGAATGTTTTGTTCCTTGTATATGGAATGGAGTTTAGAGAGGTTATTTTTTCGAATATAATGATGGATTGCGTCTGCTTGTTTTTGAGTAGTGGAGAAAAATGAAGCAATTTCTGATGGGGTGTACACAAAAAGATGTTCAAGCGTGGGGTCTCGTCTCAGAAGTTTTCTTAAATTCTTACTGCTTACCTGTGGACAGTGGTGAAGGGTTATCAATCTATCTTTCGTCACCTGCATATAATGGATGCACCTCTTTCGTTAATTTAAGGCTCTATTCTCAAACAGAAATGGGGATAGCCTACTGGACTATCCCCTTTCCTATATAAATTAGTGTGTTTTACATTTTTCGTAAATGCCTTGCTCCTTGATCACTTTGATTAGTGTCTCACCCATTACGGATGGAGTATCAGCTACTTCAATGCCACACTCGTTCATTACGCGGATTTTCTCATCTGCAGTACCTTTACCACCTGAGATGATCGCTCCTGCGTGACCCATACGTTTACCTGGAGGTGCAGTACGGCCGCCGATGAACCCTACTACAGGTTTTGTCATGTTCTCTTTAACCCATAGAGCTGCTTCTTCTTCTGCAGTTCCACCGATTTCACCGATCATGATAACAGCATACGTATCTTCATCTTCATTGAATGCTTTCAACACATCAATGAAATCTGTACCGTTGACAGGGTCTCCACCGATACCTACTGCTGTAGATTGACCGATACCCTCTTGGGTAAGTTGGTGCACCGCTTCATAAGTAAGCGTACCGGAGCGGGAAACTACTCCTACATGTCCTTTAGTATGGATATACCCAGGCATGATACCAATCTTGCACTCATCCGGAGTGATGACACCAGGGCAGTTAGGACCAACTAAGCGGGTCTTTTTCCCTTCCATATAACGCTTCACTTTTACCATATCAAGTACAGGAATATGCTCTGTAATACAAATTGCCAAGTCTAGCTCTGCGTCTACTGCTTCCAAGATTGCATCTGCTGCAAATGGAGCAGGAACATAAATGACAGATGCGTTTGCACCAGTGGCATTAACAGCTTCTTCTACCGTATTGAACACAGGTACACCTTCAACCTCAGTGCCACCCTTACCTGGTGTTACACCAGCAACGATTTGTGTACCATACTCTAGCATCTGTTTTGTATGGAACAACGCTGTGGAGCCGGTAATACCTTGTACGATTACTTTTGTATCTTTATTAATGAATACACTCATGAATGTCCCCTGCCTTTCTTATCCTACTTGCGCTACTATTTTTTGTGCACCATCAGCCATGGATTCTGCTGCAACGATGTTTAAGCCAGACTCACGTAAGATCTGTTTTCCTAAGTCAACGTTCGTACCTTCCAAACGTACAACTAGAGGTACTTCAAGTCCTACTTGTTTCGCTGCTTCCACAACACCATTAGCAATGATGTCACACTTCATAATTCCACCGAAAATGTTAACGAAAATTCCTTTTACATTATCATCAGAAAGGATAATCTTGAAAGCCTCTGTTACTTTCTCAGCAGTTGCACCGCCCCCAACGTCCAGGAAGTTAGCGGGGTCTCCGCCGTAATGCTTGATAATATCCATCGTCGCCATTGCAAGTCCAGCACCATTTACCATACATCCGATATTACCATCAAGTGAGATGTAGCTTAGGTCATATTTGGACGCTTCAATTTCTTTTGCATCTTCTTCTTCTAGATCACGATATTCCAAGATGTCCTTATGTCGGTATAGAGCATTGGCATCAAAGTTAAGCTTTGCATCTAGCGCCATAACCTTCGCGTCACCTGTTACAACTAGTGGATTAATTTCTGCAATAGAGCAGTCCTTTTCCACGAAAGCTGTGTACAGACTCATCATGAATTTAACTGCTTGTCCTACCAATTCTTTCGGGATGTTGATGTTAAATGCAATGCGGCGAGCTTGGAAGCCAGTTAGACCAACAACAGGATCCACCACTTCTTTGAAGATTTTTTCAGGCGTTTGCTCTGCCACTTCTTCAATTTCCGTTCCACCTTCTTCTGATGCCATTAACACGACACGAGAAGTAGCTCGATCTAATACAAGACCGATATAGTATTCTTTTTTAATGTCGCATCCTTCTTCAATAAGTAAGCGTTTTACTTCTTTGCCTTCTGGGCCAGTTTGATGAGTAATTAAAGTTTTTCCCAGGATTTCATTTGCGTATTCGCGAACTTCATCCAGGTTCTTTGCAACTTTAACTCCACCAGCTTTTCCACGACCACCTGCGTGAATTTGTGCTTTTACTACACAAACTTGTGTTCCTAGTTCTTTCGCTGCGTCCACTGCTTCTTCAACATTAAATGCAACACGGCCATTCGGAACAGCTACCCCGTATTTTCTGAGGATCTCTTTTCCTTGATATTCATGGATATTCATTTCCCATCCTCCTATCTTATGTATAACAGAACATTATTTAAAATTAGACTGCGCTTTCATTTTATTAAATGAACCATCAAATGTCTACCTTTCTGCAAAAATATTATACTATTTTCAAAAAATTAATAGTTTGACATCTAATTTTGTCGACAAAACCACCTAATAACGTAAAAATAACATTAATTTAACAGATAATTCAATCTTCTTTCATTATGCTGAAAAACTTTCACGTGGGTTTTTTCACATTCTTTTCCGCTTCTTCATGGAGGTTGTAAACATATGCCAGGACCTCTGCTACCACCTCATATAACTCTTCAGGTATTGTTTCATTCAGCTCAAGTTCCATCAGAATCTCCAAAAGCGCCCCGTCTTCTTGGACGGGAATATTATGTTTTTTTGCCTCTTCCATTATATTTTCTGCAATAATACCTGCTCCTTTTGCCTTAACAATCGGCGCAACTGTTTTTGCCTGGTCATACTTTAAAGCAACTGCTTTTTTTCTCTTACCTTGATCCGTGGTCATATTTTAATATCAAAACCTTTCTCGATAGGAGTCAGAATGGCCCTTATAAAATCCAAAGGGATCCTTTTACTTTCTTCCTGCAAATTGCATTCTGCTTTAACAGCGCTTAGAGTGAATCCTTTTACAGACAGGCTTTTTTTAAGAAGTGATGCACTTCTTTGGATCAATGGATCCATTCCCGGATAAGAATGATGAAGAGATAGACTGACCACTTTCTGTTGAACTAACACATCCACCATGACGGAAGAAAATACAGGCAGATCTAACAGAAGCACGACACGGCAATAATCCGGATCGAGCATCTCATCCTTTTTCTTAGAACTTATATGGACATACCATTCCTTCGCTTCATCATGCGTGTTAATAGGGATTGGTAAAAATAAGTGGTGAAGGTTCCCCTCTTCTCTTGAAAACAACTGGAAGCCTGTCAATCTTGAAATTAGCTGCGTAATCGCAGATTTTTCTTCAGGTGAATCTACTTGTTGCAAATAATTCATCAGTAAAGGTTTCAACTGTTCCAATTTCCCCTCCGATAAGGGCTGACCCTGCCGTATCAAGTCACTTAGACTTTTTTCGAAATCCAGCCCGATTAAGGATACGGCCTGCCTGATAAACTGCAGGGCCTCATCTTTTGTATGGAGCGTTTGAGGCTGCTGCATCTGATGAATGATCTCTAAGAGTTTCTGTTGGACTGGTGTTGGTAGAGTATCCTTTTGAATACTTGCTTCCACTTTTGAAAGCGACTGTAAAACCGTTTCTTTATCGGAAAACCCTGAAAGCATCATTTGGAGCTTTTCAGGGGCACTAGTGATTCCTGTCCGGTGAACCAGCACTTTCACTATTTCCATTGCCGTCTCCTTTTCAGAAGCGGGAAGGCGATCTATCATGCCTACAAGTTCCTTTACAGCGGCGGCAGGAATACTATCCCCTTTTGTAGTAACCATTGCCTGAATGCGCTCCTGTGTCGTTTGTAAGGGGGGTGATGTTTGCAATGGTCTCGATGTAGGTGTTTCAGCAGTGTTTTTTTCTTTTGGAGAAGGAAGTAACCGGTTAACAGCAGACATTTTATCAGTAGGTGTTAAAAAAACTCCTGCCGGTCCCTTCTTAACCTCAAATATATATTCCTTCCCAACCTCCACTTTCCCATGGATGGTAGCCTGGGAAGAAACTGAACCCTTTTGAATGGAAAAAAGAGCACCATTAAGCTGCTCCGTTACCATTGCTTGAAATACCCTTCCTAGTGTTTTCGCTTGTATATCGATGGATGTCTTTCCTAACATCGACTCAGGAACTTTAGACTGGATCAATTGCCAGATGTTCATCGCTATCTCCTTTAATTAGTCAACCATTTCCTTAACAGGTGAGAATGATTGACGGTGTTCACGAGTCACCCCTACCTCTTGCAAAGCGATAAGATGCTCCTGTGTACCGTATCCCATGTTTTTGTCAAAGCCGTAATGAGGAAATTCTCGAGCAAGGTTCTTCATATATGTATCCCTGGTCTCTTTTGCCAACACAGATGCTGCAGCAATGGATATGCTTGTCGAATCCCCTTTTATGATGGATGTCTGCTCTATGGGGAGATCCAACTTCATCGCATCAATTAGCAGATGGTCAGGTGTATGGTGGAGATTCTTCACTGCTTCCACCATCGCAAACTTTGTTGCTTCATAAATATTGATTTGATCGATCCTCTTAGAATCCACCACTCCTATCCCAAAGCTGATAGCATGCTCTTTTATATAATGTAGAAAGTGCTTCCTTTTCAGGGGACTGAGTTTCTTGGAGTCAGTCAAGCCGGGCAGATGGAAATCTTCAGGAAGAATGACCGCTGCGGCAACCACTGGCCCAGCCAAAGGACCGCGCCCCACTTCATCAATGCCAGCAATAAGCTGACAGCCTCTAGTCCAAAGGGAACGTTCATATTTTTGCATCTCTTTAAACTGTTCCAGAAGTTGATGTTGTTCCAGTCTTCTCTTTCCCCATCTCTTTAGAAGCGTCTGAACACCCTTTCGCTTGTCCTCTTTAATAGACAGGATAAACGGATCATTTTCACTTTCAATTTCAGCTAACATTCTCTCTATATCTTTTATCGACTTCTTTTCCATGTTTTTAACTCCATTTCCCCAAAAGAAAAAGGCTGCACAATAGACAGCCTTTTTCTAAAGTTTTTCCGGTTTTTCCAAACTGAGTTTCCCCAGCTTCTCAGAACGAATTTCCCGTATAATAAGTTCAGCGGTCTTATCATAATCAATCAGACCCCCGCTCATCTTACATCCTCGCTTGGAACCTATCGCGTCAAAAAGTTCTACAATATCTTCCGGAATCTCCTCCAGTCCATATCGTTCCTTCAACCGTTCCGGGTATGCGTCCGTCAGGAATCTTAAAGCGAATACAGCAATATCCTGAAGGTTAATAATCGTGTCTTTGATGGCACCTGTCGTAGCTAAGCGGTAACCAACTACCTGATCCTCAAATTTTGGCCAAAGAATTCCGGGTGTATCAAGCAATTCAAGTTCCTTACCAACTTTCACCCATTGTTGAGCTTTCGTCACACCGGGTCTATCTCCTGTTTGAGCAATGTTTTTCTTGGCAAGTCTGTTGATCAGCGTGGATTTCCCTACGTTCGGAATACCGACTATCAACGCCCTGATTGCTCTTGGTCTGATTCCTCGGGATTGCATTTTATCGAACTTCTCTTTTAGAAGTTCTTTTGATAATGTTGCAATCTGCTGTATCCCTTTACCTGTCTGCGAATCAATTGCAATCGCTTTTGTGGTGGTGGAGCCAGGCAGATTAAAATACTCCAGCCACTCCCTCGTCACTTTTGCATCCGCCATATCCGCTTTGTTCAATAAAATAATTCTTGGTTTATTAGAAATTATTTCGTCTATCATCGGATTCCGGGATGAAACAGGAATTCGTGCATCCACTAATTCGTAGACGATATCAATTAATTTAAGCTTTTCTGTCACCTGTCTGCGGGCTTTTGCCATGTGCCCTGGAAACCACTGTATTGTCATGAATATTGCCTCCTGAAGTCCTTGCAAAAAACGTTTATTGTAAAAAACTGTGATTAAGCACCTTACTTTACCATTCTTAAATCTGATATCGGCCAATAGACGACATTAGTCTTACCCAATACTTCTTCTTGCGGTACGGTTCCGATATGACGACCATCTTTACTAAATCTGCGGTTATCGCCCAATACAAAGATGTGCCCGTCTGGGACCACTTTGTGACCTGTTTTTTCTTCCAACGTAAAATCTTCTGTTAAAGGCCCATCTGGATATTGTGCTTTATAGGCATCCAAATACGGCTCATCATACGCTTTTCCGTTAATATAAAGAACATCATCCCGATACTCGACTTCGTCACCAGGCAAGCCGATGACACGCTTGATATAGTCTTTATCCACTGTGGCATGAAAGACGACAATATCAAATCGCTCAGGGTCACCTATTTTATAGCCAATTTTGTTTACAATCATTCTGTCCTGATTATGAAGGGTCGGCAACATCGAGTCACCATCCACCACAATCGGTGCAAAAAAGAAGTAACGAATTGCTGCTGCAAGAATTACCGCGATAGCCAAAGCTTTGATCCATTCCCACAGCTCATTTTTAGAACGTGCCATATTGGTTCCTCCGCCATTTCCATTATGTTTCTCGTAAAACCGAGAATCTATATGTATCATTACTTCTATTATATACTTAGTTTTTCTAGATGGAAAATTAATAACCTTTTTTATGTTTTTATCAAAGGGCTGTTTTCGTAAAAATTGTTGTTTTTTCGTATTTTTATATCAACAGATATTATCTTTGCTGTTTGAGAAAAGAGCCTATTAAAAAAGAGAGCTTGTCTCCAAGCTCCCCCATTGATTATCGAATCTCTTTAATACGCGCTTTTTTACCACGTAATGCACGTAGGTAGTAAAGTTTCGCACGACGTACTTTACCACGACGAACAACATCAATACCCTCAACTTTAGGGGAATGAAGTGGGAATGCACGCTCAACACCAACTCCGTAAGAAATCTTACGAACTGTGAATGTTTCGCTGATTCCGCCGCCACGACGTTTGATTACTACTCCTTCGTACACCTGAATACGCTCACGAGTACCCTCTACAACCCTAACGTTAACACGTACAGTGTCACCAGGACGGAAAGAAGGAAGATCAGTCTTCAACTGTTCTTGAGTAATATCTTGAATTAATTTTTGCATAGTTTTCTGCTCCTTTTCCACAGATGCTCATACCATACTTGTTTGATGCAGCGGAACATCGTTTTTAGACATAGCAATAGCTAAGTCACAAAGAATATAATAGCATATTGGATAAAAAAAATCAATACGACTTATCCTCTTTTTTTATCTCTTCCAGCCACATTTGTTGTTCTTCGGTCAACGGGAATTCATCCAATAGATCGGGCCTTCTGCTCCATGTCCTTTTCAGCGACTCTTTTGTCCGCCATTCATCGATATGGGCATGATTCCCTGATAGTAAAATATTCGGAACTTTCATCCCGCGAAAATCAGCCGGTCTTGTATAGTGGGGGTGTTCTAGAAGACCAGTACTGAAGCTGTCCTGTTCATGGGATGCAGCCTTCCCCAACACATCTGGCAATAATCGGACCACACTGTCCACAATCACCATCGATGCCAACTCACCACCAGTGAGAACATAATCACCTATAGATATCTCATCTGTGACAACATTCTCTCTAATCCGTTCATCATATCCTTCATAATGACCACAGATGAAAATTAGATGCTCTTCTTTTGCAAGCTCCTCCGCTTTTTTCTGCGTGTAACGTTCGCCTTGAGGACACATGAGGATAACCCTTGGTTTCTTGGCAGGGGGCTGGCCTTCTGTAAGGAAAGAAACGGCATCAAAGATGGGCTGGGCCTTTAACACCATCCCTGCCCCTCCTCCGTATGGATAGTCATCGACTGTCCTATGTTTGTTGTCTGCAAACGTTCTGAAGTCGGTCACACTGTATTCAACAGCACCCTTATCCGACGCTTTCTTCAAAATTGAAGATTCTAGCACCCCTTTAAACATTTCAGGAAAAATGGATAGAATATCGATCTTCATTTTAGAACAGCCCTTCTAACGGCTCTATAATGATTGTTTTTTCCTTAACATCCACTTTTTTCACTACTTGGTCTATATAAGGGATTAAAATATCTTTACCCTTTTTCACCTGGACAACCCACACATCATTTGCACCTGGGGTCAATACTTCCTTTACCATTCCCAGCTCTTCCATGCCCTCTTGCAAAATAACTTTGCAGCCTACGATTTCATGGAAATAATATTCACCTTCTTCCAGATCACCAAGCTGATCTTCTGGAACTTTGACAATTGCACCCTTAAATTTATCCACTTCATTTACATTATGGTAGCCTTCAAACGTGAGAAGATCGAAAGACTTGTGTACACGTCTTGATGCCACTTTCACTTCCACTGGTTCTTTCTCATTCGGTAAAAATAGATAAAGGAGATTTCCTTTTTTATAACGCTCGTCCGGAAAATCGGTTCTGGAAACAACACGCACTTCGCCTTTGATACCATGTGTGTTGACAAGCTTTCCAACGTTAAACCACTTTGACATATCTTGCACCTCCACGCGCAGCATTTATCTTTTCTATGTATCAATAGAGTACCCTTGACGGATACCCTTAAATCTTCTTTTCTTTTCTATTCTTTCCATGGTTGTCTTAAAGCGGTTGATTTCAGTTCCAGGCGCTTCGCTTTCCAGTGGGCGGTCCGGGAGCCTTGCGGGGTCTCCCTTGTCCCTTCCTCCCACAGGAGTCTTCGCGCCTTCCACTTCAATCAACTGATGTGTTGTATCCATTATAGGGAATAGACACGAAGACAGACAATCAAGTACCCTATTTTGACGTGAAGCTGCACATTCCCAAACACCGTTCAACCATAAGAAAAAGGGAAGCTCTAAAGCCTCCCCTACTCCATAATCTCTAATTGCACTCGTTTATTCTCGTGAGAGGCAGCAGCGAACAAGACTGTCCTGATTGCTTTAGCAATTCTACCCTGCTTGCCGATCACTTTCCCTAAATCATCTTGATGCACAGTAAGTTGGTACGTGACAGCATTACCTGTTTCCTTTTCCGTAACCACTACATTTTCTGGATGATCTACCAACGACGTCACAATTGTTTGGATTAATTCTGTCATTTTGCCTCTTACTTGCCTAATTTAGCATTGTGGTATTTTTCCATAATGCCTTCGTTAGAGAAAAGGTTACGAACTGTGTCAGAAGGCTTTGCGCCATCTTGTAACCATTTAAGAGCTAGTTCTTCATTGATTTTAACTTCAGCTGGTTGTAATACAGGGTTGTAAGTTCCAACTGTTTCAATGAAACGTCCATCACGAGGAGAACGAGAATCTGCTACTACAATACGATAGAATGGGGATTTTTTATTACCCATACGTTTTAAACGAATTTTTACTGCCATTTAATATAGCACCTCCGAAAATATTTCACACAAGATAGTATGATAACAAGTAGTTACTTGTTTGTAAAGTGTTTTTTCTTGTCACTTCATTTATTAAGAGAAAAAATGGTGTGGATGTCTTACATGAAAGGGAATTTGAAGCCACCTTTTTTGCCTTTCCCTTTTTGCATGCTTGTCATCTGTTTCATCATTTTTTTCATCTCTTCAAATTGTTTCAGTAGACGGTTAACTTCCTGAATCGGACGTCCGCTACCTTTTGCTATCCGTTTTTTGCGGCTAGCATTTAGCAAATCAGGGTTTTCTTTTTCCGTTTTGGTCATCGATTGGATAATTGCCTCGACATGACCAATCTGCTTTTCATCCACCTGGACATTTTTTAAGCCTTTCATCTTGTTGGCTCCAGGTATCATTCCCAGGATTTCATCGAGTGGGCCCATGTTTCTCACTTGCCCAAGCTGCTCCAGGAAATCATCAAACGTAAAGTTCATCGTACGCAGCTTCTGTTCGAGCTCTTTGGCTTTCTCTTCGTCCACATTCGATTGTGCTTTCTCAATTAGAGTCAGTACATCTCCCATACCTAAAATACGGGAAGCCATACGTTCAGGGTGAAAAGGTTCGATGGCATCCAACTTTTCTCCCATACCAATGTACTTGATAGGAGTATTCGTTACCGCCTTAACAGATAATGCCGCTCCTCCACGAGTGTCTCCATCTAGTTTTGTTAATACTACACCTGTCAAACCAAGCTGCTCATTGAAGCTTTGCGCCACATTTACAGCATCTTGACCTGTCATCGCATCAACTACCAGGAAGATCTCATCCGGATTGGATAGCTCTTTCACCTGCTTCAGCTCGTCCATCAATGCCTCATCTACATGCAAGCGTCCAGCGGTATCAATTAGCACATAATCATGGTGCTCATCTTTTGCTTTCTGAATGGCCTGCTTGGCGATTTCTACTGGACTTACCTGATCTCCTAAAGAGAAAACAGGCATGCTGAGTTGTTTCCCAAGTGTTTCAAGCTGTTTGATAGCCGCCGGTCGGTAAATATCTGCAGCAACTAGAAGCGGTTTTCTATTGTGCTTTTTGCGCAATAGGTTGGCAAGCTTCCCGGTTGTCGTCGTTTTACCTGCACCTTGAAGACCTACCATCATGATGACGGTTGGCGGTCGGTTGCTCACTGCAATTTTACTTTGCTCCCCGCCCATAAGCGCGGTGAGTTCTTCTTTAACCACTTTAATTACTTGCTGACCGGGTGTAAGACTTTTCATGACTTCTTGTCCAACTGCACGTTCATTCACGCGTTTCACAAAGTCTTTCACTACTTTGAAGTTTACATCCGCTTCAAGTAAAGCCAGTCGAACTTCACGCATCATTTCTTTAACGTCCTGTTCGCTTACCTTACCTTTTCCGCGAATCTTCTGTATCGTATTTTGCAAACGGTCGGCTAAACCTTCAAATGCCATGTATGCCGCCCCCTAATCTAATTTCTCAAGCGACTCGATCAGAGCCAGAAAAGATTGGCCGTTTAACGGGGTGTCCGTTTTTTCGACTTCATCCTTCATTTGCTTTAATAGCGACTGCCGCTCTTGAAACTTTTGAAATAACAAAAGCTTTTCTTCATATTGTTCAAGCATCTGTTCTGTACGTTTAATATTATCATACACCGCTTGACGACTTATGTTATATTCCTCTGCTATCTCACCAAGGGAGTGATCATCTAAGTAATACAAAGACATATAGCTGCGTTGCTTTGGTGTCAACAACGACTGATAGAAATCAAATAGATAGTTCATTCTCGTTGTTTTTTCAAGCATCCTTTTCACTCTCCCTTGTTAAGTGAAATGCCTTTACAATAGCTTAGTTTACAGGGTGGGAAAAGGAATGTCAAGTTTTTTTCTTGACCAGAAAAGGCCGCCCCACCATACGCCGGGACGACCTCCAATCAAACTATTATCCTTAGTTTTCCTCTACCTCTTCTGTTTCAATCAGATCCGCAAACAATCCGTACACATACTGTTCCGCATTGAACTCCTGCAGGTCGTCGGCTTTTTCACCCAAACCGACAAACTTTACAGGGATGCGCATTTCATTGCGTATAGCCAGAACGATCCCACCTTTTGCGGTACCATCAAGCTTTGTTAACACAATTCCCGTTACATTGGTTGCTTCAGAGAAGATCTTCGCCTGGCTGAGGGCGTTCTGACCAGTGGTTGCATCCAATACAAGCAAAACTTCGTGAGGAGCCCCTGGTACTTCACGCTCAATTACACGCTTCACCTTTTCAAGCTCTTTCATCAGGTTAACCTTATTCTGCAAGCGACCAGCAGTATCGCAAAGAAGCACATCAACTTTACGTGCTTTTGCCGCCTGAAGAGCGTCATACATGACCGCAGCCGGGTCTGACCCCGCTGATTGCTTGATGACGTCTACTCCTACACGTTCCCCCCATACTTCAAGCTGTTCAATCGCACCCGCACGGAATGTATCCCCTGCAGCAAGCAGGACACTCTTGCCATCCTGCTTTAACTTCTTGGCGATTTTACCGATAGAAGTAGTTTTACCTACCCCATTAACACCTACTACAAGTACGACAGTCAAGCCGTCCTGCTGGAAGTTGATGGTTGGAGAGATGTCTTCTCCTGCTTGATAGATTTCCACCAGTTTTTCAGAGATAACACTTTGAACCTCGCGTGGGTCATGAATGTTACGACGCTTAACTTCCATTCTCAGCTCATCGATCAGTTGCATCACAGTGTTTACACCAACATCTGCTCCAATAAGAATTTCCTCCAACTCTTCGAAGAAATCCTCATCCACTTTACGATATCGTGCAACAAGATCATTAACTTTTCCGGAGAACGAGTCACGGGTTTTCGTTAACCCTTCTCTGAATTTATCCGTTACTGACTCTGTTTGGTTAGTAAGCTTATCTTTCAATTTTTTAAAGAAACTCATTTTAATAATCTCTTCCTCTCTATTGAACAAGTTCTTTTGATTCTTCCAGGCGGACAGAAACCAATTTGGAAACACCGGATTCTTGCATGGTCACACCATAAAGGACGTCACTAAATTCCATGGTTCCCTTACGGTGGGTGATGACGATGAACTGGGTTTCTTCACTGAATTGTTTCAAGTATTGTGCAAAACGGTGAACGTTCGCTTCATCAAGAGCCGCTTCCACCTCGTCAAGGATGCAGAATGGTACAGGTCTCACTTTCAAGATGGAGAATAGCAGGGCTATCGCAGTCAATGCTCTTTCTCCCCCTGACAAGAGGCCAAGATTCTGAAGTTTTTTACCTGGTGGCTGGGCAACTATGTCAACACCGGTATTCAGCATGTCTGCAGGGTCGGTAAGTACAAGATCGGCTCTTCCTCCGCCAAACAGAGATCTGAACACATCATGGAAATGCGCGCGAATATTGGTAAAGGTTGTTTCGAACCTTTTTTTCATTTCCTCGTCCATCTCCCCGATCACTTGGAACAAGGTATCCTTCGCTTCTTGAAGATCATCCTTCTGTTCCTTCAGGAATGTGTAGCGTTCACTGACTCTGTCATACTCCTCGATGGCCGCTATGTTAACCGTCCCAAGCTCCTCTATTGCAAGCTTGATCAGTTTTACTTTTTTGCGTGCCTCTTCGATATCGATTTCAAGTGGATATTCTTCTTTTGCCGCTTCAAAGGACAGCATATACTCTTCCCTTAAATGCTGAAGTCTATTATCCAGTTCAACATCCAGGCGGTTCAGTCTTACTTCTTCTGCCTTCAGTACTTCTGTTAGTTGCTTGTACTGACGTTTCAGCCCTTTCAGTTCAAGCTCTTCTTGTTCTACTTTTTCATAGAAAGATAGCCTTTCTGCACGACGTTCCGCTATCAGTTTCATGGTGGTATTTTTATCTTGTAACTTTTCTGCAGCTGCCATTTCAAGCTTTTGTTCTCCTGAGGAGTTATCGTTCATTTCACTTTGCAAAAGAGCAAGATCTTCTTGGATATCAGTAAGCTTTTCCTGTGCCTGATTCAGGTCCGTTTCTATGGTTTCCACTTTTTCCGACTGGTTATGAAGCTTTTCCTTTTTACTGGCATAGTCCACTTTTAGCTGTGTCAATTCATTTTGAACAGTTTCTTGCGTAGTATGTTGCTCCAGCTTCAACGAGTTGAGGTCAGCAATTTCCTTGTCAAGGGAAACAATCTGGATACCAACGTTTTTCAATTCGGTTTCCAGTTTCCCTTTTCTATCGCTGGCACCCTTTATAGAGGAGGTCAACTGTTGTTTTTCGTAATCATACAAGCTTAGATGCTCATTTATGTTCTTCTCTTCCAATTCCACTTCACGCAGTAGGCTGGTCACTTGCTGCTCTTTGTAACGCAGCTCTTCTCCTGCCCCTTTACATTCCATCACTTGTATTTCTTTTTCTTCAATTTTCTTCTTTAATGTCTTTACCTGGTCTTCCAGAAGGGCTGTTTTATTTTCCATCTCTTCAAGCTTGGCTGAGATGGTGTCAAGCTCACGCCCCCGACTTAAAAGCGAGTTCGATTTTTGCTTAACTGCCCCACCTGTCATGGATCCACCAGGATTAACAACGTCACCCTCTAGCGTCACGATCCGGAAGCGATGCTGAAGAATACCAGCGAGTGCATTTGCCCCTTTTAGATCTTTGGCTATTACGATGGTTCCCAAGAGATTATATACGATATTTTCATAGGAAGGGTCATAGTCCACCAATGAAGCCGCTATTCCAACAAAGGATTCATGCTGGCTGATTTGGTTCAATTGATAGTCTGATAATGTCCGAGGTTTCATCACAGTCATCGGCAGTAAAGTCGCACGTCCAAACCCGTTCTTCTTCAGATACTGGATGGACGTTCTGGCATTCTGTTCATTATCCACCACAATATGCTGCGTCGCACTGCCAAGGGCTATTTCAATTGCCGTTTCCACATGCTGTTTCACTTGGATGATTTCTGCAACAGCACCCTTGATTCCTGTAAGCCTGTCTTCATCCCTTGCTTTCAGAATTTCTTTTACACCTTGGAAGAAACCGGTGAAATCACCTTGCATTGTTTCGAGCATTTCTTTCCTAGCTCGAGTCTGCTGCAGAAATTGATAAGCTTGATACAGCGTGGTCTCCTTCTTCTGATAGGACTGTTTGAATTGTTCCAAGGATGCCTGTTCCGCTCTGTAACGGTCCACAGTTTCATTTAATTCACTCTGAACCCTTTTTTGGTCGGCCAGAACCTCTTCCTTTTTCTGTTGGGTATTGATTCGCATATCCACATATTTCTGGTTACCTTCATCAAGGCGGGTCACTTTCAAACCTTCTTGTTTTTCCTGCTGTTCCAGATAGGAAAATTCGTTTCGGATGGTGGCCTGTTTGTTTAAAAGCTCGATATAGTCGCTTTTCAACGCATCAATTTTCTCTTCAATATTCTGGTCGAACTGTTCGTTGATGACCTGTTTTTCTTTCAGTTGCTGTTCTGTCAATACCAATTCCTTGCGTAGTGCATCCAATAACTTACTTTCCGCCGTGAGCTTCTCCTTTTGGACTCTAAGGAATTCTGCTAGCTCCACAGAGGACTTTTCCATCTGGGCACGGTTAGTAGTAGCATTCTTTTTACGTTCTTTGAGTACTTCTTTTCGACCTTCAAGTTTCTCAAGCTCGGAACTTGCTACAAGAAGGGCTTGTTGTAACGAATCAATTGATTCATCCAATGCCGCCACTTGGTCTTTATATTTTTCAAGCTTTGCTTCCTTTTGTGAAAGCTCGGAAGATAGGATTAGCTCTTTTTCCGTACTGTTTTTCACTTCCAAGGAGTTCTGTTCCCATTTTTGGTGCAACTCTTCTATTTCATAGACGGTCACGCCGACTTCTATCTGTTCTAGTTCTTCTTTTTTCTCCAGATAGTCCTTTGCAATAGATGCCTGAATCTTTAAAGGCTCCACTTGCCCTTCTAACTCATGTAAAATGTCGGATACACGATTCAAGTTCTCTTGCGTATCCCACAGTTTACTCTCCGCCTTCTTCTTTCTGGACTTGTATTTAAGAACACCTGCAGCTTCTTCAAAAATACTGCGACGCTCCTCCGATTTACTGCTAAGAATTTCTTCGACTTTCCCTTGGCTGATAATGGAGAATGCCTCCTTGCCAAGACCGGAATCCATAAACAGGTCCACAATGTCCTTCAGTCGGCAAGTTTGTTTATTAATAAGAAATTCACTGTCACCAGAACGGAGGGCCCTTCTAGTCACACTCACTTCCATATAATCAATTGGAAGTATCCGGTTACTGTTGTCAAGTGTCAACGTCACTTCTGCCATGTTCAAGGCTCTCCTGCTATCGCTCCCAGCAAAAATGATGTCTTCCATTTTGGTACCACGCAGTGATTTGGCTGATTGTTCCCCAAGAACCCATCTGATGGCATCAATTATATTACTTTTTCCGCTTCCGTTTGGTCCTACCACGGCAGTGACGCCTGGGACAAAATCAACGGATATTTTTTCAGCAAACGACTTAAACCCTACCACTTCTAATCGTTTGAGGTACATAATCCTCACCTCATCTATACTCGTTAAATTTCTTAGTTGGTTACTTCAATTATGTAATAGGAAAGAAAGCGATCGTTTTGGCACACATGTGCACCATCGGATCGCCTACTTTCATTTTTTTGCTTGTTTCAACTTTTGAAGAGCAAATTGAGCAGCATGTTGTTCCGCCTCTTTTTTCGAGCGACCTACACCTATTCCCATCTCTTCTTTATTCAAAGAAACTTTGGATACAAATTCCCTGTTATGTGCCGGTCCTTTTTCTTCAAGTACTTCATATTCGATAACACCAAGTGCATTCCGCTGAATCATCTCTTGTAGCTGACTTTTAAAATCCATCACATGAGAAAAAGCACCTTCATTAATTTTAGGATGTACATACTTTTCAAGGAATTGGAATACGGTATCAAGTCCAAGGTCCAGGTATAACGCCCCGATAAATGCTTCAAATACATCGGCAAGCAAAGCTGGTCTGGCACGTCCACCAGTGATTTCCTCCCCTTTTCCAAGCAGTACATACTGTCCGAACGATAGATCATTTGCGAATGAAACCAGAGAAGGTTCACATACGATAGACGCTCTCAGTTTTGTTAATTGACCTTCACTCATCATAGGATATTTCTTATACAGAAACTGTGAAATGGTCAACTCCAAAACAGCATCTCCCAAAAACTCCAAACGCTCATTATCTTCGTAAGGTTTTCTGCGATGCTCATTCACATAGGATGAATGGGTGAAAGCCTGATATAGCAGTTTCTCGTTATGAAACTGCACTCCTAATTTATCTTGAAGCATAGCAAAATTCTTTTTTGTCGCTTCGTTTTTCATTTCATTTATTCTACTTCTATTTCTGGTCATGTAAAGGAGCCTCCAACATACATCTTCTTTCACTAAGATGGCAACATTTTTCTTTTGGATGATGAAAGTTGTATAACATTACTATTTTAACAAATAATTTAGCGGATAAAAATAGCAACTTTTATTAATTAAGCAGAATCCTAAAATTTTTATTGGTAATTGAACCGAATTCGACATTTATCTTTTTTACCCTTTACTTACTATCCCCATAAAAACAAAAAGTCCCACCTGAGTGGGACAACAAAAAACTATTAAGTGTTTGCTTTTATGTAGTTAACCGCATCGGCAACCGTTGTAATGTTTTCTGCTTCATCGTCTGAAATTTCCATATCAAACTCATCTTCAAGCTCCATTACTAATTCAACTACATCAAGAGAATCAGCACCTAAATCATCTTTGAATTTAGAATCAAGGTTCACCTCGGACTCGTCTACACCTAAACGATCAACAATGATCTTTGTTACACGCTCTAATACATCTGCCATAACTTTCACCTCCCCTCAAGTATTATAGTGAATTTAGTCTTAAAAAACTAGTGTAAGTTGTATATTATACTCCCTGATGACTTCCGTTCCAGGTGTTCGCTTTCCGCGGGACGGTGCTTGAGCCTCCTCACTTCGTTGCGGGGTCTCAAGTCTACCGTTTCCCCCCGCTGGAGTCTCACACCTTGCACTCTAGTCATCAGGGGGAACTAGTTTTTTCGTTATGATAACTTTTAAACTTACATGACCATTCCGCCGTCTACGTGTAGTGTTTGGCCGGTAATGTAGGCACTTTTTTCAGATGCAAGGAAAGATACTACAGATGCGATGTCTTTTGCTTCTCCGAATCTGGCAAGAGGGATCTGCTTCAGCATTTCCCCCTTCACATCTTCAGTGAGTTTGTCTGTCATATCCGTTGTGATGAAGCCCGGTGCAATTGCATTTACCGTAATGTGGCGAGAAGCCAATTCACGGGCAGTTGATTTTGTCAACCCGATAACCCCAGCTTTTGCCGCCACATAATTAGCCTGCCCGGCATTTCCCATTACACCAACAATGGAAGCGATGTTGATGATTCTTCCGGAACGTTGCTTCATCATTTGACGGGTGACAGCTTTTGTTGCATTGAAGACACCTTTCAGGTTGATATTGATAACATCATCCCACTCTTCTTCTTTCATGCGCATTAATAGGTTATCACGTGTAATCCCAGCATTATTCACCAATATGTCGATTGTATCGAATTGTGCAAGTGCTTCTTTCATCATTGCTTGGACGTCTTCCATGTTCCCCACATTCGCTCGAACCGCAATGGCCTGACCACCCATCCCTTTAATTGCTTCCACTACCTCATGAGCTTTCGCTTCACTTCCTGAGTAGTTGACAACTACATTGGCACCTTGTTCTGCAAGTTCAAGTGCAATGGCACGTCCGATCCCACGGGATGCCCCCGTAACAACCGCTGTTTTTCCTTTAAGCATTGGATGAATCCTCCTCTTTAAAGTGATCTATGGCTTTTTGTAGCGTTTCATTATCATAAACAGGAATCGTCGTTACTTTACGATTTACTTTTTTAATTAGACCTGATAAAACTTTCCCTGGACCAACTTCGATAAAAGTATCCACTCCAAGATCTATCATCTTCTCGACAGATTGTTCCCAGCGTACCGGAGAATAAAGCTGTTCAACTAGTTTCACAGGAATTTCCTTCGCACTCGTCATCTCATTGGCATCCACATTTGCTATAACTGGAATTACAGCGTCATTGATTGCAATGGAGGATAAGGTGTCCTCAAGCTTGGATGCTGCAGGTTTCATAAGGCTTGAGTGGAACGGTCCACTGACTACTAACGGAATAACTCGCTTGGCACCCTTCTCCTTCGCTTTCTCGGAGGCAGAGATTACCCCTTCTGCAGTTCCCGAAATTACAATCTGACCTGGACAGTTCAAGTTTGCAAGCTGAACCGGTCCTGCTTCTGTTGAGGCTTCCTCACACGCCTCCTTCAAAAGTTGCTCATCTAGGCCTAATACAGCCGCCATGGAACCAACACCTGCAGGAACCGCTTCTTCCATATATTTTCCACGCATATGAACAGTTTGGACAGCATCTTCAAAACTGATAGATCCTGCAGCCACTAGCGCGGAATATTCTCCCAGACTGTGACCAGCAGTATAATCGGCTTTTATCCCTGCATCTTTTAACACTTGCAGAATCGCAATGCTCGAAGTCAATAGAGCAGGTTGGGCGTTGTAAGTCAGAGTAAGATCTTCTTGCGGGCCTTGGAACATCAATTTTGACAGCTTGTATCCAAGCTTGGCATCCGCTTTTTCAATCACACTTTGAACTTCTATATAGTCTTTGGCTAATTCATGGGCCATGCCCACAATTTGTGAGCCTTGTCCAGGAAAAACAAACGCGACCTTTCCCATTATTCTCCCCCGTTCTCTTCAGTTGTCACAAACTCCATTTTCTCGATTGTTTGTGCTATCGTCCCGACCATGTCGGTTTCGAGCATTTCTCGTGTCTGACGGATTGCATTAAATACAGCATTTTCATCGGATGACCCGTGAGCCTTTACGACAGGTGCCTTCAGGCCGAACAGAGCAGCACCACCGTATTCGGAGTAGTCCATTTTATTTTTGATTATTTTCAGTTTAGGTTTTAACACAGCAGCTGCTAGCTTGCTTTTCAGGTCGCTGGTCAGGGCATCTTTAAGCATGGCAAAAACGGATGATGCCGTACCCTCAATTGCTTTTAGCGTTACATTCCCGGTAAAACCGTCTGTGACAACGACATCCGCCACACCATTCAAAAGGTCCCGCGCTTCCACATTCCCAATAAAATGGACCGCATTTGACTCTTTAATATATTCAAAAGCGGCTTTTGTCAGCTCATTCCCTTTCTTATCCTCGGTCCCAACGTTCAAAAGACCCAACCTCGGAGCTTTTACTCCACGTACTTTTTCCGCATAAATGGATCCCATCAATGCATATTGGAACAGGTGCTCAGGCTTGGCATCTGCATTTGCACCGACATCAAGCATCACAAATCCCTTCCCATCCACTGTAGGGAAGGTTGGAGATAGCGCAGGTCGTTCAATCCCTTTAATCCGGCCAACTATTAATAGCCCAGCTGTCATTAACGCCCCGGTATTTCCTGCCGAGATACAAGCATCCGCTCTTCCCTCTTTTACCTCTTTAGCCATCAGGACCATGGACGAATTCTTTTTACGGCGGACTGCTCTTACCGGCTCTTCATCGCCTGAAATGATTTCTTCTGTATGTATGATACTTACATTCTTTTCATTGGTTAAAAATGGTCGTATTTTATTTTCATCCCCTACAAGGGTAAATATAACGTCATTGTATTTTTCAACAGCTTTCATGACACCTTCAACGATCGACTTCGGTGCATGATCACCACCCATTGCATCAATGGCAATTCTCATAGCTTTAACCTACCTTTGATTAAGAACTTGTAGAACGGAACATTTCGAACTCTCCGTGGAAAACCTTCTCGCTTCCGACCGAGCTTTTCACCTCTACAGTTGTTCTCCCTTTTTCTTTATCTACATTACTTACAACTGCTTTTGCAACAATTCTCTCACCAAGCTTTACAGGTCTTGTAAAGCGAATGGTCGCTTTTGCTGTTAGAGCCAGCTCATCATTGATAACTGCAACCGCCAATGAGTTTGCCTGGGCAAACAAATGGTGACCTCGCGTAATCTGGTTTCGTTTGAAAACATGCTCGCTTTGTACATCAAAAATGGAAATGGCACTCTCGTCTAATTGCAGATCAATAATTTCACCGATCACTTCATCCAGTGGCAAGGATTTAACCTCTTTTTCGAGTGTACGCGCTGCAACGTTTTTTATTCTCTCACGCAATTCAGGAATACTTAACTCCAAGCGGTCCAAGCGTACTGTCTGAATACTCACTTGAAAAAAATCGGCAAGTTCTTCATCTGTTATAAAAGGGTTCTCTTGTATCTTATCCTTTAAAGATAACTGACGCTCCTTTTTATTTCTTCTCATAAAATACACACCATCCGAACTATTATGACTAGGTACTAATAGTAGTATATATACTAAAAAAGCAGATTGCAAGAAAAAATATTGGATCGAAGTGCAAATAAACAGAGGTCTGCCAACCAAATGACTTACCTCTGCTTATGTTAATCTAACTTGTCGCCATCTAGGATTCCAGACTGCGTAATCATATCCCTTAATCCTTTGTACTCCTCTTCCTCCCAAAAGCTTTGCGAGTATAGAAGTTCGTGGGCATCTTGTCTTGCAACTTCAAGGGCTCTATAGTCATGCACCATGTCTGCCACTTTGAATTCAGGAACACCGCTTTGCTTTCTTCCAAAGAAGTCACCCGGACCTCTCAGTTCCAGGTCCTTCTCGGAAAGTACGAACCCATCATTCGTTTCTGTCATGATTTTCATTCGTTCCTTCCCGACTTCCGATTTTGGATCAGCAAGCAGAATACAGTATGATTGTTCACTTCCACGTCCAACGCGCCCACGGAGCTGGTGCAGCTGGGATAGGCCAAAGCGTTCTGCATCATAGATCACCATCATCGTCGCATTAGGTACATTCACACCGACCTCAACGACAGTCGTGGAAACAAGCAATTGTACCTCATTTTCACTAAAGGCTTCCATCACTTTTTCTTTTTCATCTGAACTCAATCTTCCGTGCATCAAACCTATCTTCCAATTGCCCCGATAGTAGTGAGTAAGCATATCGTGAACATCAATGGCATTCTGGACATCCAGCTTTTCGGACTCTTCAATCAGCGGGCAGATGACATAGGCTTGTCTTCCTTTTTGCAGTTCTTTTTCAACAAAGCCAAGTACCCTATCAATCATTTGGTGCTTTGCCCAGTATGTTTCAATGGCTTTCCGGCCGGCAGGCATTTCATCTATGATACTAACATCCATTTCTCCGAACGCAGTAATGGCAAGAGTTCTTGGTATTGGGGTAGCAGTCATGAACAAGACATCTGGGTTTGACCCTTTTTCCCTGAGCACTCTTCGTTGCTCCACCCCGAAACGATGCTGTTCATCTGTTATTACCAGCCCAAGCTTATGGAAGTTCACTTCTTCCTGTATTAATGCATGGGTACCTACCAGAATATCAATTTCACCTTTTTGGAGCCTTTCCAAAAGTTCTCTTCGTCGTTTCCCTTTTACCGAACTTGTTAAGAGTGCAATATTTACAGCCGTCTTGTCAAAAAGGGCTGTTAACGATTGAGCATGCTGTTCTGCCAATATTTCAGTCGGAACCATCAGCGCTCCTTGATAGCCTGATAGATGTGCCGCATATAGACTTATGGCTGCCACCACTGTCTTACCTGATCCAACATCGCCTTGCAACAGACGATTCATTCGGAATGGAGAAGTCATATCACCCATGATCTCTTCTAGCACTCTCTCCTGGGCTCCTGTCAACGGAAATGGGAGGATGCTGATAAACTGATTTAGGGATTCTTTTGAAAAGCGGTGTACCAATCCTTCTGTTTGTTCGCGTTTGTATTTGCGCAAAGCTTGGATTTTCAGCTGGAACAGTAAAAATTCCTCATAAACGAAATATCTTCTCGCATGCTTCAACACCTCTTGATTAACAGGATTATGTAGCGCCTTGACGGATTCACTTTTTGACGGAAGCTTGTATTTTTGCAGGACGGAATGTGGTAGAGCGCTCTCAAGCTGGCCACCAAATGCATTCAGCGCATTTGCGATAAATTTGCGCATCTGCTTGACGGTGATGTTACCCTTAACCGAATAGACAGGTTCCACTTCACTTTCCTTCATGAATGGCCCGAAATGTATCTCCATCACGGTGATGGTCTGACGATGTTGATCCCATTTCCCAGTTATCGTGATCGTATCATTGATGGACAGTTTATTTTTATAGTAGGGACGGTTGAAGCAAACCGCCTTGACTAGAAAGCGACCCACAAAAAAGCGGAAAGTAAGCCTTGATTTCTTTTTGCCAAAATACATAAGAGAAGGCTCGCCATGAACCTTCCCTTCTACAGTTATCTTCTCTTCATGTTTGACTTCTGATATATCTCTTAAGCGGTAATCTTCATATCTGTATGGAAAATGCATGAGAAGGTCTTCCACTGTATATATTCCCATTGTATGGAGGGAGTTTGCGGTTTCTTCACCAATGCCTTTTAGGGTTGTTACAGTAATCTCCGATAAATTAGTCACCTTTTTGTAAGGAAACACCAAAAATTTTCGCTTCAAGCTCACGTCCAGTTGGTGTTGCCGCCAACCCTCCTTGTGCAGTTTCTTTTAGTGCAGTAGGCATCGTCTGTCCGATTTTGTACATTGCGTCAATTACTTCATCACATGGAATCGTGCTCGTAATTCCCGCAAGTGCCATGTCTGCTGCCACCATTGCATTTGCTGCTCCCATTGCATTACGTTTCACACACGGAACTTCCACAAGACCTGCAACAGGGTCACACACTAATCCTAACATGTTTTTAAGGGTAATGGCCATTGCATGCGCACATTGATCAGGTGTCCCTCCAGCCATTTCGACAATGGCTGCAGCCGCCATTCCGGAAGCGGAACCTACTTCAGCCTGACAGCCTCCTGCTGCACCGGAAATGGACGCATTGTTAGCCACAACAAACCCGAAAGCTCCTGATGTGAACAGAAAGTTGATCATTTCTTCTCTTGTCGGGTTAAGGACATTCTTCACTGCGAACAATGTCCCCGGAACCACTCCGGCAGAACCGGCAGTCGGTGTGGCACAGATGGTACCCATTGCAGCGTTTACTTCGTTTGTTGCAACCGCTTTGCTTACTGCATCCAATATGTTTTTACCTGTTAGAAAGTTACCTTTTTCAATATACTTCTGAAGAAGCACCGCATCCCCGCCAGTTAAGCCGGAAACGGATTTCACTCCTTCAAGCCCTCTTTCCACAGCCTGTTCCATGATTTCTAGATTCTTATCCATCTGGGCAAAAATGTCTTCACGACTTTTCCCTGTAAATTCCATTTCCTGTTCAATCATGATTTCTGAAATCTTCTTACTACTACTTTCTGCTATTTCAATAAGTTCTGCAACATTACGAAACATTCTTTTCCCCCCTATGAGCTATATCATCTTTGTAAGCGCTATCATTATTCTTCCAAAAGCTAGTCCACTATCTTTGTAACCTGAGTGATGTTAGGCAGTGCGGAAAGTTCTTGAATAACCACGTCATCAATATTCTGGTCGACTTCAATAGTCATCAAAGCTTTTTGACCTTTTTCCTTGCGTGAAACCTCCATATGGCCGATATTGATTGCGAATTTCGCCAATACGTTTGCCACTCCTGCAATTGCTCCGTAACGGTCATCATGTACAACGAGCAGTGCTGGGTGATTTCCAGAAAGTTTGAGTTCAAACCCATTCAATTCCGTTATTTCAATTTTCCCGCCCCCGATTGATATCCCTACCAATTCCAATTCACCTTCCTCATCACCTATTACCACTTTCGCGGTATTCGGGTGGTCTGTTATAGCATCTTCTTCTTGGAATGTTATTTTCACTCCCAATGAATCTGCTATCTGAAGAGAGGTTTTAATTCTTTCATCGAACGTATCAAAGTCAAGTAATCCACCGACAATCGCTACATCGGTTCCGTGACCTTTGTATGTTTTGGCGAATGATCCATAAAATGATATGTTCGCCCATTTAGGCTGTCTTCCGAAAAGGCTTCTGGCTACGCGACCTATTCTGGCAGCTCCTGCTGTATGGGAACTAGATGGACCTATCATTATTGGGCCAATTATATCAAATACACTTTTATATTTCATGTCTGCCCACTCCCCTTTGCTGGTTTCAGTTAATTACAGAAATCTTTCATCACATACAAAAGAAGGGTATTACCCCTTCTTTGTTTGCAACTATTATATTAGCCTACTCAATAGAAAAGATAAAGGAATATAGTGGCTGTTTTCCGTTATGGACTTCCACTTCCGCATCAGGGTAAGATTCTTCCAGATCGCTTACCAATTCTTCCACATCTTCTTCTGATACGTCTTCCCCGTAAATAACAGTAAGGATTTCTGAGTCCTCGTCCATCATGGTAGAAAGAAGTTCTTTAGCAGCGGCTTTCTTGTCTTTATTTGTGAGGACAATTTTACCGTCTGCAATTCCCATGAAGTCATCCTTCTGGATTTCCACACCATCAATGTTCGTGTCTCTAACAGCGAATGTGATTTGACCAGTTTTAACAGAGCTCAAAGCTTCTTTCATCGTAGCTTCATTGTCAGCCAATTCACCAGTCGGGTTGAATGCCAGAATAGCTGCCATTCCTTGAGGGACAGTTTTACTTTCAACAACTGCAACATTTTGCTCAGTAACTTCGGCTGCTTGTTTTGCAGCCATGATAATGTTGCTGTTGTTAGGTAGGATGATGACGTTGTCTGCATTCACTTCATCAATCGCCTTCAGAATATCCTCTGTACTAGGGTTCATCGTTTGGCCGCCTTCAATGACCACCTTTGCTCCGATGCTCTTGAATAGTTCTGCGATTCCCTCGCCCATTGCAACAGCAATGATTCCGAACTTTTCACGTTTTTTGTTCACTTCAGGTTTTGTAGCAGGGTATGCCTCTTCCTCAAAAAGAAGGTTACTGTGCTGCTCTCTCATATTTTCAATCTTCATGTTGATCAGGCTGCCGTACCTTTGAGCATAGGTCAAAACATCCCCAGGCTGTTCTGCATGAATGTGTACTTTTACAATTTCTTCATCTGCAATTACCAAAAGAGAGTCACCGTACTGAGACAGGTCATTACGGAAGTTCTCTTCAGTGAAAGGATTTCCTTTTACCTTATCATCTTCAAACTTCACCATGAATTCTGTACAATATCCAAACTCGATATCCTCGGTATTAATAGCAGAATGAACACTCTTATGGTGCTCGGCATTAACAAGTTCGTTCATTGTAGTAGTTGGTACGATATCTTCAATTCTCTGGCCTTTTAGTTCAGCCAGGAAACCTTCGTAAATATAAACCAGACCTTGTCCACCACTATCAACTACTCCAACTTCCTTTAATACAGGAAGTAGATCAGGTGTGCGTTTAAGGGAAGCATACGCCTCTTTTAACGTTTCCTCCATCAAGACGATGATGTCCTCTTCGTTTTTGGCGACTGCTACCGCTCTTTTGGCAGCATCTTTTGCCACAGTTAGAATAGTACCTTCCACAGGTTTCATGACAGCCTTGTATGCTGTCTGTACGCCTGCTTCTAGCGCTTGTGCAAAGTCTGTACTCGTAATTGTTTCTTTTGCTTCAATATGCTTAGAGAATCCTCGGAATAGTTGAGAAAGAATAACCCCAGAGTTACCTCTTGCACCCATAAGTAAGCCTTTTGCCAGAGCAGAACCGACCTTTCCAATATGTTCAGAAACATTACCTTTTACTTCTTTTGCTCCTGAAGTAATGGAAAGATTCATATTTGTTCCCGTATCTCCATCCGGAACCGGAAAAACGTTCAACGCGTCCACTGTTTTGGCGTTGTTTGATAAATGATTTGCACCTTGAATGATCATTTGTGCAAAACGTTTCCCATTTAGAACTTTTACTGACACTAAATTTTCCTCCTTATTACGGGTTCGTAACTCGAACTCCCTGTACATAAATATTTAAAGAATCAACGGAAAGACCGAGCATTTGATTCAGGATATATTTTACTTTAGTCTGTACATTGTGAGCCACTTCGGAAATCTTCGTTCCATAGCTGACGATGATGTACATATCAATATGTAGCTGATCTTCTTCTTGGCGTACGAGTACACCTTTTGTAAAATTCTCTTTTCTAAGTATCTCAGATAACCCATCTTTCAATTGGCTTTTTGAAGCCATGCCTACTATTCCATAACAATCTATTGCAGCTCCACCAGCGATGGTAGCAACTACATCGTTTGAAATATCTATTTGACCATAAGATGTTTTTAGTTCGATGGACATATAGGTTCCCCCTTCGATTGGATTTTTCACCTAGTCTACTCGCTATTTTACTATAAGTTCATTCATTTTAAAAGCAGGCGGATACTATTGTATCAATACTATTATTATACTGAATGCTAAAAACATGTATGTCAAGGTTTTTTTCTTGAAAGCTTTCTTTAGAACTATTGCAATGTTGAGGGTAGTATGTTAAATTATATAAGTATTTTCAAGAGATTATTTTGGTAAAGAAAAACGGTACGGAAGTGTACTTCTTCAGACGTAGAACTAATGTATGGTTTTTCTCGCAATAATAAGAAGGTACTTTCTTATTACTAATGAAAATATTGAATGATGTTTCTTTGTAGTTAGGAGGGAATTGAACATGGCACGTAAATGTGTAATTACAGGCAAAAAGACTGGTTCTGGAAACTCACGTTCTCACGCAATGAACTCTACTCGTCGTACTTGGGGTGCAAACCTTCAAAAAGTTCGCATCTTAGTAGATGGTAAGCCAAAGCGTGTGTACGTTTCCGCAAGAGCTTTAAAATCAGGTAAAGTGGAGCGCGTTTAATATCAGCGCACATACGAAAGCGACAGGGAATTTTCCCTGTCGCTTTTTACTTTTTTTGGGGGATAGTTGGAATTGCTTCGGATGGATGGGTGTAGCTACAGCAGATGATTTGTTTACATAATATTTTTATTGTCTATTCGGGAGAAAAATGAGTGATAATGAGTATATTTTTGAAGAAAATGATGCATTTTTAGCATGTAAAAATATATTCGGTCATTTCTTTTGTAGGTTCGGACATTTTGCAAGTAATTTTGAGGAGGGTTCGGACATTTCAATTGATTGTTTGGACAAGAATATTGGGCCGTTCGGACATTTGTAAAATCGGTTCGGACATTTATCGGAAAACTTCGGTCAAGTTCACAAAATCTTCGGTCAACTATCGGAAAACTTCGGCCAAGTTCATCAAAACTTCGGACATTTGTTCAAAACATGCCCTCCACACCCTCTGCGGCAACTTTCCATTGTTAAAGAACATCAACCATTTATAAAAAAAGCACCCATACCAGGTGCTTTACTCCTTCTTAAATGTCCCAAGCATAGCCCGGATTATACCTCCCAAGAATCTAGGTAGCTTGATTGTATAAAATTTCATTACATTCCCTCCTCCGAACTTTTTACCTTCTATGATATCAGGTTGCAAATTTGCGGATCGTCAGGACCGTTTTAGGATAATGGATGATAATCACGGCTCCTTATCACCATTAATATGCCTTCCTCAAATGAAAAAGTACCACTTTCCACTTCAAGTTCATTACTTATACATAGTGTGTCTCCGAAGCGAATATTCTTCTTATCTAAAGGATATTTAAATCCAATCAACGTTATGCCTTTCACATGAGGGGTTATGGGCATGAAAGAGATAAATGGCAGCGATTCATCTTTAGCGATAGGATATGTACCTTCTTTGAGAACGTATAATATATTTTGGCTATCGTGTATCTCTATCTTTATCTTTTTGTCCAACCCTTTTAACTGAAGTTGAATGTTACCTAAAAAGTGATCCAGTCTCCCGCCGGTCCCTCCGTATATCCGGATAAGATTCGGCCTTTGTTCCAGAGCCCAGTTCACTGCAATATCCGTATCGGTTTCGTCTTTTTCACTTGGGAAAACCTCTGCAAACGGAAGCCTTTTCTTTATATCCTCCAGTTCCTGACTTGTAATAGAATCAAAATCACCGAAAGCTTTGGCTGGCTTAATACCCTGTTCTAAAAGGTATGCTACTCCTTTATCCACCCCCACCCATGTGACGTTATCTGCTTGGAGGGACTGAAGATCAGGTATAAGATCTGTTGGGCCTCCTGCAACAATATGTATGATCAACTTTTTTCTCTCCCTTGTATTATGGTTTTCTTATCACAAATAATAGCATAACGTAAAAAAGCCTTCTCTATGAAGACTTTCTACGAACTTGAGGAATTTGCGAAATTAAGACAAATTGCTTCTTATGGACTCAATTGCCTGTTTGCGGTCTTCCTTATTGTAGATGGCAGAGCCTGCAACCAGAACATTTGCACCAGCTTCTACGCACAGCTTGGCAGTTTCGGGGTTGACGCCTCCATCCACCTCAATATCTATGGATAACCCTCTCTCTTTAACAAGGGACGCTACCTGCTCGATTTTTGGCAGTACATCGTGAATGAAAGCCTGACCGCCAAAACCTGGATTAACTGTCATCAAAAGGACAAGATCCACGTCATTCAATATAGGAATGATGCTCTCTACCGGTGTAGCAGGATTGATGACCACTCCAGCTTTCACGCCTTGTGATTTAATATGCTGGATGGTCCGATGTAGATGGCGGCAAGTCTCCACATGTACGGAAATGATATCTGCTCCAGCTTTTGCAAAATCAGCAATATAGGCATCCGGATTCTCGATCATCAAGTGTACATCCAATGGTAGTTTCGTGATGGGACGCACGGCTTCTACAATTAATGGACCTATTGTGATATTGGGAACGAAATGGCCATCCATCACATCAATATGAATATAGTCTGCTCCTCCTTGTTCCACATCGAGAATGTCCTTACCTAATTTAGCGAAATCCGCACTCAGGATCGAAGGGGCGATTTTTATCATATTTTAGTACCTCGGCTTTCTATCTTTTATTTCTTCAACAAAGGAAACGTAATGCTTGTATCGGTAGGAGGCAATCTCTTCTTTTTCGACAGCTTCCTTTACCGCACATTTCGGTTCTTTCAGGTGGGTGCAGCCTCTGAACTTGCAGTCATGGCTTTTCTCTACGAATTCTGGAAAACAATCTTTCACATCTTCCGCTTCCATTTCCAAAAATTCCAAAGAACTGAACCCTGGAGTGTCAGCAACAAAGCCATGGTTGATTTCCATCAACTCCACATGTCTCGTTGTATGCTTTCCTCTTCCTAAATGGGAGGAGATGTTGTCCGTTTTCAATTCAAGTTCAGGGCGTAACACGTTTAAAAGAGATGATTTGCCCACACCGGATTGGCCGGCGATCACCGAAGACTTGTCTTTCAGGTATGGTAGTATCTCCTTCAGCTGCTCAGGTTCCTTCGTGGAAGTAAGCAACACTTCATAACCGACCGAACGATAATAATCGGCAAACTTGATCAGGTTAGCATCTTCATCAAGAAGGTCCATCTTGGAGATACAAATCAAAGGACTAACATCTTTGGATTCAATCAGTACCAAGAATCTGTCCAATAGGACCGTACTAAATTCAGGCTCCAATGCAGAAAAGACGAGGATCGCCTGATCGATGTTTGCAATAGGTGGTCTTACAAGCTCATTTTTGCGAGGCAATACGTCCATAATGTATCCTTCTCGGTCGTTTTCCGCTTGAAATACAACGGAGTCCCCAACAAGAGGGGTAATCTTATTTTTACGGAAAACCCCTCTCCCTCTACATTGGGTTATACTGCCATCCGCAGTCAAAACATAATAAAAGCCGCTTAATGCCTTGACAATTTTACCTTCTGGCATACACTCACTCCTTAGTCCGTTACTCTATATCGTCATAATCGATGGTAACATTTTCGATCTCTTCCCCGTCGACTACAATTCTGTATTTAGCTTGTTGTTTGTACGCAACTGTCACAGTGAATCCTGAAATAAGATCTTCCGTTATAATGAAAGTCTCCTTAGGTTCACCATCCATAGTGTTATTTAGATCTTCCAAATATAATTCAACCGTCTGTTCAGCGCCTTCTTCTTCTGGATCGTATTTCACTTCCAAAGGAATATCCACTGACTTATCCGCCGGCTCGGGCCCATCGGAAACAATAAGCTTTATTGTATCCCCTTTTTTCACCTGTGATTCCGGAGCGGGATCCTGTTTGATAATATTGCCTTCTGAAACGGAATCATTATACTCATTTGTAATATCAGGAACCAACCCCAGACCTGCCAGATGTCTTTGGGCAAAGTCGATTGACGATCCCTGGTAGTTATCCAACTGAATAGGGCTTGATCCGATGGAGACAACAAGTTTAATCACTGTTTCCTCCGGTATGACCATACTGCCTTTTTCCGGTTCCTGGCGGATTACCCTTCCTTCTGGTACTTCATCAGAATGAACTTCTTCAATATCAGGATTCTTGAAATCCTTTTCCTTTATGCTTTCTATCGCATCTTCCACAAAAAGGTCGGTATAGTCTTCCATTTCCACTTCTTCTTTTCCAAGACTTCTGAAGATCGTGATCGCTTTTCCTTCTTTCACGACATCCCCTGCCTTTGGAAATGTTCTTGTGACTTTCCCTTTCTCTATTTCATCACTTGGCTCATCTTTTGGTTCTTCCAGCACAAGCCCAAGATCAATGAGTTCTCTTACTGCATCGTCATACTCATAGGTAGATACATCAGGTACCGTCACATCTTTTGGTAGCAGCATGGAAGGGAGAAGGATAAACGCTGCGACTGAGCCACCAATTAGTAGTAAAAGAATGACTAAAAGTACTATTGGCCATTTTTTCTTCTTTTTCTTAGGAGGTGGTGCTTTTTTCTCCTTTTTGACAAGCTTTTCTTCAGAGGGACGAACCCTTGTTTCATCTTCATTTGTAAGGTTTCCGAGACTACCTTTGATAATAGGAATTGCTTTGGTGGCCTCTTCATCATCATCAGGAATGTGAAATTTAGGTTCATTCCTACGACTTGGTTCAAGCGTAGTCATAAGATCTGCCTGCATTTCATCAACAGAAGCATATCTGTGTAACGGGTCTTTGGCCATTGACTTCAATACCACATTCTCCATGCTTTGTGGTAATGTCGGATTCCAGCGTTTAGGTGAAGGTGTTTCCGACTGAAGATGCTTTAATGCAATGGAAACGGCAGACTCACCAGAGAAAGGAAGTCTTCCGGTCAATAGTTCGAACATGACAATTCCAAGAGCATATACATCGGATTTCTTCGTGGCCAAACTTCCTCTTGCCTGTTCCGGTGATAAATAATGTACAGATCCCAATAGGGAATTGGTCTGTGTAATAGTAGTAGAACTAAGAGCCATCGCAATACCAAAATCCGTTACTTTCACTGTCCCATAATCATCAACCAAAATATTCTGCGGCTTAATATCTCTATGTATTATCCCATTATCATGGGCATGGGAGATGGCAGATGTCAGCTGGTTCATGATCTCCACTGCATTGTACTGTTCAACTGGTGCATATTGCTGAATGTATTGCTTTAATGTTTTCCCCTTAACATGCTCCATCACGATGTAATAGATGTCGTCTTCTTCCCCAATATCGTATATGCTGACAATATTCGGATGGTCCAAGCTTGTTGCAGATTGAGCTTCCCTTCTGAAGCGGCGAATAAATTCTTCATCGTTTGCAAAATCTAACCTTAATACTTTAACAGCAACATCACGGTCCAAAATCATGTCATGGGCAAGGTAAACATTCGCCATTCCTCCGCCACCGATGACTTCCATAATTTTGTAGCGATCATTTAATCTTTTGCCTATTAACACCTATATCACCCACTCCCAGCTTCGGAGACAGATAATTCCAAAATGGCTACCGTAATATTATCTTCTCCACCGTAATGGTTGGCGCGTCTTATCAATTCTTCCGCTTTGGCAGATAAATCTTGGCTTCCATTATTTAAAACCTCGACAATCTCCCTGCTATTGACTTTATCTGTCAACCCGTCTGAACATAGGAGAATATATCCAGGGTCATCATATGTAATTGTTTTTATATCAATTCTCACTGATTTCTCTGTCCCTAAAGCCTGTAGTATAACATTTTTTCTAGGATGATGCTCTGCATCTTCTTTTGAAATTTGTCCACTCTTAACAAGCTCGTTAACAAAAGTATGATCTTCTGTTAATTGCTTGGCAGCCGCATCCGATATTAGATAAATTCTGCTATCCCCTACATGTGCAAGGGTAACAAAAGAATCCCCTAAAATCGCAGCTACAATCGTTGTTCCCATTCCTTGACATTCTTCATGGGAATTTGCATGTTCAAAAAGCGTTTGATTGGTTTGAAGGATAAATGTCTTCAACCAGATTTCGGCAGGTTCAGGGGAAGAGATATTGATTGTCTCCTCCCACATTTCCTTAATGTGGCTAACAGCTCTTTCACTTGCCACTTCACCTGCCTGGTGTCCCCCCATGCCGTCACAAACAACTGCAAGGATTGTGCCGTCTTTATTAACAAAAATTCCCCCATTGTCTTCATTATGTGAACGAATTCTCCCTCTATCTGTTAAAAAGACCATTAACAAATGTCACCTCGTCTCTTCTTTCCGCTCCTTCGCACGCAGCTGGCCGCATGCCGCATCAATGTCGTGGCCTTGTTCACGACGGACTGTTACGTTAACCCCAAGATTTTTCAAGGTTTTTTCAAACAAATTGATTTGTTCCTTTGGCGTTCTTACATAATCTCGTTCAGGAACATAGTTAACTGGAATCAAGTTAACATGACATTTCATCCCTTTTAGCAGTTGAGCCAACTCTTCTGCATGTTCCACCTGGTCATTCACGCCACCGAATAGACCATACTCAAAACTAACTCGGCGACCTGTTTTTTTGATGTAATAACGGATAGAATCCATTAATTCAGGCAGTTTGTATGCTCTATTGATCGGCATCAATCTTGAACGTATCTCGGTGTTTGGTGCATGAAGGGATACCGCAAAGTTAATTTGCATGTTCTCATCAGCAAACTTGTAGATTTTTGGAATGATTCCACTTGTTGATACGGTAATATGACGTGCACCGATATTAAGTGCATTGTCATGGTTGATAATTTTCAAGAAGTCCATCATTTCATCAAAATTGTCGAACGGTTCCCCGATCCCCATGATAACGACGTGACTTACACGTTCATCCATTTCATCAAGAGCCTGTTGTACTTTTACAACTTGAGCGACAATTTCACCGGATTCCAGGTTTCGTTTTAAGCCACCTAGTGTGGAGGCACAGAACGTACACCCTATTCGGCAACCTACTTGTGTCGTCACACATACGGAATTTCCGTATTCATGCTTCATCAGTACTGTTTCAATGGAGTAACCATCATGTAGTTCAAATAAAAATTTCATTGTTCCATCTGAAGACGTTTGTTGTACAATTGTTTTCAGAGTGGTGAGCGCATAGGTCTCCTCTAGCTTATCCCTAAGTCCTTTTGAAAGATTGGACATCTCCTCAAACGAAGTAACACGTTTTTGGTATAACCATTCAAAGATTTGTGTCGTTCTGAATTTTTTCTCTCCGATACTTAGTAACCATTCTTCCAATTCGTGCAATTGCAAAGAATAGATGGACGGTTTACGAGTTGCTTCTTCTTGTTTGATTTCTTCTTTTGTATTATGTTCCATCTTTTACACCTGCCTTTTTAGTCTAACAATAAAAAATCCATCCGTACCAAAATAGTGAGGCAATAGCTGGAGCATACCTTCTTTAACATAGCTGTTTAGCTTTTCTGGCAGTAAATCTTTTATGTTGAAATCTATTTCAAATTCTTTGTTAGCTTCGAGGAATGCATGAACAACATCTGCATTTTCTTCTTTATCAATTGTACATGTACTATATACCAAAGTTCCACCTTTTTTTACAAGAGGTGCCACTTCCTTTAGTATAGCCAATTGAATGGAAGCTAATTGCTTGATGTCCTGCATGGATTTTGTGTATTTCAAATCTGGCTTTCTGCGGATAACACCGAAGCCGGAGCATGGTGCATCTACAAGCACCTTATCGAATTGTTCCTGTTTGAAAATTTCTTGCGCTTTTCTGCTGTCGAGTGCCTTTGCTTCTATGTTGGATAGCTGAAGGCGATCTGCCTGCTCTTTGATAAGTTTCACTTTGTGGTCATGAAGATCTGTCGATATTACCGTACCCGTTCCTTTCAACAGTTCAGCGATATGGGTAGTTTTTCCTCCAGGGGCTGCACAGCAATCATAGACTATGTCGTCCTTCTCTACTCCGAGCGTTTTTGCAACAAGCATGGAACTCTCATCCTGAATGGTCATATAGCCATTCTTATATGCATTGGAGTATGCCATATTACCTTTCAGAGAAATAATGCTTTCATCTGCAAGGTCTCCCTTTTCCACATTAAAGCCTTGGGTGGTTAGCATCTGCAGCACTTCCTCCACTTCCGCCTTGGCTGTGTTCGCCCGGGCAGATTGATGTGGAGGTACGAGGTTCATTTCACACATTCTTTCCGTATCATGGACACCGTATTGTTCCACCCATTTTTCCACCAACCATTTCGGGTGGCTGGTCGCAATCGAGATTCGCTCAACATCGTTCTCCATTGTCTCAAGATCTGGCACACCATTACGCTGAATCGACCTTAACACTCCGTTTACAACAGATGCCACACCTTTGTGCCCTCTTTTTTTGGCAATTTCGACCGCTTCATAAATAGCGGCACGAGCGGGTACCTTATCCAGGTATAGCATTTGATACAAGGTCATTTTTAGCAGGACTTTAACCCAATCCTGCAGTTTCTTCTGTTTTTCTATATAGGATGTCAGGTAATACTCTATTGTAATGGACCGTTGGATGGTACCATAAACTATCTCAGTGAAAAGTCCTGCATCTTTTTTGCTCAATTTCCCCGAATCAAGATAGTTGTTCAATAATAAGTTACTGTATGCTTGCTTCTTTTCCACATTCAACAACACTTCCAGAGCAAGTTCTCTTACATTTTTCATTTTAGTCTCCTAGCTTTGTGCCTTCTGATAAGGAAGCTCCTGCCCCGTTTAAATATTGCACTCCGGTCATTCTCTTCTTACCTGCAAGCTGCAAATCTGTTATTTTGATACCAGTAGTATTGCCAGTTTTGACGATAAATCCATCATCTTCTATTCCAATGATGGTACCTGGTGCTGCTTCTTTAACAATGTCCATCTTTTCGCCCCACCAGACTTTCATGACCTGACCATCCATTGTTGTATAGGCAACCGGCCATGGATGCATTCCGCGGATATGGTTATAGATTTGCTCCCCATCACCCGTCCAGTCAATCTTCTCCTGCTCACGCTTGATGTTGGAGGCAAACGTGGCTTCTTCATGGTTTTGCACAACAGACTCAAGGTTCTGTTCAAATAGTTGCGGGAGCGTTTCTGAAAGAAGCTCGGAACCGGCCACACTCAACTTATCATGTAATGTTCCGACATGATCACGTTCCTCTATTTTCACTTCCACCTGTGTCAGCATATCACCGGCATCGAGCTTTTCTACCATATACATGATAGTGACACCCGTTTTCTCATGTCCTTGAATGATGGAATAATGAATCGGTGCCCCACCTCTCAGTTTTGGAAGCAAGGATGCATGAACATTGATGCATCCATATTCAGGTGCATCTAGCAGAGGTTTAGGTAAAATCTGTCCAAAAGCAGCGGTAACAATCAAATCGGGCTTCAATGACGTGATTTTCTCATACTCTGAGGGCTCTTTTATTTTTTCAGGCTGATAGACAGGGATATTATGCTTTTCCGCTTCCACTTTCACAGGCGGTGGCGTTAACACCTTTTTCCTACCTTTTGGACGATCAGGCTGGGTTACGACAGCAATTACATCATACCCATCTTGTATAATTCGTTGCAGAACAGGTACCGCAAAGTCCGGTGTTCCCATAAAAACTATTTTCTTCATCTATATCACCCTTCTACTTCCAACTCGTCTTCTTTAAAATATCTCAACACTTTAGACGTGAACAGAACTCCGTTTAGATGGTCGATCTCATGTAGGATGGCACGAGCCAGGAATCCGTGGGCATCCAGTTCGAACCATTTGCCTTTTCGGTTTTGTGCACGTATCTTTACATAATTGGAACGCTTCACTTCCCCGTATAAATCCGGGAAACTCAAACAACCCTCGGGTCCGATCTGCTCGCCTTCTTCTTCCACGATTTCCGGATTAATCAGCTCTATCTTTCCGTGTTTATCATCTACATCCACAATTGCAATTCTTTTTGCTATTCCGATCTGGGGAGCGGCAAGTCCAACTCCGTCTGCCTCAAGCATCGTATCATACATATTGGATAATAATCGCACTAATCTTTTATCAAACGTATGGACAGGCTCACAATTCTGCTCCAGAACCGGTGCCGGGTATTTCACGATATTTAATATAGTCAATCTTAATTCCTCCATCAGTTACATAAGCATATAAGGGTTTAAATCAATATGAACGGCTAGTTTTTCTTGGTCCATTTGTGTTTGGTATTTTTCAATCACTGTTTTTAATGCATCATGCAGGTTTGGTTCTCGTTTATATTTAATAATGCATTGATACCTGTAGCGGTCTTTTATTCTCGCAATTGGTGAAGCAACCGGTCCAAGTATAACAGCCTCTTTGGATAATTGCATGTTTAAGAAATTGGTGATTTTTTCTGTGACCGAAACAACTTTCGTCAATTCCTGATGTGTCACGGTAACAAGCGCCAAAAAGTAAAATGGCGGGTATTGATGCAGTTTTCTTACCTGCATCTCTTTTTGATAGAAGTCCAGGTAATTGTGAGTTCCGGCAAGCTCCACACTGTAATGTTCTGGGCTGTATGTCTGGACAACCACCTCACCAACCAGTTCATGCCTGCCTGCACGACCACTTACTTGTGTAAGCAGTTGAAATGTTTTCTCGGATGAACGGAAATCCGGAATATTGAGCATCGTATCTGCCGTCAACACACCTACAAGTGTTACAAACGGGAAATCCAACCCTTTTGCTATCATCTGTGTCCCAAGAAGGATATCCGCTTTCCGGTCTCCGAATTGTTGTAATAGCCTTTCATGAGATCCTTTTTTGCTTGTGGTATCAACATCCATCCGGATCACTCTTGCTTCCGGAAGAAGCTTTGTCAACTCTTCTTCCACCTTTTGTGTACCTGTTCCAAAAAAGCGAAAATGTTCACTGTCACAGGATGGGCAAGTGGACCTAACAGGTTCTTCATACCCGCAATAATGACACTTCAATTGGTTGCTGCTACGGTGATAGGTCAGTGAAATGTCACAATGCGGACATTCCACCACATATCCACAGTCTCGACACATTACAAAAGAAGAATAACCCCTTTTATTTAAAAACAAAACGGATTGTTCCCCGCGTTCAAGCCTTGTTTGAAGCTTTTCAAGAAGGCTTCTCGAGAACATGGATCTGTTACCTTCCCTCAATTCTTCTCTCATATCGACAATTTCCACTGCCGGCATTCCTTGTTCATTCATTCTTCTATCCATCGTCAGAAGCTTGTACACGCCTTTGGATGCACGGGCGAAGGTTTCCAATGTGGGGGTGGCGCTACCAAGAACAACAGGGCACTCATGATATCTGCCCCTCTCTAAAGCAATGTCACGGGCATGATAACGCGGGGTATCCTCTTGTTTATAGCTTGTTTCATGTTCCTCATCAATGATGATGATTCCTACATTTTCAAATGGAGCAAAGATTGCCGAACGGGCACCTACCACCACTCTTACTTCCTTTCGATGAATCTTTCGCCATTCATCGTATTTCTCTCCCATTCCAAGTCCGCTATGCATAACAGCCACTTCGGAACCAAACCTTGACTTGAATCGATTTACCATCTGAGGGGTCAGGGCGATTTCAGGAACGAGCACGATAGCTTCCTTCCCCTGTTGCAGAACCGCATCAACTGCCTGCATATAGACCTCCGTTTTTCCGCTGCCTGTCACACCGAACATGACAAATGCTTCATGCCTATTTTGTTCGATTGAATCGAGGATTGGAGTGATGGTCTCTTGTTGCTGCTGAGTTAAAGGAAGGGGTTGAGATTGCTCAAATTCTCTGTTTTCATAAGGGTCCCTATATATCTCTTCATCTTTTTCATTAAGAATACCAAGTTTGATTAACGCTTGGACAGCGCTCGTCCCGATCTGCAGCTCTTCTAATAACGATTTTTTATCAATCATCTCTTGCTTTGTTTCAATAAAATAGTCAAGAAGTTTATGCTGTGCTGCCGCACGGACGGCCAGCTTGCCTTTTGCCTCGATCAGAGCCTCTTCTGAAGCTTCCAATCGAATCACTCTTCTCGTTTTCTTGGAAAGCTTATCTTTCACTTCATAATAGACTTCCAAAACATCCTCTTCGATAAGATGCTTGATCGTTTTGAAATGAGCGGTACCTGCCAATTCATCAAATTTAACACGATTGGAGGTTTGAAAGAATAGTTGAAGTTCTGCCGGTATTCCCTCCATATTTCTCGCAATCAACCACTTTTCGTATTTTGCCTTCAAAGCGGCAGGTAGCATTGCCTGATAAGCCGAGATGGTAAAGCACAGAGTATGATCTCTAAGCCAGTTTGCCAGTTGCATAAGTTCCTTTGTAATAATAGGCTGGATATCAATCAAGGAAGTAATGGGCCGTGTTTTCGGCACAGTTGTAGTGTCCTTCACCTCCACCACAAACCCTTGTATCTGCCTTGGTCCAAATGGTACATTGACCCTCATACCGGGTTGTATGAACCCGCTCCATTTTGCAGGAATCTCATAGTCAAATGCCCTGTCCGTCTGTTTGGCAGGAACATCAACAATCACACTAGCGTAATAGGTCATCGTTTTCCCTCAAGATTTGTTGCGACTTCCTCAAGCAGCGCAAATGCCACATCCCTTTTGGACATCATCGGTAAAGAGATGCTTGTGCCGTCTTTTTTATAGATTGTTACGATGTTGGTCTCCGTCCCAAATCCCGCACCTGAAACCGTCACGTTGTTTGCTACCACGTAATCAAGGTTCTTCTTTTCAAGCTTCCCCTTGGCATACTCTTCCACATTATTCGTTTCCGCTGCAAATCCCACGAGTACCTGATGCGTTTTTCTTTCTCCTAGTGTTTGCAGAATGTCTTTGGTCCGTTCCAGTTCCAATACACTTTCTCCGTCCTGTTTTTTCATTTTGGTATCTGACACATGCTTAGGGCGGTAATCGGCAACTGCTGCTGATTTTATGACAACATCAGTCTGTTCATAATAGCCCATCACTGTATCATACATTTCCTGGGCGGATTCCACTCTGACAGTTTTAACACGAGGAGGATCTGGCAGTTGGGTTGGCCCTGACACTAAGGTAACTTCCGCCCCTAGGCTTGCAGCCGCTTCGGCAATGGCATACCCCATCTTGCCAGTGGAACGGTTGGTAAAGAATCGGACAGGATCCACTTTTTCAACGGTCGGTCCTGCCGTTACAAGCACGCGTTTCCCAGCAAAAAGTGCCTCGTCATATTTTTGAAAAAATTGGTTGAGTCCCTCCACAATGGTCTCCGGCTCTTCCAATCGTCCTTTCCCTACATAACCACATGCCAAAAAGCCTTCACCCGGTTCTATAAATCGATAACCAAAAGAAGCAAGGCGGTTCATATTCGTTTTGACGGCAGGATGGTCATACATATGTACATTCATAGCTGGTGCAATCCAAACAGGAGCAGTACTTGCAAGAAGTGTTGTTGTGATCATATCATCCGCCAATCCGTTGGCAAGCTTCCCAATTACGTTTGCCGTTGCCGGTGCAATCAGTACAACATCCGCCCAGTCGGCAAGGTCGATGTGGGAGATGACGGCAGGATTTTTTTCTTCGAATGTATCCGTGAACACTTCATTCCTTGATAAAGCCTGAAAAGATAACGGTGTAACAAATTTACAGGCGGACTGGCTCATGATGACCTTCACCTCAGCACCTTGCTGTACCAGCTTGCTTGTAAGTGCCACTGCTTTGTACACGGCGATTCCACCGGTTACACATAATAGGACTTTCTTGTTTTTCAGCATTCCACTACCCCCGTCCCAGAATCTTAATTTTTTTCTTAAAAAAATAACAACCTATCTCTAGGTTGTTATTTTTACTTGTGATTAAGAATGCCTTCGCTTCTTTCTGCTGTTTTGATTGTTTTGGCAGATAGCAGACCAGCGTCAATTTCTTCAAGGGCTTTTCCAACAAACTTATAGGAAACAGTTTTTTCGATCATTTGGTCATTTACTTGCTGAAGTTCACGTGCACGTCTTGCAGAAACGGTTACAAGCGTATATTTTGAATCTAATTTTTGCATTAGTGAATCAATGGATGGGTATAGCATATTATTCAGCCTCCAGCATTTGCTTATATTTTTCACGCAATCTAGTTCGTTTACAATGTTCCGCTTGTACAATTGCTTTAATTCTATCACAAGCAAGATCCACTTGATCATTTTCCACCACATAATCGTAAGCGTCCATCATTTCGATTTCTTCTTTTGCAACAGTCATACGGTTATTGATCAAGTCTTGTGTTTCTGTTCCTCTTGTTGTAATGCGGTTCTTAAGTTCGGATAAACTTGGCGGCATTAGGAAAATGAAGACACCTTCTGGGAATTTGCTTTTCACTTGAATGGCACCCTGTACTTCAATCTCAAGGAAAACGTCCTTTCCTTCTGCTAAACATTGTTCCACATAATCAACAGGAGTCCCGTAATAGTTTCCTACATATTCTGCCCACTCGATGAACTTGTCTTTTTCTATTAACTGTTCAAATACTTCTCTTGATTTAAAGAAGTAATCCGTTCCATCCACTTCCCCTTCACGCGGGTTACGTGTCGTCATGGATATGGAATAGTGCAAACTGACATCTTCTTTTGAAAATAACGCTTTTCTGACTGTTCCTTTTCCAACCCCTGAAGGTCCGGAAAGGACGATCAATAATCCTCTATCTCTCATTATAATAACAAATACCTACCCTTCATCAGACATATCATCTTTATTTACCAGGCGTTGTGCAACAGTTTCCGGCTGCACAGCTGATAAGATAACATGATCGCTATCCATTATTAGTACTGCTCTAGTTCGTCTTCCATAAGTTGCATCTATTAGCATTCCCTGATCTCTTGCATCTTGGATGATCCGTTTGATTGGAGCTGACTCAGGACTAACAATAGATATAATACGGTTTGCCGATACGATATTACCAAAGCCAATATTTATTAACTTTATACTCATGGTTCCCACCTCTAGTTACAAACTCTATTCTAACCGTGTTTTTTGGTTAGTAATCAACGATTATTCAATGTTTTGCACCTGTTCTTTAATTTTTTCCAGACAAGCTTTCATTTCGACTACAAGATTTGCAATCTTTGCGTCATTAGCCTTGGAACCTATGGTATTAACTTCCCTGTTCAATTCCTGTGCAAGAAAATCAAGTTTTCTGCCCACCGGAGTTGCCGATTGCAGGGACTGTGTGAATTGACCAAGATGACTGTTAATTCTCTTTAGTTCTTCATTAATGTCAGCCTTATCTGCAAAAATAGCGGCTTCTCCCAAGATACGTTGTTCATCGATCTGGGAACCGAGATATTCCTTCATCTTTTTTTCCAATCGAAAACGATACGCTTCCACAACACTTGGAGCTAACAGCTTAAGCTGCTCCGCCATATTCTCGATAGATGTTAGATGGCTGATAATATCCTCTTTTAGCTGATCCCCTTCAAGTGTCCGCATGGAAACCAATTGTTCTACCGCTGAATGTACCAGTTCCAGCAACGTTTTCTCAATCGTTTCCATTCCAGTAAGTGTTTCCCTTGAGGTGAACACATTCTCTAATTTAAGTATATCACTAATCTCAATGGAACCGGAAATTTGGTATCTATCTTTCACCTTATGTACTGAATCTATGTATGATGAGAGAAGCTCCCAATCCACATTTAATTGCTTATCCTTGACGTCTTGGCCCTCAATCGTGATGAATAACTCTATTCTTCCTCTATGCAAATGAGAGCTTACGACCTTTTTCATCTTCTCTTCGATTGCTAAGAACTGCTTAGGCATCCTGATATTAATTTCACAAAAGCGATGGTTGATAGATTTCATCTCTACAAGGACATGATATGCACCTTGTTTTGCTTCCGCGCGACCAAAGCCTGTCATACTTTTCACCATATTACACTCACATCCGATCCTTAAGTAAGAAAAAGCCCTCAATTAAAGCCTAAAAAAGAGCCGGAAATTGGCTGTTTTTGATGCTAAGCAACCACTATATTAGCATTATTTCCCCTAATTTGAAAGCTATTTTTACAGAAATTCGCTGGGCTTCTGTAAGGGTGGCTACAAAAGAAGAAAAGGCAATAGAGAACTTCTCTACTACCTACATAAATTATACCATATTCTTTTTGGCTTTTCCTGTAAAAAGAGTACCCACCAACAAAAAGGTTGGTAAAGCTGCCATACCCATTATCAACAGCCACTCTTTAGGCTCGAGTGCCACTGTATGGAAAATCCCCTGCAGCGGTGGATAATAAATGACGATCAACATTAGAATGATACTAGAGATGACCGCTCCAACAAGATACATGTTTTGAAACGGATTTCGGTGAAAGATGGACCTCTCACTTCTGCAATCGAATACATGAATGAGCTGCGCCATGACAAGTGTTGCAAAAGCTACAGTCTGAGCATAAACCAGATTGTCCGGATGCTGTTTGTAGACAATGATGAACGCAATCAGTGTAGCAAGCCCTATCAGGAATCCTCTAGAAACAATCTTCCACCAAAGACCTCTGGCAAAGACGCCTTCTTTGGGATGCCTAGGCTTCCTCTTCATCACATCCCCCTCCGCTTGGTCGAGCCCAAGCGCCATCGCCGGCAGTCCATCTGTGACTAGGTTTACCCAAAGAATCTGAATCGGTACTAATGGAAGAGGTAGGGCCAATAACATGGCGAACAGCATAACAAGAATCTCCCCGACATTCGAAGCCAGCAAATATCGGATGAACTTTCTAATATTTTCATAGATATTGCGGCCTTCCTTGATGGCGGACTTGATAGTGGCAAAGTTATCATCAAGCAAAACAAGCGAAGATGCTTCTTTGGCAACGTCTGTCCCTGTAATTCCCATGGCAATACCGATATCGGATGCTTTAATGGCTGGAGCGTCGTTCACCCCATCCCCGGTCATCGCTACAATATGCCCTTTTTTCTTTAGCGCTTTTACAATCGAGAGTTTATGCTGAGGAGATACCCTTGCGAATACGTAGACGTCATCGACCATCTCTTCAAGTTCTGCCTGTGACATCGTCTGAAGCGCCTTTCCTTCGAGAACCTTTCCCCCCATAGGAAGAATGCCTATTTCCGTTGCAATCGCTTTTGCTGTCACAATGTGATCTCCTGTAATCATGACCGTTTTTATGCCGGCCTCCTTACATTCGCGAACAGCCTGTTTGACTTCCGGACGCGGCGGATCAATCATTCCTTGCAGACCGATAAAAACAAGTTCCTTTTCAATTTCTCTTTCCAACATTCCATCATGAAAATTGGAAATCGGTTTAAAGGCAACCGCTATATTCCTTAAAGCCTGCGAAGCCAGCTTATGGACCATCTCTTTTACAACTTTTTCATATTTAGCAGAGAATAACTCTCTTTTTCCTTCCCATAAAAGCGATTCACTTACATTAGTAATTACGTCAGGTGCTCCCTTCGTGATGACGAACATTTTTCCCCGCTTGTCTTTTACTACAACACTCATCATTTTTCGTTCCGAATCGAAAGGATATTCCTTAACAAGTTGAAACTCACTTAACAGATTTTCACGGGTAAAACCTGCCTTCATCGCCGCTACCGCTAGAGCGCCTTCCGTAGGGTCTCCATCAAGTATATAATGCTTATTTTTCTTAATGATATTTGCATGGTTACATAAAAGACCGAAAGTCAGAAGCTGATGCAGTGATTTATTTTCACTTAAGCTCTCCGTTCCCTCTGTTAAGAACTCCCCTTTTGGTTCATAACCGTTTCCCGTCACATTCCATGTGGTCCCTCCCGACCATACATGCGTGACTGTCATTTTATTCTGAGTAAGTGTTCCCGTTTTATCAGAACAGATGACAGAAGCACAACCTAGTGTTTCCACTGCAGGAAGCTTTCTCACAATGGATTTCTGCTTGATCATACGCTGAACTCCTAGTGACAGGGCAACTGTTACAATTGCCGGCAAGCCTTCCGGAATGGCTGCTACCGCCAAGGAAACACCGGCCAAAAACATATCATATAGGCTGTGCCCTTGAATAACACCAACAACAACCACAAGCATAGTCAAAATTAAGGCAACCGTAATCAGTATTTTCCCAAGCTGCTCCAGTTTCCTTTGCAGAGGGGTAATTGTTGTCTCGGCGGATTGGAGCAGATCTGCAATCTGACCCATAGCGGTGTTCATGCCTGTAGCCACCACCACACCCACACCTGTCCCGCGTGTCACAAGTGTCCCCATAAAGGCCATGTTTACCTGATCACCAATGGAAACATCTGACCCGTGAACCGGTTTATCACTTTTTACGGCTGGAACGGATTCACCTGTTAAAGCGGACTCTTCTATCTCCAAAGAACTGGCCTGTACAATCCGGAGATCTGCTCCGATCCGATCACCACTGCCAAACTTGATGATATCCCCTACCACTACTTCCCTTGAAGCCACCTTACGCCATTCCTTCTCCCTGAGCACCGTTACCTGAGGTGCGGAAAGCTCCTTCAATGCCTGCAGGGATCTTTCCGCCTTCCTCTCTTGGAAGAAACCTAGGAATGCGTTGATGATGACAATTGCGATGATAGCAACCGCATCAATGTATTCGCCAAGTAATCCTGAAATTAATGTTGCTACAAGAAGTACCACCACCATGAAATCTTTGAACTGCTCTAAAAACACTAAAAAGGCGTTTGGCTTATCCGCCTCTTGAAGTTCATTCGTCCCATACTGCAACAGACGATTTTTCGCTTCATTTTCACTCAACCCGGCTTCCACATCAGAATTAATCTGTTCTTCGACTTCTTCTGCTCTCATTTCATGCCATTTCATCTGTCTCACCTCACAACCTTTGCACAAAATCTATCTAAGAAAGTCTATTCGGACTCGTCCAAAAAAATGATATACTTTTTGGGTGTTTCATAGTTCATTAAGCTATAATGAGGAAAAGAAACGTTTTGAGTTCATGAACAGAAGGGAAGTTTACATATATGAGTTTCGACGGTATTTTTACTTACGCAATGACCGCAGAGCTGAAAGATAAGCTTGAAAGCGGGAGAATTACGAAGATTTATCAACCATACAAAAACGAACTTATTTTGACCATCCGCTCGGGTAGAACCAATCATAAACTATTAATTAGTGCGCACCCGAGTTATGCAAGAATGCACCTGACTGAGGAATCCTATGATAACCCATCGGAGCCTCCGATGTTCTGCATGCTTCTCCGCAAGCATCTTGAGGGCAGTATCATCACAAATATTCATCAGATTGAAATGGACCGAATTATTGTTTTAGATGTTAAAGCACGTAACGAAATTGGGGATGTTTCTTACAAACAGTTGATAGTGGAAATTATGGGGCGCCATTCCAATATCATCTTTGTTGATAAAGAAAAGCAGATGATTCTAGACAGCATCAAACATGTCCCAATGGCACAGAACAGACATAGAAGTCTTACTCCCGGACAAACTTATGTCCTCCCACCAGCTCAGGACAAAATCAATCCACTTGAAGCAACAGAAGAAACGGTGCAACAGAAATTGGACTTTATAGGCGGAAAGCTCGACAAGCAGCTAGTGAACACTTTTGCCGGGGTTTCACCTTTATTTGCCAAGGAAGCTGTCCATTTAGCAGGACTGGCTAATCGGGACTCCCTACCCAAAAGCTTCATCGGTTTAGTCGATAAAATAAAAAATGGAGATATCTCGCCACAAATCATTTCAAAAGACAACAAAGAAGTCTTCTATTTACTCGATCTGCATCACCTTAAAGGAGAAAGCAAACTTTACTCTTCCCTTAGCGAGACCCTTGACCGTTTTTATTTCGGAAAAGCCTCAAGAGACAGGGTAAAACAGCAGGCCAATGATTTGGAACGCTTTATCACCAATGAAATCCAGAAAAATGAAAAGAAGATTTTGAAGCTTGAGCAAACTCTGGTTGATGCAAGAGACGCGGAGAAGTATCAATTGTTTGGTGAGCTCCTTACTGCAAATCTTTATCAGATTTCGAGGGGGGATACCGAGGTGACCGTAGTGAACTATTATGATGAAGATGGAGGAACCATCTCCATTGCACTCGACCCTCAGCGTTCACCTTCAAGTAATGCTCAGCGTTACTTCAACAAGTACCAGAAAGCAAAAAACTCCCTGGCTATCGTGCAAGAGCAGATTGAAAAGGCGAAGGCAGAAATCCAGTATTTCGAAATGCTGAACCAGCAGGTAGAAACTGCCTCCCCGAAGGACATCCAGGAAATCCGCGAGGAACTGATGGAAGAAGGCTACCTTCGCATGAAGCAGAAGCGCAAGAAGGTCAAGCCGCAAAAACCTGTTCTTGAAAACTATTTGGCTAGTGATGGAACGGAGATTCTTGTCGGCAAAAACAACAAGCAGAACGACCACCTGACCAACCGGATTGCACGTCGCGATGATGTATGGCTCCACACTAAGGACATTCCCGGATCCCATGTTGTCATCAGAGATTCTGAGCCCTCAGAGGACACAATCAAAGAAGCGGCCACCATCGCGGCCTACTTCAGCAAAGCACGACAATCAAGCTCTGTGCCTGTCGACTTCACCAAAGTTAGGCACGTTAAAAAACCTTCCGGATCAAAACCTGGCTTTGTTATTTATGAACAACAACAGACCGTTTACGTGACACCGGACGAAGAGTTGATAATCGGACTGAAGAAGTGATAGGAAAGCACCTGCTCTAAGGGATGGAGCAGGTGCTTTTTGAATTATCGTAAATTATTTTGAAAGCTTTCAAGAATCACTGATGCCTCTTGTTCCAATTCGTGATCTACATCAGGAACGATGATTTGCATATATGCAAAAGGTTCCCCATCCTCCCTACTCATTATAAAATGCTGAATCTGAAATACATCCAATGATTTTACATGTTCCCGAATAAGAGTGGTGGCATAGGTAAATCCTTTCAACTCCCGTTCTTCCATGACCTTCATCCGGTCAATCTCTGCATCGCATTGATTTTCACAATAACCTAGTTTTCCTACAACCTTTCCATTCCCATCTAGGATATACCATTTGTCCATTTGATCTTGGCTTAGCCGTAAATTCAATTCTTCCAATACAGGTATTTGGGGAGTTGGATATGCTCCACCGGAAGTATAACTATTTTGATTCGTATTTACAGTGACCAGAAAGTAACCTCCCACCAAAAACGCCATTACTAATAGAAGAACAGAAAGAATTGGGGCAGCATGGAAGTTGGACCACAAGGTTTTCTTCTTTTTAGACATGTTAACCTGCAAAGTATCAAGAACTGTTTGTTTTTCTTCCGGTTCCAAACGGATGGATTGAAAACTTTTGTAAACATCCTCCCATTCATTCTCTTTATTAGACATTTTCATGTATATACCCCTCCTTTTCCAACTGTTTTTTTAACGCCAGTTGAGCCCGAAAAAGAGTCGTTTTCACTTTTGCCTCTGACCAATCAAGTACTTCCGCTGTTTCTTGAATAGACATCTCTTTTAGTTTCCGCAACACAATTACCTCTTTATAGGAGTGCTTCAGCTTTCTCAAAGCCTCATATAAATGCACTTCCATTTCCCCCAGTTCCAATATCTTCTGCGGACTCTTTCCATTATCTACCGTCAGAAGGTTCCATTCACTCAGAAAGAAAGAAACAGGCCTACTCCTCCTTTGATAATCAATCGTTACACTTCGTGCAATCCGATATAACCAATTCTTCACACTCACTTTACCCTGATATTGCTCCAAACTAAAATAGGATTTCAAAAACGTATCATGCATAAGGTCTTTCGCCAATTCCTGATCTCCGGTAAGCATGACGATAAATCGGTAAATTTCATCGCTATGTATGTTGTACCACTCTTGAATTTTCTGATTGGCAAATTCTTCGTCCATCCCGTCCCCTCCTTTTTCATGTATTAAAGACGAAGAAAATGCAAATAAGTTACAACAAAATTTTATATTTTCAGGTTTATTTTTACAAAATAAAGGGTAATTATTTGCTTCCTCATAAAAACCATGTTTAAATGGAAAAATAGTTTTAAATGTTTTACAAATGGAGGTTACAACATGAAAAAGAAATTGACGTTTTTTTTGGTAGCAATGCTAACAGCTGTTCTATTGACAGCATGTGGTTCAAATGGAAACAATGCTGCTAAAGAAGAAAATGGAAACAAAGAGGCGAAAAAACAAGGACAAGAACAGGAGACTCCTGAAGTAGAAGAAGTTGATCCCGAAAAAGTAGTAGCAAAAGTGAACGGAACTGAAATTAAAGGTCAAGAATACAACAACATGCTTCAACAAACACAAATGATGATGATGCAATTTGGTCAAGGCGGAGATGCTAAGGCAATGAAAGACCAAACGTTGAATACCTTGATCGACCAAGAAATCCTTTCTCAAGAAGTGGCAGACAAAGGTTATGAAGCAAGTGAAAAAGAGATCGAAGACTACATCAATGAAATTAAAGCAGGTTATGAAAGCGAAGAAAAATTCGAAGAGGCACTTGAAGCAAGCCCTCTTACAATGGATACACTGAAAGCACAGATTTCTGAAGAGTTGGCACTTCAAAAGTACATGGAAAAAGAATTCCCTGATACAAAAGTGTCGGACGAGCAAGTAAAAGAATACTACAACCAAGCTAAAGAACAAAGTGAAGCTCAACAAGCTGAAGCTCCAGAAGGTGAAGAAGCTCCAGAAAGCGAATTCCCTGAATTTGCTGAAGTGGAAGAGCAGATCCGTGGACAATTAGAAGAAGAAGAAATTCAAAAGAAATTGCAAGCACTAGTGGAAGATCTTAAGAAAAACAGTGAAATTGAGAAAATGATCTAAATTTTGCTTAGATTACGTGTCGCACCTCTGTTTGATAAGGGGTGCGTTTTTGTTATGTGACAAAAAGATTCTTCAAACTATATTCTGTTTTAACTGATGCTCCCCTTTTTTCCAGTCCTAATTCTTTGATGATTTTCCTGGCAGAACGCACATTATCTATATATAGAAACCTGCACATCTCCCTAATGGTGATGCATGGACTTATCAACAATGAATGATCAATTAACGTCTGAATATGAGCATCATTTGAACTATGTTTACAATAAAGGCACATCCACCGTCTCGGTAGTCTTTCCATAGCTATCCTATTACATTGAGGACACTCAACCCCAGTAATTATTTCGGTTGGGTTGATATTGTAATCTTCTAGAATATCTTCATTCTTGGGAACAAGGTTTCGGGAGATTAGAGAGAATATATCTTGAGAGGAATGACTACTGGAGTGATTTGGCTGATGATTGGCAATAATACTCTCGATTTTGAAAGGTAATGCGGGATTTTTGTATACATATTCCTGTACTAAATCAGGGTTGGACAGAACTTTAACAATTGCATTTTGGTTTGTGAGCACGACAAAACAATATCCCGGATATCCTTCAACCTCGTAATGTAAAAGCCATCTCTTCAATTGGTTATACTGCATTTTCACTTGCAAAATTGGATCCTGTCTGGATATTTCATTGCTTTCCACCTCTTTCTTAATCTGAATCAGCTGATGATAATCAGGGTCAAAAAGAAGCGTGCCAGTTAAATGCTTTGTTTCTAGTATTATAAAAAATGAAGGGAACAGTAGAAGAGTATCTATTTGAAAGTGGTAATTGTTGAGGGATAACCTTACATCTTTAATTGTTTGGTATTTTGGATTTCCATTGATTTGGGCTAAATAATAATCTATTGAACTTTCCCCATAATCACCTGAACGTTTTTTGCCCAAGTCACTTTCCACTTGCCTATACTTCTCATGTTTGGGCGAAAGCCTTTTTAATAAAGCAACAAGCTTACGTTGTAACATTGATTGTCCGTTTTTTGTTTTAACCAATTTATCACACCCCTCTTATTCTTTCCATAATGCATATTACGACATTTATTTCCGGGATTCCTGCTTTTTTGGATTATTTCTCCGATGATTATTTTCTTGGGGGTAATTGTATCTTTTTGGGCATTCTACCTTTAAAGTTCCATCTCCTACATTTCAGCGGAGGTTTCCTACATTTCCCAAGCTCCCTTGTACATTTCCCAAACGTTCTCCTACCTTTCAGCTCCAACCTTCTACATCTCCGCCTTTTAGTTGCTCATTTTAAAAATAGGTAACTTTCTAACCCGCTAATGTTCCACCACTCACTAAAGGTTAAATGCAAGCCCTAATCTCCACAATATGCAGCAGCTCCTTCACTCATTGGTAGACTGCACTACCTTTCAAGTTCCATCTCCTACATTTCATCGGAGGTTTCCTACATTTCCCAAGCCACCTTTTACATTTCCCAAACGTCCTCCTACCTTTCAGTTCCAACCTTCTACATCTCCGCCTTTCAGCTACCCATTTTAAAAATAGGTAACTTTCTAACCCGCTGATGTTCCACCACTCACTAAAGGTTAAATGCAAGCTCCAATATCCTCAATATGCAGCAGCTCCTTCACTCATTGGTAGGCTGCACTACTTTTCAAGTTTCATCTCCTTCATTTCAGCGGAGGTTTCCTACATTTCCCAAGCTCCCTTGTACATTTCCCAAACGTTCTCCTACCTTTCAACTCCAACCTTCTACATCTCCGCCTTTTAGCTGCCCATTTTAAAAAACAATCCTCTGCTGCCAATCTGAAATTCCACTCCACAAAAAAATCCCCCAGACCACTAAGGTCCAGGGGGAAAACAAACACATCCATCTAAAACTAAACCTAAAACTCCATCCAAGTCTCACTCGTTGGGTTCTCCAGCCACTTCGATAGTTTCTTGCGATCCCGCTCCCCAATATGAGCCTTCTCAATTGCAACATCCATCAATGTCTTATAATCACAAAGTGCATGCGCTTCAATTTCATAATTGGCCAGGTTATCATTGGCCACTTCCAATCCATATGTAAAGATGGCTACCACACCAAGCACTTCACACCCTGCTTCCCTCAGTGCCTGAACTGCCGCGATAGCACTTCCGCCTGTGGAAATAAGGTCCTCCACTACGACTACCTTCTGCCCAGCTTCCACTCTGCCTTCGATTTGGTTGCCTTTTCCATGCGCTTTCGCTTTGCTTCGCACATAGCACATCGGCAGGTTCAATTCATTGCTGACCAATGCAGCGTGGGGGATTCCCGCTGTCGCAGTGCCAGCTACCACCTGCACATCAGAGAAATTCTCAGCGATTAATCTGGACAACGACTCCGCAATATTCTTTCGGACGCGCGGATAAGAAATGGTCAATCGGTTGTCACAATAGATGGGTGATTTAATTCCCGAAGACCAAGTGAAAGGGTCATTCGGTTGAAAAAATACTGCTTTGATTTCCAATAAGTCTTCTGCTAGTGTTTTGTTCATCCTATCTCCACTCCCTGCCATTGTTGTAATATTGTCTCATACGCCCTCTGAGGATTAGCAGCTTTTGTTATACTGCGACCAACTACAATTTCCGTCGCCCCAAACCTACGAGCTTCCATTGGGGTGACTACACGTTTCTGGTCATCCAAACTATCATCTTTCATTCTGATGCCTGGTGTCACTTTTTTAAATTCCGCTCCAAAAGCATCCCTCAGCATGGACGCTTCCAATGAAGAGCACACCACGCCATCCAGGTCGCATTCAAACGCATTGCTAGCATAGTGAAGCACTACATCATCAAGCTTACCATCAATCATGAGGTCCTTTCTCATCCGCTCTTCGGACATACTAGTCAGCTGGGTAACAGCAATCAGGCTAGGGCCACCGACACGACAGCTACCACCGGAGCCTCCAATACCATTCAAACCGCTTCCTACTACCGAAGCCCCCTCCAGCAACCCTTCCAATCCAGCTTTCATCATTTCCTTACCGCCGGCAGCATGGAGATTGGTCATCTTCACACCTAATTTCCCAAGACCCTTCATAGCCTTGTAAACGGTATGAGGAATATCGTGCAGCTTCAAATCGAGGAATACGTCATGACCTTCTGCGATTAAGGATTCCACTATTCGTGGTCCCTCCTGGTAAAATAGCTCCATTCCGACTTTCACATATAACTTTTCAGCTCCGAAGTGCCTAAGAAACCCCGAAACTTCCACTCTCCCCGGAAAATCAAGAGCGACTATAAGCGATTTTTGCATGCTGCTTCCAGCTCCTTCCGATACACTCTGAAATATGCTCAAATCCTAGTTCATGCATTTTAAAAGGAAGTTCTTCGATGATGGTCGGGCAAACAAAAGGATCTACAAAGTTTGCGGTCCCCACCGCGACTGCACTTGCTCCTGCAAAAAAGTATTCCAGAACATCTTCAGCAGTCTGGACTCCTCCCATGCCGATGATAGGAATGGAAACCTTCTGGCTGACTTCATGGATCATGCGGATGGCAACTGGCTTAATAGCCGGTCCCGACAATCCACCTGTACCATTCGCCAATACCGGACGCCCTGTTTTCAGATCGATTCTCATTCCGAGCAATGTATTGATCATCGTCAATCCATCTGCTCCTGCCTTCTCAATCGCTACTGCAATCTCTGCAATGTTTGCAACGTTTGGAGATAGTTTAACGTACACCGGAACCTCTGAAACTTCCTTTACTGCCTTTGTAACCTCAAAAGCTACTGCAGGATCTGTTCCAAACGCGATTCCCCCGGTTTTTACGTTCGGACAGGAAATGTTCAATTCTAGTGCGTGAACATTCGGAGCCATAGATATTTCTTTCGCAACCTTCACATAGTCCTCAATAAGGGAACCAGCTACATTTGCAATAATGGGAACATCGTAGTTTGCCAAGAAAGGCAACTCCTCAGACAGAACCCTATCCAATCCTGGATTTTGCAGGCCGATTGCGTTAAGCATGCCAGCGTTTGTTTCGGCTACTCTTGGAGTTGGATTGCCGAATCTAGGCTCTGCAGTGGTGGCTTTGATCATGATTGCTCCCAAAACATTCAAATCGTAAAGCTTCGAATACTCTCTCCCGAAGCCGAAGCACCCTGATGCAGGCATAATCGGGTTTTTCAAATCAAGTCCTGGCAGTTTTACAGCTAAGCAACTCATAGTACAACCTCCCCTGCTCGGAATACCGGTCCGTCTGTACAAACCTTTTTATAGGAATGTCCCTCCGGATCGTTTTGAAGATGACATACACAGGCAAAGCAAGCCCCGATGCCACAGCCCATCCGCTCTTCAAGCGAGAGATAGACGTTTTCATGTGGATATAGGTTTTCAAGTGCTCCGAGCATCGGTGTTGGCCCACAGGCAAATAGCGTTTGAAAATTGGGTTGTATCTCATCCAGAATATTTGTCACAAACCCTTCAGTTCCGTATGTTCCGTCGACCGTTGCTACATAGGTGTCACCAAAGTAGGCAAATTCATTTTTGTAAAAGACATCCTCTTTCGATTGAAAGCCTAAAACGTGAGTGGTGCTAACTCCCTTTCGATGCAGTTGCTTGGTCAACTCAAGTAGAGGTGGGACACCAATTCCTCCACCTACAATAAGCGCATGATTTCCACGCTGTAACTCATCTACCGAGAAGCCATTTCCTAGTGGTCCCAACACATCCAATTTTTCTCCGGCCAGTTTCTCAGCCAAAAGCATTGTCCCTTTCCCCTCAGCTCTGTATGTGATCTTGCATTGTCTCTTTTCTTTATTAATACAAGAGATACTGATCGGACGCCTTAACAGAGTATCGAACCCTTCTGTTACGCGGATATGAACAAACTGACCCGGGGAACTCATCAGGTCGACGAGTTCTCCTTCAAGGGTCATTTCATAAATGTTCCGTGCTATGTTAGCTTGAGAGGTGATGGTCATCCAAGCTTTTTTCATTAGCTGTACACCGCCTCTTGCTCTTTGCTTTCCAAAGTTTCAATAGATTCAATGGAGAATGTCATTGATTCAAGTACTCGCAAAATCGCTTTTGCCGTATCTAGCGATGTCAAGCAAGGGATTCCGTTTTCCACAGATTCGCGTCTGATTCTGAATCCGTCCCGTGCCGGCTGCTTCCCTTTGGTCAGCGTGTTGATGACAAATTGTGCTTGCCCTTTTCTGATAACATCAATAAGGTTTGGTGATTCTCCCCCTATTTTGTTCACTACCGTTACAGGGATGTCCGATTTTCCGAAGAACTCAGCGGTTCCGGCTGTTGCCAGAAGCTTGTAGCCAATTCTGTGAAATCTTTTGGCGAGCTGTAGTGCTTCTTCCTTGTCCTTATCGGCTATGGTGAAGAGGACGGAACCGTAAGTTTTGATGGAAATCCCAGATGCCACCAGCCCTTTGTATAGAGCTTTTTCGAGCGTTATATCTTTTCCCATCACTTCCCCAGTTGATTTCATCTCAGGCCCGAGCGTGATGTCGACATTCCGTAATTTTGCAAAAGAGAACACTGGCACCTTTACAAAAACTCCTTTTGTTTCCGGTTGAAGTCCGGATTCATAGCCTTGTGATTCCAGGCTATCACCAAGGATGATTTTTGTTGCCACTTTTGCCATTGGGACATGTGTGATTTTACTTAGGAATGGTACGGTGCGACTTGATCTCGGGTTGACTTCTATTACATAGACCTCCTCTTTGTAGATGACAAATTGGATGTTCAGTAGTCCGATAATGTTCAAGCCCTGTGCCAATCGTGTAGTGTAATCGATGATCTGCTCTTTAATTTCTGCACTCAATGTTTGTGGCGGATAAACGGCGATCGAGTCACCGGAATGGACTCCCGCACGTTCGATGTGTTCCATGATGCCCGGGATGAAAACGTCTTTCCCATCCGATATGGCATCTACTTCTATTTCTTTTCCTGTCATGTATTTATCAATCAAAACTGGATGTTCAGGATTGATTTTCACGGCATTTTTCATGTAATGTAGTAGTTCTTCTGATTTATAGACAATTTCCATTGCACGCCCGCCAAGTACATAGGATGGACGGACAAGCACTGGGTATCCGATCCTTTCGGCAATCTCAATTGCTTCCGGGATGGAGATGGCAGTTTTTCCATTTGGTTGTGGAATGTCTAGGTTATTCAACGTCTGTTCGAATTTATCTCGGTTCTCAGCACGATCCAGGTCTTCTAATGTGGTCCCAAGAATCTTTACCCCTCTTGCTTCTAGTTCCGCTGCCAGATTTATCGCTGTTTGTCCACCAAATTGAACCACTACCCCTTTCGGCTTTTCCAGGTTGATGATATTCATGACATCTTCAATCGTTAACGGTTCAAAATAAAGCTTGTCAGAAATACTGAAGTCCGTTGATACGGTTTCCGGATTGTTATTGATGATGATTGCTTCATAGCCTGCTTCCTTGATCGCCCAGACGGAGTGGACCGTTGCATAGTCGAATTCCACACCCTGACCGATACGGATTGGACCGGATCCCAGTACGACGATGCTTTCTTTTTCGGTAACTTCGGATTCATTTTCGTCTTCATACGTTCCATAGTAGTAAGGTGTACTGGATTCAAACTCTGCTGCACATGTGTCTACCATTTTATAAACTGGTGCGATGTTTTCCTGAAGACGAAGCTCATAGATGTCTCTTTCCGTTGTGGACCATAGTTTGGCGATCGTCTCATCACTGAAGCCCATTTTTTTAGCTTCTATTAGAGTGGAAAGGCAACCCTTGTTGCTGGTAATGAACTCTTCCTTCGCCAAAATCTTATGCAACTTCTGCAAGAAGAACAGATCAATCTCGCACCATTCATGGATGGTCTGAATGGTTACGCCTCTTCTCATCGCTTCAGCAATGTAGAACAACCTTTCGTCGCCAGCTTTTCTGATGCGTTTTTCGACAAGTTCATCAGAAAATCCTTCGCTGGCTTCAAGCTCGAGGTAGGAGATATTCGATTCCAAAGAACGGACCGCTTTGAGAAGTGATTCCTCAAACGTTCTTCCAATCGCCATTACTTCCCCTGTCGCCTTCATTTGCGTTCCGAGACGGCGATTAGCTGATTCAAATTTATCAAATGGGAATCTTGGAATTTTGGTTACGATATAATCAAGTGCAGGCTCGAAGCATGCATAAGTCTTTCCTGTTACCGGGTTCATCATTTCATCCAGCGTCAATCCTACTGCGATTTTTGCAGCGAGCTTAGCAATCGGATAGCCTGTAGCTTTCGATGCAAGAGCAGATGAGCGACTTACCCTTGGGTTCACTTCAATGATGTAATAGTTGAAGCTGTGTGGGTCAAGTGCAAGCTGTACGTTACATCCGCCTTCAATTTCCAAGGCGCGGATGATTTTCAGGGATACATTTCGCAAAAGTTGGTACTCCCTGTCACTTAGCGTCTGACTTGGTGCAACCACAATGGAATCACCTGTGTGTATTCCGACTGGGTCAATATTTTCCATGTTACAAACTACAATGGCATTGTCATTGCAGTCGCGCATCACTTCGTATTCAATTTCCTTGAATCCGGCAATGCTTTTTTCCAGTAAACATTGCGTCACAGGACTATTTTTTAATCCGCTTGTAACAATCTCATCCAATTCTTCTTTGTCGGAACAAATCCCTCCGCCAGTTCCTCCAAGTGTGTAGGCTGGTCTGACAATGACCGGGTAACCTACCCTATCCACAAATCGGTAAGCTTCTTCGAGATTCGTGATGATATCACTATCCGGTACCGGCTCGCCAAGCTCATTCATCAGGGTTCGGAACAGGTCGCGGTCCTCCGCTTTCTGAATGGCTGAGAGCTTCGTGCCAAGTATCTGTACGTTACATTCTTCAAGGACACCAGCTTCGGCCAATTCTACTGCGAGGTTCAATCCTGTCTGTCCACCAAGTGTAGGAAGGATGGCATCCGGGCGTTCCTTGCGAATGATTCTGCTCACAAACTCCACCGTCAATGGCTCCATGTACACTTTGTCCGCCATTTCCTGATCAGTCATGATGGTAGCAGGATTGGAGTTCACCAAGATGACGCGATAGCCTTCTTCTCTTAAAGCGATACAAGCCTGTGTTCCTGCATAGTCAAACTCAGCAGCCTGCCCGATGATAATCGGCCCTGACCCTATTACTAAAATGGATTGAATGTCTAGACGTTTTGGCATACTAGCTCCCCCTTTTTCGCTTCCTTGATAAGTTCCATGAATTGATCAAACAAGTAGTTAGCATCCTCTGGTCCCGGGCTTGCCTCCGGATGATATTGGACAGTGAATACTGGATAATCTTTATGTTTGACACCTTCTACCGTGCCGTCATTTAATGCGATATGTGTTACTTCAAGTCTTGTTTCCAACAGGGATTCCTCTGTTACTGTGTACCCGTGATTCTGTGAAGTCATAGCCACTTTTCCAGTGCTTAAATCTTTTACCGGATGGTTGGAACCTCTATGACCGAATTTCATCTTTTCCGTATTCGCTCCGCATGCAAGTGCGAAAAGTTGATGACCAAGGCAGATACCGAAAACAGGAACCTTTCCAAGTAGTCCTTGAATAGTCGTAATTGCTTCCGGAACGTCTTTCGGATCTCCAGGTCCGTTGGAAAGCATCACACCATCCGGACTGAGCTGCATGATTTCCTCTGCTGTAACGTTGTATGGTACCACTACCACGTCGCAGCCCCGTTTGTTTAATTCCCGTAGAATACCATGCTTCATCCCATAATCAACGAGTACCACTCTGTAGCCACGCCCCGGACTAGGATAAGCAGTTTTGGTAGAAACCTGATGTACCTGATTGGTAGCCAATGTAGTGGATCTCAACTGTTCAACCACTTCTTCACGGTCTACATCAAGTCCGCATAAAGCCCCTTTTAACGTCCCATGCTGACGAATGATTCGTGTCAGTTTTCTAGTATCAATTCCTGCAATCCCAGGAATGTCCTTTGCTTTGAAAAACTCGTCCAGTGTCCATTGATTACGGAAGTTCGATGGATAGTCACTTACCTCTTTTACAATAAAACCATGAATTGCTGGATGGATGGATTCAAAGTCATCCCTGTTCACTCCATAATTTCCGACAAGCGGATAGGTTAATGTTACAAGCTGACCGCAGTAGGATGGATCTGATAGAATTTCCTGATAGCCTGTCATACCAGTATTAAAAACCACTTCGCCAATAGAGTCCTTTAAGCTGCCAAACGCCTTTCCTACAAAGAAAGTGCCGTCTTCTAAAATTAGTTGTCGATTCATACTTGAACACTACCTTTCTGCCAAACTAGTTTTCCGTCTACCATTGTCATTACCGGCCATCCTTTGCATTCCCAGCCTGCAAAAGGTGTATTTTTCCCTTTTGATAAGAAACTTTCTGGGTTAATGGTTGATAAGTTGTTTGTATCTATTATCGTAAGATCAGCAGGAGCGCCTTCTTCAAGCTTTCCATACCTCAGTTTGAACACATCTGCCGGATTTGCAGTCAGCCAATCTACCAGTTGCTTCAGCGTGAATTTCCCTGTCTCCACGAAGTTTGTGTAGAGCAATGGAAAGGCTGTTTCCAAACCTACAATTCCGAATGGCGCTTTTTCCATTCCTTCCGCTTTGTCCTCCGCAGTATGCGGAGCATGATCAGTTGCGATGAAATCGATGGTACCGTCAAGCAGCCCTTCAATTAAAGAGTCTTGATCCGCTTTCCCTCTTAGTGGAGGGTTCATTTTGAAATTTGGATCCAGACCAGGGATATCCTCTTCACAAAGAAGCAGATGGTGCGGGCTTACTTCCGCCGTTACTCTGATACCAGCTCGTTTCGCATCTCTTACCACCCTGACGGATTCCTTCGTACTAATATGGCATACGTGGTAATGGCACTCTGCAGCCTCTGCAAGTAGAATGTCACGTGCAATATGAACGGACTCACATACAGAAGGAATACCGTTCAGGCCATTTTCCTTGGAAAACTTCCCTTCATGCACAGCCCCTTTATTGATAAGCGTATTTTCTTCACAATGGGCAACGATGGCCATATCTAAAGACGCCGCTTTTTTCATCGCTTCCAGCATTTTCGAAGCATCTTGCACTCCCACTCCATCGTCAGTAAAAGCAAATGCTCCCGCTTCTTTTAATTCAGCAAAATTGGTAAGCTCCTGCCCAAGCTGTCTTGTCGTTATACACGCATATGGAAGGACACGGACGCTTGCTGTTTCTTCGATTCTATTATTCAACCACTCTAGTTGTTCTTTCGTATCAGGTGTCGGCCTTGTGTTCGGCATTGCGCAGATGGTCGTGAATCCGCCCTTTGCAGCTGCTTTCGTTCCTGTTTCTATCGTTTCTTTCTTTTCTCCGCCTGGTTCTCTCAAGTGGACATGTACATCAATGAAACCAGCAGATACAAGGTTACCATCAAGGTCTATAACTTCTTCCGTTCCATTCTGTTCAATGTTGGAGGCGATGCTCGCTATGGTTTTACCTTCAATCAGGATATCCACCTTTTCCATTTCACCTTCAGAATTAAGCCATTTCCCATTCTTTAATAATGTTTTCATGCTCATTTCCTCCTTCATTGTTTGTCAGTGCTCTTTTCAGTACAGCCATTCTCATGTATAAACCGTTTTCCATCTGTTTGAAGATCCTTGATCGCTCACATTCCACAAGCTCTGAAGCTATTTCCACGCCGCGGTTGATTGGTGCCGGATGCATAATGATGCTTTTAGGCTTCATTTCTTTTTCTCTTTGGATTGTCATACCATATTCTTGGTGGTAGTCATCCAATCCCGCTTTACCTGTGTGATGTCTCTCATGCTGAATTCTCAGCAGCATCACTACATCACTTGTTTTGATTGCCTCATCCATTGTGATGTACGCATTTTCGGGATAACTATCATCCTTCCATTCATCTGGTGCGACAAACTTCACGTCAGCACCTAATCGATGCAGGACTTCCGCATTGGATCGGGCAACCCTGCTATGGCGGATATCTCCGATAATCGTTATTTTCAGATCAGCGAACTTTCGGAATTCCTGATAGATTGTCATCATATCCAATAAGGACTGTGTAGGATGATTTCCACACCCATCTCCTCCGTTGATTATCACAGTCTTTACATTATGTAGCTGGTTGAAATATTCCTCTTCTGGGTGACGGATGACAAGTGCGCTAACACCAAGGGATTGAAGGGTTTTCGCCGTATCATACAAGCTTTCGCCCTTATTGACACTAGATGTACTGACTTCAAATGGAAGCACATGGAGTCCTAGTCGCCTTTCTGCTACCTCAAAACTGCATTTTGTTCTTGTGCTTGATTCATAAAATAGGTTGGCTACAAAGGTGGGGGTTTCAGGTGTCCATTGCTTTCCTTGCTGAAACTCCATCGCTTCTTCTATTAGTCCCATGATTTCTTCGTTCATCAAATCATTCATTGTCCGTAAGTGTCTCATTTCCATCCCTCCCATTTTTATTGAAAAAATCCTCTTAGATTTTAGATGTCTTAGCTGGTGATTGGAGCACAGGGCGTAGACTCCTACGGGAGCTAGCGCTTAGTGGAGACCCCGCAGGCTTGCCGAGGAGGCTCCGCAAGCGCCCCGTGGAAAGCGAAGCCCGGTGCGGAAATCAACAGCGGTGTTACATAGAACCAATAAAAAACACCCTGTCCAAACGCTTGGAAGGGTGTTTTGCTCATACTCAGATAAACAAGAGGATAATTCTGCAGAATCTTCCTTGTTCACTAAGTTTTCGCCTTGCACCCTTCTCAGCCTCTCTGGACTTTTCTTAAAAGGTTAAGCTACAGTATTTTGTTCTTCTTCAAAAACATCCTGATCTGTTTCTACTGGTTCTCTTCCAGGTAATAGCAGGTTAAGGAAAATTCCGATGACCGTAGCCAATGCCATTCCGGCAATCTGTACGTCAAACACCTTAATGAACGCTCCTCCTACACCAATTACCAAAATGACAGAAGCAATGATCAGATTCCTTTTCACACTGAAATCCACTTTATTATCAATTAATGTTCTTAGCCCACTTGATGCGATGATTCCAAAGAGCAAGATGGATACACCACCCATTACCGCACTAGGAACAGTACTGATTAGTGCTGATATTTTACCGACAAATCCGAACAGGATTGCCAGTACCGCTGCTCCCCCTACTACAAATACACTGAATACTCTCGTGATTGCAAGAACCCCAATGTTTTCCCCATAAGTCGTGTTAGGTGGCCCTCCAATTAAGGAGGCAATCATAGTTGCCACTCCATCGCCTAAAATCGAGCGGTGAAGTCCAGGCTTTTTAACAAAGTTTTTCCCTACAATTTTACTAATGACCATCTGATCTCCAATATGCTCCGCAATGGTTACGATTGCTATCGGAACCATAATTGCGATGATTGAGACCGTAACCATCGGTGAATAATCCACGAATGGTACAATAAAATCTGGTGCTTCAATCCACTTCGCTAAACTTACAGGTGTTAAATTAATCAATCCAGCAAAGTAAGCAGTGGTGTACCCACCTATAATACCTATCAATATCGGAATAATTCCGAAGATCCCTCTTAGGAAAATCGCACTTATTATTGTAATTGCCAGTGTCGTCAATGCCACCATCAGATGCTTCATACTATAGATCAATTCGGCTTCTGGCGCCCCAGGATTTTCATACATGGCCATATCCACTGCCACCCCGGCCAAACCTAGACCGATAACGATTATAACGGGCCCTACCACCACCGGAGGCAATATGGTTAGAATCCATTTATGCCCGAGTTGTTTAATCAGTAATGCGATAACCCCATAAACCATACCTGCCATGAATCCTCCTACCATCGCTCCACCTGGACCTGCCAGTTCTGATGCTGCGATAATCGGGACGATGAATGCAAAGGATGAACCAAGGTAGGCTGGTATTTGTCCTTTCGTGATGAAAATATATGCTAGTGTACCTAAGCCACTAGAAATCAATGCAACCGCTGGGTTCAAGCCTACTAATGCAGGTACTAATATCGTTGCGCCGAACATGGCGAATAAATGCTGTATGCTGAAAATAAGCCATTTTGATTTACTTGGTACTTCATTTACATCTAAAACCGGTTTCTCTCTCATTTGTCTTTGACCTCCCATTTTTCGCATAAAAAAACTCTTTACGCAGCCTATATGGCGCAAAGAGGCAGAGAGGTCCTTGAAATTCCGCCTGCAGCGGATCAGAACCAATTTACCCCTTTGCCGCCTCACGGGACCGCATTTAAAAGGGTCTATTTATTTTTCATGTATGCTTACTTGATCGTTATTATCTATCTCGGATAGTTCCACCACTATTTTTTCCGTACTTGCTGTGGGAATATTTTTACCTACAAAATCTGCTCTGATCGGAAGTTCCCTGTGTCCTCTGTCTACAAGAACGGCAAGCTGGATTTGTGCCGGTCTCCCAAAATCCATCAGGGCATCCATTCCAGCTCTTACTGTTCTGCCTGTGAACAGGACATCATCTACCAGAATAACTTTTTTATTGTTAATGTCCACCGGTATGTCAGAACCTTTTACAAGCGGTTCTTTATCGGATGTTTTTGTTGTAAGGTCGTCCCTGTAAAGGGTTATATCCAATTCCCCTACCGGTATGTCCTTTTCTTCTATCTGATTGATACGTTCAGCAAGCCGTTTGGCCAAGTGGATCCCTCTTGTTTTAATCCCAACAAGTACGGAGTCCTCCACTCCTTTATTGCGTTCGATGATTTCATGCGCAATGCGTGTCAAAGCTCTTCTTATTGCCTGCTCATCTAAAATCAAAGCCTTTTCCGCCATTGTTCCTTCACCTCATTCTTTCTTTTTACCAATTAACAGTAACGCGAAACAAAAAACCTCCCACCGTATGATGAGAGGTTTTGTACATGAAAATAGAGGGGCGGCTATAGATATAGCTTCTCCATTCGCATATGCCGTTACCTTCTCAGCCTCACGGGACTGTCATTTAAAGGTCTTATTCAACTGTCATGATTATCTCAAAATAACATTGGGCTGTCAATGATTTTTTAAATGTTTTAGTACACGCTCAAATTCTGGTGGATTAGGAGCCTGGAATTCCATGTATTCTTCCGTGCGTGGGTGAACAAACCCAAGGATACCTGCATGAAGAGCCTGACCCTCTATATCTAATGATTTTTTCGGACCATATTTCGGGTCACCTGCCAAAGGATATCCGATATATTTCATGTGTACACGGATCTGATGAGTACGGCCGGTTTCAAGCTGGCACTCAATATGTGTAAAGTCTTTGAAACGCTCAATCACTCGGAAGTGCGTTACAGCGTTTCTGCTGTTATCATCCGTCACCGTCATCGCCTGTCGGTCTTTCTTATCACGACCGATTGGAGCATCTACAGTCCCTACATCATGAGAAATGACACCATGGACGATTGCCTGGTACTTCCTTGTAACCGTTTTTGCGACCAGCTGGTTTACTAGCTTTTCGTGTGCAAAATCATTTTTCGCAACCATTAATAACCCAGATGTATCCTTATCTATTCGGTGGACAATTCCTGGTCTTAATACACCGTTTATTCCGGAGAGATCATTGCAATGCGCCATTAGTCCGTTTACAAGTGTACCTGTTGCATGACCAGCTGCAGGGTGTACAACCATACCTCTAGGCTTATTAACGACAATTACATCTGCATCTTCGTAGTAGATCTCAAGATTCATCTCTTCTGGTACAACATCCAAAGCCTCCGGTTCCGGAATGGTAACGGAAATGTCATCCCCAACACTGCATTTATAATTCGGTTTGGTTTTTTCTCCGTTTACAAGCACTTGCCCCTCTTTGATCCATTGCTGGACCTGGGAGCGGGACCACTCATTTTGAGTGGATAGCACCTTGTCGATACGGTCGTTTTTCTGTGATTCATTAATCTGAATCGTTATTGTTTCTGTCATTTTTTTGATAACTCCTTCTCTTTCTTGCCCTCAAGTATCGTTAAGACTAATATTATCCCAACGCCTATCACTAATGCAGAATCCGCCACATTAAATATAGGGAAATCATAGGTGAATATAAACGTATTGATGAAGTCAATTACTTCTTGATGTAATAAGCGATCAATAAAGTTACCGATAGCTCCACCAAGCATCAGGCTTAATGCAAGCTTCATCCACGGCTGATCTTTAGGCAGCTTCTGCAAGTAAATTATCAGTCCAATTACTACACCTACTGTAATAATATAAAAAAAGTACATCTGGCCTTCTAATATCCCCCAGGCAGCTCCACGATTGCGATGGGAAGATAAGTATAAAAAGTTATGTATGATTGGAATGCTTTCTCCAAGTTCCATGTATCTTACTACTAACCATTTTGTTAGTTGATCGACAATGATAATTACAAGTGCAATAAGATAATACATCTTGACAAGTACCCCCAGCTTTTTATATGTACTTTTGAATTATAGCAAATAGAGGGTAGTAAATAAAGCTGAACTATTATTACAACAAAATAATAGAACCTGCGCCAACAATTGTCAGCGCAGGTTCTTTCTCAAGTATTAAGCACTATAGTTCTCTTTTACAACAGAAGCACATCGTACACATAGTGTCGGATGGTCAGCATCTTCTCCAACTGTTGGCGTTACAACCCAACAACGGTCACATGTTTCGCCTTCAGCCGGAGTTACGGAAATTGCTAAGCCTTCAAACTGCTGTGCATTCTCAGGAGCTTCTTCCTTCACGCCTGCCACTTCCATTCCGGAAACGATAAACAATTGTTGAACATTTTCCTCGATGGAATCAAGCAATGCTTTTGTTTCTGCATTCGGATACAATGTGATCTTTGCAGCAAGGGATTTACCGATCACTTTTTCGTTACGGGCAATCTCCAACGCCTTCAGCACATCGTCACGCAATGACATGAATTTATCCCATTTTTCTTCGATTGCATCTGAATTATCAACAGACAACACATCCGGCATATCCACCAGTTGCGCACTTTCCTCTTCTACAAACTCGATGTGGGACCATACTTCGTCTGTTGTATGAGGAAGGATTGGTGTCACAAGCTTTGTGAGAGCTAGCAATGTCTCATAAAGAACTGTCTGAATTGCACGGCGGTCATGCTGATTTTTTCCTTCGATATAAAGGATATCCTTTGCAAAGTCCAGATAGAAAGAGCTCAATTCAATCGTGCAGAAGTTATGAACCGCATGGTAGATACCTGCAAATTCATAGTCCTCATAGGATTTCTTCACCTTCGTGATAAGGTTGTTCAGCTTCACCATCATATAACGGTCCACTTCACGTAAATCTTTTACCTCTACCGCATTTACTGTCGGATCGAAGTCGGCAAGGTTTCCAAGAAGGAATCGGAACGTGTTACGGATTTTACGGTACACCTCTGCAACCTGCTTCAGGATGTTATCGGAAACACGCACATCTGATTGGTAATCTACGGATGCAACCCATAAACGAAGGATGTCAGCCCCAAGCTGGTTCATCACTTTAGAAGGAAGAACCACGTTTCCAAGGGACTTACTCATCTTGCGTCCATCACCATCGAGAGCGAATCCGTGACTCAAGATCCCTTTGTAAGGGGCTTTTCCAGTTACTGCGACACTTGTTGTCAGTGAAGAGTTGAACCATCCACGGTATTGGTCGGAACCTTCCAGGTAAAGGTCTGCAGGACGCTGCAGGTCATCTCTCTCTTCCAGAACGGATTGGTGAGAGGAGCCGGAATCAAACCACACATCCATGATGTCCATCTCTTTGAAGAAGGTGCCATTTGGGCTACCTTCATGAGTAAAGCCTTCCGGAAGCAGATCTTTCGCTTCTTTTTCAAACCAGATGTTGGAGCCTTGCTCTCTGAATAATGCAGATACATGGTCGATGGTTTCATCTGTGATGATTTCCTGGCCGTTTTCTGCGTAGAACACTGGAATTGGAACACCCCACGCACGCTGACGGGAGATACACCAGTCGCCACGGTCACGGACCATGTTGAAAAGACGAGTCTCACCCCATGCCGGTACCCATTTTGTTTCTGCAACCGCTTCTAGCAGTTGATCTCTGATTTTATCGATGGATGCAAACCATTGTGCTGTTGCACGGAAAATGGTCGGCTTTTTCGTACGCCAGTCATGTGGATAGGAGTGCTTGATGAAGTTCAATTTCAGAAGTGCTCCAGCTTCTTGTAGCTTTTCTGTGATCGGCTTGTTGGCTTCATCATAGAACATGCCTTCAAAACCTGGTGCTTCCTCTGTCATATTACCTTTCGCATCAACCGGGCAAAGTACATCCAAACCATATTTTTTTCCGATGATAAAGTCATCTTCCCCGTGACCAGGAGCGGTGTGTACACAACCTGTTCCTGCATCTGTCGTTACGTGGTCGCCAAGCATAACCAATGAAGTACGGTCGTATAATGGGTGTTTTGCTACTACATGTTCAAGCTCTGCACCTTTTAGTGTTTTTACCACTTTCGCATCTTCCCACTCAAGTGTGCCCGATACTGTTTCTAGAAGCTCTGCAGCGATGATGAACTTGTCTCCGTCCACTTCCACTACACTGTAATCTAGGTCCGCATGGACGGCGATCCCAAGGTTTGCAGGAATTGTCCACGGTGTTGTTGTCCAGATGATGAAACGTTCAGAACCTTCCAATACTCCTTTCCCATCTTCCACTTTGAAAGCTACATAGATGGAAGGAGAGCGTTTATCCTGGTATTCGATTTCCGCTTCAGCAAGTGCAGACTCACTGGACGGGGACCAGTAAACCGGTTTCAGTCCTTTGTAAATAAGTCCTTTTTTCGCCATGTCTCCGAATACTTTGATTTGTTGGGCTTCGTATTCCGGTTTTAAGGTGATATATGGATTGAACCAGTCACCACGAACACCTAGTCGCATGAATTGTTCGCGTTGGCGGTCAACTTGATCATATGCGTACTCTTCACATAATTTACGGAAGTCTGCCACTGACATTTCTTTGCGTTTCACTTTTTTGTTTTTTGTTAATGCCGTTTCAATTGGCAGGCCATGAGTATCCCAGCCTGGAACATATGGAGCATGATAGCCACTCATGGATTTGTAGCGAACGATAAAATCCTTTAATACTTTATTTAATGCGTGCCCCATATGGATGTCTCCGTTTGCATATGGAGGTCCATCGTGCAGCACGTACATCGGACGGTCTTTTGTGCGTTCTTGCACCTTTTTGTAGATGTCCATTTCATCCCATTTTTGTTGTAGTTGCGGTTCACGATTTGGTAGGTTTCCGCGCATAGGGAATTCCGTTTTTGGCATTAATAAGGTATCTTTGTATTCCATGGTATTTCCTCCAACTTTCACTTTTTTAGTTTGTTTTAACTACGCTGGTGGTTTCCGCAAATGGCTTCGCTTTCCGCGGGGCGACCTTGATCCTCCTCACTACACTGCGGGGTCTCAACATTGTCGCTACTCCCCCGCTGGAGTCTACGCAATTTGCTCCAATCACCTGCTAGAAATCCTTAAAACTTCTTAAGCTATATTTACGAAGACAAATAAAAAAATCCTCTCATCCCAAAAAAGGGACGAGAGAATCTCCCGTGGTACCACCCTAAATTGACCAGCCTGCCATTCTAACAGGAATCCGGTCCACTTTAGCATTCGTAACGTGAATGTGACGACTGAACTTACAAGCGGGCCGCCTTCAGTCCAGTGCTCCAGGGTGATGTTCATTTCTCTCCTTATACCGGGCTTACACCGTCCCCGATTCGCTTTTATAAGTGGTAAGAGAAACTACTGTCCCTATCAACGCTTTCTATTCTGTATGATGTTAATAAGTTCATTTATCTATCATATGAAAAAACTTTGATTTGTTTCGTTATTATACTGAATATAACCTTATATCGTCAAGGTTATACTCCACTTTCTTCTAATTCTTTATCTTTTTCCTCATATTGCATCAAGTGGTCCCAGTCATCATTATCAATAAGTTCCAATTGTGCTTCAACAAGCATCTTGAAACGGTTTCGGAAAATCTTTGATTGTTTTTTCAACTCATCGATCTCCACTTGCAGCTTTCTAGACTTTAATAGTGATTCGTTAATGATGCGGTCAGCGTTCTTTTCCGCTTCCTTAATGATCAGCTTGGCTTCCTTCTGTGCGTTCCTTCTTACATCTTCCGCGGATTCTTGCGCCACCAAAATGGATTTATTCAAAGCTTCCTCAATGGTAGTAAAATGAGATAGGCGGTCATTTAATTCTTTTGCCTTTTCCTCATGTTCTTTCTTCTCGCGTAAAATCATTTCATAGTCCTTGATGACCTGATCAAGAAATTCATTTACTTCATCTTCATCATAACCACGAAAAGCCTTATTGAACTCTTTATTGTGAATATCAAGCGGTGTTAAGGGCATTGATGCCACCTCCATTAAAATCTCTTCTAGTACTTAACATTATTCGACAGGTTTACTCGATTTCCTGCCAAACAATAAATTATTTTTGTTTTCCTACAATAATTCTCCATTTGTCTTTTTTCGTTTTTCCATCAATGGTGACGAGTTTACTTCGGCCATAGCCCCTTACAGATAGGATGTCCCCTTCTTGGCATTCAAACGCAGTCTGCTCTACAAGTTTCCAGTTGATTTTCACTTTTTTCCCGTCGATCAGCAACTGGGCTTTTTGCCTGGAGAGATTGTAGATGGAAGCTATCATAACATCCAACCTTAATGAAGCTGCTGTGGTCGACTTTTCTTCCCAGCTGGATTCGGTCGCATTCAATCCGCTCAGAGGTAAAGTGGTAAGAGATATCTTTACTCGGCCCACCTCCTGGAATTGAAGCTCGACAAATGTGCTTACTTCCGAGCTTAAAACTAACTGTACATTTTTTTCGTGAAAGTAGATGTCACCGAATTTACTTCTTTTTAAGCCTATCCCCATTAATGAACCGAGTATTTGCCTATGTTCAATCTGAACAAATTTGTCCGGATAAGACAAATCATATGCCTTTAATAGAAAATCATCTGCTGTGGGCGTGAGGTAAGGCGGATACAGAAGTGCACGCTTCCTTTCTGCTCCCTCTGCTCCACCGTGAAGAGCAAGCATGACATCATCATTATTTCCAATAACACTTCTCACGATATCTTGTTCACGTGGGTCTAGAAAGTCTGTCAGTTTGGCTACATACTGGTCCATTACTGTCTCTTTCCATTCCAGTACCTGATCAATAAACTCATGCTCTTCCTGACGAAAGTGTTGATAAATACTCATATTATCACTCTACTCATACAAAAGTTAAATAGGGAATCCGCTTATACGAGATCCCCTACTTTTTAATAAAGACCCAGCATTCTAAACAGTGCCGCCAACCCTAATACTGCATATCTTAATACAAAAATAGCTACGATCGGGGAAATATCAATCATCCCAAGCGGCGGAATGATTCGGCGGAACATGTCCAGGTAGGGCTCACAAATTCTTCCCAGTATTCTACCGAATGAAGATTCCCTGGCTCCTGGGAACCAAGACATGAAAATATAGATGATTAAAGCAATTGTATAGAAAAAAACCAATCTGTCTAGTAAATAAAAGAACATATCCATGTACGTCTACCACCTCTTGTCAGTATATTCTTCCTGCTCTTGCTGCATAATTTCTGATATCGATCCAGATACATCCACATTATCGGGAGTACACAGAAAAATATTCTGTCCGATGCGCTGGATATCACCGCCAATGGCATAAACGGTGCCGCTTAGGAAATCCACAATTCTTTTCGCCTGATCCATGTCAATTCTCTGCAAATTGACTATGATAGCCCTGCGATTCTTTAAATGATCTGCAACATCCTGTGCTTCCGAATAAGACCTTGGCTCATATAGGACCACTTTAGATGTCTTCTGGACACTTTGCAGGCTTACCACATTTTGTTTAGCCGGTTGGGTCGTACCAGATCTTGTCCTTCTGGTCTCCTCAACTGTCTCTTCTTCCTCATATGCATCCGTTTCCTTGTATTCATACTCATCGTCATCTAAAGCAAAGAAGCTTTTGAATTTCGATTTAATTGTCATGCCTTACACCTCCAAATTATTGTTCGTTTCCGACAAGCGCACTTCCAATACGGATAAATGTTGCACCTTCTTCAATAGCTATCATATAGTCATTGGACATGCCCATGGACAATTCTTCACATGGTGCATATGGCAGGTTCATCACTTGAATTTGGTGTTGAAGCGACTTCAGACCACGAAAACATTTCCGCAATGCTGTTTCATCCTCGGTGTAAGGTGCCATAGTCATTAATCCAACCACTTGTATACTCGGGTAGGCTTTGAGTTTTTCTACAAATTCAAGCACACCTTCTTCCGAAAGACCATGCTTAGAATTCTCCCCTGATACGTTTACTTGGACAAAGCATTTTACAGTCTTATCAGCACGTTTATGTATCTCTTCTGCCAGTGATTCACGATCTAGGGAGTGGATATAATCCACTTTATCAATGATTTTCTTCACTTTTTTGGATTGCAATGATCCGATGAAATGCCATGTTGCCTGATTGGAGAGTACATCCCATTTCTTCAGTAAGCCCTCATCTCGATTTTCACCTAAGTGTTTTACTCCTGAAGTGACGGCTTCTTCCGCTCTTTCAGTTGAAACATATTTAGTAACAGCAATTATTTGTATTTCTTCCGGCGAACGATTTGTTCGTTCACATACATCACGGATGTTTTCCCGGATTTCTCCAAGGTTTTCCTCGACTGAACGCAGATTACTCATTATCCATTCGCTCCTTTCAAACCGATGAAACTCATCATTCTTCCAGTTTTCCCCTTATCTCGCCGATGGGAAAAAAACAAGGAATCATCCGAGCTTGTACAAAAAGAGCTGTAAAGTATGTTTTCCTCTTTGACGCCAGATTGCAAGAGAAGTTCATAATTTACTCTTTTTAAATCCAGTTCAAATTGCCCTTTGGACACTACTTTCAAAAAACCTTCCTGTGTTTCAGAAGAAAGAGCATCCTTAACTTTATCAGCAACAAAATCATCCACAACATAGGCTTGAGCGGAAATGGATGGGCCAATCGCTACAAGAACAGAATCAGCGTTTATTCCTTCCGACTTCCATTTGTCTATCATCTTGCCTGCAATGTTTTTAACTGTGCCTTTCCAACCAGCGTGGGCAATTCCAACCATGGAATGATCAGGAGCAAAGAAATACAATGGTACGCAATCAGCAAAGCATAGTGTTAACAATACATCCTTGCAATTTGTGTATATGCCATCAGTACCTGCCAGTGCAGTACTATAAGTATATACCCCTTTGCCTGTATGGGATCTTTCAACTCTTACAATATTATCTTCATGGGTTTGATCGCAGCCCACCCAATTTCCGGTGGGCATGTTCAATAGTTCAGCAAGAATCTCTTTGTTTTGACAAACTGCCTTTATTGAATCCTTAACATGCAAGCCCATATTTAGTGTATTGAAATGTCCTTCACTGACTCCTCCATTTTTTGTTGTAAAGCCGACAACCAAGTCCGGATTTTTTCTTTTCCAACGTGGGAGAGTCAACGCTTGTTCTTTTTCTAGAACAAATGGCTCTGTCATTTGTGACACCTTCTTTATTGATTACGCTGATATTCCTTCATATTGTACCACATTTTTCTATAAACATTGAATTATAATGTATGTTTCGACAGCTTTTTTCGCGTTTTATTCCTCGTAAGCTGTTTCTATCTTCGTTTGATAACGAACAAGTATTACATCAGCACCAATTTTAACAATATTACGCCACGGGATGACAACTTCTTCATCTTTCCCAAAAAAACCAAGCATCTTTCCCCCGCCTGTAATGATAATGGCCTCAATTTTTCCATTTGTTAAATTAATATCAATATCACCGATGTTTCCAAGCTTTTTTCCATCTGAAACACTTACAACATCTTTCGTTTGAAAATCAGATATTTTCACCATTGCCATTCCCCCATTTTTTACATCATATTAAACTATATGATACTTGACTCCATCTTCATGAAGGGAAAATGAAATAGTTTCAACTTAGATTTTAGACACATTCTGTTAAACCTTTAGATTTGCATTTAACTGTTGATCTCCGTTACAGGCGCTTCGCTTTCCAGTGGGCGGTCCGGCAGCCTCCTCGGCAATCCTGGAGGCCACTGAAAAAGTACTGAATTTTAGTTCTTGGGTGTACACCGCTGTTGATTTCCGCAAATAGCTTCGCTTTCCGCGGGGCGACCTTGAGCCTCCTCGGGCTGCTGCTGCACCCTGCGGGGTCTCAAGATTGTCGCTACTCCCCTGCAGGAGTCTTCGCGCCTTTCACTCCAATCAACATGGTAACTGCATTCAAAAAAACCTTAAAACCAAATAACTTGTCCAAAAAAAAGAATCAGTGCCCATTTGTTGCATAGGACACTGATTCTTTTTCTTTATATTATCCTGCATTAGCTTTGAATATTCTTGTTCATCTGTTTGATTGCCGCCTTTTCCAGGCGAGATACTTGAGCTTGCGAAATTCCGATTTCATCAGCAACTTCCATCTGTGTTTTTCCTTGAAAGAACCGTTTTCTTAAAATGAGCTTTTCTCTGTCATTCAATCGCCGCATGCCTTCTTTTAATGCAATTTCTTCAATCCATTGGATATCCTTGTTCTTTTCATCACTTATTTGATCTAATACATATATGGGATCTCCACCATCGTTATAGATCGGCTCGAAAAGAGAAACAGGGTCCTGTATGGCATCAAGTGCGAAAACGATTTCTTCATGAGGTACTTCCAAAACTTTCGCAATTTCTTCAGCCGTCGGTTCCCTTGATGTTTCACTCATTAACCTTTCTCTCACTTGCAGCGCTTTGTAGGCAATATCACGCAACGACCTCGACACTCTTATCGGGTTATTGTCACGTAAATAACGTCTGATTTCTCCGATGATCATCGGCACTGCATATGTAGAAAACTTAACGTTCTGACCCAAATCGAAGTTATCAATGGATTTCATCAACCCAATGCACCCTACTTGAAATAAGTCATCAACAAATTCTCCACGGTTATTAAACCGTTGAATAACACTTAATACAAGCCTTAGGTTACCATTAACAAGTTTTTCACGAGCGGATAGTTCACCACTTTGCATTTCACGAAATAACTTCCGCATTTCTTCATTTTTCAGAACGGGAAGTTTTGAGGTGTCCACACCGCAAATTTCAACTTTATTACGTGTCATTCTTTCCCCTCCTTACAGGAGTTGCTGTTCAGAGTTAAGTATCTCCTCAGGAGGGAAAAATATGCATATGCAGAAATCTATCTATTCTGACAAATAATGACAATGCTTATTAGTACTGGAATTTTTGCCTGAAAATTTTTTAAACCATTTTGTTGAATTCTTTTCTTAACCTTTTAATGATTCGTTTTTCCAATCTTGAGATATATGATTGCGAGATTCCCAACATATCAGCTACATCTTTTTGCGTCTTTTCTTCACCACCAATGAGCCCAAAACGAAGTTCCATAATCTGTTTCTCTCGATCATTAAGTTGTTCAAGTGCTTTCATAAGGAGTTTACGATCCACATTGGCTTCAAGGTCTTTTGTGATGATGTCTTCTTCTGTACCGAGAACGTCTGACAATAACAGCTCGTTTCCATCCCAATCAATATTTAAAGGTTCGTCAAAAGAAACCTCCGAACGCACCTTATTATTTCTTCTTAAGTACATCAATATTTCGTTTTCAATACATCTTGAGGCATACGTAGCCAACTTAATCTTTTTCTCCGGATTGAATGTATTAACAGCTTTTATGAGTCCGATTGTGCCGATACTGATTAAGTCCTCAATGTTGATCCCCGTGTTCTCAAACTTTCTTGCAATATAGACGACAAGTCTCAAGTTTCTTTCGATCAGAATGGATCTTGCAGCCTGGTCACCTTTAGGCAATTTTATAAGTAGATGTGCTTCTTCTTCCTTTGACAAAGGTGGTGGGAGTGCTTCACTTCCCCCGATGTAATAGATCTCATCTGTTTTTAATCCCAATTTGATTAATAATTTGTACCATAAATAGGTGATCTTTATTTTTAATTTACCCAAAATAACTCCTCCTTTTATTTACGGACCGACTGGTTACTCTAGCTGGCAATCTTAACGTTAGCTATTTATGCCATCAATTCACTTGCTCTCAGGTCCTATCAATGCAGATCCAATCTACTATGATGGTTAGATAGATTCTTGATTTGCTATCTTTATGAAACCCGCTCCACCACTTCTCCTTGAAGCATTTTAGGATGAACAATACAAACATAGTCCCCTTCGGAGGAAAGCTGTGTTTTTGTTAGTCCCAATAGGAACTTACTTGTTTCATACCGCTTGTTATCATGGTGAATGATTGCCTTATCCGGTTTAATTGCCAGCATCAAAGTTGTTTCTTTTCCAACTGCCCGGTAAGGTATGATTCTGATCCTCTCGACCCACCTGGTTTCATCTGAAAAAGTTGGCCAACCTTGCGTTTGTTCTATGGAGTCCATAGCTTGTATGATTTCTTCTGGGATGAATGTTTGAAGAGTTGCCACTTCTACTATCATGACAGGAGTTTTGGTAATAGGGTCCAGAAGTTGGTTACCACTATCCAGGAGACCTGATAACGAGATCACATCCTTTTCAATTGTAATTGTAATAGTGGCGAGTTGATCATATTTGAATTTTCTTGTTTCCACTGCACTAAATTGCTTTTTGGAAAGGTATAAAAGTACCGGAAAACCGATGAGAACGAACATCCATGAAACTGGGTCTCCAAGTCCGCTTGTAAGGCTTTGAATGCTCTCGTTTGCAAAACGCTGATCGACTTGCAATGCATAATGGACCGCTAACATGCCTCCCCCAACCGCAAAGGTTGTTACATAGAACACGGTCAGATTCTCTAGAAAAGTCCTTAATCTGTGAAAGCCGAATGCTGTAAGAATGATAGTGAGAGAAAGGAACATTTTCACAAAAGGGTTTGCTACAAGCATTTGTGCAGGTGTAAACATGAGTACTACAATTAAAGAGCCGATAAACGCCCCAAGTAATAGCCTCCAGGTCACGACCTGACGCTTCAGGATCAGACCTGTAATCTTTAAAAGCAGAAAATCAAAGCCGAAATTCAGTAGCCAGATTGCATCTAAATATACGGTCACATTGAGTCCCTCATTTATACCTTTTAGTTTTGAAACTAGTATAAATCACTGCTAGTAGAAAGTCTGTCAGTTCCTGCCGATAGTAGAATACAATTTTTGAAGGTTTTTTTGCTTATTTGTCGGAGGGGGTGTTGAGGGTTTTTGTGTTAGCGAAACATCTAAACCAAAAAAGCACCAAACCAATCAATGATTGGTTTGGTGCTTCTTTTTATTTAAGCCAGCTAATACAGATTAGCGGCGGCGGTTTCTGTTACGCAGGAACGTTGGAATATCCAAAGTTTCTTCCTGTTGTTGAGGTTGTTGCTGACGGCGTGGCTCCTGTGGTTGCTGTTCCTGCTGTTGGTGAACAGGTTCCTCGCGTCTCACTTCACGTTGTTGCGGTTTTTGAGAAGGTGCCTTTTGAGCGCCGAAAACCGGACGTGCACCTTGTTTTGTGTGGTTGATTTCAGCTTCACTGAAACCAGTCGCAATTACCGTAACAACAATTTCATCTTTAAGGTTTTCGTTAATAACAGAACCGAAGATCATGTTCACTTCTTGGTCAGAAGCGGATGCTACGATATCGGCAGCCTCCTGCACTTCATACAAGCTAAGGTTTGTTCCGCCGGTAATGTTCATAAGAACACCTTGAGCTCCGTCGATGGAAGTTTCAAGTAGTGGTGAAGATACTGCTTTTTTCGCCGCTTCTGCTGCACGGCTTTCACCAGTTGCTACACCGATTCCCATTAACGCGGAACCTTTGTTGGACATGATTGTTTTCACGTCAGCAAAGTCAAGGTTAATTAAACCTGGAGTAGCGATTAAGTCAGAGATACCTTGTACACCTTGACGTAGAACATTATCCGCTTCACGGAACGCTTCAAGCATTGGCGTATTTTTATCAACGATTTCAAGAAGACGATCGTTAGGAATTACGATTAAAGTATCTACAGCTTCTTTCATGGAAGCAATACCGCCTGCTGCTTGTGTTGCACGTTTACGGCCTTCGAAAGTGAATGGTCTTGTTACAACACCGACTGTCAAAGCTCCAAGGTCTCGCGCAATCTGAGCGATAACAGGTGCAGCACCAGTACCGGTACCTCCACCCATACCAGCAGTTACGAAAACCATGTCCGCACCTTTGAGTACTTCTTCCAATTGCTCTTTGCTTTCTTCAGCAGCTTTCTTACCGACTTCAGGATTTGCACCTGCACCAAGTCCGCGAGTTAGTTTACCGCCAATTTGCATTTTTACTTCTGCTTTTGATAGGTTTAGAGCTTGAGCATCCGTATTTACTGCGATGAACTCCACTCCTTGAACACCATGTTCTATCATACGGTTTACAGCGTTGTTTCCGCCTCCCCCAACTCCGATTACTTTTATGGTAGCTAATTGATCGATACTATTATCAAAATCTAACATGACTGTTCCTCCTATTTCTCGAAAGTACTTGCAAACATAAGCTTTATCCTTATATAAAGACCTGTTTAACGCCGCTGTTGATTTCCGCACTGGGTTTCGCTTTCCGCGGGGCGGTGCTTGAGCCTCCTCGCAACGCTTCAGGGGTCTCAAGTCTACCGCTACCTCCCGCTGGAGTCTTCACCCCGTGCTACAATCAACAGCTATGGTTTCCCCGGTTAACAATATCTTTAGTTATTCAAAGAATAATCCGAAGAATTTCTTAACTTTATTGCCCACTTTTTCTTCTTCGTTTACAGGCTTTGTTTGCTTTCCTTTTTGCTGAGTTTGTTTTCCACTACGTTTTTCTGGGTATTCGCTTGGTGCTGTGGTAGCTTCAATTTTTCTGCCTTGCAGCTTTGCATTTTTATATGCAAATTGGATAAGTCCCACTCCTGTTGTATATTGAGGCTCTCTCACGCCAATATAATCCGGAACAGCTTTCCTTACATTGTTGTTAAGTATCAGTTGCGCCAATTCCAGCACACCTGGCATCGATACTACTCCGCCAGTCAATACAAATCCGCCTGGAATCTCGCGGACACCTAATCTTTTAATCTCATGTTGCACAAGCTCGAAAATCTCTTCCATTCTTGCTTCTATAATATCAGAAATTTCAAGTTGGCTAAACTGTTGATGCTGATCACTTCCAATAATAGGTACACTGAACACTTCTTCATCGGAAGCATGATCATAGAATGCATGTCCATGTTTTTGTTTGATTTTTTCTGCGTCTTCTGTGGAAGTGCGCAATCCTATTGAAATGTCCTTGGTGATGTATTCCCCGCCAACAGGTAGAACACTAGTGGCTTTCAAGAACCCATCTTCAAAAACGGCAATAGTAGTCGACCCACCACCTATATCCACAAGTGCCACACCAAGATTACGCTCATCCTTCGATAAAGCAATAGATCCTGATGCAAGCGGCTGCAGGCAGATATCCGTAATTTCCAGCCCTGCTTTCTCTACACAACGCAGTAAGTTATGTAAGACTGTTTTCGATCCTGTAATAATGGTACCTTCCATCTCAAGTCGAACACCAAGCATCCCTCTCGGATCATTGATTTCATCCAACCCATCCACGATGAACTGCTTAGGGATACAGTCGATGATTTCTCTTTCAGGGGGTATGGAAAAGACCTGTGCTGCATCAATGACGCGAGCGATGTCTTCATCCCCTATTTCCCTGTTTTCACTTGAAACGGCCACCACTCCATGGCAATCCTGAAGCTGTACATGGTTTCCAGTGACACCGACAACCACTCTATTAATCGGCATCCCTACCATTCTCTCAGCCTGTTCAATTGCCTTATTAATGGAATGAACAGTTTCATCTATGTCTACTATAGATCCTTTTCTTAATCCTGTTGATTTTACATTACCGACTCCAATAATATTTAAAGTATCATTCACCATTTCTCCAATGATTACTTTAACACTGGATGTACCGATGTCCAAACTGACGTATATTTCATTGCTGTTCATTCTATGGCACCTCCTTCTACTCCTAAAAAACAACTAATTATTTAAGAACAACACCTGAAAAAACATATTATATTAGAAAGTATTCCACAAATATGATGTTTTCCCTTTTTTAAAATCATTTTTTTTCGTTTTTTTCTTTAGAGAGTGACCATTTGGATAATAATATCCTTCTAATCACTGCTATGTTTTGGAATAGCCTTACTCCGAAGGCGAAAACTGCAGCTAAATATAAGTCTACACCAAGATGTACGCCTAGAAAAGCTAAACTTGCAGCAAGCAGGATATTAAAGAAGAATCCTGATACAAATACTTTATCATCATAATTGTTTTGCAGGTGAGCACGTATTCCTCCAAACAAAGTATCGAGCGCAGCAAGCACTGCTATCGATAAATAATTGGAATATTCGTCCGGCACACGAATTTCGGAATAGAGTCCCAAGACAATTCCTATAATCAACCCCAGGAGAGGAAGCCACATGGTTAGTTCCCCTCCTTCCCAGCTTTAACCGGTTCCATATACTTCACACGGATCTGCTCGTCATAAGCAGGCACAGTTACTTGATTGATAGGGGTGGAAACTTCCAATAATAAGTTTTCTATTGCAAATTCATCCATTGCCCTTGATACCTGCAATCGGTTATAGAGCTTTGTCGGGTCACTCGTAATCACAATGATTTCAAAATTCGCATTAGGTATCCAAGCATTGTTCACTTTCGTACGGCCGTTGATTTCTCTAATGACCGTATTGCTTACAACCCGCTGATTGGCAATGCTTATTTCATCAACACCATAGGAATTCAATTCATTTACAAATCTTCTTAAAAGATCTGCAGATATATTTTCCTGCACGTTCCCGATTATGTCTTCATCAAATAAAGGTTTGACTGTCATCTTAATGCCTGGTCCATTCATTTCGGTTAACCCTGCTTCTTTTTTTAGTTCTTCCAAGGTTTCACGTACGATATTTTCTTTGGATTCTTCCCGTTCTTTGGAATACTCTTTCAGCATTCCTTCGTACTTCCTGATTTCATGGATTATCTGGGACTGAATTTCCTGTTCACGATTCAAGTCACTGCGAAGCTGCCATGTATCACGAGTATCACGGATAATAGGTTGTTTCACTGTTTGAAATTGTATGGCAATCATCAAACCAACAATAACTGTTATAATTGTAAAACTGAATTTACGTTTGTCCAACTTGTACACCTAACCTCATAAAGCATGCAATAAGCCTTAAAGCCGGCTTTAAACAGAGTTTATCGAATTACCGGGTCAAGAACTACTAAATCCTTCTTTTGCATTTTCACTGTAATATTGTCTGCTATCAGTTGATCCTTCACCCCGCCCAGGATATTAAGAGCCGGAATCAGAACCTCGGAATCTCCTATAGCGGTAATAACGAATGGAGCCGGATATTGATTTCCGTCAATAGTTATTACGGGGCCATTGCAGATGACGTATGAATCCTTGGTGATTCTCTGTCCGTTAATGGCTATTGCAGCAGCACCGGATATAAACAGTTCATTCATCACCTTGAATACATGGTTTTCATGTACGATGTAATTATTGATATTCTCTTCCGAGGGGACGTAGGAAGCGTCAGCTAGCGTTACCTCCACCCCTTCCCCCTGAACTTTGACATTCCCATTATACATTCTGAGCTTGTCCACATCTTCCACCAGATTAAATAGTAGCTGTTCACCTGCAGCAAGTTCTTCCTCAATGTTTTGCACAGCCTCTTGTTTTTTCTGGAGCTCTTGTTGAAGTTCAAGGTTCCTCTCTTCCGTTCTGATCAATGATTCCCTAATTGCCCGATCACGTTGCCATTGTCTGTCTGTACCTAAGATTTCTTCCTCTTGTGTAAGTTGATAAGAATAAGAGACGATAAAACCAAGGACTAGACAAACGAAAGATAAGACAACATGTTTACCTGTCACTTTCATCTGTTTCTTCCTCTTCCTCTCCACCTGATTCGTACGGTTTGAAGAATGTACCTACCTCCAAGTTAATGATCCCTTTAACAGATGGATCTAATTGTTCGATTATGGAAGGGTATGCAACCATTTTTCTCGAGAAATCCCTAATTGTTGCACTGACCTCAAAACCGTCATTCATAAACATCGTGATGTGATAAGGGTCGATATCAGTAGGTGTATGATGTATTTCCGAGATGGAGTAAATGATGGATTCCGGCAGCTTTATCAGCTCCACGATAAAATTCTCGACCATTTCTCCGTTTTTCCAATTCATCATAAGTGGTGCATCGTCAGGCAAAGCATCCTTATCGTCCAAAACAGAAAGCATTTTACCATTTTCCATGACAGGGTAATAGTTTCCGCTTTCATATATATATGCGACCCTTTTATATTCTTCAATACTGATCTCTACACTATTGGGAAATTTTCTCTGAACCTCAACACCAGAAATTTCTTTATGCTGCTGAATCAATTCAGATACTTTCTCTACATTCACACGCCAGATGCTTGTCTCATTTGTAATCTCACTGATCTTAATGATTTCATCATCTAATACATGTACATTTCCATCCACAGCTATGCCGGAAACTTTACTGAATGAAGATTGCGAGTAAATAATCAAAAACAATAAAATGAAAAATAAGGACAAATATATAATCAATCTTCTGTTTGTCTTGTGCTTTCTCTGCTGTTTGATTTTAGGTACACGATCTTCCAGCGTCACTACTTTCCCTTTTTCCATTTAAAACTATTTCACCCCACCGCGCGCCCTTTAGCACGCTGTTATTATGCATTAATTTTCTAGCATAATTATATCATATATGGGGTGAAAATACGGAAAAAAACTACTATTTTCTTCCTATAATTTCAACTTCCGTTTCAAGCTTAATATTGTTTTCTTCCATTACTGTTTTTTTGATGAAATCTATCAAATCCAATACATCCTGCGCTTTAGCTCCACCATCATTAACAATGAAGTTCGCATGCATATCGGAAACCTTTGCTCCACCGATTTTATATCCCTTTAACCCGGCCTTCTCAATTAACTGTCCCGCATAATTAGGAAGTGGATTTCTGAATATGCTTCCAGCACATGGGTAAGTAAATGGCTGAGTATCCCTGCGATAATCTTTATTCTTTTGAAGCAAGGCAACGATTTCCTCCCTATCCCCTTCTCCTACATTCAGTACTGCTTCAAGGCAGATACCTGGCCTTTCTTTTTGAAGCAAGGATGTCCGATATGAAAAGTTCAACTCTTCAGCAGTCAACCATTCCATTTTTCCATCTTCAAAAAGAATATGGGCTTTTTGAAGGACCTTGGACATATCGGATCCATGTGCGCCTGCGTTCATATAAACCGCCCCTCCGACAGTTCCGGGGATGCCAGCAGCAAACTCAAGGTTGGAAAGCCCCTTTTTACTGATGATAGTCACAAGCTTAATCAGGGAATAGCCTCCACCCACATGGACTTCGTTTCCTTTCAGTTCCATATGATCCATGCCGGCTCCAAGCTTTATAACGACTCCTTCGATTCCGAGATCGGAAACCAAAAGGTTGGAGCCGCGTCCGATTGCAGTCCATTTAACATTATATTTACTAATGAGTTTCATCGTTTCCTGCAGTTTTTCCAGACTATTCGGTTCCACGAGAATATCAGCAGGTCCACCGATTTTCATGGTCGTATGATTTGCCAAGGGTTCATTTGGTAGTACTTTACCTACTTCCTTTTCTTTTAAATCCTTCACTAACTGTTCCAATATAAAATCCTCCTAAATCCACGTTCCTATAACAATTTTCATAACTATTGGCTCTGTTGGACATCGCAGTTGATTTTCGCGTGAGAGTATTCGCCAAACGCTCCGAACACAGCCGAAATTCCTAAAGCAAAAACATTCTATAACAGAACCCAACTTTTAAAAGTAGGAAATAAGACTTCGTTTCAAGTGGATGTGAGTCGGTAGCTGATAATACCTATAGTATGCAAAGCAAATTGTAACGGTACATCAGCCTATCACACCATGAAGTCGGTTCATGACAATTATGTAATTTATAAAAAGGACTATATTTAATTACCCTATTATACCTAGATCCTAAACCTGTTTTTGTCATTATGCATATTTTCTTCTATTGAAAATTTCTGTTATAAAAAGCTATGTGCCAAATAATTATCGCACAGTACTTTAATAGTATATCCCTTGTTAAAGATGTGCAACGAATATTAGTTATTGTAATGAAATTTTTATTTTTTGTCATATAATGTCCCATAATGTAATAGAAAACCGACCCCGGATACCGGAATCGGCTTTACTCATCTAATATTTCGCATATCTACTTATATTCAGCAGAATACCAACAGCAAGCAACATCAGTGTCAATGATGACCCACCGTAACTAAGAAAAGGAAGAGTTATGCCCGTAACAGGCATAAGTCCAGTTACCACCCCAACGTTGATGATAACCTGAATAGCAATCATTGCGATTATTCCAACTGCCAAAAAGCTTCCATACAGGTCCGGTGCACCAAGGGCAATCCGAATCCCTCGCCATAGCAGGAGTGCAAAAAGAAGGACGACAAATGAACCCCCGATAAAGCCGAGTTCCTCCGCCAGGATGGCAAAAATGAAGTCAGTCTGCGGCTCTGGTAAATAGAAGAATTTCTGTCTGCTTTGCCCCAACCCAAGACCAAGTAGTCCACCGGGGCCTATAGCATACAAGGATTGAATGATCTGAAATCCACTTCCTAAAGGATCTTCCCAAGGATTTAAAAATGAGGTGATCCGCTTGATTCGATACGGTGCGGATAACACAAGAGCAACGAAGCCTGCTACTCCTACTAGTCCAAGTCCCACAAAATGACTGATTCTTGCACCAGCAACATAAATCATGACAATACAAGTACCGACCATAACTGTTCCCGTTCCAAGGTCGGGTTGCAACATGATCATCCCGAATGCCAAAAATACAAGCGAGAGGCTTGGCACCAAGCCTTTTTTAAATGAAGTGATCTTTTTCTGATTTTCACTAAGATATTTGGCAAGAAAAGCAATCATCGCTATTTTCATAAATTCCGAAGGTTGAACAGAAAAGGCTCCTACCCCAATCCAGCTTCGTGAGCCATTTCGTTCCATTCCCACTCCGGGAATCAATACAATGACAAGAAGAAAAAAGCAAACAAGAATAATTAGCTTTGCCCAGGTTCTCCATGTCCAATAGTCGACATTCATGATCATGAACATCGCCACTACTCCTAATCCGGCAAAAAGCAACTGCCTTTTGGCAAAGAAGAAAGTGTCCTGGAACTTGTAATCGGCCCAAACCGCACTCGCACTGTACACCATGATAAGCCCGACCGCGAGCAGGGTCAGGGTGGTTAAGATCAAGATTATGTCCGGAGTCGATCGCTTATTTGCCAACGTGGAACACCTCAACTACTAAAATTAGGGCAATAGATGTGCACTTATAGCTACATCCGAAGTGTTAGCCAAAAAAGGCTCTGTCCGTATGCTTACCCCTTAAAGGAGAAAGCTATCAGAACAAAGCCTCTTGAATATGTGGCCAAGCCCTTACTTAAGCTTATGCACGGCGTCTATAAAAATGTCTCCACGTTGCTCAAATGTTTTATATTGATCCCAGCTCGCACAAGCAGGTGACAATAGGATAACATCTCCGTTTTCTGACATTTCATAAGCCACCGGAACGGCTTTTTCCACATTATCGACATGTTTAATTTGTTTTATTCCAGCTAAAGCAGCTGTTCTCTTTAATTTTTCCGCAGTTTCACCAAAAGTGATCAATACTTTGACATTTGCAAGGTATGGTAGTAGGTCATCGAATTCATTACCTCGATCAAGCCCTCCCGCAAGAAGGATGACATTTTCTTCAAAAGCTGAAAGTGCTTTTTGTGTTGCCAGTATATTGGTTGCTTTTGAATCATTGTAAAAACGCCGGCCTTCCAAAAGGTCAATGAACTGCAACCTGTGTTTTACACCAGAAAAGCTTGAAAGCACTTTTTTGATGGCTTCATTGCTTGTGCCAATGAGCTTTACAGCAGCTACAGCAGCGAGAATGTTCTCCAGATTATGTTTTCCCGGAAGCACAATATCCTCGATGGACATCACTTTCTCGTCTTTAAAGCAGACGAACCCCTCTTCCAGATACGCGCCATCCACTTTTGAAGTGGTGGAAAATGGTACAAGGACCGGACTAATCCCTTCAGCCAGCTTCATTACCACAGAATCATCTGCATTCACAACTGCAAAATCCTCACTCGTTTGATTCATGAAAATTCTTGCTTTCGCTTTTGCGTACTCATCCAACGTCCCGTGATAATCCAAATGCGCCTCAAAAATGTTTAACAGAATGGAAATTTTAGGTCGGAATGATTCAATCCCCATCAATTGAAAGGATGATAGTTCTGTAACCATTACGTTCGCATCCGATGCTTCCTGTGCCACTTCTACTGAGACCTTACCGATATTACCGGCAATAAGTGGGCCTTTTTCATCAGCAACAAGCATTTCATCAATCAGCGTAGTGGTGGTCGTTTTTCCATTTGATCCGGTAATCCCGATAAAAGGAGCCTCGCTGATCTGATAGGCAAGTTCCACTTCCGTTAATACGGATATCTCTTTTTGCAAAGCCAACTCCACTAATGGGTTGCTATATGGAATACCAGGGTTTTTAAAAACAACATCGATCCTTTGGTCAAATATGTTGGTCGGGTGACCCCCACATACAACTTCCATTCCTTTGGATTGAAGGTACTGAGCCTGCTCATTTCCTTCCAATGGACTTCTGTCGTTCACAATTACATTTGCACCTAATTTATGTAATAGATCTGCTGTTGCCGTCCCACTTTTGGCTAATCCAAGTACCAGTACATTTTTTCCTTGGTAATGGTTGATTTGTCTCATATTAGATCCACACCTCTAAATAGATTCCAAGCATTGCACATAATAAGCCGACCGTCCAGAAAGTTACGACAACACGCCACTCCGACCAACCAACAAGTTCATAGTGGTGGTGAAGAGGACTCATTTTGAATACCCTTCTTCCTGTCGCTTTGAAGGAGATGACCTGAATGATAACGGAAAGTGTTTCAATAACGAAGACACCACCGATAATGATTAGAATGATTTCCAATTTCAACAGAACTGCTACGGTTGCAATTGCACCACCAAGCGCCAAGGAACCTGTATCTCCCATAAACACTTTTGCAGGATGTGCATTGAACACCAGAAATCCTAAAAGAGAACCAACAACCGCTACAGCAAAGATGGAAACTTCAAATTGTGATTGGAACCATGCCAGGACCGCAAACGCACCGAATGCAACTGCCGCTGTACCTGATACCAAGCCATCCAAGCCATCCGTCAGGTTAACGGCATTAGAGAAACCAACCAACCAGAAGATTATAAAAAGAACATAGAAGAATCCCAATTCGATAGAAATGTTTGTTCCCGGAATACTTACCGCTGTGGAAAATTCGAATTGAACAAAGACAAAATAGAAGACTACTGCAATCACAATTTGCCCGATCAATTTCTGCAAGGACGTCAACCCTAGGTTCCTTTTTAAAACAACCTTGATGAAATCATCCAAAAATCCAAGCAGACCATAACCAACCATAACGAATAATAGCAGATAGGTTTCGACAGTAGCCTCAGCAAACTGTCCAGTAATGACAAGTGTTGTGACCGTTACGGAAAGTAGAATCATAATTCCACCCATAGTCGGGGTACCTGTTTTCTTTTGATGGGACTGTGGCCCTTCTTCCCTGATACTCTGACCGAACTTCAGTCTACGCAGGAAGGGAATAAAAATTGGTGATAATAATACGGTAAATAAAAAAGACATAACGATAGCAAATAAAACAACCTGTTGTTCCATCGTTATTCCCTCCTCTCTTGTTTTCATGATTAGAGGTATTATCACAAACCAAACATGAACTTCTAATACATCGAAGTCCCTGATGTTGGAGAATGATAATACCTTGGCTTTAGGTTTTGGATTTCCTTTGTTTTTTTGAAAAATAAAAAGATATACCAAAAGTAAATTTTATCGGTTTTTCCCTCACATGAAAATACTTTTTTTCATCTTTTCCGTTTTTCTTTTGAAAACCAAACTATTTTATTAATTTTTACTCATAATTTGGGATATCGGGTGTCAATGGAAATAGTTAAATATATTGATTCACACCTTAACAGTCTATGAGCTTATTTTTGATTGTATGGCCTCCAAAGCTATTTTTCTGTCATCAAATTCAAGCACCCTGTCGCCGATGACCTGGTAGGTTTCATGACCCTTTCCTGCGATCAGCACGACATCGCCCTCTTTTGCAAGATCTATCGCCTTGAAAATGGCCTTCCTCCGATCTTCCACAATTTCGTATGTGCGATTAAGAACACCGGATTTCATGTCGTTGAAGATTTGTACCGGATCTTCCGAGCGTGGGTTATCGGAGGTGAAAATCGCTTTGTTGGCATAATTCACTGCAACAGCCGCCATCAATGGACGTTTCGCCCGATCCCTGTCTCCACCGCAGCCGATGATACAATATATTTGATTCTGTGAAAGTTGTTTTGTCGTCTTCAAAACATTTTCCAGACTGTCGGGAGTATGGGCATAATCCACAATAACGGTAAAGTCCTGGCCCCCTTCAATCGCTTCAAATCTTCCCGGGACACCTGTCATCCGCTCGACCACCGGAATAATGGTTTCCATTGGAATATCCGACACATAACTGGCGCTGATGGCAGCAAGAACATTGTACACACTGAATTGCCCCACCATCTTCAATTTAATTGGAATCGACTTGTTATCATACACTAAATCAAAGGAAGTTCCTTTTGCGCTAGTTACCACATTCTTTGCCATTATATCGCTTTTTTGGTATATGCCATACGTAATAACCTGCGCTGCGGTTGTACGCCTGAAAAAATCGCTAGAAGCATCATCAGCGTTCAACACTGCGTATTTCGGTTTGGAAAGGTTATAGGAGTTTCCTAAAGAAGAGAATAGTAATGACTTGGCAAACTGGTATTCTTCCATTGTTTTATGATAATCCAAATGGTCCTGGGAAAGGTTGGTGAATACTGCTACATCAAAGTCACATCCAAATACCCTTCCCATATGGAGAGCGTGGGAGGAGACTTCCATCACCACTGTGTCCACCTTGCTTTCCACCATTTGGTGAAAAGATTCCTGGAGCGTCAATGCATCAGGAGTTGTATTTTTGACAGGATAAGTCGTATTTCCAATTTTCATATAGATTGTGCCAATCATTCCCGTCTTTTGTTGATGGTTTTGGAAAATGGATTCTATGATGTGAGTTGTAGTCGTTTTGCCATTTGTTCCCGTGACACCAATTAAATGAAGTTTATGGGTGGGCTGCTTGTAGAAGACATCCGCAAGAATCGCCATCGCCCTCATTGTATCCGGTACCACAATTACCGGTACTGGGAGGTCCATCAGCTTTTCAGAAATGATCGCCACGGCACCATTGGCAACAGCTTCTTTGGCAAATTGATGCCCATCTACCGTGTACCCTTTGATACAAAAAAATAAACTCCCTTCGATGACCTTACGGGAATCCATGACAATCGAAGATATTTCAGGATCATACTCAGAGGATATTTCGTATCGATGAAGATTCTGTATAAGTTGCTGAAGTTTCATGTAAATCAAACCCCTTTTGCATACTTGAAGACCTAAACGCATTTTTAAACAATAGACTAACCACTATCACCATTCTATCCTATTTAGGGAAATTAAACCAAACAGACACGAGAAAAGATGCACTCTCAGCATATTCAAAGCAGTTCCCTGAAGAAGAATAGTATTTATATCCTCTTCAGGTAAACAGCCTTGATGGTCACTCTTCACCCGAACCGCTTTTACCTGCCATATACACTCTGACAGTGGACCCCTCCTCCACTTTAGTACCGGGGGCAGGCGCCTGCTGTACCACTGTATCCCCTTCTCCACTAATATCAAGCTTAAGGGTTACCAGCTGTTGAAGCAGTTCTTTTCTTGTCATCCCTTTTAGATCCGGAACTTCTACAAGCGGTACATCCGGCCACTGCAGTTCTTTCTCGATTTGGCCTTTTCTCTTTTCTACACCGAGTGCATTTAGGCTATCCTCCATTATATTCCCAACGATTGGAGCTGCTACAACACCACCGAATTGAACTGTTCCTTTAGGATTATCAACTGCCAGATAGACGACTAGTTGAGGGTCGTCCGCAGGCGCAACCCCTATAAAGGAAACGATGTGGTTGTTTTCCATGTAACGGCCATCCTTGACTTTTTGTGCTGTTCCTGTTTTCCCACCAACTCTATAGCCATCCACAAAGGCATTTCTTCCTGTCCCTTGAGCGACGACACTTTCCAATGCATATCGCACTTGGGCCGATGTTTCTTCTGAGATCACTCTTCTTTTCTCGACAGGAGTCTTTCTTGAAACGACCTCCCCAGTAACCGGATCCACGAATTCTTTTGCAATATATGGGGTGTACAGAATCCCTCCATTCACCGCTGCCGCTACCGCCGCCACCTGTTGAATGGGAGTGACAGATACACCTTGACCGAATGCGGTCGTAGCCAATTCCACCGGACCGACCCGCTCAGGTTTAAATAGAATCCCTTTCCCTTCTCCAGCAAGGTCGATTCCCGTTTTTTCACCAAAACCAAATGATTTAATATAGTCAAAAAGAGTATCAGTACCTAATCGTTGACCAAGCTCCACAAAGCCCGGGTTACAAGAGTTCTGCACTACTTCAAGGAAAGTCTGATGACCATGCCCCCCTTTTTTCCAACAACGAAGTCTTGCCCCATCGACCATTGCAGCTCCACTGTCATTAAAGGTGTCCTTCGTCAAATTAACCTTGTTTTCCTCCAATGCGGCTGCAAGTGTAATAATCTTAAAAGTGGAACCCGGCTCATACGTACTCCATACAGGCAAATTTCGGTTATATATTTCAGGTGCTACATCCTGGAATTGGGCAGGGTCAAAATCGGGTCTGCTGGACATAGCCAATATTTCGCCCGTTTTCGGGTCCATCGCTATTGCAATAATCCCATCCGGATTGTACAACTCCTGAGCCAGGTCCAGCTCTCTTTCCATGATGGTCTGGACTTTTGAGTCAATGGTCAATTTCAGATCGAGCCCATCCTGAGGAGCCTCATAATCATCCGGAATATCAGGCATCCTCCTTCCTTTTGCATCTGAATAGAACTGCACGTATCCCTTTTCCCCTTTTAACTGTTCGTCATAATAGAGTTCGAGCCCCATTAACCCCTGATTATCAATCCCTGCAAATCCGAGTACATGGGAAAGGTAACTTCCGAATGGATAGTGACGTTTGGAATCCTCAGCAATATAGACACCTTTAAGTCCGAGTGCCCTTATCTCCTTCGCTTTTTCATGGGAGATTTTCCTCCCTTCCGGATTGATCCTTTCCATGGAAGAACTCTTAGTTACCAGCTTGTACACCTTCTCCTTCGACATATTGAGGACAGCAGCCAGTTTTTCTGCCGTTTCATTCGGATCTTTTATTTGTCTCGGAACAACAAGGACTGTAGGCGCACTCATATTGGTGGCAAGTGGCACCCCATTTCGGTCAAGTATTTCGCCCCGTTCTGGCTCAAATGGTATGTTCCTGCTCCAAGAATCTTTGGCACGATCTGTCAGCATATTCCCCAGCGCAATTTGAACGTATCCCAAGCGCAAATCTATGATGCTAAATAGTAGAATCCCAACAATAAGTACTATGGTCAATCTTCTCCGAACCGTCACATGAGACACCCGCATATCATATGAACCCCCTTTAATATTCGTAGTAATATATGCTTGTACGAAAGGGGTTAGAACTTTCATGGTGTTCAATGATTGTGGGGTATAAGAATCTCTGGCAAAAACCGCCCGGTTCTTTTATATCTTAAAAACTTTAGTTGACTGGTTAATCGCCGCTGTTCCTTTCCGCAAATGGCTGCGCTTTCCGCGGGGCGACCTTGAGCCTCCTCGGCAAGCCTGCGGGGTCTCAACATTGCCGCTACTCCCCCGCAGGAGTCTACGCCATTTGCTCCAATCCACAGCTAGAATTCTTTAGTAAGATCGGTTGATTACTATTTCAGACCCTTTACTAAGAAGGGGTTTTCGTTATTCTATCGGTGAATGAAACCACCTTGTTGATTGGAGTGGAAGGCGCGCAGACTCCCGCGGGAGGAAGAGACAGGTAAGACCCCTGAAGCGTTGTGAGGAGGGTTACGGACCGCCCGCAGGAAAGCGAAGCGCCTGGAACGGAAATCAGCAGCTTAGCAAAACGCCAAATATTTATACTTACTTATCTTTTTTCAATATGGCTCTTTTCTCAAAGATTGTTGCTATTCGCTTGTAAAAAGTCGGCAATTGGACTTTTTACCGTGTATCTACTTTCAAAATATCATGCAATCTCTCCGAATAACCAGGAAAAGAGCACGACAGCAACAGATATAACGGTCGTTGTAAAAATACGAAATAGCAACAAAGTTTACGAAAACAGCCTTTCTCAAAGATTGTTGCTAGTCACTAATAAAAAGTCGGCAATTGGACTTTTTACAGCTTATTTACTTTAAAATAGGCATGTAGGTTATTCTGTACGCCGGGAAAAGAGCACGACAGTAAGGAATATAACGGTTGATTGAAAAATACGAAATAGCAACAATGTTTACGAAAACAGCCTTCAATATAGAAAAAACTGCATCGTTGTTGGGTTAAGATAACCCAACAACGATGCAGTTCATATCGAATCAACCATCTTCTTCTGTTTCTTCCTCAGGAGCAGTTTCTTCTGTTTGCGGTAAAGGACGATTAGATCCCAATTCCACAACCAGACTGTTCCCTTTTTCCACCGGTGTTCCCGGCATGATGTTCTGTTTTTGCACATAACCATTGCCTGTTATTTCTGTATCAAGTCCTAGAAGGTTGGCAATTTTTCTGACATCTCTCAGACTCCATCCTGTCATATCAGGAAGCGGTGGTGATTCTTCGGTCAACAGAATCACCTTTTCCCCTTTTATCACTTCACGTCCGGCTTTTGGTGTCTGTTTCAATATTTTGTTACCTTCCCCTACCAACACATAATCGGGAGCCTGAGTCCCTGTGGAAATATCCTGAACAGACTTTCCTACAAGGTTCGGCACCTTTACCCCGACATCTTTCTTCTTAGGGGCCGTTTGTTTTTTTCCATCAGGCTGGATGCTTAAATATTGCAGACTCCGTCGCATGACTGAATTAAACACCCCAGACACCGGCCCTGCACCATTTTCATGCTGGGCAATTTTCGGTTTTTCAACAGCCACATACATTAACAGCTCTGGGTCATCTGCCGGAGCCATTCCGGTAATGGAATAGATGTATTCGCCATGTCCAGATAAATAGCCGCCAGGACCCGGTATTTGTGCTGTCCCTGTTTTGGCAGCTACACTATAACCCTCAATACTATACGGACGTCCTGTGCCATTTTCCGAGCTTACCACCGATTCCAGTATGTCCAGTACTTTTTCAGCTGTATTTTCGGAAATAGGCTTTCCTTTCTGCTTCGGTTTGTTCTCCAGAACCACTTCATTTGTGTTCGGATCAACTATTTTATCAATAACGTATGGTTGCATCATCTTTCCACCATTTGCAACTGCAGTTGCAGCCTGTATCTGCTGAATTGGAGTAAAAGCAGATCCCTGTCCAAATGCTGTAGAAATTCGGTCACGATAGTAATGGAAGTTGATATTACTAGTCGTCTCATCAGGTAGATCAATACCGGTTGGCTTATCCATGCCAAATGCCTGAATATATTCCAATAATATGTCAGTCCCCATTTTATCCGCCAGCAAGGCAAATGCAACATTTGATGAGCGTTGCACACCTTCATCAAAACTTATGGAACCCCATCCGGATCTATTATGGTCATAAACCGGAACAGGGTCGTTTGGCAATGAGTAGGAACCAGATTGATACATTTCAGAACCGTTATAAACTCCTTCTTCAATGGCTGCAGCCAAAGAGAAGATTTTCATGGTCGATCCAGGTTCATATCTGTACGAAATTGCATCATTGTTCCAATTATCCGTCAACCCTTCCCTTGTGTTCAGATCGAAGGTTGGTCTTGATCCCATCGCTAGTATTTGTCCTGTTTTCGGATCAGCTACAATCGCAATGATTCTTTCCGGTTTATATTCCTTTGCTACTTCGCTCATCGCTTCTTCCAAAAAAGTCTGGATGGTTTTATCCAATGTGAGATGCACATTTTTCCCATTGATTGCAGGGACATAGGAGACATCTGAATTCATCGAAAGCTTTATTCCTTTATTATCGGTTTTTACAGCCAATGAACCATCCTGCTCTTTCAATTCTTCCTCGAGCATTTTCTCAAGCCCTGTAACCCCGCTTACTGCACCATCATCATTTGCCCTCGCAAACCCGACAACGTGACTGGAGAATTTTCCATTAAAATAAAAGCGCTTGGCACCTTCAACAAACCCGATACCCGGCAATTTCATATCTTCAATCTCCTGTTTGACAGATAAAGGGAGATCTCTTCCTATTACTCCGAATTCGACTTGTTTACTGTTTCGCATTAACCTTTCAAGTATCTCCCCCTGATCGGCCTCTAGGACCTCTGCTAATTTCGCAGCTGTCTCTTCGGGATTGATTACATGACGAGGTTTTTCTTCATTTGTAGTCAACGACTCGTCCAATACAGCCACGAGGTTGAAAGAAGGAGTATCTTCCGCAATCGGATCACCACTTCTGTCAAAAATGGCTCCACGTGTTGCACTGATTGTCTTGTTTACATTGTATCTCTCACTTGCCTCTGCGGAAAGGTTATGCCCGTGTGCCTCTCCTGTCGCTTGAAGGTAGAAAAACCGTCCAATTAATAGAAAAAAGAGCAACGCAAAAAATCCCAGTAAAATTGCGGCTCCCAAGTGAATTCTCTTTTTTTGAACGATGTTGTGTGTATTCATCAGTTCCCTACGTTCTTCACATTATTTTCGTTTAATGTAAGACCAAGGTTTTTTGCTTTTTCCAAGATGACTTCATAGCTGCTTTCTTCTGCAACACGAAGCTCCAGTTCACGGTTTTTCTTTAATTGAGATTCCACAGAACCTTCAAGCGATTGAATTTCACTGTTCACATGATAAATACTCACATGACTTGATACAACATGGATGGACCCAAACGCGAGCATTCCGATGAACATGCAGCCAAGCACTTTTTCCCCAAGCGTAATTTTGGCACGCTTTTTAACAACCAATTGTCTTTTTGGTGACTGCTGAACTCGCTCTTCATGTTGCCGCTGGATTTTATGAGCTAGATTACTCATTTCCTTTCCCCCTAGTCTACATTTTTTTCTTTTGGCTTTTTTCTTTGAGAAAAGTGCCTATCTATTAGTCTTTCGCTTTTTCCGCAATTCTCAGTTTTGCCGATCTCGCACGATTGTTCGCTTCCAACTCATCTTCACTTGGCAAAATCGGTTTGCGAGTGATGAGCTTAAGTGTCGGTTCAAATTCCTCAGGGATTATCGGTAGTCCCGGTGGTAATTGAGGCAGCTGACTCTTCTCTTTGAAGGCTACCTTACACATTCTGTCTTCAAGTGAATGGAAAGTGATAACACAAACCCTTCCCCCCGGCCTTAAAACATCAATGGCTTGGTGAATTGCATCTTCGAATACTCCCAGTTCATCATTGACCGCAATTCGAATTGCCTGGAATACACGTTTTGCAGGATGTCCACCTGTTCTTCTAGCAGGAGCCGGTATTCCGTCTTTAATGATCTCCACCAGTTCAAGAGTCGTCTCAATCGGCTTTGTTTTTCGGTATTCTTCGATTTTTCTCGCAATTTGCTTGGAAAACTTCTCTTCTCCATATTGGAAAAAAATGCGTACCAGCTTCTCGTATGGCCACTCATTGACAACGTCATAAGCACTAAACGGACTGTCCGTATCCATTCTCATATCAAGCGGTGCTTCATGGTGATAGCTGAACCCTCTTTCCGGAGTATCCAGTTGAGGGGATGATACACCAAGATCAAACAACACTCCATCCACCTTAGTGATTCCTTGGTCGTACAATTTTTCTTTTAAGTGTTTAAAGTTGCTCTTAATGAAAATGACCCGGTCCAGATAGTTATGTAACACACTTTTTGCATGTTCTAAGGCATGGTCATCCTGGTCAAAAGCTATCAGTCTTCCTTTTTCGGATAGCTGTTTCACAATCTCGGAGCTATGTCCTGCGCCTCCAAGGGTGCAATCCACATAAGTTCCGTCTTCCTTGATTTGAAGGCCATTTACTGCTTCGTTTAATAATACGGTAACGTGGTGAAACATTACCCACCGCCTTTCTAGCTCTGAGCTGTTTTCATCTCGGATGCTGCGTTATTCTTTTCTCTCGGTATTTTCTCACCGACCATTATGTTTTATCCAGGCTGTTGCTAGTATTCGTTGTAATGAATCCCTTTTATAAGTCAAAATCCACTAGGTTTTCTGCAATCTCTGCGAAGGAGTCTTCTGAATCTTCCACAAATGAGTTCCAGTTTTCCTTGCTCCAGATTTCTATTCGATTAGATACTCCGATCACGACACAATCCTTTTCAAGCTGTGCATATTGAACAAGGGGTGTAGCGATATTCACACGACCCTGTTTATCCAACTCACATTCTGAAGCTCCTGAAAAGAAGAAACGTGTAAATGCGCGGGCATCCTTTTTAGTAAGTGGCAATTGTTTCAGTTTATCTTCAACTGTATTCCATTCAGAGAGAGGATAGCCAAAAAGGCATTTATCGAGGCCTCTGGTCAGAACAAAGGTTTCACCTAAATGATCACGGAACTTAGCAGGCACAATCATACGCCCTTTTGTATCAATTGTATGATTATATTCCCCCATGAACATTCGGATTTCCCACCTTTCTTCTACTTTCCCCCACAATCCCCCACTTATCTCCACTTACTTTATTGTACTATTCTCTTCCCTAAAAGAAAATCCTTTAAGCCTACTTTTTTTTCGTTTTTCATCTTTTTACAACATTTTTTGACAAAAGGACGAATTTAGTTCAAACTTGACCGTTTTTCGCCCAGTGCAAACACATTTACCTAGCATTCTTCATCGTTTGTATGATTACGACTCCCTTTTTTTGAAGTGATGTCAGAAAAAAGATAAATAAAAAACAGCGGGAAAAGCCCCACTGTTTTGTTAAATTCTTATTATTTTATGTTTTCCGTTGTGTTCCAATGGAAGCTTGCAAAGTCTTTGTATGAAATCCAAACCATATTTATTAAGGAAGTAGCATATATTCCATACCCGCTCCTGTGGCATACCCTTCGGTAACAAAGCAAGTTCTACCCGTTCATATTTATTCATCATATTTTCATGCTTTTCATATGAAGATCGTTCTATTAATCGATGGATATAGGAAAACTGTTGATCAATCAGGAACCAATTCTTTTCAAATGCAGGCTTTAAATGAGGCAATGTTTCTTCCCCCACCTTACGGAATTTCCCATGGACTTCCTCATATTGTTCCCGAAAAGATGCCAGGGTCCCTTCCAACGATTCAAGTTCCTGTTTATATAGCCATGCTTTCCGTTTTTCTTCCAACCCGTTTTCCAGAACATCCTGAATAGGTATATCCAATTCCTTCATCGAGCTATCAATATGCCGTTCCAATAAAGTCAAAGATATCCTTGGTACAACCGGTGGCATTTCAAGTTCCACTGAGCTGAAACATCGTCCCAATTCCGCCCAATAACTAATTTCCCCGGGTCCGCCAATAAAGGCCAGAGTAGGGAATAGAAACTCTTGCATCAATGGTCTCGTTACGACGTTATTGGAGAAGTCACCTGGTACTTCTTCCGCTAGCTGTTCCAGCTGTTCCATTGTGAACTGCCGATTAGTATCTTTTGTGATGGCCTTCTGTATTTGAGCATCCCAGTACAAGAGTTCCCGGTCCCCATGGTGGTGATGAAAAAGGTTCATGGATTCTTTAACCACATCCAACATCGTAGGGAATTCCAAATTATTCAGTTCATTTTGTGTTCGGAGGATTCCATCGCTGATTTTTGCATGACTCTGTAATAATTTCTGCAGATAAGGAGTTTCCAATTTTCTTAAGGATAGATCGGAGGCATTAACCAATACAAGTCCGGTTCCTTCGAAGAGACGTGTGAGCATGTTTGCAAAAACATCCACAAATGTGGAAGATGACTGAATATCACTCTCCAGATCGTTTTGGAGATCGGTCGTAAACGATGTCTCGCCAAATGAGTTTATAATCTCCAACATCCAGGATTTCATTTTTCCTTTATCAATTTCCAGATCAGATACCATTTTCTTGCCGGCTTGCTTCATATGGAACACGTGTTTCTCAATGCCATTCCCATTTGGCAAGTTCACATGATTTATTTCTTGATAATCATGATCCTCTCCCGCAATCCAAAACACCGGAATGACAGGCACTCCCAATTTTGATTCTTGTTCTTTTGCAAGCTTGATGATACTCACTATTTTGGAAATTGTATAGATCGGTCCGGTTAACAACCCTGCTTGTTGCCCTCCGATTACTACAAGGGCTTCTTTATCATTCAATTTTTCAATATTATGTAGTGTATGTCGATCGGCATTATATCTTTGGTTAAATTCCAAAAGATGTGCCGAAAGTTCTTTCCTCCTGAAGCTTCTAAATTCCAACTTCCTCTTTCTTTCAGCAAACGCATCCTGTGAAAATGGATTATATGTAAAAAATGGGAGAATACTCTCCTTTTGGGCTAGATATGCGGATGAGAATTTATTGATAGTAGGGAGCATTAATTCTACTACATTCATAAAGTACTTCCTTTCTGACTAGTTCATATATGTTGATATCTTCATGAGTATAGCATTGATTTCCATCGTTTCAAAAAATATTGCTTATGCAAATGATTCATAGACTCTTTTCACTACTCCTAAGATTGTCAGACAGAAATATGTAAAGGAAAAGAGCAGAAAATTACATCGCCAAAAGCCTTTGAGCACTTTACCAAAATGAATTTCTTCTTTAATCTTATAATTTAGCAGCACCATTAGAGTCGCAATTCCCAACAGGACAGTGAATATCACCCATAATAGAGATTGATCCCAAATGATGATGATCAGAAAATGAACTGCTGAAATAAAGAAAAAAGTGGAGATGTCGATGGCAACATGGAACGACCTTTTATTATTTTTTGTTATGAACCTCGCAATAATGTAGAACATGATCAGTGCTAAAATGGGGACGGTGACGATTGTGGCGAGCGTACCTACGAAAAATCCGGTCATTCTCATCTACCTCTCTCACATACCTGATTATTTTTAATTCAACCTCCATGAAAACAGATGTTTGTTCTGTTTAACTACTGTAGATTTCCATTCCAGGGTTAGCATTTTTTTGAAGCCCTTTAACAGCTTGATAAATAAATTCTGTTACAGGGACTGTTTTTCCTCTCTGGTTAGCCATTTTTCTTATATAGCCCAATATTGCTTCTATTTCCGTCTGTCTACCTTCTTTAATATCCCTCTCCATGGAAGACCAGTTATCTGCAGTTTTCTCACAAATAGTGCAAATATGCTCCCACATCTCGTCCCTTTCTTTCTCCTCTATAAGAAAGCTGATCTCTTCATATAAAATTCCCATCGTTTTTTTATAGTACGGATTTGTCAAAAGAGCACCGTTTCTTACGTGGTAGATGGCAGTAAGCGGATTGATAACAGCATTTACCAGCAACTTCTCTGTCATCATGGATTGATGGTCATGGCAGACTTCTACTGGAAAACTGTCCCCAAGAAGCTCCATCCATCCTTCTATGAAAGCTGAAGGATGTTCCTCAATAGGTTTTTGGTAGCCTGCTATTTTCGTCCTCCCTTTGCCGGTCCAATTTATACTGTGATCGTTGATTTTTTTTACACCATGCTCCACTACCCCCAATAGAATCCAAGGGCCGGTGATTTTTTCAAGCATCTCTAAATGAGACATTCCATTTTGGAGAAAGAGGACAGATTGATCTTTCGTGCATTTTTCCAGTAAAGGTAGGATGGTAGGAAGGGCATACTGTTTGACTGCGACCACAATAATGTCTTCATTCGGCAGGGTATCATTATTCCATTGTTGTACGTTGATGTTCCTTTTTTCCTTCTCATGAGACATGTTAATTCCATCTCTGTTCAGCTGTTGTAACTGTTCTTTCCTTTTCACGTATAGAGTGACAGGAAACGCCTTGGATAAGTGGAAAGCATATAATAAACCGATTGCGCCTCCACCGATAATTCCAACTTTCATTCGAACCCCTTCTTTATACCTATTTTTTCTTATTGTACCAATTATTGCGTTATTGTTGTACTACTGATTTTGTGATAGTTGAGAAACAGATTTAAAAAAATGATAAACAACCACACATGATATAAAAAAACTGGGCAAAAACCGGAGGCCACTGAAAAAGTAATTAATTCTAGTCTTTGGTTAAACATCGCTGATGATTTCCGCAAATGGCTTCGCTTATCCAGAGGGCGACCTTGAGCCTCCTCAGGCTGCGCCCTGCGGGGTCTCAAGATTGTGTCGCTACTCCCCTGCAGGAGTCTACGCCATTTGCTCCAATTCACAGCTAGAATTCTTAAGTAAGTTTGGGTAATGGCTACTTCAGTAAATTTTTGGTGGAGATGGTTTTAAGGTGATTTTCGTTCTTCTAACGGGGATTGAAACCACCTAGTTGATTGTAGTGGAAGGCGCGCAGACCCCTGTGGGAGGAAGGGACTGGGGAGATCCCGCAGGCTGCGAGGCCACTGAAAAAGTACTGAATTTTAGATCTTGGGTAAACACCGCTGTGGATTTCCGCAAATAGCTTCGCTTTCCGCGGGGCGACCTTGAGCCTCCTCGGGCTGCGCCATGCGGGGTCTCAAGATTGTCGCTACTTCCCTGCAGGAGTCTACGCTATTTGCTCCAATCCACAGCTAGAAACCATTAAAAACAATTCGTTTTCAGTTTTTCAGTGCCCTCCAGGCTGCCGAGGAGGCTCCCGGACCGCCCACTGGAAAGCGAAGCGCCTGGAACGGAAATCAACCGGATATTATACTTTCTTACTTTTTAAAAGGCTGTTTTCGTAAACTTTGTTGCTTTTTCGTATTTTTAAAACAACCGTAATAATTGTTACTGTCGTGCTCTTTTCCTGGTTATTCAGGAGAAACTGCATGATATTTTGAAAGTAGATACACTGTAAAAAGTCCAAATGCCAACTTTTTACTAGTAAATAGCAACAATCTATTAGAAAAGAGCCTTTTAAAAAAACTGCTCAGAATCCCATGAAAGAGACCTGAGCAGTTTTGACCTTATTAGACAGGATACACCGGATGCTTACGGTGGCTGAATGTCATTTGCTTGCTTGAATAATAGTGGAAACGGCTGATTAGAACATCCCTTAAGTCTTTTGCGGGAACGATGTCATCTACAATCATTTCCGAAGCCAGCTTATAGATATCAATGTGTTCTTTATATTCCTGATGTTTCTCTTGTACAAAGGCAATTCGTTCTTTTGGATCTTCAATCTCATTGATTTTATTCGAATAGACTGCATTCACTGCCGCTTCTGGACCCATAACAGCGATTTGCGCAGTCGGAAGCGCGATGCAGCAATCTGGTTCAAAAGCAGGACCTGCCATGGCATACAAGCCCGCTCCATACGCTTTTCTTACTACCACGGATATTTTCGGTACGGTTGCCGAACTCATCGCCGCAATGAGCTTTGCACCATGGCGAATTATTCCTGCGCGCTCCACTTTTGTACCGATCATAAACCCTGGAACATCCGCAAGGAAAAGTAATGGAATATGATAAGCGTCACAAAGCTGAATGAATTTGGCACCTTTATCCGCTGAATCCACGAACAGGACTCCGCCTTTCACTTTTGGCTGGTTGGCAATGATTCCAACCACTTTACCATCAATACGGGCAAGGCCTGTAACAAGTTCAGGTGCGAATAGCTTCTTGACTTCAAAGAAACTGTTGGCATCAATCAACTGATCGATTGCTTCATACATATCAAATGGGGCATTCTGGTTTACCGGGATGATATCAGTCAGCGTTCTTCCCTCTTTCGGGCTGACAGGGTCCACCTCTTTTGATTTCTCCTGGTAGCTGCCTGGGAAGTACCCAATATACTTGCGGGCCTGCTGGATTGCTTCTTCTTCGGTTGCAGCAAGTACATCTCCACACCCACTCACCGAACAGTGCATTCTTGCTCCACCCATTTCCTCGAGGGTTACCTTTTCACCGATTACCTTCTCGGCCATACGTGGAGATCCCAAGTACATGGATGCATTTCCATCCACCATCACAACGATGTCACAGAATGCAGGGATATAGGCGCCACCTGCAGCTGAAGGACCGAATAACAGACAGATCTGCGGAACCATTCCGGAAAGCTTTACTTGATTGTAAAAGATTTTGCCGGCTCCACGACGGTTCGGGAACATATCAAGCTGATCGGTAATCCTTGCACCAGCAGAGTCGACCAAGTAGAGGATTGGAACCATCAGCTTTTCCGCAGTCTCTTGAATGCGGATGATCTTTTCGACGGTTCTCGCTCCCCATGAACCTGCCTTTACCGTTGAGTCGTTGGCCATCACACATACGGTCTGACCATTGATCTTCCCTATTGCAGTTACTACACCATCAGCTGGAAGGCCCTTTGCTTTGTTGTTGGCAAAAAGACCATCCTCCTCATACTGGCCATTATCGAATAATAATGCCAATCGATCGCGTACGAATAGTTTGTTCTGTTCCTTTAATTTTTCATGATATTTCTCATTGCCACCGCTTTTTATCATTTCAACTGTTTCTTGAAATTCTTGATCAAGATCATTTGTTGTTTTTATCATCTTATTCCCCCGCTTTCTCATCAACGTTGTAAAAGACTATTCCAATTCCAGCAGCACATCTCCATCATTAACGAATTCTCCTTCTGCCGTATGTAGGGATGCGACTTTTCCATCCATCATCACTTCCACCGGGATCTCCATTTTCATGGATTCCAAAATGATGACAGTCTGACCCGCCGTTACTTCATCTCCCACTTTCACTAATACCTTCCAAACTGTACCTGCCATGGACGCTTCAATTTTTTTCATGATATTTTCCTCCTGTTTTCTTGTTGTAATAGTGTTAGATTGTTATAGGTTTCATGGATTGTATGAAGCCTGTATGATAATTCCCCGACAAAAACTCATCGGTTTCAAGCGCGTGAATCAAAAACGGAAGGTTTGTTTTAATACCTTCCACAGAAGCATTCTTCAAATACTTGCTGGACCTGTCTATTGTTTCTTCTCTTGTATCACCTGAGATGACTATTTTGGCTATCATTGGGTCATAGAACGGTGTAACTTTCAGATCTGGACCGTAGCCACTGTCGATCCGGACCCCTTCTTCAGGAGGTAGATGCCATTTAGTAATCAGTCCCGGAGAAGGAAAGAATTTTACTGGATCTTCTGCATATAGACGGAATTCTATGGCATGACCTTTGCTTGTGATTTCATCTTGTTTCAACGGAAGTTTCTCTCCACTCGCGACTAAGAGCTGCCATTCAACGAGGTCCAGTCCAGTAATGCATTCTGTTATCGGATGTTCAACCTGAAGTCTCGTGTTCATTTCAAGGAAGTAGAAATTTTCATCTTCATCCATGATAAACTCCACTGTTCCGGCATTTTTATAATTCACTTCTTTTGCAGCCAAAACTGCGGCCTCACATATCTTTGTTCTCGTTTCTTCACTCATCGCAGGACTTTGTGCTTCCTCGATCACTTTTTGATTACGCCTTTGAACAGAACAGTTTCTTTCAAACATATGTACTACATTCCCATGGGCATCTCCGAAAATCTGTACTTCAATATGCTTGGCATTCCCCACGTATTTTTCAATAAACATATCTTCATTTTTGAAATAAGCTTTTGCGCGTTTTTTGGTTTGTTCGAATGTATTTTCAATATCCTGTCTGTTTTCACAGCGGTGCATGCCAATTCCTCCACCGCCACCACTGGCCTTCAGCATGACAGGGAACCCTATTTCATCTGCAATGGCACATGCTTCCTCCAATGTTTCAACGGGCTGTTCTGAACCAGGAACAACTGGCACCCCAGCCTTTATCATAGCTCTACGGGAAGATAGCTTATCGCCCATCAATTTAATAACATCAACAGTTGGCCCAATAAAAGTTAATCCAGCATCCTGAAGCGCTTCTGAGAATTCACCGTTCTCCGACAGAAATCCATACCCCGGGTGAACTCCATCAACATTTTCTTCTTTCGCAATTTCCAAGATACGTTCTACGTTCAAATAGGATTTTTGAGGGGGAGCCTCCCCTACATGTCTTGCTACAGTAGCTTGTTGTACATATGGCATATCTTTGTCAGCATCTGAATATATGGCAACTGTTTCTACGCCTAATCGTTGACATGTTCGTATTATCCGTTCTGCAATTTCTCCTCGATTAGCAATCAGTATTTTTCGCATGGTGGTTTCCCCTTTCTTAAGAACTTGCATAATAAATCTCTAACAAACTACTATTTCTACATAATTCTTTAATTTCCTTCTTATTTTGCAAACGCTTTCTAAAATTATTGCAGAATTTTTTGTTTTTTTGTTATATAATTATTATTAAAATAACTCATTTTACTTAATATGTATAGTGGTAAGCGCTTTAAAAGAGATATACAAGGGGGAAATTGAATTGACCGTCAAAAAACTATCCATTAATTATAAAACATTGGAAGAGTTTAAACAGTTCAGGGAATATGGCATGCAGGAACTATCTATGCTTGAAGAGCTTCAGGACAATATCATCGAGAATGACAGCGAGTCACCATTCTATGGAATTTATTATGGCGAAAAATTAGTAGCGCGAATGAGTCTATATCGAGTTTCGAAAGACCTTGATAAATACTTCGAACCACGTCAAGATTATTTGGAGCTATGGAAATTAGAGGTACTGTCCAATTACCAACGTAAAGGATTTGGTAAAGAGCTTGTCGATTTTGCCAAAGGGTTCGGACTTCCAATCAAGACAAACCCAAGAATTAAATCTGCGGACTTCTGGAATCGCATGGGCTTCACCTCGGTCAATTATGATGTAGAAAGAGATCTTGGTGAAAATCCTCTTGTGTGGTATCCGGAAGGTGTTACCGCGCAAGAGAGAGCTTCACAAACCTTAAACAAAGACGAATCCGCAGCAACAGAATAAATATATAAGAAAAAGGTAATTGCCTGTTACGCTTGCAATTACCTTTTTCAGCATTTTTCTAATATGTGTAAAAAGCACATCATTTGGCGTTCCCCTCTTCAACCTGCTTTCTCAGGCATTCCAGCTCGTCCAGAAGCTTGACCACAAGCTCATCGCTTTTGCGCAGTTCTTCATTTAACAGCACGATTGTTTCATTCTCCCATTGAAACGGGTCCATGCTTTCTGGTGTTCGGGGAAGATTATCATAAACATCTCCATTCACCTCAGCACCAGGCTGAAAATAAATGACCACTTCACATTCAAGATCTCCCACAGCTATTCTTTTTTTCAGGTCAACCATGCTATATCCGAACTTTCTAGAAGCAATACCTCCAAAGACACTTGAAGTCATGTTACAGAGATGTGGCGCGTCTTTCACCATTTCACCAAAAGGACAGCGGTTCGATTTCACGACCACATATTCAGGGTTTATGAATGAAATACGGAATTCGCCACCAATGGCATTCTTCAAATCCACAATCACTTCTGCATATTTATCTACAGTCCATTCATCTTCTCTATTGCCGTAGAAATCCTCAATCCATTCCCCTGTTCTCAGGCCAATTTGGCGAATGTATTCACCAGCTGTTTTCCCAACAGTCTTTTCATGGATAAATGCATATTGGGTAATTAGTTTCGAAAGAAATATCGAACCTGTCAAACTTGCAGTAGTGCTCATTTTTCCCCTTCTCTCTTCTATAGAAATCTTTTTTTCATATCAGCATTTGGCAACATGCATTGTTCTTTCTTTCCAAACCATCTATATCGATTTTTCGCAACAAAGGAATAAACCATATCTCGTATAGGTGCAGGTATGATGATGAAAGGATAAAATAACTTCCAGGCACCATCCAGTTCTTTTGCCACTTTTAAAGCCGCAGTCGATTTCGTATAAACCTTTGTACCATTCACATAATAAAAGCTATCAAAATGTTCCATTGGGAGACAATGCTCCTTTAGTATGCGTTGCCCCACTTCAGATTGAAGAGAAGCAAATTTGAACGTCGCTTTATAATCACGTTTTATCACAAAAGTCACCATCGAATTACACATATTACATACACCATCAAAAAGAAGAATAGGATGCTTTTTAACAGTTTCAGGCATTATATCTCTCCTTTCGGGAACCAACCAGACCATTCCATTACTTCTTCATTATACAACTAATTGCCCTCTATGTATCGATTTAACTTATTCTTTGTTCTTCGGCCGACTTGCTGGGCGGAATGCATAATCCTGGCCAATCGAGTAGAGGGAAAATAACTTAAATTATTTTCGCCCCTCTCACACCACCGTACATACGGTTCCGTATACGGCGGTTCAATTTATATTTCAGTGTGTACTTTTAGATAATGTTCTAAAGCAGAGGGGAACCCCCTCTGCTTTAATCTTTTGTTTGAGATAGCTCTATGAATAACTTTTGATAGTCCGATGAACCGGTAACCTCTCCGACAGAAAGTTAATCCCTTCGCTTCTTCCTTCGGAATTCCTAGTTGGACAAGCGATTTGATTTGTTTTTTCGGTACCTTCCATTGCTTCCAAATGATAACTCTGATTCTGGAGCGAAGCATCTGGTCTATCTCAGTCATTGCTGTTTTCATATTTGAAGTTCTAAAGTAATTTACCCATCCGATTATGACTTGTTTTAGTTTTATTATTCGATAGTCCAACCCTATACTCCAATTTCGCTTTGTTAATTTCCGAAGCTTCCGTTGGAATTTTTGAATGGAGTCAGGATGAGGTCGTACTTGATATTTCTTTCTTTTACTATCGTAGTAGTAACCAAAACCTAAGAATTTCAAGTCTTTGGGACGAGAGATTTTACTCTTTTCCATGTTGACTATCAGTCCTAATTTCTTTTCTATAAACCGTACAATTGAATCCATCACTCTATTAGCCGCTTTCTCACTCTTCACAAAAATTAGGGAGTAAGTAGACCAAGGGAACCTCCCCCTTAGTCCCTCTCAGAACCGTACGTGAACCTCTCAGCTCATACGGCTCCCATTATTCATAGCCGGTAGTATTCCATATTTCCAGTGTGAAAATAACTTGCGTTCTCGATTGGCAATAGCTCCTAACCAATACTCTGCTCTTCTTCGATGTTTTCGCTTCTTGTATTTTCGGCGAACCCATTTTACCAAACAACTATTGATGTATCGCAATACACTATACATTTCTGATTTATAGAAATGTCCATAGTAATTAATCCATCCTTGGATTTTCTTATTAAACATGTTGGAAATATCATGTAATGATTTATCTGCCTTGAGCTGTAATCGCCAACTTCTCACTTCTTTCCTGATTGCTTTCTTCGCCTTTCCCGCAATAGCTGGCAAGAAGTTTGTGAAGAATTTTCCATATTTGTTCTTTGAGTGCCTTGGTTGAAATGTGTATCCTAGAAAATCAAACGAAATATTAGGATATTTCAATTGTCTATCATCATCTTTACAATAAACAATTTTCGTTTTTTCCAAGTTCAACTCCAACCCAAATAATTTAAACCTTTCTTCCAGTCTTCGTTGAAGATATATTGCCTGTTTCAATGAAGTACAATGTGCTATTCCATCATCAGCGTATCTAGCCCAAGGAATACTCGGAAATTCTTTCACCATAAAATCATCAAAGGTATAATGAAGAAACAGGTTCGCAAGAACTGGACTGATAACTCCTCCTTGCGGAGTACCAGATGTTCGCTCTGTTGTCGTTCCATCTTCCAATTGAAAAGGAGCGGTTAGCCATCTTTGTATATATAAGATGATCCATTCTTGTTTTGTATGACGTTTTACCATTTCAATTAGGTAGTCATGACGGATGTTATCAAATAGTCCTTTAATATCGAACTCCAGCACCCAGTCTTTCCGCCAACATCTTTTCCTTGTAGCCTCGATTGCTTGGATTGCCGATTTATTTGGGCGATATCCATAAGAGTCTGTGTAGAACAATTTTTCCACTGTGGGTTCAAAATATAGTTTCGCAACCATTTGTGCCACCCGGTCTTCGACCGTAGGTATTCCAAGTGTCCTTGTTCCACCATTCTTTTTAGGAATAGCTACTGCTTTTACTGGTTTTGGAAAATAGCTTCCTGAAGACATACGATTCCATAGTTTGTATAGATTATTCTTCAAGTCTAGTTCGAAGCTTTCAATAGACTGTTCATCAATCCCATATGTTCCTCTATTAGCTTTTACTCGCTCGAATGCAATCATTACTGCATGCTTTGAAATACTAAACGGTTTTGTTTTTTGCATAGGTTCCTCCTCCTTTCAAAGTTGACCTATCCTTAAAACTGAATAATTCGGGTTCTTCGCTCTGCTTCCATTACAGAAGTTTCATCACTACTACAACCCAATCTGCCCCTATGACTGCATCGGTACTCTTTTCTTGTGGGTCTTCCACTTGAAATACTCCCTTAACATCAGCCCGTAGGTTCCCACGTTCCGTACAAACGCCTGTGTTATGTTCATGCCACCTCTATGCCGCCCACCACTTAGACAGTAAACAGGTTTCCTCTAAGCTTATCCTAGGTTAACGACTACCCCCTAGTTTTGATGGAATCTCTACGCTTTCGACATTTCCGTAAGTGGTTCACATACTCATTCATCTCCATAACACGCACTTGACAGTTCTTGACTGCCTTTTCCTTAACGCTCAATACCATAGTTTTTGACTATAGCACCTTAAGGTAGTTTGAAATCTCCACCTGTATGGCGACTCCGACGGGCCCACCGTCATCATTTGTACAGCATAGTTGCTTTGAGTAGTCTCGCTACTCACGCACACTTTCGTGGCGCACCGTCATCTGCATATCTTACAAATTGGAGTCCTCTACTTTCTAGTTCCTTATCCAATTCGTTCAACATAATATTACTCAGAAGTGGACTTAGGTTTCCTCCTTGCGGAGTCCCAACTGGTGTGCTCTCATATCTTCCATTCACCATCACTCCACTGACGAGATATTTTCTTATTAAAGAGATGACATCTCCATCATCTATTGTGTTAGAGATGATTCGCATGAGTTTATCATGGTGGACTGTATCGAAAAACCTTTCAAGATCAATGTCCACAACCAAGTTGTGTCCATCATTTAGAAATTCAAGGCTTTTAATAATTGCCATCTCACAGCTTCTTTTCGGTCTGAAGCCATAACTAAATTCGCTGAACTGCTTTTCAAATATCGGGCTGAGTATTTGATTGATGGCTTGTTGAACTACCCTATCCACTACTGTTGGTATTCCCAATTTGCGCATCTTGCCATTTTCTTTTGGGATTTCCACTCTTAAGGCAGCTTGTGGTTGGTATTTTCTTGTTCTGATGCGCTGACGCAGCTCGTCTTTGTGCTCTTTCAGATATTGCTTTAATTCATCGACCGTTATTCCGTCGACCCCACTCGCACCTTTGTTTTTATAGACACGAAGGTAAGCTTCATTCATGTTTTGATTACTTAGTATTTGTTCTAAAAGTTCCACACTCGTTTCTCCTATCCGTTCACGTAGTAAGTGATTATTCCATTTTGGTTATCCTCTGAGATACGCTCATACGTTCACCATTAACACATTCGGAACACTTCACTTACGCATTCGTGGTGTCGAAACACTATAAATTGTTCAGCCCATCATGGAATAATTCCACTACTATGGCTTCGGCTGACTTCTTGCGGCAAACCTTTTTCGACTGTACCTAGGTACATCCGCAAGACCTCCCAGGGTAAGACACCTATCTTTCCTCTTTTACTCGCCTGATTTACCCTACAAAGTTACGCCCATCTTTTGGACTTTGACTTGTTGAGGAGCCTTATCCCTTTGAAGAGCCTTAGTATCAGATTTCTGTTCGTCGAGCCAAGATTTTATTCCACGCTTCCTCCCGCCCTTACCTCACGGTAAGTACCTTGCGCTTCCTTAGTGGTTGGTCGATGTGTACCCCCACAGTGGACTTTCACCACCTAGATAGATGCCATGCCTGGCACACTCACAAAAACCACCCTTCATCAAAAGGGTGGTTGGTGTTAAGTATATGTTATTTCTCCACTCTCTCCAAATTTCCGTTACGGTCCATCTGGAATTTAACTTTTTTGTTTTTTTCATCATCTTGCAGAACGACCATCTTGCGGGCACGTTCCATAATTTCAATTAAAGCCCTGTAATCCTCCTCTACCAGGTTCATGGAAGATTCCAGTTCTAGCTTAGCCTCTGCTAAATGATTCAGTTCACTTTCCAGTTGTTCCACTTTCTTTTTCAGACTATGATTCTCATCTTTTATTTTTGTGTACTCGTTTTCCAATTGCTCCAGATGATTCAAATAACTGATAACAGCAGAGATGGTCAGGTTATCTCCTGCATACAATTTATTATTGAGTGCATTGAAGCTGTTTTCAACCGCAACCGGCTGAGGAGCGGATTGCTCTTTTTTCAACTCTTTCCTCTGTTTTTTTGCTAGTTCAATCCCTGTAGCATACTGTTTTCTTACGTATGAGTTCCACCTGAATCCGCACGCCGCTGAAGTTCGAGAAAGCTTTTTCCCCACTTCCTCAAACGCCGTCAATTGTGTTCCTCCATCTCTTATATATCTTAAAACCACTTCCGCCAACAATAGATCTTCGTCCTGTGTCCAAGCATCTTGACGAACAGTAGACATAATGCTATCCCCCTTACACACTTTTTTATCATATACATATGCGTGTAATAGAAAAGATAGACTAAATGCATAAGTAAAATGCTTGGGATTCTCTTATAATTTCTTACTTTCTAGAAATGTGTTTACCGCCTCATGATGTTCTTCCTGTTCCCAAAGAATGGAACATTGCTCTATTTCGGCTAGCATTCTTTCTTTTAAAGATGTCTGGTCCCATTTGGAGATGAAAGACTTTTTATAGCTTCTTAATACTGCCGAAGATAACGTTAGTTCTTCTTGTATTGATTGAGAATCAAAGGATGGAACTATTTTTTGTATAAATCCAAATTCCATTGCCTCTTCGGATGAAAAAATTTTGGCAGATGTCAGCATTTGGATAGCTTGCGCATGTGGAAGTTTTTCCATCAGCATGCTTGCTCCTCCCCACCCTGTTGTAATACCAAGCTTCCCCTGAACAAAGCCAAGTTTGGCGTCAGGGGCAGCCCAACGCTGATCGCAGGCTGATGCAATTTCACAGCCTCCTCCTATTGCTGTACCATTTATCAATGCATAGGTTGGCACCGGCAAAGTCATGAGATTGTGGAGCACATCACCCATTTTGGAGAGCATGCTATATGCATCCTCTTTTGTATGTAACGCATGAAAAACGGAAAGGTCACCACCGGAGCAAAAAGATTGCTGGCCGCTACCAGTAATGATAAACCCTCGAATTGCGGTGTTCTCTCTAACTTCGACTAGCGCCGCTTTCAATGCGTTCATCACATCATAATCGATGGCATTACGCTTCTCAGGACGGTTGACTGTAAACCAGTAAAAGTTATTATCATCTATGTAAGTATGGACTTTTGATTCATTCATTGTTTGAAGGACCACCTTTTTTGGAGTATTGTGTTTATTTTATCTTATTTTAGAAGGTCCGAACAATAAAAAAAGCACAAGGCAATTAGCCTCATGCTTTTCTTATTATTTATTTACTTACTACTTCTTTCCCTTTGTAAGTACCACATGCCGGGCATACACGGTGTGATAATTTCTGTTCACCGCAGCTTGGGCATTCTACCATACCAGGAACTTGTAGTTTAAAGTGTGTACGACGCTTTCTTTTTACAGTTTTAGACGTTCTTCTGAAAGGTACAGCCATTCTTCCCACCTCCTTAAAAAATGAGCATCTACTACATCATGTAATTTCTACTCTTGGTCTTTCTCAAAAAACTTAGCCAGTCCTGCAAGTCTGGGATCCACTTTTTCATGTGTATCCTTTTCTGAAATGACGCCCCAGTCTTTTCCTGATTGGGGAGCGGCCTCTTCCTTGTCGGGAGAGTCGCTGAACACTTGCATAGGCACTTCCAGGATGATTGCTTCTCGAATAACCGGAATTAAATCGACCACATCACCTTCGACCTTATGCAATTCTTCTTCGTCCGTTTCATACTCGCCAGGCTGAAATAAGAATGTTTCAGTTGTTTTTATCGTAAAAGGATAGTCCACATCAACCAATGTACGTGAACATGGTAAAACCATACTACCTTCCACAGTTAGATGAAACGTAGCTTTTTTTGAACTTAAATCAGCTCTTCCAGTTACGTGAACTGGTTTGACAGATCGAATTTCACTATGTGCCGTAATTTCACTTACATCAACTGTTTCATCGATTTCTAAACCTTTATGTTGTAACTGATTTAACTGGATTAATGTCCATTTCAACAAGATATTCACCTCAAGGCAACAAAAGTAATTATAGCTTTCGCAAGATTATTTGTCAATATTTTTTCTTTACACTATAATTATAGACATAATAACTTATATTGAACAAGTATCCAAGAAAAAATAACGCTAATCTGAAAAATAATGATGGAAATTTGGAATGAGTGGGTGAAATATGAAGTCGCTAGGTGTAATTGTTGAATACAACCCTTTTCATAATGGTCATTTGTTTCATTTGATGGAGTCCAAAAGAAAAACCGGAGCCGACGTTGTCATTGCCGTAATGAGCGGACAATTTCTGCAGCGTGGTGAACCTGCACTTGTCTCCAAATGGACACGCACTAAAATGGCACTGGTGAATGGAATTGATATTGTTGTGGAGCTTCCATACGCATTCGCCACCCAGAAAGCGGAAATGTTTGCAAGTGGCTCCATTTCGATTCTCTCAGGCCTGAAATGTGATTCTCTCTGCTTTGGCAGTGAACAAGGTAATATAGAGGATTTCGAGGAAACAATTCGTTTGATGCATAACCAAAAGGACCAGCATGACTTGCTTGTTCAAGAGTTTATGGGACAAGGATTCAGCTTTCCGAAAGCTTCCTCCCTCGCCTTCTTGAAGTTGACAGAGAGTACAAGTCAGGTATTGGATCTCACCAAACCAAATAACATCCTCGGTTATCATTATGTAAAGGCGATAAAAGAGCAGAAAAGCAGCTTGAGTCCTTCTACTATTGAGCGGACAGGGGCAGGGTATCATGATCCAGAATTCAATGATACACCCATTGCAAGTGCCACCAGCATAAGAAAGCATCTTTTCGACCACAGTGGAGATATCGATAAGGTCCAACGTTTTGTTCCAAAAAAAACATATGATCTCTTAGGACATTATCTACATCATGTCGGTAGCTTTCATCAATGGGAGGATTATTTTTCCCTTTTAAAGTATCGGGTTCTTTGCAGTACCCCTTCAGAACTTGCTGAAATCTATGAAGTCGAAGAAGGACTGGAGCATCGGCTGATTCATGTTATGAAGGAAAGTATGACTTTCCATGAATTCATGACAAAGTTGAAAACGAAGAGATACACGTGGACGAGACTTCAGCGTATGTGCACTCATCTTCTTACCAACACCAAAAAGGAGCTCATGCTCGACGTCTCTTCATCTAAGAGAAGCGAATATATCCGTTTGCTAGGAATGAGCAGACGGGGACAGCATTATTTGAAACAAGTTAAAAAAGATGTGGAAATCCCTATCCTATCAAAAGTTTCTGGACTGGAAAGCCAATTGCTAAACATGGACATACGTGCTACCAATACATATGCCATGAAGTTTAATGAGCCCGCTCGTAGTGAATGGATGCTACAGGAATTCTCAAAACCTCCAATAAGGTATGATGAAGCGGAAGGACACTTTTTATAAAGTGATTTAAAGAATTACGTGTTGATATCAACAGATAATGCGGAATTTCACGAAAAAAAAAACGCCTCACATCCAGCGTGAGGCGTTTTCCTGTTTATATTTACTTTGGTTCCAATAGCTCCAAGTAATCAATCGCATCTTCAAACGTATTGACAGGTACAATTTTCATGGATGTTTTAATATCCTTTGCAGCAACAAGAGCTTCCTGATAATTGGACCCCTCCGCCCCTTTTTCGTTAGGTGCAAAGAAAATATCTACCCCTGAATTATCTGCTGCTACTATCTTCTGTGCGATTCCACCGATCCTTTGCACTTCGCCTTTCTCATTGATGGCACCTGTACCCGCTATTTGATATCCTTTTGCAATATCTTCTTCCAATAGCTGATTGTAGATTTCCAAAGAGAACATCAGCCCTGCGGAAGGTCCTCCAATTTGCGCACTGTTTATCGTGATTGGCGGATCCATTGTAATTTCATAATCGGTCAACAAGCTGATTCCAAGGCCGGCCCGATTCGGGTCTTCCGGGTGCTGTCCCAGCGTAATGGAAGTGGTTTCTTCTTTGTCGTTTCTGTCAAATGTGAGTTCGATTTTATCACCAATCGATTTTTCCCCCACCACTTCCATCAGTTGCTCAGCGGTAGCGGTCGACGCTCCGTCAATATGTGTGATTCGATCTCCTATCTTCAGCTTTCCTTCCGCAGCCAATCCCTCTTTCACACTAAAGACATAGACCCCCTTGGAGACAAGTTCCACTTCTTTGCCCGCTTTTTCATAGGCGATTTTAATGGCTGTCTCTTTGGAGCTTTCCATCATATGTAACTGACGATAGGAATATTCTTCATCCGATTCGTCTTCTGCACGAATTTGATTAATAGGAAAGATATTCTGATATTCACTTACCTTTGCAAGAGCATAAGTGAATATATTCGCCTTCCCCATCCTAACGGTTGTCAGCATGAAGCTTCCTTCGTCTTCAAAACCACCTTCTACAGAAACAAGTGGCCTCAATTCTTGAGCATCTCCCGGTCTGGTCACATAGTAAGGCAATGTCACGAAATTGAGGACGACTGCAAGCACTATGCCGATTAGTAGTGATCTCATAATATATCTACTTTTCATGTTGATGTTTCTCCTTCCACTCCTCTAGCAACTTTCTTATATAAGGTATTTGTAACCTTGTTGCTTCTTCTCCGATTCGGATGATTTCATCGATATTGGTAAATGCCCTCGAGCTGTAATGTGCTACAGATGGCCTAATCATAATATCCGCTTCTAATTCACTTCGCTTCACCAATTCATTCTGCATAATATCAATTGTTTGCATAATGACATCAAAAATCGAATCGACTGGTTCATTTGTTTTGACCTGTGACACATCAATGGCAATAACAATATCCGCTCCCATATCCTTTGCAACACTTACCGGGACACGGTCAACGACCCCACCGTCCACCAACAGGCGTCCATTCACTTTTTCCGGAACGAAGATACCCGGAATCGAGATGCTCGCCCTTACGGCATCAGAAATGGGACCATTAGTAAAGACGACTTTTTCAGCCCTTTCCAAATCCGTAGTGACAATGGAAAGCGGAATGTCCAAATCCTCAATGTTCTTATTTTGAGTAAACATGCGAATGAGTTCCTTGACACGGTTTCCACTAACAAAACCCATTTTGGGAACAGTAAAATCCAAATAATATTTCCGTTTGAAGGCAGTTGCTATTTTATAGAGGCGGTCCATATCATGACCCATGGCATAAAAACTGCCCACAAGAGCCCCCATGCTGCTTCCTGCAATCAGATCAATTGGAATATTCTCTTCCTTTAAAACTTTTAGTGCACCAAGATGAGCGAATCCACGTGCACCACCAGATCCCAATGCAATTCCTATTCTAGGCTTTTTCAAGTCATCACCTCAAGCTGTTTGCAGCCACCTAGTGCTGGACAGCAACCAAATTGACAAGTCATATACAGTTATCCTTTGATAACCTCTTTCCATTTATCATACGCTTTTCCTTTTTCTTGGTGAACAAACTATGAAGACTTGGGTCATTTTAGGTTCTAATTCACTGTACTTTCCACGTATATTGAAAGGTAAGGTAGCTGGACAACCTAGTTGCCACTGTATGAGTAATTAATATTATTCTAACAAAAACGCAATCATTCTTGTACAAAAAAGAAATGCGGAGTTCGTTTTCAGAAAGCGGAACGTTATTTTACCATGAACCACTCTAATGAAGGGGGTTAACTGCTTGGATCTTTCAAAAATAAAGACACTGTTTTTTGCTATTATTATTTCCCTACTTACACTATCTCTTATTCTTAACCCTCAAGCATCTTTTCAAGCAAGCGTTAGAGGACTTAATATGTGGTGGGATATTGTATTCCCTTCCCTTCTTCCATTTTTAATTATCAGTGAACTATTGATAGGTTTTGGGGTGGTCGCATTTATTGGGGTACTTCTTGAGCCGTTCATGCGTCCTCTATTCCGGGTACCAGGTGTTGGAGGCTTTGTTTGGGCAATGGGTATGGCCTCTGGCTATCCTTCCGGCGCCAAGCTGACTGTCAGACTGCGCCAGGAAAACCAGATTACTCAGATTGAGGGGGAGCGGCTTGTATCCTTTACTAACTCTTCAAACCCGCTATTCATTTTCGGAGCGATTGCAGTAGGCTTTTTTCATAACCCAAAAGTGGGAATCATACTTGCAGCTGCCCATTATATAGGTAATATTTGTGTTGGATTGGTCATGAGGTTTTATGGTCCCTATTATAAATCAAAGCCTCAGAATGAATTTATAAGAGCCCATCAGAAAATCTCCTTGAGGAAAGCATTCTCGGAACTGCATAGGACACGATTGAAAAATAATAAACCATTAGGGAAATTGCTTGGTGATGCAGTTCTGTCGTCCGTACAGACATTACTCATGGTCGGGGGCTTCCTTATCCTTTTTTCCGTACTAAACAGTATGCTGTCACTTATTTCGGTTACAGCCATTCTGGCAGGTATTATCAGTCTGTTTCTTGGATTTTTTGATATTTCAAGAGATCTTAGTTACCCTCTCATTTCAGGACTTTTTGAAATTACACTTGGTGGTAAACTGACAAGTGAGGTGAAAGGTGTCAGCCTGATGGAGCAGGTTATCGTGACAAGTTTCTTCCTTGCCTTCAGCGGTTTCTCTGTTCAGGCACAGGTAGCAAGCATATTGGCAGAGTCCGATATTCGATTTAAACCCTTTTTCCTTGCCCGTATCATGCATGGGACATTCGCGGCTGTCATTACATTTATACTGTGGCACCCATTGGATCGAAAGCTGGAAGGATTTGAAACCGCTAGTGGTGACATTCCTGTATTCTCCCCCTTAATACCAGATGGATTCTGGGAAAAGGTGATGAACCTTTTTCAAATGTTTGGTCCAGCCTTTACCATTTTCATGCTCTGGATTTATCTATTCCTTCTTTTTAAAAGGATGAGAAATATAAAAAACCAGCACTGATACTTCCTACAGTGCTGGTCTTTTATATCTATTCTTTATGGAACTTCTTGCGCAACGCCTCTTGAACTGTCGGAGGAACCAATTCCGATACAGATCCACCATATTTAGCAACCTCTTTAACAATGCTTGAGCTTAAAAAAGAATATTGATTGTTGGTCATCATGAACAATGTTTCAATACTTTCATCAAGCACCCTGTTCATCGAGGTGATCTGCATTTCGTATTCAAAATCAGAGACTGCACGCAGCCCCCTGACTATGGACCTCGCATTCTTACTGTGGGCATAATCGATTAAAAGGCCATGAAACTCTTCCACTTCCACATTACCGAATTCTCTTGTCACTTCTTTTATCATCTCAACTCTCTCATCGACGGTAAAAAGAGGTTTTTTAGAGGAATTATTCAGTACACAAACATACACTTTATCAAAAACTTTAGATGCTCTTTTTATAATATCCAGATGTCCAAAAGTGACCGGATCAAAACTTCCTGGACAGACCGCTACACTTGCCACTTTAATTTCCCCCTTCTTCTCCCTGGCTATGGCGATAAACGGAAATAACCGTCAACCCATAATCTTCCTGTCTGACTCTTACGAATTCCCCCAGGGATACAGGCAGATCGACGTCATTACTATGTTCTGCCATGATAAGTCCTGTTGAGGACAAAAGTTTATATTCACTTATTTTATGTATTAACTCTTCCAAATGATGTTTTTTATAAGGTGGATCTAAAAGAATAAGATCAAACTTTATCTCCCGCTTCTTTAACGCATTTAGCGCTCGTAAAGCGTCATTGCGGTAAATCTCAACCTCTTCTTTCAAGTCGAAGGCCTCAACATTCTGCTTGATCGTCTGAATGGCTTTTCCGTCTTTATCGACGAAAATCGCTTTATCCATCCCCCTGCTGATTGCTTCAATACCGAGTGATCCGCTACCACCGAATAGATCCAATGCCAGACCACCATCAAAATACGGACCGATAATATTGAAAACCGCTTCCTTGACTTTATCTGTGGTCGGCCTAGTATTCATGCCCGGAACCGCTTTCAACTGTCTGCCTTTCCATTTCCCTGAAACTACTCTCATCGTATCACCATACTTTAATTCTAGATTGCCAATCAACAATATCCTATCACATTCGACAAGAAATTCAAAAGTATTTCTCGAGCACTCTATAAGAATTGCTCTAGCATCCATAGTTATTCGGAGTCCCCCTGTAGATTGTAGTGTAAGGTGTGAGACTCCGGCGGGAGGTAGGGGTAGACTTGAGACCCCGCAGGCAAAAGCCGAGGAGGCTCAAGCACCGCCCCGCGGAAAGCGAACACCTGGAGCGGAAATCTACAGGTGTAAGTCCGAGCAGCCATAAGATTAAACTAATGTGTATAGCATTCTCCGATTTTGTTCATACTTAGTTATAACAACATCCTTTCGTGTGATGTTGTTGCCAACCGCGGAGAAGACTTACGTTTCCCCATAAGTTCTTCCTCCGGTTTCTCCTCTCCCTTTGCCTTCTTAACCTTGATTATATCAAGGGATGGAAGGACCCTGCCCGGACATCCGAGCAGGGTTTTTTTTATGCCACAATATTCTTAAGTCAGGATGTCAGTATCGAACCCACTATCCTGGTTCGCCTCACATTGGTTCATGCACAGTTCGCTCCATTCCCCTTCGTTCAATATGCCCTTTTGCGACACATAGCCTTCTATTTCATCAAGACTGCTATCCTCCAATTGCTTTTCCTCTTCCTTTGTAAGTAACCCTTTAGATACAAGATAGTATAAAATACCGGTAACAATCATCCCTTTTATCGGTACCCTATGATTCTTTTGGGAAACCTTACTTTCATAGAAATGATCATGCACATACAACACAATCAAGCTTACGATGAGTATCAGAGTGAACCAAAGCATCGGCTAACCTCCTTCTTCTTTTTGATTCTCTTCAATTTTCGAAGGTAACATGGTAAAGTATGTGTTGAGTAAAGTACGAGTTGCTTTGAGAGGAGAAGAAAAATGATACAACGCTTTATAGAACTAGGAGAAGGGTATTCTGATATATATGAGCTAATAGAGCTGACAAGAAGCAATAAAGAACGTCTGCAACACCTTATCATGCTACATACTGTTAAAAACGAACGGAATGTGTCTTCGTATGTGGCTGTGATGAAGCCCACAAACCCTGGGGATTTCCAAGCCCTCTACATTTGTTTGGAGGGCATTCCAAATCATAAGTTTCAAGCGAATAAACGGGCCGCACTGTTTCAAGAGGTGGCAAATGAGCTTGACAAGGAAATCATTCAATTCGATGTAAAACCGACAGACACTTTTGCAGAAAAAGAGCTGTATTTTCAATATTTAATTGGGATACTACGGTTAAACCATTATATTCCTGCATTGAGATAATCATGAAACTTAAAAAGCAGTACAAAACCTAATCTCTTAAGTTTGTACTGCTTTTTCTATAGGCTGTTTTCGCATACTTTGTTGCTATTACGTATTTTTATAAAAACCGTAATAATTGTTACTGTCGTGCTCTTTTCCTAGCTATCGTAGAAACTGCATGATACTTTGAAAGTAGATACACGGTAAAAAGTCCAAATGCCGACTTTATATTAGTAGTAGGCAATAATCTTTTAGAAAAGAGCCTTTCTATAGACCCATTTTGTAATCATATTCTTTCGCTTTGTCCGGTCGTGAATTTTCGTAATGCGTTTTAATGGAAGGTTTGTGGGATACCTCCACTTTTTTTACATAGGATTGTCTGTTCAGTTTTTCAACTAGTGCATCCGTATCCTCACTGTTACAATAGAACAGGACATATTTCAGTTTTTTGGATATATATATGACATTTCCGTAGCGTCTTAATAATTTGGCTTGTTTCAGAGAATGAAGCCATACGACTATGCCTTGCCTTTGTGATAGCATACGATTTACCCCTTTGAGAAGAATCTTTCTCTTTTATGTGCTCTTTGTAATAAATATGAGCGTATTATTTATAGTTTAGCATGAATGGAAAAATTATGACATACTTAAAGCAACCGAAATATGAGAATATTCCTTCACGAAAGATATGGAAAGGGTGTTTTCGATGGAACTCGAGCAGATTTGGAATACATTTTTGGAAGAACTTCAAAAAAATGACCTAGTAGTTCAATGCTTTCGTAAAAAAGTTACCGGGATCCCCTTTTTATATGTGCAAATTGATTCTGAACACACTTCTGGCTGGGAGGAGAAAGGGCAATCCTTTATACAAGTCTGCTCGAAAAAGGCGATGTTCAAGAAAAAGGTGACCGCGGAAACCCATTTTTTTCGGCGTCAGGATAACCTGTTTGTCTATCGTCACCGGTTCTTTGTACCCCAGGAGAAGATGTTCTGCTGTGGTAACCTATGTGACGACTGTATCCGATTGAAGAAAAGAGCCTAAAAAAAAGAAGCTGCAGAAATGCAGCTCCTTCGGTGACAGCTAGCTTGCTTTACAGCCACATCCGCCACCCGATCCGCAGCCACCGCCACAGCTTGTCATGGAATCGAAAAACGGATTTCCTGTAGGAACCTTTACGTTCTCGGATACCGCTTTTCCAATCATAACACTGATTTCATCCAAGGTTTTTTGGATGGCATTCTCTGCTTCCTTGAAAGTGTGTATGGTCTCATGGAGATCCACTTTCCGCTTCAATTCACGTGTTTCGAGGGTTACTTTTCGATAATCAGGATGATACTTCCCGAATCTCTGTACTTCCTCATATCGTTCTTTTATAGAATCAAAAGCACGAATAAGCTCCTGTGCTTCTTGGTCATGTTGTAAATTATATAGACTACGATGATAGTCTTCAGCAAGTTCGGACTGCCAAATCATCTTCGCCAATTCTTCTGCTTTTTCGACCATTTGAACATGCTCAAAAGTTGCAATCATCATGGAATACACCTCCAAAACCATCATACCATGTTTTTCTTAGGATGTGTAATCTCCTATTTAAGGGATATTAGATTTCTACATGGAAGGTTTTCTCAAGACCATACTCTGACTTGTCATTATGGAGCAACTTGATCTTGATTTCATGCTCGCCCTTTGGAATCCCCTTTAATATAAAAGCCCCACTTGTAAAAATGTCCCATCGCTTACCATCAAGGTAGACTCCTATCTGTCCCTCACCATATTTTTTCCTGGTCGTATTAGCCTGGAAGTTGAAATCAGGAGTGACGATACACTCCATATAGATGTTGGTATCTTTAACACGATGATGAACAGCCATGGCCAGCCCCTTTTGCTTGGATGCCGTATATTGTGAAAGGACCTCCACCACTTCACCCGAAGCCCTCACTTGACTCTCAGGTTTTTGCTGTTCCTCCTTGCATCCTCCCAGCAACATGGTGAAAAGACAGATAAGTACGATAGCAGATTTTTTCACAGCTTACTCTCCTTTCGTTTACTTGATTAGCTTTAGTTTGGGAAAGGAAGTACCATTCTATTCGAATTGATTTCAAAATTAAACGCCCCCAAAATGTATGGGAGCGTGGTCATTATAATTAATCCATGTTTTTCATTGTCTGAAACATATGAACCATCATGGAAGCCATTTGAACGGAGTTTTGAAACTTCTCCACCTTATGAGGGATTGTCTGTTTATAATAATGCATGGATGATAATTCAAAGTCATTCAACTTCTCTGGATTCCTTGTCAATGTGCGATACCAGATAGGCTGTTCCCTCAAATAGCTTTTTAACGACTTCTTTTTTTGAATGTATTCGTAGATGTCTTTTCGCATTTATCTCATCCATTCCTAGTCTTTTCGAAACGAAAACGGATTTTTTAAACCTTGTGAAGGAGAACTTCCTTTCGTAGTATTCGGGATGAACTGTTGGATCAGCTGCTGAATATTGCCGATAGCAGAATTGACATTTGTCAAATGGTATTGCATCTGGTTCATATCCATCTTCTTCAAAGATTGCAGCAATTGAGGAATAACATCAGATTTCGCCCCTTTACCGGCACTATCATCTTGATTCGCACCATCTTCACGGTAGTTCTTCCAACTCTCATCCTCTTCCCCTAGCAAATACCATTCCTCGAACAATTCCTGCCACGTTTTTTTCTTGTTTCTAACTTCCTCTGTCAGCTTAGGGTGCCTTTTTACAAAGTCCTTGAACTTTTCAATACTTGGGTGCTTTTCTTTAGTTGCCATTCTCTCACCTCTTTTCTACATATATGCCTAGTTTATTTTATTGCAAAAAAGAAAAAGCGTTCGCCTATTTTTCTTTTCTTCCACGCTTTCCATTGATAAGATGGTGGTAGACTTTTTGAAAAGAAAGAAGGACAAGTGAATGGAAATCAGTCAGCAATGGGAAAATTTTTTAACAGATGCAACCGAAGAGGAACGTGAGGCGGCTACCCTATACCTACGGAGTCTGGAAAGGAAAAGACTTGGAGAAAACGGTACTCATATCGGGGCACTTATGGAAATTAAGAGCGAGTTTCAGGAACCTGATACATTAACGATGGATATTCCTAACACACCTTTGCTTCAAAATTCATTGGATATATTACATGGAGGTTTAACCGCAACTTTGCTTGATTCGGCAATGGGGACACTTGCATTCAAGTTGATTCCGGAAGATAAGGCCGCTGTAACAACCGAAATGAAAGTGAATTATGTAGCAAAAGGTGTCGGTGATCATTTTACTTGTGTGGCCTCCGTGATACATAAAGGGTCCAAACTGCTTGTAATGGAAGGGAAAGTCTATCGAAGTGATGGTACTCTTATCGCACATGCTACCGGAAGCTTTTTTGTCATACCGAAAAGAAGCTAGAAAGGAAGGGAATTATGGTTACTGCTATTGTCATTCCTGTTCTGATCTTGTATTTTTATTGGATAACACGAAAAGAAGCAGCCAAACAGAAGGAACGTTGGAAGAATCTTCACAATATCCCCCTTGAATCAAGGGTGGAAGGGAAAGTGATGAATCTGCGTACTGAAAAGAAACGCTTCTATCATCAATTATTTACGCTAGATACAACCATGCGGATACAGAGTCATGACAGAATTATCACAGCATTCTACAAGCAACAATATACAGATTCAAGTTTCCCTCCTTCCCTTACTCAGGGTGATGAGATACGGTTAAATGGCAGGTGGGAGAATGAGCTGTTCCATGCAGGAGAGATTATCTCAATAAAAAACTAAGACAGCCAGAGTTGGCTGTCTTTTTCTACGTGTCATTTGTGTCCGCCCTACCAGGATTCTATAAAGTTCTGTGTATAATACTTCTCATTCACTCCAACACCCAAGTGTGTAAATCTTGAATTGAGCAACGTGTTCCTGTGACCTTCACTATTCAGCCAACCTTCAACAGCCGCAACCCCGTCCACATATTTTGCAGCAATGTTCTCCCCGGCAAGTCGAAATGGAACATTCCCTTCCATCAGTCTGTCTGTAAGACTTCCTCTTGTAGGAGAAACATGAGAAAAATAATTTCCCTCCCTCATGTCTTTACTATGTAAGTATGCAACCTCTGCTGTATCTCCATCCCATTCAACCGTTTCGATATCAAATCGCTTTCTTATAATATTCGTAAAATCAATGATTTGCTTTGCATTGCCCTCCTCCACTTTCGCCCACTCCTCATCTGTCAGGTCTTTGGCATCGAGCAATGGACCTCTATATACAAGCTCGTACGGACGCTGTTTTATCAAAGTCTCATCATTCATATAACGAACACTCGATAGATGCTGTTCAAAATCATCGAAATATAATTGTATATATATATCATCCACCTTGATCAAGGGACGAGTCTTCATTTCTTCAGGCTTTAATTGAAATTGATAGGATCCTTCCTTATGATCCACTGTTATGCTATCGAGAAAGCTATATTTTTCATTCAAAGACTCATAGGATTGTCCTATTTCAAATAATTCATTTCTGCTCTTACTCCCTGTTCCAAAGACGGTCACTACTTTGCCCTCACTTACACCAAATTGCATGTAGTTTGCAGGATCCTGATTATATACCCACCATTCGTAGTCGTACGAGGATAGATCTTTTCTGGCAGGATCACCCAAAGTGTCCAACAGTTCTTCAGCTTCTTTCCCCATAAAGGACGCTAAACCATCTATATTGTCATTCATTTGAATTTCTGATTGCACAAACGCTTTTTCTTCAGATTGTCTTTTCTCAGGAGTAACCTGACCGCTTAACGGTTGTTCGTTTATGAAGCTTTCCAATTCATGAGGTTCTACATTTACAAATAGATATAAACAAAATGCAATGAATAGCAAGAAGAATAAACCCCTCATCCACCTTTTCCCTCCCTTTTCTATCATTATATTTAATAGTATCACTTTCATTCCATTTATGAGTTTTACTAGACACTGGTAGAGTTATCCTATATATACCCTAATTGATAAAAATGAATACTTAAGCAACAAATTTTGCGAAGACAGCCAAATAAAAAGACTGGATCCATTTTGAATCCAGCCCCTCATTGTATGCTATTCTTCTGATATTTCACTAAGCGCTTCTCCTGCCTGATCATCAGAGTAATCGCGAATTGCCAAATCCCCTAAAGAAATTATCCCGATAAGAGACCCATTCTCGACCACCGGCAATCTTCTGATTTGATGCTCTGCCATCACATGGGCCGCTTCTTCTATAGAAGCTTCAGGTTCTATGGTAATCAAATGATCACTCATCACATTGGTGACAGGATTTGATCCTGGATGCTTTTCTGCAATCCCCCTTACCACAAGGTCTCTATCTGTTATCATTCCAAGCAATTCACCGTTTTCAACAATGGGAATTGCTCCTACATCAAGGTCTTTCATTTTTGTTGCCACTTCGAAAACATTATCAAGCGGTGTGCAGAAATCTACATTCGTTGTCATGACTTCGCGTACAGTTTGCATATTTTGACCTCCATTTAATTTCATACATAGTCGCCCATTAATTAGAGGAGGATAAGAGTATTCCCTTCTCTCACCCTTAGGTTCACCATTTTCTACAAAATCATGACTTTTTTCAAAAAACTTTCCTTGAGAAGATTAGTTACTCTATTCCTTATTGAAAGTTGTCCGCTTTCGTACTATTATTAACAGGGAGCATACTTTATTTCGAGTGAAAGAGATAGAAAAAGGAGTGTACATACATGAAAATCGAAAATACAGGCTTTGAAAATGAAAAAGTGGAACTATCCCGTTTAACGGATATTATGGAGGATTTAGGTTTTGATCTTGCGGGTCAGTGGGATTACGAACGAGTAACATTCGACCGCAAATTCGAAACAAAGGAAGGTATATTCTACCTTCGTTTACAAGGATTCGCAGTAGAAGGTGATGTCGGTGGATCTCATGCAATGATCAACTTGCTTACTCCGCTATTAGGCAAACATTACTACCCACATGGTATCGAATATGGAGAAGGCGAAACATTCCCATCGAATGTAGTATCCACTTCCAAATCATTGTTGAAACAAGCGAAAGAGCGCATGGATGCCATTAAATAATTTACATTTGGAGAAGGTGATTTGCTGGTGTAGAAACCGGACGTCACCTTTTTCATTTACATATCAAATTTTATTCCAACCATAACCCATCTACATACACATTCACAGCTTGCACTTTGAATCCTGTAATAACTTCAATTTCTTCTTTTATCAACTGCTGGAGTTCTTTAATTTTCTTGGGAATGCATTGGTTATATTTCACAGCAATAAAAATATCAATGATAATGTTATCTTCAATATCATGATGAATAACCGCACTATTCAACTGATCCCTGCTAAGCATGGAATAAAATTTCCCCAACAGTCTTGGAGGAAGCGTTTTTATTCCATCAATATCATTTACACAGATAGAAATAACCGTTTGGAGCAACATATTACTCATCTCTTCATGTCCTTTCTTCAGCTCCAACACAAGAATGACCTCCTTTACTTTTTGGGGGTTTTGTTATTTTATGAACAGACACGGAGTATTGTGCTTGTATGCATTATGTTTACCTCAATCCCCTAACTTTTGCAATAAAGATCATATTTCTTTTCTAGTCACATATTTATTTTCTTACATACTGTTATTTCAATAAAAACCATACTATAATTAAAAGAGGAGTATGATTTTAGAAAGGAGACATCCATTGTCAACGCTGTTTAGTATTCGAACACTCTTTATTCTAATTATTATTGCGGTAATAGCCGTAATTGCATTTTTCATATTACCTGTTTCCATTCCCATCATTATTGCTTTAATCACAGCTTTATTTCTTGAACCTCTTGTGAGGCTGATTCAAGAACGTGCCAAATTGAAAAGAAACCTTTCTGTTTTCATCGTATTTTTGATGTTTGTAACGAGCATTGGAATTATGGGCTACTTCTTGACAACAAAAGTGATTACGGAAGCAATTAACCTGGTAGAAAATGCACCATCCTACATAAATGAAGTAAATCGGGTATGGCGGGATTTACAATCCGATATGAATAATGCTTCGGAAGATCTTCCACCTGAATTTGTCAGTGAAATAAGCCTGCAAGTAGACAAATTACTTTATGATTTGAGAATATATTTAACAGACCTTTTCAATATTCAGAATGTAAAAAGTATTTTCACCAACATACCGAATTATCTGGTGAGCTTTATTGTCTACCTGATAGCTTTGTTCCTATTTCTTATTGATTTGCCTCGCTTGAAAGCTGGCATCTATTCACACCTTAAAGAGGAAACGGCAGACAAGGTGAAGTTTATGAGTTCAAGATTATCTTATGTAATTTTCGGATTTTTTAAAGCACAGTTTTTAGTCAGCATCATCATATTTTTTATTTCATTAGTAGGACTATTATTTATTGCACCAGAGGTAGCATTAATCATGGCCTTCATTATCTGGGTCATTGATTTCATCCCGATTATCGGCTCTATCGTCATTTTGGGACCATGGGCATTGTTCCACCTTATTACAGGTGATATCGGTCTCGGTACACAATTGGCTGTATTAGCTGTTATACTACTGATAATTAGAAGAACGGTCGAACCAAAAGTCATGGGGAGACATATAGGTCTTTCCCCGCTAGCGACGCTGATTGCTATGTATTTAGGTTTAAAACTGCTCGGTATCTTAGGTTTCATAGTCGGCCCTCTCGTGTTGATTGCATTCAACTCGGCCCGAGAAGCAGGAATTATCAAATTGAACTTTAAAATTTAATGTCAAAAAAAGGTGTTTGGACTAATGTCCAAACACCTTTTTTATAGCCCCAGGATGGCTTTGAAAACGGATGTGGTTTCCCCGCCATGATAGATGACGTATAAAAGCAGATATACGGCAACGCCTGTTATGGCTGTAGTAAACCAAATAATACTTGTAATTGGACCAAGCTTTCTGTGTTTGTCAAGTCTATTCTTATAACCTGTCCATAAGGTTATGATCCCCATAACAGCCCCTACTGTCGCGAGCGTTATATGGAATAGAAGAAAAATGGTGTAGTACACTTTAATATCATCTGGCCCACCAAAACTGGTGTTCCCAACAAAAATGGTTCTTGAAGCGTAAATGATAAAGAAGATAATTGCAAAGATTGCCGCTAAGAACATCACTTTTTTATGTGCTTCAATCTTTCGCTTTAATATCAGGTACCAGCCTATCGCAACAAAAATCGCGCTCAATACGATAAAAAAGGTACTGACCGTTGGCATAATCGGAATTGAATAATCCATTTCTTTCTCCTCTCGTCAATTGTATCTCTCATTCATCTGCACCTAGAAAAACAGCAACGAAATCCTGTTGCTGTTCTTCCACTTACTCTACTACCTTAGGCTGCATTGCCTTGTTCAAATCGATTTCATCTTTTTCACGCTCTCGTTTGGCCCAGCCAAAGAATACGTAGGCAAGGATACTTCCATACATGATTTCCTGTATAATCTTCATTATGACACCGCCGAGCTGCTGGTCTTCTACCAGTGGCAATGCATTAAATAATTCAGGACCTCCAAGATCAAGTCCTGCCAAGGTTCCTGCCGGTACACATAATTCAAGCGCAGCAAGCCAAGCTGTCATCTCTGAATATGTGGCATATAAAGGCTGATCGGCGAAAATGATAAGTGCACACGCAGGTGTAAGCAACATGCCATCGGCCATGATATAACCAATCTTCTTAATTCCGGACAAACGTTGTTCCTCTGGTAGTGGATTAACTAATGGCCACCACATGATAAAAGCTCCAACGAACATAACGGACATGTATGCTGTGTGATAGACCATGTCCACTTTTATCGTATCAAATACAACCGGGATATGATAAAGAGAGAAAAGCACATTGAACACCAACAATGCAATTAGCGGCTTCGAGATAAATCTGAACACCGGTTTAACAACCGGAAGATTTATGGCTTTTCTTAATACCCATGCCGGCATTCCCATTAGCAAGATAGGCGGGATGACCAGATAGAGAATGGCCATTTGCGTCATATGTGCGCTAAGCATCAAGTGGCTTAACAGATCCACCGGTGATCCTTTGACAAGATAAAACAATATCATACTGCTGAGGAAAAACGCCCGTTGTTTATTCGATATTTCTTCAGAATCGTTAAACCGGTGTCGACCTTTTCCTGTGATATAAAAATAAACAAATGTTATAAGTATGGTAGTTACCAATAAATAAGGACTCCATAACGCTTGAAATCCAAACATATCCAAGTTGCCAATCATTATGCTGTCACCTCAATTATTATGAAAGCAAGATTTCACTTCCAGTCTACATACGAATATTATACTATACAAGGACAAGTCCCTTCAATGTGGTATGAAAAAGGATAGTGTTAAAAATAGTAAGTGTCATTATTTAGACAAGGTTAGGAAGTCTAGCCTTCATGTAAATAGCAAAAAGGCAGCCTCTCAAGAGGCTGCCTTTACTATTTGTTCTTACCACCAGATGATAGTCGTGAATGCTAAAATTGTAATCAGTCCAACTGCTAAACCAGAGTATAGGAACAAAGCTGGTGTTTCATGCCCTTTATGGTTCATATGCATGAAATAGTAAAGTTGGAAGATACATTGTACAATTGCAAGCAAGATAATGAACGGTACGATAAAGTACTTGGACATTTCTGCACCAACCGCCAAGAAAGCAAGTAGTGTAAGGAAGATCATCAAAGCAAAGGAAACAACTTGATATTTCATCTCTTCCTTATTCTTTTTACGACGGTATTCTAAGTCTACTTTTGGGTTACCTGTATTTGATTGAGTATTTGCCATCAGTCATCACACCAATCCCATTAAATATACTACAGTAAAGATGAATAACCATACAACGTCGATAAAGTGCCAGTATAGTGATGCCACATAGAACTTAGGAGCATTGTACAGATCCAATCCACGTCTCATGTTACGGATCAACAGAGTACCGATCCATAGTAATCCGAAAAATACGTGGGCACCGTGAGTACCAACTAATACATAGAATGCAGAACCAAATGCACTACTAGTAATCGTATGGCCTAAATGGATATAATGAACGAACTCATAAATCTCCAAGATCAAGAAAGATAATCCCAGAAGCCATGTAATTCCCATCCATAATTGCATCTTTTTGAAGTTGAAGTTTTTCATATGGTACATTGCGTACACACTTGTTAAAGAACTTGTCAAAAGAATCATCGTTGCCGCGAATACAAGCCCTAATTCAAATAATTCTTTTTGGTCTGGTCCAGATACAATGGAATCAGGTCCGCTAAGAGCTAAATATGTTGCAAACAATGAAGCAAATAGAACAGTCTCTCCACCTAGAAACAGCCAGAAACCTAAAAACTTGTTTTTGCCTTCAAGGGTCGCCTTTTCAGGCGAAGCTGGGAAAGTTTCTGCTGTAAATTTTTCTTCTGTATGCATTATAGCTTCGCCCCCTTGTCATCATCTTCACCAAGAAGATCTTCTTTATGAATATGATATCCATGATCATCAAGAATAGAACGGAAGAACATGGCACCAAATGTTACTAATAAACCAAGAATCATCACTGGGATGCCCCAAGCAAATTCATTTTTAAACATAACTCCAAACGCTGCTATGAACAACCCTAATGAGATGATAAATGGAAGAATGGAACCGTTCGGCATGTGGATATCACCGATTGGTTCTGCTGGTGTCATACCTTTTTTGCCTTCCATCTTCTCCACCCATAATGGATCAAGTCCACGAACAAGAGGAGTCTGAGTAAAGTTGTGCTCAGGTGGTGGTGAAGGAATGGACCATTCTAACGTACGGCCATAACCCCAAGCATCGCCAGCTACAGTCTGCTTGCTTAATGCAGTCTTCACGATATTGATAAATAAGACAACTGTTGCGATTGCCATGAAAATAGCACCGATGGAACTAATCAGGTTAGCAAGATCCCATCCTAAATCTTTACCGAACGTGAATACACGACGTGGCATACCCATAAGTCCAAGGAAATGCTGGATGAAGAATGTTAAATGGAACCCGAAGAAAAACAACCAAAACGTGATCTTTCCTAGCTTCTCATCTAAAATCTTACCGAAAATTTTCGGCCACCAGTAGTGAAGTCCTGCAAATAGACCAAACACTACCCCACCAACGATTACATAGTGGAAGTGGGCTACTACAAAGTAGGAATCATGGTACTGATAGTCAGCAGCTGCTGAGGCTAACATTACCCCTGTAACCCCACCAAGTACGAAAGTAGGGATGAATGCTACTGACCAAAGCATTGCTGTGTTGATTTGCAACTGTCCGCCCCACATTGTGAACATCCAGTTGAAGATTTTGATACCGGTCGGTACGGCAATTGCCATTGTTGCAACAGCAAAGATAGCGTTCGCAATCGGTCCAAGACCTGTTGTGAACATGTGGTGAGCCCATACCATGAACCCTAAGAAACCGATCAATACTGTTGCGAATACCATAGAAGAATATCCGAACAGACGTTTCTTGGAGAATGTTGAGAATACATCAGAGAATATACCGAATGCAGGTAAAATCAATATGTACACCTCAGGATGTCCGAAGATCCAGAATAGATGTTCCCAGATTACTGTGTTACCACCTAAGTTTGGATCAAAGAATGCTGTACCGAATAGACGGTCAAACATTAATAGTGCCAACCCTACAGTCAATGGAGGGAAAGCGAATAAAATTAGTGCAGATGCTACAAACGTGGACCAAGTGAATAATGGCATACGCATATATGTCATACCAGGTGCACGCATGTTAATAATTGTTACAAGGAAGTTGATACCACCAATTAAAGTACCAATTCCCGAAATCTGGAGACCCAGAGCATAAAAGTCTATACCATGGCCCTCAGATGCCAAGGACAGAGAGGCATATGATGTCCAACCTGCATCAGGTGCTCCACCTAAGAACCAACTAAGGTTAAGGAAAACTCCTCCAAAGAAGAATAACCAGAAACCTAAGGCGTTGATAAATGGAAACGCAACATCACGAGCTCCGATTTGTAAAGGAACAGCTGCGTTCATAAACGCAAACAATAATGGCATCGCTGCCAGGAAAATCATTGTTGTTCCGTGCATAGTAAGTATTTCATTATAAAGGCCTGCAGCTAAAAAATCGTTATTAGGTACAGCCAACTGGATACGAATGAACATCGCTTCCAGGCCGCCAACGATAAAGAAGAATCCGCCGGCAATAAGGTAAAGGATGGCGATTTTCTTATGGTCAACCGTTGTCAGGTAGTCCCAAACTGTTGCGCCAAAGCCTTTTTTCTGTGCTAACGTACTCACAATGTAACCTCCCTTTCTTAAAAATCTATTCTTCGTCCACTTTTAATGACATTAAGTATTCAACTAGAGCGTCGACTTCTTCCTGATTCAAGTCCCCGTATTTCCCTGTCATCAGGTTACCAGGCTTGATTTCTTCAGGATTTTTAATCCATCTTTCCAATTCTTCAGGGGTATGATCTAAAATACCTGCAATCTTCGTTCTATCCCCGAAGTTTGTTAAGTTAGGCCCAACATTGGCATCAGCTTGCGAATCTGCTCCGATTGCGTGACAGGTAATACAGCTTTCAGCGAAGATTTCTTCACCAGCCTGTGCCAAATCTGTATCAGCAGCATGCTCTTTACCTTGCATGTCTTCAAGCCACAGATCAAATTCTTCACGAGGCATCGTTTTTACTTTGAAGTCCATCAATGCATGGGAAGGTCCGCATAACTCGGCACATTTACCATGAAATAGGTTTTCAGCTTGACCAACACGCTCTGAATCAAAGTTTAACCAGAAACGGTTGATGTTGTCCGTGTTTGTATCCATTTTTCCTCCCGCAGAAGGAATCCAAAATGAGTGTTTTACCTGACTTGCTTCCAAGTTGAAGTAAATATTCTCATCAGTAGGAACATATAAATCTTGACTTGTCACTACGCCATACTCTGGGTATTCAAACTCCCACCAGTAGAGATGTGCAGTAACGTTTACTACAAGTGCATCAGAATCTTCCTCGTCCATTTTGCTTACATCAGCAAGGTGGAAAGTGTACGATACAGTTGGAACTGCTAGGATTAAAAGTAATAAAATCGGAATAACAGTCCAGGTAATTTCAAGCTTGTGGCTTCCTTCCACTTGCTTTGGAATAATTTCTTTATCGCCTTTTCGCTGACGGAATTTTACCACAACGTAAACGAAGATAATAGAAACCACAACTACTACAAGAATCATAATTGCTGAGCTTAACAAAATCAGTGATTTTTGCATATCTGCCACTTCACCAACTGGCTGAAGTGTAGATAAGAATGGTTCACCACAGCCTGCTAAGAATAGCGCCATTACACTGAAAAGTGATACTATACGCCAATTAGGTAGCCATTTCTTCATAGCCTAATCAAACCCCTCTTTCATATTTAGTGAGTGAAGTAGAATGTATTGATAAATTCCTTCAAATCTTAGAGAAAGAATCTAATCACGAAGTTAGTAGCCGACCGGATCTTTTCACGGGATCAGCCATACACTTTCACCTCAAAAAGACAAATTTCGCACTCATTGTTTACTATACCACAGCTTGTGCCTTTTCACCCTTATATTTTGAGGTAATCGCGTGAAAACAGACAGCTACCCTTTGTAAGCAATAGCTGCCAGCTTTTGATTAAAAGATTGTCACAATAATCATGGATACAAATAAAATAGTCAGATAGTTCAAAGAGTAGACAAACATCAAAGTTGCCCATCTCATCCCATCTTTCATCCGGAATCCTGCAATGCTTAATGCTAGCCAGCCTATATTCAACAAGGTTGCTAATACGATTAATCCCGCTCCTAGGTCAAATAGCCAGAACGGAAGAGGCAACAAACAGGCAACCCACACAAGCATCTGTCTTCTCGTAATGTCAAATCCATGTACTACAGGTAGCATCGGAATGCCTGCATTCCGGTACTCTTCACACCTTCTGATGGCGATGGCAAGGAAATGTGGTATCTGCCATACAAACATGATGAAAAACAAAATCCATGCAATCAATGAAAGACCCGGATCTACTGCTGCCCAACCAATTAGAGGCGGAACCGCTCCAGATACACTTCCAATCACAGTATTAAGTGTGTTTTTCCTTTTTGACCACATTGTATATAAAACCACATAGGTGAAAGCCCCAATAAGTCCGATTACTGCTGCAGTAATTGTAGTAAATGCCAGTATTACAGTTCCGACAACTGTTAGAAACAGCCCAAGGTAAAGGGCACCTTTCGGATCCATTCTACCGGTTACAGTTGGCCGGTTTTTGGTTCTCGACATAAGATGATCGATATCACGATCTATATAGTTATTTAAACTACAGGAACCTGCTACAACAAGAGAAGATCCTATCATTGTAAGAAGTACGATACCCAAGTTAGCGATAAAACCATCTGTCTGGGTAAAATATATAGCTAACCAGAGGCCGGTAAACGTAGTGATGAAATTGGAATTCACGATCCCAATTTTTATTAGCGCTAAGAAGTCTTTCCATTTAGAAGGAGCAACTTCCATACCTTGAGGACGTTCATCTGATAATGAAGCAGGCGCTTGGTCCAAAGTCCTCAAATTTGCCATTTATATTCCTCCTTTGAACCTTAATGCAAAAGCCCGCCCATCAAATTGTGACGATGTGAATGCGTTTTCACCATCGCAATTTTTAGCAGTCTTTGCATGTATTAAACAAGGGATGCTGTATAACATTCTCTCTGTATATTAAATCATATTTACCAAATACATTGTGAATTATATTTGAAGAAAATATGACTAATTTGTGTCACCTATAGAGAATACTCCCTGTGCTTTATAAAACGGTATATAATAGGATTTGTCGAATCTGTTCACATACATGAATGAGCACTTTCTACACTTCCTTATATATTTCTAGCAAACTCCATCCCATTATTCAACCTTTTTCACGATAATAATTTAGTCGTTATAAACTGTACGAAAATATTGTCAATTAAAGTAGGATTGTGTAGTATTGGGAGGACGTTTATTATTTTACCATTTCTGCTTCTTTTTTTATATAAGGGAGATACAAATTCTTTCTAAGAAGGTGAATCGAATGTACAAATTATTGAAATGGTTCGCCGTTTGCACGTCTATTGTCATGCTATTTGTTCTAATCGGGGGAGCACTTGTTACAAAGACAGGTTCAGGTATGGGGTGCGGAAAATCTTGGCCTCTATGTCACGGCGAGCTTATTCCTAGCAATATTGACTTTGCTCTTATAGTTGAGTTAAGTCATCGAATAGTCTCCGGTGTAGCTGCAATTATGGTGTTGACTCTAGCGATTTGGGCCTGGAGAGCCATTGGGCATAAAAGAGAAACAAAATTTTTGGCACTGTTATCATTTCTAGTTTTAATCTTACAGGCACTCATTGGAGCTGCAGCCGTAATGTGGGGACAATCCTCTGCAGTACTTGCGCTCCATTTCGGAATATCTCTAGTATCTTTTGCTTCAGTTTTTCTTCTTACTTTGCTGATTTTTGAAGTGGATAAGAAGTTTGATGCAGAAATACTGATAGTAGATCGCCGAATGTCCTTCCATATCATCGGGATTATCGTCTACTGTTATATGGTCGTTTATAGTGGTGCTTTAGTAAGACATGTTGGTGCAAGCTTAGCATGCCCAAGTTGGCCAAGCTGTACACGAAATGGACTGGGAGTTCCAACTCAAATGCATGAATGGATTCAAATGGGACATCGAGCTGCTGCAGGACTTATTGTCGTGTGGATCGTTTATGTAACAATTCTCGCAATAAAGAAATACAAACACCAACCTGTTATCTATATCGGTTGGATTGTTTCTTCCATACTTGTATTATTACAGGCAACAACCGGCGCTTTAATTGTTGTTACTGAATTAAATATTTTTGTTGCTTTGCTTCATGCTTTAATTATCTCCTGTTTATTCGGGGTTCTTAGTTACTTTCTGATGCTTGTGACACGGAACAAAATCAATCGGGGAAAAAGGAACTACTAAATCCATGTAAAAAACGAGTGGACGCTATTGCGCCTACTCGTTTTTATATGTCTTATTTTAAGTCTCGGAACATCTCAATTGCCCTTTTCCTTTGCATAGCGTGATCTACGATAGGTTCAGGGTAATCCTTGCCGATGATGCACTTTGCTTTCTCTTGATCTGATACATTCATTTTCCAAGGCTCGTGAATATATTTTTCCGGAACACGGCTCAACTCTGTTACGTATTTTTTTATATACTCGCCTCCATGGTCAAACCTGCTAGATTGATTAATAGGATTAAAAATCCGAAAGTAAGGAACCGCATCAGTTCCTACTGATGCAGCCCATTGCCAGCCCCCTATGTTGGATGACTCATCGTAATCATTCAGCATTTCCTCAAAATAATGTTCTCCTTGTCTCCAATCGATTAGCAAATCTTTGGTCAAAAAAGAAGCTGTAATCATCCTAATTCGGTTATGCATCCAGCCTTCCTGCATTAATTGCCTCATTCCTGCATCAACAATAGGAAAACCCGTCTTCCCTTCTTTCCATTTCCGCAATAACCTCTCATCATTAATCCAATCAAGTTGTTGATACTTAGGGTCAATTTCTTTCATTTTACTTTCCGGATAGTGATGATGGATCATATTGTAAAAGTCACGCCACGCCAGCTCTTTTACGAATGCATCCATTCCTGTGCCGTAAGAAGTAAGTTGTTTCTCCTGGATATAATAGAAAACAGTTCTGGCGGATATGGTACCTGTCCTTAAATGCACTGATAACCTAGATGTTCCCTCGGCTGCCGGCAGATCTCTTAAGCGATCGTAGTGATCAACTTTATTCTCTAAGAAGGTGATGAGCAGGTTGACTGCTTCTTCTTCCTGAGAAGGAAGCTGTGAGGCCGGCTTATTTTCCGTTATTGCGGATAAAGTTTTCAAACCTTGGGTGTATAACTCTTTATCTTTGGTCATGCAATTTACTATGCTCTCTTCTGAAATAATCAATGGCTCTCTTTTACCCAGGGCTGACCATTTCTTGTAATAAGGGGTGAACACTTTATATATCGTATTGTCCGCCTTTTTTACGTCATTTGCATGATGGATATTGTAATCATCATACGAACAGACTCTGATGTTCCTATGTTTTAGAAAGGTCTCTACTTCTTTATCTCTTTTCTGCCCTTCTCCTACTTCGTCCCTGTTGAAATATAAGGAGGACATCTCGGGAAAGCGTTCTAATAGTCGAGTGAAGGCGCCTTTCCAGGTCCCCTCCATTATATGGACGAAGATTCCTCTTTCTTCACACCTCTTTATGAACTGGTGCAACGTAGCAAAGAAAAAACGATGATTGGGTGTATCCATTTTTGTGAATTTAAGATCTAAATGATAGATAAACAATAAAGGTTCTGTTCTATGCTGTGCTTCTATTACTGCGTTGTATAAGGCAGTGTTGTCCTGTAGGCGAAAGTCCCTTCGGAACCACATTACAGATAAAGTCATATGTTAGTCACCTCACCTACTATTTTAGTTGTGATGTTGTTCGAAAGAAAGTTTGGATGGGTTTTGTTTAAAAGAATAAAACCCAAGGGCGATTATTAATCACCATTGGGTTTTTGGAAAATCTATTTAATCCTTAAACTTTATCTACTTCAATCAATAAGTCTCCTGTTGCTATGCCCTCACCGGCAGCTGCATGAATCTCTTTAACAGTACCACTGAATGGCGCTTGAACCGTTGTTTCCATTTTCATCGCTTCTGTGATCATCAGATGGTCACCTTTGGATACTTTCTCCCCTTTTTCCACCAATACCTTTATTACTGTTCCTGGCATTGTTGCACCGATATGTGTTGGGTTGGTAGCATCCATTTTCGGTTTCGTTACAACATCAGATTTGACACTTTCGTCTTTGATATTCACTTCACGCGGCTGTCCATTCAATTCAAAATAGACAACACGAGTGCCATCTTTTCGAGGTTCACCTATTGAAACTAGTTTCACCATCAATGTTTTCCCATGTTCAATCTCCACTTGAATCTCTTCACCTAATCTCATACCGAAGAAGAAGGTTGGAGTATCAAGGACTGATACGTTTCCATACAGTTCGTCTTTCTTCTGGAAATCCAAGAACACCTTCGGGTAAAGAGCATAAGCAATCATTTCATGGCTTGTCACCTGACGATTCAATGTTTCAAATAGCTTATTGCGAATCTCTTCAAAGTCCACATCATCCAACAACTCGCCTGGGCGAACCGTAATTGGAGATTTGCCTTTTAGGATGACTTTTTGAAGTTCTGTAGGGAAACCACCGTGTGGCTGTCCTAAATATCCTTCAAACAATTCGATTACGGAATCCGGAAAATCGATGGATTCTCCTTTTTCGAGAACATCTTGTTCAGATAGGTTATTCTGCACCATAAACAACGCCATGTCCCCTACTACTTTGGATGAAGGAGTAACCTTTACGATATCACCGAACATGTCATTCACTCGACGATACATCTGTTTAACTTCTTCCCAACGTGCACCAAGACCAACCGCTTTTGCTTGTTGCTGAAGGTTACTATATTGACCTCCAGGCATTTCATGCATATATACCTCAGAGTGAGGGCTGTTCATCCCGCTTTCAAAGTCACTGTAATATTTACGGACATCCTCCCAATAGTGGGAAAGCTGTTCCAACGCATCAACAGAAACATCTGGTTTACGATCTGTTTCCTCTAAAGCATAGTAAAGGGAATTGGCACTTGGTTGCGATGTCAGGCCTGCCATGGAGCTAATTGCAACATCGACAATATCCACTCCCGCTTCAATGGCCTTCGCATACATATAGATACCGTTTCCGCTTGTATCATGAGTGTGTAAATGGATCGGAATATCAACCGTTTCTTTTAATGTTGAAATCAGACGGTAGGCCGATTGTGGTTTTAATAGACCTGCCATATCTTTGATAGCCAGGATATGTGCTCCACTTCTTTCAAGCTCTTTTGCCATATCAGAGTAGTATTGCAAGTCATACTTTGTTCTGCTTGGATCATTGATGTCGCCAGTATAGCAGATAGCCGCCTCAGCTAGCTTACCGGTATCGCGAACTGCATCAATTGCAAGCGTCATCCCTTTGACCCAGTTAAGGCTGTCAAAGATTCGGAAAACATCAATTCCTGCATAAGCCGACTTTTCTACAAATTCTTTGATCAGGTTATCCGGATAGTTCTTGTACCCTACTGCGTTGGATGCTCGGAGCAACATCTGGAAAAGAACATTTGGTGCCTTTTCACGAACTGTCAGCAAGCGGTCCCAGGGGTTTTCACTCAAAAATCGGTAAGCTACATCAAAGGTGGCCCCTCCCCACATTTCCATCGAGAAGAGATTTGGCAGCAATTTGGCTGTAGGTTCAGCAATTTGCTTAATATCGTTTGTACGGACTCTAGTTGCCAATAATGATTGATGTGCGTCACGGAAAGTGGTATCTGTGAGGAGAACCTCTTTCTGTTCTGTAACCCACTTGGCCAATCCTTCCGCTCCACGCTCGTCTAATATCTGCTTTGTCCCTCTTGGCACTTCAAGGATTCCTGAATCATCCGGCATTCTTGGATTGGTAAAAATCGGTTTATTTCTTTTTTCAACTCCAGGAAAACCGTTCACGGTAACATTTCCGATATATGTTAGCATTTTTGTTCCGCGGTCTTTCCGTTTAGGGAACATAAATAATTCTGGTGTCGTATCAATGAAAGATGTGTCATATTGCCCATTCATGAATTTCGGATGCTTTACTACATTCTCCAGAAACGGAATATTTGTTTTAATACCTCGGATACGAAATTCCTTTAAATTACGTTCCATTTTGGAAGCCGCCTGTTCAAATGTCAGGGCCCATGTGGAAAGCTTAACTAGCAGGGAATCATAATAAGGTGTAATGACAGCACCTTGATAGCCATTACCTGCATCAAGACGAACACCGAATCCTCCACCAGATCGGTAAGCCATAATTTTCCCTGTGTCAGGCATGAACCCATTCAACGGGTCTTCCGTTGTGACACGGGACTGTATGGCAAATCCATGAACTCGGATGTCTTCCTGTTTTGGAATTCCAAGTTTATTGCTATGTAGAGCATGTCCTTCTGCAATCATGATTTGGGATTGTACAATATCCACCCCAGTTACCATTTCCGTGATGGTATGTTCCACCTGGACACGAGGATTTACTTCAATGAAAAAGAATTCATCTCCAGCAACAAGATATTCAACTGTTCCTGCATTGATGTAATCAACATTTCTCATCAACTCTACTGCAGAATTACAAATACGTTGACGCAGGTCTTCAGAGATAGATACACTTGGTGCGATTTCCACCACTTTTTGATGGCGTCGTTGAATGGAACAATCACGCTCAAACAGGTGAATGATTTCTCCATGCTGATCTCCGAGAATCTGGACTTCAATATGCTTAGGATTTTCAATCAGTTTTTCTACATATACATCATCATTTCCAAAAGCCGCTTTTGCTTCTGATTTTGCCCTGTCAAAGGACTCGCGCAACTCGGACTTACTGCGAACGATACGCATTCCTCGTCCACCACCACCCAAAGCAGCCTTGATCATCAATGGATAACTGTAAGTGGCAGCGAAATCCATCACTTCATCCAAGGAGTGGACAGGTCCATCTGTACCCGGTATTACAGGGATGTTAGCGAGCTGAGCCTGGTGTCTTGCTTTCACCTTATCCCCGAACATATCAAGATGTTTAGAAGTCGGTCCGATAAAAACAATGCCTTCTTCTTCACACTTTCTGGCAAAATGAATATTTTCCGATAAGAAACCATAACCAGGATGGATGGCGTCTACGTCATTTGCTTTTGCAATTTCAATGATGCCATCGATATCTAGATAAGCATCAATCGGTTTCTTTCCTTCTCCTACAAGGTAGGCTTCATCCGCTTTATAGCGGTGGAACGAACCGATATCTTCATTTGAGTAAATAGCAACTGTGCGAATATTTAGCTCGGTACAAGCTCGAAAAACACGAATTGCAATCTCGCCGCGGTTTGCAACAAGGATTTTGTTAATTTTTCTTGTCATATTGTCTCCCCCTAGTAGCTACTTCTCGTTTGGAAAAGTTTAGAATATTGTATCAATTATATTTGCCATTATACATTATGTTTCGATAATTTTCCTCTTTTTCTTCTCATACCGACTAATTTTATGTAGAAACCCTGAAATAAGGAGAATTTTATGAAAAACGCTCAACCAGCTTTTTCAGCAGATTGAGCGTTTTTATCATTAATTTCTTTCCCAGGCTTCATAAAGTGCGGAAAGTTCCTTTTCCAACTTGGAAAGGAGGTCTTTTCCCTCTTTTTCGGAAATTAAGCCCAAGCGAACAGCAAAGTCCATCTCACGAGACAAGCCGAACATCTGAGTATCCAGCACTTCTTCATATAATGGACATTGAGGCATGGTTAGATTGTCCATTTGGACTTGAATCAGCTTCAATATTTTATCTGAATCAGCTTTTAACAGCGAAATAGCTTTATCACGATGATCGACCACGATATCTGATGCCAATATCGATCCCTCCGTTTACGTACAATTACTTAGCTTATCTTTAAATTTTATCGTTATTTTTATAAAATTGCAAGGAGGATACGTTTATTTACTAGGCTCTTTTCTAAAAGATAGTTGATATCACTAGTAAAAAGTCGGCAATTGGACTTTTTACTTCTTAGTTATTCTAAAATAAATATGCACACTATTTTATACATGACTCTTTATTAAAACATGCTTAAATCATATTTTTCCTGTAGTAATTCTAGTAATTTAAGTCCTGTATGGCTGTTCCCCACTTCATTCAATGCAGGACCGAATATACCGATTCCCATCCTGCCTGGGACAGATCCCATAATACCACCTGAAACACCGCTCTTTGCAGGAATCCCGATTTTAATGGCAAATTCTCCAGAAGCATTGTACATACCACATGTCACCATGAATGTTTTACAGATTCTTGCGACCTCTTTAGGCATAACACGTTCGTTTGTTAATGGATTCACGCCATCCATTGCAAAAACGGTACCAATTCTTGCCAATTGGAGGGAATTCATTCTGATGGCACACTGTTTAGTATATACCTCCATAATCTCCTCGACGTTGCCATGTATGAATCCATCCCCTTTCATGTAAAAACAGAGTGACCTGTTTAGAAAGGAAGTGGTAAATTCGGATATCGCCACTTCTTCACAATAGTCAATATCCGGTTCATTGGTGAGCTTGCAGATAAAATCCAATATATATTTCACTTTATCTTCCGCGCTACTTCCTTTCATCATCGATGTAACGGCCAGCGCGCCAGCATTGATCATCGGATTTAATGGCTTGGCCTTAGAAGAGGTTTCAAGTTTGATGATGGAGTTGAATGGATCACCAGTAGGCTCCATGCCTACTCGATGAAAAACGTGATCAGGTCCATAATCCATGAGCACAAGAGCAAGGGTGATTATTTTAGATATGCTTTGTAATGTGAAACGCTTATCTATATCTCCAGCGGAAACACAGTTTCCATCTGGATACGCAATCGCACAAGACAAATAATCCGCATTTTCTTTTTGCAGAGCAGGTATGTAATTGGCTACTTTCCCCTCAAATGAAACCTTCTTTGCTTCCTCCACTAATGACTGTAAAGTTTCCTCACTTATAAATGCCAACATCATCACATCCCTTTTCATGTTACATAATAGTCTAACAATAGATTCCCCGATAACATGACAAAAAAACATTCAAGTTATATAATGATGAAAAGGATTACAATAGAGGGGGACAACATGGAAAATATCATCAGAATAGAAGGTAAAGTCAATTATTCGATCACTCTTGATCCTGGCGTATGGATTTTTGACGATCGTCGAATTGATTTGGATACATATTTCGCAGAAGAAAAACGAGAAAAAACGGACGAGCTTGAGGAATATACGAAAGCAGTTTCAAAGCACTGGGAGCGTGAAATTAGAGAAGGGGCCATCTATCCTCCAACACTGAAATCAGAGCGTAAATTCGAAAAGGAGAAACTGCTGAACGGAACCTTTGGTATAAAATTCGGTCCATTTTTGCATAATGCAGAACCACAACCCGACTCCTCGAAAGTTGTTTTTGTAGGAAGGGAAGAAGAACTCGAAGTGGACATCCCAACAGCACAAGAAATCATTTTCGCCTTTTCCAAAAACGGAAAACCATTAAAAGAAAACGGACCTATTCACGTCTATTTTGAGGACGGTTCCAATCAGTCTGCACCACTGACATATGTACATAAAATCATTGTAAAATAATCTTGGACTTCCCAATAGCGCCGCCGTGACTTAAAAAGTTACGGCGGCGCTATTTTAATGTTGACGTATTTGAGACCTTTTAGCTTATGCGGAAAGCAAAAGCGGTGGTTAACAGAGCATTTTTATAAAAGGTCTGCAGCAAGTTTGGCTAGCATCGAACGTTCTCCTTTTACAAGTTTCACGTGGCCCGCTAGCTTTTGGTCCTTGAAACGCTCCACTACATAGGTTAAACCATTGTTATACTCATCCAGGTAAGGGTGGTCTATTTGTTCTGGATCACCCATAAGAACAATTTTACTTCGCTCTCCGACCCTCGTCAAAATAGTTTTCACCTCGTGCTTTGTAAGATTCTGGGCTTCATCGATAATAATGAATTGTTCCGGAATGCTTCTTCCCCTGATGTAAGTCAGAGCCTCCACTTCGATGGATCCCATACCAGCTAGTATTGCGTCAAGTTCACCTGGTTTCTTTGTATTGAAAAGATATTCCAGATTATCATAAATCGGTTGCATCCACGGTCGTAATTTTTCCTCTTTTTCACCTGGAAGGAACCCGATGTCTTTGCCAACTGGTACAATAGGACGTGCCACTAGCAGTTTTTTATAACGGTTCAAATCCTCCGTCTGCATGAGCCCAGCAGCCAGAGCCAAAAGAGTTTTTCCCGTTCCTGCCTTACCCGTCAGAGTAACCAATGGAATATCGGTACGCAGCAACATTTCAAATGCCATTGTCTGCTGGACATTTCGTGGACGGATCCCCCATATGTGATCTTGATCAAAAACAAGCTTTTTCACTTTCTTCCCGCTTGAATCGATAATTCCAACTGCCGAAGCCGAACCTCCTAATGCATCCTTCATGATGATGAATTGATTGGCATAAAAAGGGTGGTTGGCCAGTTCTACGGCATTTATCTCTCCTTTTACATAAAACGTGTTCAGTGTATCTGTCGGAACATAGATCTCCAGGAATCCTTTGTAAATATGATCCACTTCAACTACACGATCATTAAGAAAATCTTCTGAAATCAACCCTATTGCATCAGCCTTGACACGGACCAATGCATCCTTACTCACCAAAATGACTGTACGGCCTTCTTCCTTCGTCTGCTCCTCCAAAGAGAGGTTCTTAGCTACAGCAAGAATCCTATTATCATTAGTCTTCTCCACGAAAATCTCCTGCAACTGATGAAAACTTCGATGGTTCAATTCAATCCTAAGAGCGCCACCATTGTGTAGAGGTATCTTCTCATGAAGTTTCCCTGTTGCTCGAAGCGAATCAATTATTTTCGACACCTGTCTCGCATTTCTTCCTATTTCATCCATATATCTTTTTTTCGAATCCACTTCTTCCAATACCACCGCAGGAATAACTACCTCATTATCTGCAAATGAATAGATTGCATATGGATCCTGTAACAAAACATTTGTATCTAGAACATAAATTTTACCCAACCTGCCGCCTCCTACTCTCAGCCCTTCTTTTGTCTTTCTGGAGTGAATCAAGGCATCCTCCCTTTCATTATATGGTCCCGATACAATTAGTGTGTTACTACTTGACCATAAAAGAGGGACGGACCGTTGTTAAAATATATGTCGGAATGAATAAAGATAGAAGAACAAATAAACAATAAAATCAAGACACATGAAAATGGAATCATCCTCAGAAGGAGTGAAATAAAGTGAAAAAATACTTATTGGTGACCGCCATCGTTTCATTGGCACTTACCGGTTGTATGAACAATCAACAGCGGAATATTTCTAATGATAAGGAAAATTCTCAAGTAATCCATGTAAAAGATTCCGCAGATGTACAGGTGGACAGAAAAACAGGACAGGAGGTTTCTGCCCATCTGGTGGAATTGGCTACAAGAGTACCAAATGTAAATGATGCAACTGCTGTAGTGTTAGGTCCTTATGCAGTAGTAGGAATCGATGTTAACTCCGATTTGGACAGGGAAAGAGTAAGTACAATTAAATATTCCGTAGCTGAAAGCTTAAAGAATGATCCATATGGAGCAACAGCAGTCATACTTGCAGATGCGGACTCTTTTGTTCGCTTGCAGGAAATGGGAAGAGATATTCAAAATGGCAGACCGATTACTGGAATTATGGAAGAACTTGCAGAAATTGTGGGCAGGGTTATGCCGGAAATCCCAATTGACTTGAAAGAGCCGACTGCACCAAACCCGACAGAACAAAACAATTCACAACTGCCGAAGGATGAACAAAAACAGTTGGAACAGAAGCAACAAAATCAGTCTAATCATTATAAAGATGAAGAGCGTAATAAAAAAGTGAAACAGGATTAACGCTGGTCGCTGTCCAGAGGGGAAACTTCCCTTCCGGACAGCTTTTTTATGGAGGGAAGGTAAAGGATTGGGTCGGATATCAGGAAATTTTAGGATATATCAGGAATTTTCGAGATATATCAGGAAATTTTGAGATATATCAGGAAATTTTGAGATATATCAGGAATTTTCGAGATATATCAGGAATTTTCGAGATATATCAGGAAATCGACATATGCCCTCGTATTTTTTCGACACCACCAACACCTCCCTCGGCTCAGAACACTCCACAAAAAATAGCAGGTTTCCACCTGCTACAACCAAATCAACACTTATTCATATTTCTGTATGGCCGTCATGACCTGATGATCCAACTTCTTTGCCGCTTCTATATCGTAGGTTTTTTCGAACTTTGGCTCCACGCTTAATTTAGCTCCATAAAACATGACATCTCTCACTTCTTTTACCCCCAGATGCAATAAGGACAATTTCAAAGGGACCTCTTCCATCTTGTCCACTTTTACAGTTGCTTTGCTATGAATGGCATATACGGAATCATTCGCCATTAGGTTTACCACTAATTCGCTATTATGTACGACATTCTTCACAATGCGCGACGAGGCATTAACAGCAAGCAAAATGGTTTTCTCATCAGGAGCATAGAGCCAGGAAATTGCACTTACATTCGGCCCACCGGTTTCATGATCAACGGTGCTTATTGTGACCAGTTTTTCTTTTTGCAGAGCGGCTATAAGCGGTTCCACAAGAACATTTTCTACAAGATTGGGCATTGTCCATCCTCCCACAGCTTTTTATTTATCTTATCATATCACTATCTTGAATAAGAGGAAATGGGCAACAGACATCTTATCAAACCAAGCCTGTTTACCATTTAATTCTTATATTATCTCCTTTATGCTATACTATTGACAATGATTATACGAATGAGGTGGACCATGAGAGTCAAGTGTGTAATTTGCGATAAAATTGAAAGCATCAATGACGAAACATTAATTGCGAAAAGACTTCGCAATCGACCAATCCATACATATATGTGCGAGGAATGCAGTGAAAGAATAGAAAAGAGAACCAACGAAAGAAAAGCAACAGGAAATTTCAAGCTATATGAACAAAAACAAAATCATGACGAGTGGTAGGCCTTGATATTCAGTGGTGCGTTTACCGGATTATTAAGTGGGATTATAATGGGGCTGTTCATCAAGGCACTTGAAGCCCTTTCGGGAAAAAAAGATATATGTGCTTTTATTGAATGTCGACTTTATTCCAGGTTTCAAAGATATAAGGTTTTCGGAACTGACGGAGTTTTGCTTCCACCTTATTATTGCCATTCTTATTGGAATCTTGTTCGCTTTTATAGTGGAACACTTCCACATTGTTAAAAAAAGTAAACAATACTTCCTTGCTATGATAATGACACTTCCTACTGTACTACTATATTTTCCATTAACCATCCTTGCTACAAAAGAAACACCAGCTACTACTGATCCAACCGCAATCCTCTTATGGTCTATCGGCCACTTGACGTTTGCATTCTTCCTTCCCATATTTTACAGTACAAAAAAACAAAAAGGATAGATCCCTCGCAAGTGATATTCACTTGGGAAGGAGCTATCCTTTTTCTATTCATAATTATGATACTTGTCAGGCTCGTTTTGTATTTGCTCGAGCATTACATCTATCAGTTCGATTGGAAACCTTACCTTATGACGTTCCCCATCTTTATCATATTCCACATAATACATCGGATCCTCTTTGGAGACTACGATGTTTGCCAGCTTATGATCATCCAAAAGAATACCTTCAAAAAGCTCCCTTGTGTCCTGGGCTGATTTATCATCCGGTCTTGCTTCCGCCACCACTTTTATGGTCAGCCAATTGTATAGCGTATCTTGTAAGGACCTCATATGTAACGTCCTCCTTTAAGATTCAGTGCTTTCAGTTTGCTTGGAACGATGAAGTCGAATCTTGTAGATTATCAGTATTAATGCCGCAACTACTAATCCTTCGGCAACAGGAAGAAAGATTCCAAGAAATGTTAGAACAGTACTTCCGAAAGCTAGGAATAAGTAGATTACAACAGATTTCAAGATAGGCAGTTTCAAAGCAAATCCAAGCTTGTACACTAAAATGGACAGGCCGAGAATCGTAAAATAAAGTAGCCACATACCTAAGTCAGGGCTTTCATCGACACGGTATAAACTAGCAAAGAAGGAAAGTCTTTGGGTTACATCCATTGCCATACTCCCCATTTCTAACATATTTTAGAAAAGGTTCTGTTAATCTCCGCTGTTGTTTTCCGCAATCTGCATCGCTTTCCGCGGGGCGACCTTGAGCCTCCTCGGGCTGCGCCCTGCGGGGTCTCAAGATTGTCGCTACTCCCCTGCAGGACAAGGAAGGCTACGGCAGCGATTCATCGCACGCAGAAAATGCTCGCATCTTCAAGGAGTCTACGCTATTTGCTCCAATCCACAGCTAGAAAACCATTAAAAACAATTCGTTTTCAGTTCTTCAGTGCCCTCGGGCTGCGCCCTGCGGGGACTCAAGATTGTCGTTACTCCCCCGCTGGAGTCTACGCCTATTGCTCCAAACAAGCTAGAGACCATCACATTATTAACAAATAACTTTAACAGAGCCTTTGAAAAAAAGGATAGCGAGGGCCGCCTAACAGCTAAGCAACCTCGCCTCCTTCAAAAAGAATTTTATGCTTCAGCGAATTTTTTCTTTTTCGCTGCTCTTTCACGCTCGTTTTTATCAAGAATCTTCTTACGTAAACGGATGGATTGTGGAGTGATCTCACAGTACTCATCATCGTTTAGGTATTCTAAAGACTCCTCTAATGTCATAAGACGAGGCTTTTTCATGCTAACAGTTTGATCTTTTGTTGCAGAACGAACGTTAGTTGCCTGCTTCATTTTACAAACGTTAACTACTAAGTCATTTTCACGGTTATGCTCTCCAACGATCATTCCTTCGTAAACCTCAGTTCCTGGCTCTACAAAGATAACTCCTCGGTCTTCAATTCCCATGATTCCATAAGTAGACGCTTTACCTGATTCCATAGAAACAAGTACACCTTGGCGACGTCCACCAACTTGACCTGCTGCCATTGGCTGATAGCTGTCAAATGTATGGTTGATAATTCCATATCCACGAGTAAGGGAAAGGAATTCCGTAGTGTAACCGATCAATCCACGAGAAGGTACCATGAAAATCAAACGAACTTGACCATTACCGTTGTTAATCATGTCTACCATTTCACCTTTACGGGCTCCAATGGATTCCATAATCGCACCAGTGTAGTCTTCAGGTACGTCAATTTGTACACGCTCAACCGGCTCGGAAGTCACACCATCGATATTTCTGATGATTACTTCAGGTTTCGACACTTGAAGCTCGAAGCCTTCACGGCGCATGTTTTCAATAAGAATGGATAAGTGAAGTTCTCCACGTCCTGAAACAACCCATGCATCCGGAGAATCGGTAGGATCTACTCGTAAGCTTACATCAGTCTCCAACTGTGCATTCAAACGCTCTTCAATTTTACGGGAAGTTACAAACTTACCTTCTTTACCGGCAAACGGACTGTTGTTGACCAGGAAAGTCATTTGTAGTGTCGGCTCATCGATACGTAGAACAGGAAGTGCATCCTGATGATCCACCGGACAAACTGTTTCCCCTACGTTGATGTCTTCCATTCCGGAAACGGCAACTAAGTCTCCAGCTTTTGCTTCTTCGATTTCTACTCGTTTAAGTCCGATGAAACCAAATAATTTCGTCACACGGAATTGCTTAACAGAGCCATCAAGCTTCATTAATGCAACCTGTTGACCAACTTTCATCGTTCCACGGAAGATACGTCCAACTCCGATACGACCTACATAGTCATTGTAATCAAGAAGAGCTACTTGGAATTGGAGAGGTTCTTCGCTGTTGTCGATTGGAGCAGGAATATTTTCTACGATGGACTCATAGATCGCTTCCATGTTCTCGTCTTGCTTCTCTGGATTATTGCTTGCCGTACCATTAATGGCAGAAGCATAAACAACCGGGAATTCCAATTGTTCTTCAGAAGCGCCCAATTCGATGAATAGATCAATTACTTCGTCTACCACTTCTGTTGGACGAGCGAAATCACGGTCAATTTTGTTAACAACAACAATTGGCGTCAAGTTCTGCTCTAACGCTTTTTTCAATACAAAGCGTGTTTGAGGCATACAGCCTTCATAAGCATCAACTACTAATAGTACACCATCAACCATTTTCATAATACGTTCCACTTCTCCACCAAAGTCGGCATGTCCTGGTGTGTCCATGATGTTAATGCGCGTATCTTTATAGTTTATTGCCGTATTTTTAGCTAAAATTGTAATCCCACGTTCTCTCTCTAAATCATTGGAGTCCATGGCACGTTCTGCTACCTGCTCGTTCGTTCTAAACGTCCCAGCCTGATGTAGCAATTTGTCCACTAACGTTGTTTTACCATGGTCTACGTGAGCGATAATTGCGATGTTTCTGATATCATTGCGGATGTTCACTATTTCATCTCCCTAATTATACAACTTAATAACTTTAGTATTATACCACAAACATGGTAGAAAAGAGAAAGGGACTTATGTAAAATATAAGTTATATGTTCTTAGCGTTATCAAAAGGAGTTGATTTTATGAGGAATATTAAATGGATTTTTATTGTGTATGCTGTTTTGGCAGCGGTTTCTTTAGGCTTGGTCGGAATTGCTATCGGTGAGCGAAACACCATCGGCATGGTCTTGGCGTTTATTTTATTTGGTGCAGTCATGGGACTTGGATTCAAAACAAAAAGAAAAATGCGTGAAAATGGACAATTATAAAATAGAGAATATGTTCTTGCTATAATTTACCTTTTTTTTATGAAACAGAGAATAATTCAATGTAAAAACCCACGGCTATTTCAATTCCGTGGGTTTTTACTCATTTCTTTAACTTATACAAATAGTCCTTACTGATCACTTCATGCAAACCAGGCTTACTCACAAACACACTGTTCTGCCCGAGCAAATCAAGGGGTTCGCCATGAAGTGTCGTAACTTTACCTCCAAGCTCGTTTACAAGTATTAGTCCCGCTGCAAAATCCCAAGGGGAAAGTCTCAAAGTAATATATGCATCTAAGCGGCCCGTTGCCACATAGGCCATCTCAAGTGCTGCTGATCCATAAGATCTTGTTCCTCTTACTTTTTTTGCAAGAGGTGCCAAAATGGTCGGATCTATTCGTTTATTTTCTGTAATCCAGGTAGCATTTAATGCAATAACAGCCTTCTCCACTGACACCTCTTCCAGTTTTGGAAGTTTCAGATCATTAAGATATGCGCCTCCTCCTGCTGTTGCATGGTAAAGCTCATCGTGAACCACATCATAGATCAATCCAACTTTACCGACACCATCTTCATAAACCGCTACTGAAATGGCAAAATTCCGTTGCTGATGTACAAAGTTCATCGTGCCATCAATCGGATCAATTATCCATACTGTGCCATCGAGCTTATCCAATTCATCACCAAATCCTTCTTCTCCAAGGATTTGATGTTCAGGGTAGGTTTCTCTGATCCGCTCAATGAAAAACTGCTCCGTTTCCCGATCCATATTAGTTACAAGATCGTCAGGGGAGGTTTTCGTATGTATCATCAGTTCCGTACTGAATGAAGCACGGATTCTTTCTCCGGCCTCTCTTGTCCATTTTTTAGCATTCTCATCTATTTCCGACCATTTCATATAGTCTCCTGCCCTTCTTAACAAAAATAATTTATATCTTGATATCGAATTATGTATATTTTAGCTTACTGAAACGGAGGGTTAAAATCAAGTAATCCGAAACATAGAAAAACGAACCTCATACAGGTTCGTCTAAGTAGCAAATGCCACTAAACCTCTAGACTTAACATTTCTTTTCGTAACTGCTCTAATTTGGATTTTGTCCTCTTCATTTTATCCTGGTCACTTTCCTGTATTGCTTCATACAGAACCGCCAGTTCATAGTCAATCTCCATTCGCAAAACCGCACGTTGATTTTCTTCTTTTTTCTTTTTCCACGGCGTCGCCACTTGTTTCATACGAATCCCCTCCCTCGATTTAAGTTTCTCGTTTCCCAAAAGGTTCAATATTAAATGGTTGCTATATCATATGAAGGGAATGAAAGTTGGTAACTAAAATGTGCAGTTACCCAAAAAGATTCCGCCAGTAGAGAATCTAATTTTTTGGCACTGAAAAACGCCTATGATAAAATGAATATCATAATCCCAGAAAAACTTAAGGCAACATATAAACCAGACATTCCAGAAACGGAGCGATCTTATGGCTAACAAGAAATTTAACGGTTTTAAGAAAAAAGACTTTCAAGTTTTCACGATAGATGGATTAGAGGAAAGAATGGAAGCATTAAAGAATCAGATACAACCGAAATTCGAACAGCTTGGCCAGTATTTCGCACCTTCATTGACAGCAATGACAGGAGAAGAAATGCATTATCATGTAGCCAAGCACGCAAGAAGAACCAAGAATCCCCCCAAGGACTCCTGGGTGGCTTTCGGTAGTAGCCCCAGAGGCTATAAAATGCTCCCCCATTTTCAAATTGGCTTATGGGAAACACATGTATTTGTGTGGTTTGCGGTAATTTACGAAGCACCAATGAAGGAAGCCTTCGGTGAAACATTGCTACAGGATGTAAAGGGGATTCGAAAGCAGATACCATCCTATTACGTATGGTCCAAAGACCATACGAAACCTGAGGTGATTCACCAGAGCGAAATGACAGAAGAAACCCATAAAGAACTTTTTGAGCGTCTTATCAATGTAAAAAAGGCGGAAATTCTATGCGGCATTCAAATCCCGCAAGAGGAAGCGATTATGCTTTCAGGAGATGAAACCATTGCAAGAATCGAAGAAGCATTCCAGACCCTACGAGAACTTTATAACCTTTCCAAACAAGCCGTATAAGCAAAAAGAAAAACCCAAAAGAATTTTAGTCTTTTGGGTTTTTCAGTGTGTAGACAAAGTTATTTTATTCTATGGAATATGCACTAACCAGGTTGATCGCAGTGGAAGGCGCGCAGACTCCTGCGGGAGGAAGGGACAGGGAAGACCCCGCAAGGCGTAGCCTGAGGAGGCTTCCGGACCGCCCGCGGAAAGCGAAGCGCCTGGAACGGAGATCAACAGCTAGATGCAGTTTTAAATATCTTCAAAGCTTTGTCAACAGCCTGAAAAACCCAAAAGAATTTTAGTCTTTTGGGTTTTTTTCTGCTTACTTTGACATCATGATTCGTTCCCCTGGCTGCATGTCCTTTGCTTTTTTGACAGTTCGATAGACAGAGAATCCGCTTAATTCTTCATACTCGTTTGCCAGATTCCGCTCTTCAGCCTTACCCGGGACTATTTCTTTAAAGCGTCGGTACAAGCCTAATAGCTGATCACGCTCCACACCTTTACTATAAGTGAGCTCCACCGCCTCATACAATGCTATGACATCGACTATTTCATCTGTGGACCATTCATATGAAATCGGATAAGAGTAGTCCATTTGTTCACCTCTTTAATATGTATATTTGAAAAGTAAAGTATATCACTTTCTTCCTCTAGTTTGTCCACTTGCTTCTAATTATTTCCCCTTCATTTATCATTCTTGAGAGGAGCTCTCCAACAGTGGGAACATCGTCTATCAATCCCATAACCTGTCCTGCCCATGCATATCCTGAATCTGTTTTTCCATCATAAATAAATTGCTTATTGGCAGTCCCTGCGATATAATCCTTCAACCCCTCGTACCCTTTGCCTTCCTGTTCCAATGTTAATATCTGTTCAGTCCAAGAATTATGTAACGCCCTTGCCGGAGATCCTAAGCTTCTTTTTATGACCACTGTATCATTCTCTGTGCCTTTAACCAGCAACTCCTTGTAAACAGGATGAGCGTGAAGACATTCCTTTGTCGCTATGAATCTTGTGCCCATTTCTATCCCTTGTGCTCCAAGTGCCAATGCTGCCATTAACCCTCGACCATCTCCTATTCCACCTGAAGCGATTACAGGTATGCCTAAAGCGTCTACAACATTTGGTACGAGGACCATGGTTCCCAAATCATTCTTCCCGAGGTGCCCCCCTCCCTCTTGCCCAACGACCATCACTGCATCCGCACCTAGTTCCTCCGCTTTTTCAGCTTGCCTTCGTGCCGCTACCAGAACAAGCTTCTTGCAACTTGCACCTTCCAGTCTTTTGAAAATTGGAGCCGGGTTCCCCCCTGTCATAGAGATGACTGGAACTTTCTCTTCCAAAGCCACATCCAACATATGTTCAAACGGTCTTCCGTGCTGACCGATGGCATAGTTCACACCGAATGGTTTGTCCGTCATCTTTCTGACTTTCCTTATTTCCTCCCTCAAGAGCTCAGGAGTATCCAGACTCATTGCCGTAATTTGACCCAGTCCACCTGCATTCGAGACCGCTGCCGCAAGGTCCGCATATGCAAGATACGCCAAACCTCCTTGAATAATGGGGTATTCTATATTTAGAAGTTCAGTCACGCTTGTATTCCAATTCATCTCCAACCTTCCCCTTTCTTTGCCTCTTTAAATGTTTCTTTCTTTATAGACAAATCCCTGTTTTTTTCAACAAAATAATCAAAAGAAAAATCTATGCAATCATGAAGATAAATGCTATAATTTCACTTGTTTTATGTGGATATTTGTTCTACGTTTCTAGTTGCGTTAAGATATACGAAACCAAGATTATTTAAAGAGGTGCATAAGTAAGTTGACATATTCTCAAATTGATACACCATTATTTACTGGACTATTAAATCACGCCAAAAAAAATCCTGTTCAATTTCATATTCCCGGACATAAAAAGGGAGCTGGAATCGACCCTGAATTCCGTGAATTCATCGGCGATAACGCTCTTTCCATTGACTTAATCAATATTGGTCCACTTGATGATCTTCATCAACCGAAAGGAATGATTAAAGACGCACAGGACCTTGCAGCAAAAGCTTTCGGTGCCGATCATACTTTCTTCTCCGTTCAAGGTACCAGCGGGGCTATCATGACCATGGTGATGGCTGTTTGCGGTCCTGGAGAGAAAATCATTGTGCCAAGAAATGTGCACAAATCCGTAATGTCCGCCATCGTTTTTTCAGGTGCCGTTCCAATCTTTATTCACCCAGAGGTGGATAAAGAGCTCGGGATCTCCCATGGTATCACCACAGACTCCGTGGAAAGGGCTTTGAAACAGCATCCTGACGCAAAAGGTGTACTTGTCATTAATCCTACTTATTTCGGTATATCAGCTGATTTGAGTCAGATTGTAGAAATAGCCCATTCCTTTAATGTACCCGTACTTGTTGATGAAGCACATGGCGTTCATATCCATTTCCATGAGGAATTGCCTCTGTCTGCCATGCAGGCTGGTGCTGATATGGCTGCAACAAGCGTGCATAAACTGGGTGGTTCCATGACTCAGAGTTCTATCTTGAACGTCCGTGAAGGATTAGTTAATGTCAACCGAATTCAAAGCATTTTGAGTATGTTAACTACTACATCCACATCTTATCTCCTTCTTGCATCATTGGATGTGGCACGTAAACGCCTGGCAACGGAAGGGCATATGCTCATCGAGAAAACAATTGATTTGGCTAACAAAACGCGAAATGCAATAAATGAAATAGAATACCTTCATTGTATAGGTCCGGAAATTCTAGGAAGAAAAGCTACCTTCGATTACGATCCCACCAAATTGATCATTTCCGTTAAGAAGCTCAATCTGACTGGATATGATGTGGAGAAATGGCTTCGCAAAAAGTATAATATTGAAGTGGAATTATCCGACTTATACAATATCCTTTGCATTATTACACCTGGAGACTCCGATGTGGAAACTGGAATACTTTTGGATGCTTTAAAAGAACTTTCTGAGGAGTTCCTTCACCAAGCAGGAGACCCGGAGAAAGAAGTCAAAGTACTACTTCCTGATATCCCGGTACTTGCAATCGCACCGCGTGATGCATTTTACTCAGAGACGGAAATTGTGCCATTCGAAGAATCTGCAGGACGTATTATTGCAGAATTCATCATGGTCTATCCTCCTGGTATCCCTATTTTTACTCCTGGTGAAATTATCACGGAAGAAAACTTGGCCTATATAACCAAGACATTGGAAGTTGGCCTTCCCGTTCAAGGACCGGAAGATCATGAATTGAAAACCTTAAGAGTAATTAAAGAACATAAAGCAATCCGATAAATAGGAAAAGAGCAGGTTCCCCTCAATAGGAATCTGCTCTTTCATATATAATCTATGATTCTAGGCTAAATCTTCGCTTTTTTCAGAGCACTGACAATCTGGACATTTGGCATAGTAAGTCGTAACTTTTTCATCCTCAAAGTGATCTACTGCACTGTTACAAGTTTGACAAATGATTGTACCCATACCCTTCAACCTCTTCCCTTAAAGAAATTTTTTTGCAAAGCTGCCTTTAAAATGAAAGCGCTTTATGTTGTTAAATACATCATAAACCCTTTAATGTGTTATGTCAATAATTAAATTGTATAACACATTTAATACATAAATGGCCACCTTCCGATTAACTGGAAGATGGCCACATTAATTACCTCAATTATTCATTACTCATATTGCTCTTGAAACGGAATGGTAGGAATGGCTTCTGCAAAAAATTCTGCAAGGTCTTCTGCTTGCTCTTGTGAATCAATTCGGAATACATGCTGAAGGTGGTTTAAGTCAGTAATGTCTTTAGGGTCGAGGAGGGTGGAACGGCCAGTTTGCATACAGATGACGAGAGGCTTACCAAAAAACATATTCGTGTACACAATACCAAAATCATATCTAACATCTTTAGTCGTAAAGCCAACAAATCGAACTGGAACATTCTCATTGTTATCATAAAGCTTGTCAAATAAGTTCATAAGGTACCTCCTTTTAATTTTTTGGTTATTCAGAATATTATTATAACTTACACTTTAACACATTTGCAAGAATTTTCACTTAGTGATTGTCAGTTGTTTTGCCCTAATGCTAGAATAGTACTAGATGAATTTGTCATATTTAGGAGTGAATCTAATGGCCAGTAGCGCTTATATTAATTTAGTCCCCAAATCAAAAGAGAAAACGCTTACCGTAGAAGCCGTGAAGGAATTATTAAACTACTATAAAGAGATAACCTCTAAAACTGGAAAACAGTTGGGATGGGAATACAGTGAGGCAGCCTTTCCTTATGAAATTAAAGAAAAAACGGAAGGAAAAGATCAATGGTTTTATTTAAAAGGTACGGAGGATCGTTATAAGTTGATTCTTATCGGAGTAGGGACCCAACCGGAGGATTCCGAAGCGGCGGAGCCCCTATCTTACATACAGGTCACATTACATGACCAGAGTACCCATGGCGATAAAGGAAAGGCCAATGAGCTATGCAAGTTCCTAGCCAAAAAACTGGAGGCGGAGTTAAAACTCTTTTCAGGAAGTATCATGTATTATTATAAGCGCTAAAAACCAAAGAAAGCCCGCTATCTGAAATAGCGGGCTTTCTTTTTATTCTAACTCAGATGCTGCCTCGTCGGTTCCAATAAGATCCGGGTCCAGAATTTCGTAGTTTTTGGCTTGAAGACCCTTTACAATATCGGCTAATGCGTCTTTTGTCCACTCTCGGTCATGCATTAGTAGGTTACTGCCACTGCTAAGATATTCTGTATTCACCATAACATTTGCAAGTGCTTCGGCATCCATATATTCAGTCTCCCAATCAAAACCGTAAGTCCAATTCATCAGAATCATACCTTCCTGTTTGACAAGCTCTTGGGCATAGTCGGTATTGGTACCAAATGGAGCTCGAAAGAACCGGGGACGTTCCCCGATAATTTCCTCTACCTTATCACTTAGCAAGACAATTTCTTCATATTGTTCTTCTTCTGATAACTGTCTTAAGGATTTATGAGTCATAGTATGGTTTCCAATAGGAAATCCCATAGCATGAATTTCTTTGAGAGCGTTCTGTTCTTCTTCCGTTTCAAGGAAATGTCCGTTAACAAAGAATATCGCTTTCACGTTCAGTTCCTTAAGAATTGCCGCCATCTCCAACGCATATCTATCAGGAGCATCATCGATTGTCAATAACACAACCTCAGGATTAGCATCACTGATCGGTTCTAATGCCCAATTACTCTCGTTCACTATGTACTGGGGTTCTTTGAGCTCACTATCGGTTTCTTCTTTATCAATAGTGCCGGTATCTTCTTCAGTTTGTTTTTCTTCATACTCTTCATTTTCAGCTGGTTCTTCGTTCGTTGAAGCCGGAACATCTTCCTCTTCCGCATCTTCAGTAGATTCGTTTTCTTCTGTTTGACTATCTACTGCATTGGATTCTTGCTCTTCATTTACTTGTCCATTTTCCCCACAAGCTACTAGGAGGAGCAATAACAATGCAGATAGTACCCATTTTTTCATATTCTTTCCTCCATATGTAAGGTTCATCTTTAATCATACTAGCAAGTAGTATATGAAGGCAATGTTTTTCCAAGATATTTAAGCACGTCCAAGAACTGTTTTCAAATAATAGGATTTTCTTCCTTGCACCTAGCTGAAAACCAAATAGTAAAAAAGTCTCTGAAAACTAAAGTAGAAAATAAAACTGATTGCCGTGGTCAATGCTGCCTGCTCTTTTTTATGAGTAATTGATATGGCAAGTGTATAGCAAAGATAGATAAAAATACCCAAAAGGATCACTTTTGCCTGCATCTTGTCCCTGGCTGAAAACCATTCTATCAGACTATATGTTCCCCAAAAAATATTTTGTATTAAAAACACCACATAATTCTTCATAAAAGCAGCTCCTTACTGCATATTTCTATATATATATATCTATCCGATTTATCGCGAAAGAAGACCTTTGTAATAAATATGCTAATAAGGAGCATTCTATTTTTCAATTTTGTAACATTTCGATGACAAGTAAAGCTTACAATATTTTTAGTGGTAGAATAGCACCAAATAGAAATTAGATTTTCTATAATAGCTTTAAGTATGTTTTAATCAGAAAGTGAGGATTGCCATGATTAGAGGCTCGGTCATTTTTTTCACTTTGTCTTTTTTCATTTTATCTTCTTGTCAAGAAAATCAATCTATTACTCACATTCAATTTCCAGATGATGCCCATACACTTGTGTTTTTTTCGGATGAATCCAACTTACAAGATGAACATACATATTATGATGCCATCATTGATTTGAAGAATTCATTTCCAAATGAAGTAGCTAACTTGAAGGTAGTTCATTCTGAGAATGAAAAAATATTATATAAGCAGTTTAATGTAAAGTCGACCCCTTCTTTGATCGTCGTACACCATAACGAAGTAGTGACACACGTGGAAGGATCCAAACCAAAAGAGGACATTGTCGTTACCATTGAACAAGCTTTAAACGAAGCGGGTGATTCTACATATTAAGTTGTGGAATGCCTGCTTTTTTGTGTGCCCTCTGAAGCAATTCATATCACCAAAAAAGAGCCTCCGAAATGATCGGAGGCTCTTTAGTCAGTCAATTATTTTACAATGTGAATCGGGCTTCCCATTGCTACTTCTGCAGCTTCCATTGTGATTTCTCCCAATGTTGGATGCGCGTGGATAGTCATAGCAATATCTTCTGCTGTCATTCCAGCTTCGATAGCAAGACCAAGTTCAGCGATCATATCAGATGCGCTAGAACCGGCAATTTGAGCTCCAATGATAAGTCCATCTTCTTTACGGGTAACAAGTTTCAAGAAGCCGTCTGTCGCGTTTAATGCTAATGCACGCCCATTTGCAGCAAATGGGAACTTAGCAGCAACAATTTCAATACCTTCTTCTTTAGCTTGTGCTTCTGTATAACCGACAGATGCTAGTTCAGGTTCTGAGAATACTACAGCAGGAATTCCTAAGTAGTCGATCTCAGAAGGCTCTCCAGCAATAGCCTCAGCAGCAATCTTGCCTTCGTAAGAAGCTTTATGTGCTAGCGGTGGTCCCTCAACGATGTCACCAATTGCGTAAATATTAGAAACGCTGGTGCGGCATTGTTTGTCAATTTTCACAACACCACGATCTGTCATTTCCACACCAACTTGCTCAAGACCAAGCTCATCAGTATTTGGACGACGACCTACAGTAACCAATACGTAATCAGCGTCGATTGTTTGCTCTTCGCCTTTCACTTCGATCGTTACTTTCACGCCATCTTTTGTTTCCTCCACACCTTTAGCCATTGCTTTTGTGAAGATTTCCACGTTTCCTTTTTTCTTCAGGTTACGCTTTACTAGGGAGCTCATTTGTTTTTCAAATCCAGCCAATATCTCATCCGCAGCTTCGACAATGACAACTTCTGTTCCAAAGTTAGCGTATGCTGTACCAAGTTCTGTACCGATGTACCCTCCACCGATTACAACAAGTTTCTTTGGAATATCTTTAAGAGCCAATGCGCCAGTAGAATCAAGGACACGTTTCGAATACTTGAAAGTCGGGATTTCGATAGGGCGAGAACCTGTTGCAATGATACAGTTGTTGAACTTGTATGTTTGCGCAGAGTTATCGTCCATGATACGAACTGTGTTACCGTCTACGAAGTATGCTTCACCAGAAACGATGTCCACTTTGTTCCCCTTAAGTAGACCTTCTACTCCGCCAGTCAGTTTTTTCACTACTCCAGCTTTCCATTCTTGGACTTTAGAGAAATCCACTGTAACGTTCTCAGCTGTGATTCCCATATCTTCAGAATGTTTTGCTGTTTCATAGCGGTGACCTGCAGAAATTAATGCTTTGGAAGGGATACATCCAACATTTAGACATACTCCACCAAGTGTGTTTTTTTCCACGATTGTTACCTTTTGTCCCAGTTGAGCCGCGCGGATTGCAGCAACATATCCGCCAGGGCCCGAACCGATGACAAGCGTATCTACATCAATTGCGAAATCTCCTACTACCATTTATTAACCCTCCATTAACAATAATTGTGGATCGTTCAATAGGCGCTTGATATGGTTTAGCGCATTTTGAGCAGTAGCGCCATCAATCATACGATGGTCAAAGCTTAGTGATAATGCAAGAACCGGAGCCACTACAATTTCTCCGTCTTTCACTACAGGTTTTTCTGCGATACGGCCGATACCTAGAATCGCAACCTCTGGATGGTTAATAACCGGTGTGAACCATTGTCCACCAGCTGAACCGATGTTTGTGATTGTGCAAGATGCACCTTTCATTTCATCAGAAGCCAATTTACCGTCACGCGCTTTTCCAGCAAGTTCGTTGATTTCGTTGGAAATGGAGAAGATAGACTTTCTGTCCGCATCTTTAACGACAGGAACCAATAAGCCTTTCTCCGTATCAGCCGCGATACCGATGTTGAAATAATGCTTGTGTACAATTTCGTCTGTTGCATCATCTAGAGAAGTATTAAGTACAGGATACTCACGTAACGCAGATGTAAGTGCTTTAACTACGTATGGTAAGAATGTTAACTTAATTCCTTTGTCTGCTGCAACTGATTTGAATTTCTTACGGTGTGCAACAAGTTCTGTCACATCGATTTCATCCATCAATGTCACGTGTGGAGCAGTGTGCTTGGAATTAACCATCGCTTTTGCAATTGCACGACGCATTCCACTCATTTTCTCACGAGTTTCTGGGTATTGACCCTCTGGAATTGCTTGTTTCTCTTGTTTTGCTTTTGCTTTTGTTTCTTCTTTTGCTTCTGGAGCTGCTTCAGTAGAAGTAGTTTCTTCTGCTTTGGCACTGCCTCCACTTAAGAATGCATCTATATCGCTCTTAAGAACACGGCCATTGTCGCCGGAACCAGCTACTTGACGGATTTCAACGCCTTTTTCACGAGCATATTTACGAACAGATGGCATCGCGATTACACGTTTGTTTGGATCTACTTCCACTTGCTCCTGAGCGCCTGCGCCTGTTTCAGCTTTAGGCTCTTCTTTTGGAGCTTCCTCTTTTTTCACATCTTGACCAGCTTCAGCAGTTGCTTGAACTTGTCCTTCTGTTTTTTCATCAGACTTCGTTTCAGCATTTTCGTCATCGCTTCCGTGGTCGTCACCTTTGAACTTAAGGTCTTCATAACCAGGAGCATCAAGTGTAATAATGGTTTGTCCAACCGTACAAACAGTACCTTCATCCACTTTCAATTCCGTTACTTTTCCTTTTACAGGAGACGGAATTTCTACAACCGCTTTATCATTTTGCACTTCACAAAGTACATCATCTTCTTCGATTTCGTCACCTGGTTTTACGAACCACTTTACGATTTCACCTTCATGGATACCTTCACCGATATCTGGCAGTTTAAATTCGAATGCCACAGTATTCAACCTCCTATGATAGATAGCTTGTTTTCCTATTTACCGATAAATTGGAGAGCCCACTCTTTGCAAGGCTAAGAATGGACTTCTCGTGATTTAAATCGGACCTTGCCGATTTTGTATATATTTAATTAAAAGTTAAGAATTTTTTTAGCTGTTTCTAAAACGTCTTTATGGTTTGGTAACCATACGCTCTCAGCTTGAGAGAATGGGAATACAGTATCAGGAGCCGCAACACGTAATACCGGTGCTTCTAGGCTAAGGATAGCACGGTCATTGATTTCCGCTACGATGCTTGCACCAATTCCAGCTTGTTTTTGGGCTTCTTGAACAACGATTGCACGGCCAGTTTTCTCAACAGATGCAATGATTGTTTCAATATCCAATGGGCTGATTGTACGTATGTCGATTACTTCAGCAGAGACGCCATCTTTTTCAAGCTGTTCTGCTGCTTTTAAGCACTCATGAACCATAGCTCCGTAAGTGATCATTGTAATATCTGAGCCTTCACGTTTGATGTCGGCTTTACCGATTTCAATTGTGTACTCTTCTTCCGGTACCTCTTGACGGAAAGAACGGTATAATTTCATATGCTCTAAAAAGACAACCGGATCGTTATCTCGGATAGCAGAAATCAATAAACCTTTCGCATCATATGGAGTTGCAGGAATAACCACTTTAAGTCCTGGCTGTTGTGCCATAAGTCCTTCTAAGCTGTCAGCGTGAAGTTCAGGTGTGTGTACCCCACCACCGAATGGAGAACGAATAGTAACTGGTGCAGACCAGCGTCCACCTGTACGGTAACGCATACGTGCAAGTTGTCCACTGACGGAGTCCATAACTTCATATACGAATCCGAAGAATTGGATTTCCATTACAGGACGGAAGCCAGTTACGCCGAAGCCGACAGCAAGTCCACCGATTCCTGATTCTGCAAGTGGCGTATCAAATACGCGGTCTTCACCGAATTCAGCTTGAAGACCTTCAGTTGCACGGAAAACCCCACCGTTTTGACCAACGTCTTCACCGAAAAGCAAGACGTTTTCATCATTTTTCAATTCTGTGCGTAACGCATCAGTGATTGCTTGAATCATAGTCATTTGCGCCATGGCTTACTTCGACTCCTTCTCTTTGTAAATTTCATTTTGCTCTTTTAAGTTATGTGGAAGCTCTTCGTACATGAAAGAGATTAAGTCTGTAACTTTTTGTTTTGGTTGGTCATCTGCTTTCTTGATGGCAACCTTGATATCTTCTTTCGCTTCTTCGATTACTTTGTTCTCTTCATCCTCGCTCCAGATTCCTTTGTTTTCAAGGAATTTACGGAAGCGTACCAAAGGATCTTTCTTTTCCCACTCATCATCAAGTTCGGAAGTACGGTAACGAGTAGGGTCATCTCCTGCCATTGTATGTGGACCATAACGGTAAGTTAATGTTTCAATCAACGTTGGACCTTCCCCGTTCACTGCGCGCTCACGTGCATCAAGTGTTGCTGCGTAAACTGCAAGTGCATCCATTCCATCTACCTGAATCCCAGGGATACCGGCTGCTACTGCTTTCTGAGCAATCGTTCCTGCAGCAGATTGCTTTTCAACTGGAGTGGAGATTGCAAAACGGTTGTTTTGTACAACAAAGATAGCTGGCGCTTGATAAGCTCCTGCGAAGTTCAAGCCTTCATAGAAGTCACCTTGAGATGCTCCACCGTCTCCTGTGTATGTAATTGCTACATTCTTTTTCCCTTTTTTCTTCAATCCAAGTGCAACACCTGCTGTTTGGATAATTTGTGCTCCGATGATGATTTGAGGTGGTAATAGGTTAACACCCTCCGGCATCTGGTTTCCGTGGAAGTGACCACGGGAGAATAAGAATGCTTGATATAAAGGAAGACCATGCCAGATCATCTGTGGCACATCACGGTATCCTGGTAAAATGAAATCATCGCTTTCCAATGCAAACTGAGAAGCCAATTGGGAAGCTTCCTGACCGGCAGTTGGAGCGTAGAAACCTAAGCGCCCTTGTCTGTTCAAGCTAATGGAACGTTGATCAAGTACGCGAGTATATACCATACGGCGCATTAATTCTTTTAATTGGTCATCACTTAATTCAGGCATTGCAGCTTCATTTACTACTTCGCCTTCTTCATTCAAGATTTGGAACGTTTGGAATTGTTCTTCCACTTTCGCTTTCTGCTGCTTTGGATCAAATTTAGCGTTTTTAGTTTTTGCAGCCATCTACGTCACCTCTTCCTTTCTATTAAGAGAACTATTTAATACATCATTACATACAAAAATAGGTTACCCAAAAACGTGTTTTAAAAGACATTTTTCTGTTTGTGATGCAAAAACGTATTTTTCCTCTTTTTGCCGCTTGCAACTTTTAGTATAGCAAGCGAAATATTATCCTGTATTAATGTTTCCAAGAAAAATATTAATACAACTTTTCACCAAGGTCAAGTTTACAATACACTGAATAATTCCGTCAATATCTTTGCTTGCATTAACTTTTTTCTCACCAGTTAATGTAAAGAATTTTTTTTGAAATTCAATCTGTACTAATACAATTATCCACACTGTATTATATTAGCTTCCTTTCAACACGCTGTAATTATTTTATAATAATATTTAGTCACTATTCATCCCATTCCCGCTATCGTTTAAACTTAACCATTCCATAAGTTGTGACTATTCTGGCATATGAAAAAAGATTCAAAAATAAAAACCCACAGAAGAATTACCTCTTCCATGGGTTACACTACGTTAATTATTATAGGTTACATCCAAACCTGATTTTTCATAAAAATTCAATTTCTTCTCATTATATTGTTCTGTATATTCATTGAAGGAATCATTTGCTTCATTAATTTTCTCGTATTTTTCATTTAAGTTATTAATTTGCAATTGTAATTCTTCCAGTGTAAGATCTTCTGTCTGGAATAGTTCATACATTGCTTTTTCAATCACCATTGATTCCATATAGTGATTCCATAAAGTCATATAAGCTTCATAACGTTGTTCCATAAGTTGATACAAGGATTGTGCTTCTTTTTTCAGTTCTTCATCTTCGAGCGATTCCATGGAAGCTTTTACTTCTTCAAATTCTTCGCGTGCAGCCTCAATACTCTTTTTCTCTTCTTCCATTGCGGCTTCTTTTTGTTCTACCAATGCAAGCCCTTCTTGTGAAAGTTTGACAATCTGATCAAACTCTTTCATTCCAAGACTTAAAATCTCTTCATAAATGGCAGATTCCTCTTTTTCCAATTCCAATAAAGGTTCTTGTTGTTCTTCAAAGCTCGCCTCAAGTTCCACTACCTTTTCCAATGTCTGAAAGATCTCCTGCTCAGGAGATTCTCCGTTTGTACAACCGGATAAGAATAGGGAAAAAGCTAGAGCACCAGAACATAATGTGCTTTTCCAAAAACGCAATTTAAATCCCCCTAACATCTCTTCTCTTTAACTATAAATTTTATTGCTAATTTTTACAATATTAAATTGGTTAGTAGAATAAAATAATCTTGATCAGATGAATTGTTTTATCTACTACTATGCTTTTGTTAAAATATATCGTGATTCATAATAGTTACCATATATACTGATGTATAGAGTATATTATATGTATTAAGGATAGGAGTGAAATCATGCTTACAACCAAAGATATCATAAAGGAAGGACATCCTACATTAAGAACTGTAGCAAGTGATGTCGCACTTCCGCCTTCATACGAAGATGCCGCAATACTTGCAAAAATGATGGAGTACCTTCAAAATAGTCAGAACCCGGAAATATCCATGCAATACAATTTGCGTCCAGGTGTGGGGTTGGCAGCTCCACAAATTAATGTTCTAAAAAAAATGATTGCGGTTCATATCTCAGATGAAACTGGGAAATTACATAGCTATGCACTCTTCAACCCGAGGATTATCAGCCACTCTGTAGAAAGAAGTTATCTTACTTCGGGGGAAGGTTGCCTGTCAGTTGAAAGGGACGTACCAGGTCTTGTACCAAGATATGCCAGAGTGACAGTTAAAGCAACCACCTTGCAGGGTGAAGAAATTAAATTGAGACTGAAAGGTTTGATTGCAATCGTATTCCAGCATGAAATTGATCATTTACATGGAGTCATGTTCTATGATCATATCAATCAGCAGAACCCTTTCCAACCACCTGAAGGGGCCCTGCCGATTGAACGGTAAAAATAAACATATAAAAAGCCTGATCGACTAGCGATCAGGCTTTTTATACTGCAGGCTAACTCTCATACTTTTTTGTCTTGGGACTTGCCATTCCCCGGTTGGTTTGCGAACTTACTACACTAAGATCTAACCGACTTGTTTAGCAACCCCACAAGTTCCAGACCGTGAATAATACCATCTTCCCCTACATCCTTTGTAACATGGTTGGCAACTTTAAATAATTCCGGATGGGAATTTCCCATCGCAATACCTGTACCAACAAAATCAATCATTTCCACATCATTCAATCCGTCTCCAAATGCAAACACATTCTCCTTTTTAAAAGGCAATCTCTCAAGCATCCTTTGGATTCCAATCGCTTTTGATCCTCCTCTAGGCAGAATATCGGTAGAATATTGGTGCCAGCGGATAAAGTGAAAAGCATCATAGGAATCAACATAGGTTTGTTGCTCATTATCTTCTATAAACAATAACGCCTGATAGATTTCCGTTTCATCAAGGAATGAAGGTCCGAATTCAGGATGTGTAAACTTTAAACTTCCCATACTTTCATGAATAAAAGGGTGATTTTCTACATTTGCCTTCATTGTTTCATGATTTAAATAGACAAGGGGATGAGACAATTTCTCAGAGTTTACACGGAGCTCATGCATTTTTTCAGCATTAAGGGGATTTTTGTAGACAACTTCCCCTTCAAAGACAACATATTGTCCGTTAAAACTTACAAATGTATGGATATCCAATTCTTTTCGTAAATCCTCGAACATGAAAGGAGCTCTTCCTGTAGCGATTGCCACATACACACCCTGTTTTTTTAATTCTTTTACTGCTCTCTTTGTTGATTCAGGCAATTCTTTCTCATGATTAAGTAATGTACCATCTATATCAAAAAACACTATCTTCTTTTCATTTTTTTCCATCTTAACCACCTTACTCTTTTTAGACTGCGACTTTCTTTACCACTTTTTGTTTTTTAGCTTTTGTTTTATACGATGACAAATATACACCACTGAAGATGAGAATTAAACCGATAAGCATATGAGGTGTTATTTTCTCATTCAGTAAAAGGCTTCCCCAAAGCATAGCAGTGATTGGTACTAAATAAGTCACTAGCGATGCGAATTCCGCACTACCCTCTTTCACCATGAAATAATAGAGAAGGTAGGCGAAGCCTGAACCAAAGACTCCAAGACCAATTAGGGAAAATAAAATGTCGATGTTACCGACTGACAAGAATCCGGCTGGTTGAAAAAACGCCATCATAATACCCGACATCACCCCTGCCATTGCAAGGGTAGTGAACGAGATCACAGTAATAGGAATGTTTTGCAAATATCGTTTACTTAGATGTGCTCCAAATCCATAACAGATAGTGGCGCCCAACATGGTACCTACACCCAGAAGATTATCCTGAAACAATTGAAACAGGTTCAATTCCAATAGAACCATGATCCCGAAGAAACCTACTACAACTCCTAACCATTGCATCTTTTCCATTTTACTTCCAAATATGGTAAAACCGATTAAAATGGTCCATATCGGTGTAGTGGCGTTGACCACAGATGCGAGACTGCTACTTATCGTTGTTTCACTTACTGCTATTAGCGCCCAAGGAAGAGCGTTATTAAGCAATCCAATGAAGATAATTGGAATAAGCGGGAGTTTTCTTAACGTATTGATTTTATTTTGAATAATAAGTAATACAAACAGCGTACCAGCTCCAAAGACACACCGCCAGAAAACAACGCCCCATACACCTAGATCCACTACAAGTAATTTAATAAATAGAAAGGACATTCCCCATATCAAACTTAGTGTCAATAATGCCAGATATAAACGCTTCATCTTACTTTACCACCTTGTATTTTTAGGGTATCGAAATAAAAGTTTATTCTAACCTACATGAAGTAAGCGTTTTCTGTCAATTAAAAGTTCATGCAACCAACACAGATAAATAATTGCAACGAGCGCCTTATTCCCAATATACCATTTATATGTTACTCTAAATGTAACCATACTTGATTCTGCGTACATTGTTCAGACGTGAAAAGACATTCCTTATGTACTGAAATTTCGTATATTTACCAGCAACATATTTATCTGTTTGTCGCATATTAACTAGTAACAAACAGTTCGTACCTTGAGTACAAGGAGTGAATGCTTATGTTAAGAAGACTCAGAAAGAAAATACTGCGTAGAATGAACAATATCCTCAAACGAAAAACGATCGCTTAATTCTTTACGTTGATGAGTCCTTCTATTCTCGAAGGGCTCTTACATATTTTAACGGCGAAAAATTTTACAAAGAAACCTTTGATAACTATAATAGGATTAAGATTTCATGAATTTTTTACATACACTTTTCGCTTTATAATGCTTTTAAATCTTATATTTTGGAGAAAATAGAAAAAGCCTCTTCTAGAAAAACATGAAATCTTCACTAATATCGTATATAATATAGGTTAATAATGGCTTTTTAGCCAATGACCGGCTATATAGATATTTCTAGGAAGCATTATTCAGTTACGCGTTGTCTTTTTGTAAGGAGAAAAGCTTTGTAGCTTGACACAAGATAGTGGGTCGACGGACACTTCCGCACTTTTCCCTTGCATAAAATAACTATATATACCCTTTCTCCCCTGCTGTCGCAAGAGTAGCGGAGAGATGGCCAGAATTTTTTTAAGGAGAGATATGAATGTTGTTTAAAGTGTATTACCAGGAAGACGTTGCTGAAGCACCAGTAAGAGAAAAAACGGAGTCTCTTTTTTTAGAAGCTTCTGCAGTCTTTGAGGTCCGCAGAAAACTGAAGGACAAGCCTTATAACATAGAATTTATCCAGCCTGTATCAGGGGAGTTCTATGAGTATGAAAAACAATCTGAAAACTTTAAAGTATTGGAGATCTGATAGACAATGAAATTTGTAAAAAACAATCAAGCAGCAGTATTCGCTTTAGGCGGACTGGGTGAGATCGGGAAGAACACCTATGCAGTCCAGTTCCAGGATGAAATTATCCTGATCGACGCTGGAATCAAGTTTCCTGAAGATGAACTACTGGGAATCGACTACGTTATTCCTGACTATACCTATCTTGTGAAAAACCAAGAAAAAATCAAAGGTCTTTTCGTTACCCATGGACACGAAGACCATATCGGCGGTATCCCTTACCTACTACGCGAAGTGGACATTCCTGTCTACGGAGGAAAGCTTGCTCTTGGACTAATCAAAAACAAGCTAGAAGAGCATGGACTGCTACGCAAAGCAAAATTAATCGAAATTCAGGAAGATGATATCATCAAGTTCCGTAAAACTTCGGTGACATTCTTCCGCACCACACACAGTATCCCTGATTCTTACGGAGTTGTTGTGAAAACACCTCAAGGGAACATTGTACACACAGGTGACTTCAAGTTTGACTTCACTCCAGTCGGAGAACCTGCAAACTTGACGAAAATGGCTGAAATAGGTAAAGAGGGTGTCCTTTGCTTATTATCCGACAGCACAAACAGTGAAATCCCTGATTTCACTATGTCAGAGCGTCGTGTTGGAGAAAGCATCCAGGACATCTTCCGCAAAGTGGATGGTCGTGTAATCTTTGCTACTTTCGCATCCAACATTCACCGTCTACAACAAGTGGTGGAAGCTGCTGTTGCTCATGGCAGAAAAGTGGCAGTCTTTGGCCGCAGTATGGAAGCTGCCATTAATATTGGTCAAGAGCTTGGGTATATCCAGGCACCTAAAGATACATTCATTGAAACAAACCAGATTAACCGGATGCCGGCAAACAAAATCACTATTCTTTGTACCGGTAGCCAAGGTGAACCGATGGCTGCTCTATCCAGAATCGCCAACGGTACTCACCGTCAGATTCAAATCATTCCTGGGGACACGGTTGTATTCTCCTCTTCCCCTATCCCAGGAAACACATTGAGTGTAAACCGTACGATTAACTTGCTGTTCCGTGCAGGAGCTGATGTTATCCACGGATCATTAAGCGACATCCATACTTCTGGTCATGGTGGTCAGCAGGAGCAAAAGCTTATGCTTCGCTTGATCAAACCTAAATACTTCATGCCAATTCATGGTGAATACCGCATGCAGATTACCCACAAGCAACTTGCGATTGATTGTGGAGTACCTGAAGAGAACTGCTTTATCATGGACAACGGCGAAGTGCTTGCGCTTAGCGAAGATGAAGCATCTGTTGCAGGGAAAATCCCTTCTGGAAATGTGTACATTGACGGAAATGGAATTGGAGACATCGGAAACATCGTATTACGTGACCGCCGTATCCTTTCTGAAGAAGGTCTTGTAGTTGTGGTTGTAAGCATTAACATGAAAGATTTCCGCATTGCTTCCGGTCCGGACATTATCTCACGTGGTTTCGTCTATATGAGAGAATCCGGCGATTTAATCAATGACGCACAGTCCTTGATTTCCAAGCACCTGAATAAGATCATGGAACGCCGCACTACACAGTGGTCCGAAATTAAGAACGAAATTACGGATACTCTTGCTCCATTCCTTTATGAGAAAACAAAACGCCGTCCGATGATCCTTCCTATTATCATGGAAGTTTGATGTTGGATTAGATGAAACTCCCCTGACCTTTTGGTCAGGGGAGTTTTTTTGCCATTGGAAATTGAATTTCTTTTGGAATAAAGAAATACTTATGAGCTCAATATGCTGTGATTGTTATTTTTCAAAGGATGATTATAACAAATTTTTCGGTTATTGTAACTTTTTCGAGTGTTATTATGACTTTTTGATCCGTTATTGTAATATTTCGGAATTCGGAAGGGTATTTTTCAGGAATAAAATAGAAAAACCAGCAAAGGTCTCCCCTCACTGGTATGCCACTTTATTCTTCCACAACATTTTTCTCGAATCGCGTAATGTCCGTGTCAGCCCCGATAACGATTAGGATATCACCCTGCCTGATGGGGTCGGTGGCTTGAGGAGAAACTATAATGTCTCTTCCACGTTTTATTGCAACGATATTAATCCCATATTTTGCACGTATGTCCAGATCAATTAACGTGTTACCATCAAGACGGCGACTTGCTACAATCTCCACAATACTATGTTCATCAGAAAGCTCCAGATAGTCCAGAACGTTATTGGATACGATATTATGGGCAATACGTCTACCCATGTCACGCTCTGGATGGACCACCTGATCAGCTCCGATCCGACTTAATACTTTTTCATGATAATCATTTGTGGCTTTAACAGTAATATGCTTAACCCCTAATTCCTTTAAAATTAACGTGGTCAAAATACTCGCTTGTATATTATCACCGATTGCAACAATCACGTGGTCAAAGTTTCTGATTCCAATACTCTTGAGCACCGCTTCGTCAGTTGTGTCTCCTACAACTGCATGTGATGCGATATTGGCAAACTGATTTACTTTTTCCTCATCATTATCAATGGCGAGCACCTCTACTCCCTCATCACTTAATGCCTGTACCATGCTTCCCCCAAAACGCCCAAGGCCTATTACGGCAAACTCTTTTCTCTTCAACGGTTCTTCCCCCATTTACAAAGGTTATGTATAGATACTATTGTATCACAATCCTTTATTTTCTAGATTTAAAAAATATTCTTCGAATCATATTTTTATATAATCATTGAATTAACATTCTAAAAAGTGTAAAATTACACATATAATATAAAAAAGGAGCATCCATCTTCGATGATGAATCAAAACGAAGCAATTTCCTTAATATCAAGTAAAATTAAGCTAATTCGAACGGAACATGACTATACACAAGATCGGATGGCGGAAATCTTGGGAATCTCTAAGAAGACGCTAGTCCAAATTGAAAAAGGTAGAAACTTAGCTGGCTGGACCGTTTGTGCAGCTACTTGCGCCCTATTCAGAGAAAGCCAAGTATTATCTTCAGTACTCGGTGCTGATCCATTAGAAGTTATGGAAACAATCGCACACGAGAAGATTGATGCACCTAGGGATAAGACTATGGGCGGCAAAGTCTGGTGGAAAGAGGTGAAAACGCAAGGCACATTCCGCCTGCAACAAAATGTTATCAGCCAGCATTATAGAATTCTTGATGAAATGGACTTCCGCTGGTACAGCTCTTTTGAAAAAGAAGATGCGATACACAGGTTGCACGAGCTATCAGCACAAAAGAAAGAAGAATGAGTTAATGGATGTCAATATTGTCCTTCTGATTGCTGTCCTCTGCCCTATTTTTCTGGCTGCTTGCTATATTACTGAAAAGATTGAGTATCATTGATCAAATTATGTATAGGGATCGGCTCTAGTTGTAGCTTTAATTTCATGAAATGGCCTCCTTCATTGCAGATACTTGCAAAACGAGGTCATTTTGTTGGAAATATATGGATTCTTAATAATTTGATGTGATTTTTTGTATAATTGGATAGGTTTTTTGCATACTTTGACCACTTATTTGTATAATTCCCCCCTTTTTTCGATTAATTACCTTTATCGGCATTCAGGCGCCCAGTATCAAATAATTTATAAAAAGACATCGGCTCAAAAACCGATGTCTCTTTTTATTCTCAGCTTACATCCTGCATCGTAAACTGCGCTTTAACTAAGTGGTAATAGATACCACCGTGTTCCATCAGCTTATCATGATTACCCTGCTCCATGATGTTCCCATGGTCAAGGACAATGATGTTATCAGCTTCCCGTATAGTGGAAAGTCGGTGAGCGATAATAATTGCTGTACGTCCCTTCAAAAGCTGTTTAAGAGCAGTTTGTATCTTCACTTCCGTTTCAGTATCGATACTTGCTGTTGCTTCATCCAGTATGATGATGCTAGGGTCTGCTAGGAGTGCACGGGCAAAGGAAATCAATTGTCTTTCCCCGACGGAAAGGACATTTCCTCGTTCCTCCACTTCAGTGTCATACCCGTTTTTGAGTCGTTCAATAAATTCGTTTGCTCCTACCGCTTCAGCAGCTGCTTTTACCTCTTCATCTGTTGCAGTCGGGCGGCCAAATCGGATGTTGTCATTGATCGTTCCCGAGAATATGAATGTGTCCTGAAGCACGACACTTATTTGTGAACGAAGGCACTGTAAGGAGATATCACGGATGTTGTGTCCATCAATCTTCACTTCTCCACCTGTTGCGTCATAGAACCTTGATATCAAGTTGGCAATTGTCGTTTTACCGGATCCTGTGTGACCAACCAGCGCTACAGTCTGCCCCGCTTCCATTTTCAACGAAATTCGATTAAGCGCCGTACGTTTACTGTCATAGGAGAACTCTACATTTTTAAACTCAATCTCCCCTTGGATTGTTTCCAGGTTGATTGCATCGGCTTTCTCATCGACAATCGGCTTCTCATCGAGAAATTCAAAAATACGTTCGGACGATGCCATACCAACAAGCAACATATTGTAAAGCTGGCCTAGTCTAGAAATCGGCTCCCAGAACATTCCTAAATAGAATGCAAAGGAAATGAATATCCCTACCGTCAGGGAACTAGAACCACCTGACATGCTTACCTGAATGAGATAAGCCCCAAACCAGATAAGGATTGCAGTTCCTACGGCATTGGTCATCTCGACAAAAGGACGGAAAATCGCATTCTGTCTTGTCGCATTTTTCCAGGATTCGAAGTTTTCCGTATTGATGCGGTCAAAGAATCCCATGTTTTCTCGTTCTTGTGTAAATGATTGTGTTACTCGTACACCTTGTATGCTCTCATTCAGATGCGAGTTCAGCATGGATTGCTTTATACGGACATCCTGCCACGCTCTTCTGATTTTTCTACGAAGACTTGTTGAGATAAAGAACATGATCGGTAGGATTATTAAGATTGCAGTTGCCAATTCCGGACTTAATGCAAATAGAATAACCACGATACCAATCAATAAAATGAAGTCCATTAAAAGATTAATTACGCCATTTGTAAACAATTCCTGCAGCGAGTTAATATCATTCATGATACGAACAAGGATGGATCCGGCCGAACGCTGATCGAAAAAGCGATGAGACAACCCTTGAACGTGGGTGAACAAATGCTTCCTTAAATCATAGATGACGTTTTGGCCGAGCATGTTCATCCATCTGATCCTCAATGCGTTCGCCACATAAGAAATGACATAAAGAACGGAAATGATGATAGAAAGATTTACTAACATATTAATGTCTTTCTGTTTTATGGCAATATCAAACAAGTATTTACCGATAATAATCGGGATCGCCAACCTGACCGCTGTAGCTATTAACATCGTAATGATGGCAAGCGGTAGCAATGTTTTGGAATATGGCTTCATATAAGAGAACAGTCGCCACATCTGTTGCCAGTTGAACGGTTTCTCGATAGCCTGGTCGGTAGAATAGTAGAATCTCTTTTTTACGTTATCGTTCAGTTCGATTTTTTGTTTTTTGCGCACTCTTTTTCACCTGCCTTCAGTTAGTCTGAGCTTCCAAAACCGTTTTTTGGTCCTTATACTGGATGTCATATATTCTCCGGTATGCCCCATTCTTTTGGACAAGCTCGTCATGTGTTCCACGCTCCACCACTTTACCTTCTTCCAACACAAGAATCTCGTCAGCGTGTTTTAAGGATGAAATACGATGGGCGATTATAAATGTAGTCCTGCCCGCTAAGGCCGCCTTTAATTCTCTTTGTATATTAAACTCTGTTTGCATATCAACCGCACTTGTTGCATCATCAAGAACCAGAATACTTGGATCCAGTATCAGGGCACGAGCGATGGCAATACGTTGTTTCTGTCCACCGGATAATCCCATCCCTCTTTCCCCTAACATGGTGTCATAACCATCTGGCAACTCCATGATAAATTCGTGAGCCTGTGCCATTTTCGCTGCACGGACAATCTCTTCCATTGATGCATTCGGTCTTCCATATGCAATATTTGATTTGATTGTGGAAGAAAACAAGAATGACTCCTGTAAGACGAAACCAATCTGATTTCTTAGAGAATACAAAGAATATTTATTCACTTCTTCCCCATCAATCAAGATTCTTCCGGACTGCGGTTCGTAAAATCTTGTAATCAATTGTGTAATACTTGTTTTACCCGATCCTGTTGCCCCGATCAAGCCGATCTGCTTTCCAGGAGTTGCGTCAAATGACACATTTTCAAGTGCCGTTTTGTCTTCATTCGGGTAACTAAATGTGACGTCCTCAAAGGTTACATGCCCCCTTAAATTCGGTACATCCTTTGCATCAGGTGAGTCCTGTATATCCTCTTCCGCTTCCAATATTTCCAAAAGACGCTCCCCGGAAGCTTTTGCCTGTGAGAACTGATTGATAACAAACCCCAAGTTGGCTATTGGCCAGACGATGTACCAAACCAAACTGAAGAATGCGACAAGCTCCCCTCCAGTTAACTGGCCGTTGATAACCAAATAACCACCGAAGCCAAGGAGTCCCACAACACAGGCGTTACCGATAAGCTCCATCAGAGGAAAGAACTTTGCCCAGATGTTTGCAGTCGTAATGTATTTGTCTTTGTAGTCAACATTTGAGTTATTGAATTTGCTGATTTGATAATCTTCACGTGATAAAGATTTTACAGTATTGATTCCACTGATATTCTCTTGGACATTTGTATTCAATTTTCCAAAAGACTTCCTAATTCCACGAAAGGCAGGGTGAACCCTTTTATCAAATCGGAAGGTGACAAATGCCAAAAATGGCATTGCCAACAAAGTTACAAACGTTAATGCTACTGAATAGTAGAACATTAAGCCCAAACTGATGGTAACTAGTAGAACAAACCTGATCAGTTCGGCAAACCCAAAAGATAGGAAAAATCGGAATCCTTCTACATCCGCAGTTAACCTCGACATCAAATCCCCTGTTTTCGCATTGTCATAGTATCGAAACGGCAAAAATTGTAGTTTTTCATACAATTCGTTTCGAAGGCGATAAACGGAACGAATTCCGAACATGTCACCCAAGAATTGATTGAAATAAGTAAATAACCCCTTTAGTGCCATGATTCCAATGAAGCCAAGTGCAATATATGGGACATATTGGAATTGTTGTTTTTCAATCACTTCATCAATAGTCAACTGTAAAATGACCGGATAGATGACAGTAATGAGTGTTACCAGCAGCAAAAAGATCAATGATATATAGAAATTTCTGCGATATGGCCAGTAAAACTCTTTCAGTTTCTTAAAAGTCTCCACATGTATTCCCTCCTTTGTTTACTCATGCTGGAAAATATAAGATAGTATCTAATATATCGAGTTTCGAAATATTTATCCAGTCTTTTTTGGAAAAATTTAAATTATTTATATTATTATTTTATTTGTTCTTGTTGGACATTGTAAGTGACACGAAGACGGAAGTTTTCTACATCTTTAGACGGAGAGAAGTGAACAACTTACGAAGGTATGACAGGAGAGATATGTATGAATATACCCGCAAAAAGAGGATTACCTAAGAACGGTAATCCTCTGAACTAATCTCAAACTTTATTTCTCCATTTCACCCAATACGCGATTCACACGCTTCTCAAGCATCTTCATTCCACTTCCGCCAGCCTGGAAGTGTCGAAGATTTCCTTCAGCGTCAAATACATAATATGCTGGTACATACTGATTCTCAAACGCATCTGTCAGCTTATGTTCACTGTCCACGAAAATCGGTTGCGTGATATCATGTTCACTAGCCGTCTTTTTAATGGAATCCAGATTCAAATCGTCCTCTGAACGTGGCATGTGAACAGCAATAACATTCAACTTGTCTTTATAGTTATCTCGAAACTCATTCACTTGCGGCATCGCTTCTTTACATAGGTGGCAGCTTACTGACCAGAAATGTATTAGTGTTGGCTTTTCTCCGGTCAAGTCTTCTTTTGTCACCTGACCATTTAACCATTCTGTCGCGCCTGTCAATTCAGGCATCGGAGAGCGTAATTTCATAGGTTCAAAACCTCCTAATCAAATATGTAGTGCAAGAAAAGGCCTAACGAGAACGTTAGACCTTATTTTTGGTTTCTAGAATTTATAATGTAGCTTGTCCAGGCTTCCAGTTAGCCGGGCAAAGTCCACCTGTTTGCAATGCTTGAAGTACACGAAGTGTTTCTTCTACATCACGGCCAATGTTGTTATGGAATACTGTTTGGTATTGAAGTTCACCTTCTGGGCTGATGATGTATAATCCACGTAGTGCGATTCCTTCGTCTTCAATAAGAACTCCGTAGTCACGAGATACAACGTGGTTAGTGTCAGCTGCTAAAGGATATCTTAACTCGCCAAGACCATTGTCTTTGCGATCAGTATTGATCCAAGCTAAGTGAGTATGGATAGTATCAGTAGATACACCAATGATTTCTGCATCCAAGTCTTCGAATTCATCGTAGCGATCAGACATTGCAGTGATTTCAGTCGGGCAAACGAACGTGAAATCCATTGGGTAGAAGAAAAGAACTGTCCATTTATCGTTTTTCATATTTTCTTCCAAGCTTACTTTTCCAAATTCTTTGTTTGGTAATACAGCGTCCATTTCAAAACGTGGAGCCTGTTTACCTACCATGCGTTCTGCCATTTGTAAATCCCTCCAAGTTGTAATTTCTTTCAAATGAGAATGCTATAAGCACATTCTCATTTAGTTATTTTATCAACATCAACTATTATAAACCATACTTTATTTTTAGTCAATGTTAAATGATAATTAATTTAATTTAGAAGTCTATCTGAAGAGCACTTCAATTCATTTTCACCTTGTTGGTATTCCCTTTCAATTGTGAATGTAATCTACATCATTAAATGGGAATTTTTTCTCTATATTCATAGTAACATTCTTTACTTCGAGAACAAAATAAAAAGCTTATCCATAACATGCCCTGTATATTATTTGGTTTTCAGACCTGAATACACTATAATGCCTTATTAGAACTATTCATCAATGACAGTGAAAGGAGTTTCGTTTTAATGGTATTTGATCTCACAGATATTGATATTTATGCTATATTGGTTGCGGTTGGGATTATCTTTCTCAAGCTTCTGGTAATCCTCATTGTTTATGCGATTGTGCGTTCCATAGGGACTAGGATTATTACCCGCACCTTCGTTCGAGCAACAGAAAGACAAGGAATTTCTCCAGGCAGAGCGAAAACACTTGAGAAACTCACGATTAATATTTTTACATATACCTTGATTTTTTTCCTTGTCATAATGGTACTGGAAAATGTATTTGCAGTACAAACAACTGCAATATTGGCAGGGGCAGGGGTTGTCGGCCTTGCGATCGGATTTGGTGCTCAAGGCATTGTCAGTGATGTCGTGACCGGCTTCTTTCTACTATTGGAAAAACAGGTCGATGTAGACGACTATGTCACTACCGCAGGCTTTTCAGGCATTGTAGAGGAAGTCGGCTTGCGCACGACAAAAATTCGAGATTTTGATGGATCCCTGCATTATGTACCAAACCGCGAAATTTCCAACCTGACTAACCATACCAGAGGGAATATGCGCGCTCTTGTCGATATTGGCATTTCTTATGACGACAATATCGATCATGCAATCCAAGTTATGCAAAACGTTTGCGACCAGGTTGCAGCAGAGGATGAAACAATCATTGAAGGACCAAATGTTGTAGGTGTCCAAGGATTAGGTGACTCAGATGTGGTTATCCGTATTATTGCCAAAACCGAGAACATGCAACAATGGGCAATCGAACGTAAGCTACGCAAAGCATTGAAAGAAGCATTGGATGCCAATGGAATCGACATCCCATTTCCGCATCAAGTATATATTGAAAAGAAGGATTAATTACAGTAAAGAAGCCCGGAGGAACTCCGGACTTCTTTTGCTTTATACGAAGCAAAAAAAAGAGCCAACCGGCTCTTTTTTTAATGGTTGATTCTGCTTTCCACCTGTTGACAAATCTGATCAGCTGTCATACCACTGGCTTCAATCACAGAACCAGCCGTGGCACTATTGGAGATACCCATTACATTATTGTCTATTCCCGTAACCACACAGCAGTCACAGCCCTTGGCATCGTTTTCGTTCGTCAATTGAACAACTTCGTACCCTTTTTGCTGCAATGCTTCTTGAACATCTGTCAAGGATTGTTCTACACCGATTTTTGGCATATGTAATCCACCTCCTCTTCTTTAATGTGGCTTAGATTCGCCAGATTATACGAAGGAGAAGATGAATTCTGTCAGTTCGCTTTAAAATTAATGTAGGAAATAATGGTACTGATAGCTACTCCAATAGCATCTTCGTTGGGATTCAACTTCGAATGATGCAGTCCATAAGGTGACTCTGCTCCAAGCCAGAACATAAATCCGGGAATGTTTTGAATCATATACCCGTAATCTTCGCCTGTCATGGCCTCTTTGCACTCCACAACGTTTACATTTGTATTTTCCACGACGTACTTCATGAACTCCTCCGTAAGTGCAGGATCATTATCCACTTGATGGTACATGCTGCCGTAATCTATGGATGTTTGACAGTTATAGCCTACCTCTACCCCATGGACTAGTGCTTCGATACGCTCTTTCACTTTTTTCATACTTTCAACAGAAAGCGTGCGTATCGTTCCTTCTAACCGTGCACGTTCCGCTATGATATTTTGAACGGTACCCCCTGTTATTTTCCCTATGGTAATCACTGCACTGTCAAGCGGGTCTACATTACGGGCGATAACACTTTGCAATTGCGTTACAAGGGAACATGCGGCAACCACCATATCATTTGTTTGATGGGGATATGCTGCATGACCACCACGGCCTTTTAGATCAATAAACAGTTCGGATGTATTGGCAAAAAGAAGACCCGGCTTTGTGGCAATCGTACCGACTGGATATTCAGGGGCAATATGGAGAGCAACAATCATATCAGGCTTCCAGGCTTTAAATATATCCGATTGAATCATCGGCAAAGCCCCACCTGGTCCCTCTTCAGCCGGCTGAAACATAAATAATAGGTTATCTTTTGGTGGATGTTGAGAAAAATGCGTCAGGATCCCCAATCCGATACTCATATGCATATCATGACCGCATGCATGCATCATTCCCTCATGCAGAGAATGAAAGGACAAATTTGTTTCCTCTGTTATAGGCAAACCATCTATGTCCGCTCTGTAACCAATGGTTATAGACGGACTGGTCCCCTGAACTCTTACAAAAATTCCAGTTTCCCATGTTCTAACTTGTATATGGTCCTGAGGAAGGTTCTGTATATAATGAAGCATATATCCTTGTGTTTTTGTTTCTTGGAATCCCTTTTCCGGAATTTGATGAAGATCTCTTCTTATTTGTATAAAGGGATTAAGCAAATTCGACACGATTCTTCCTCTCTTTCTTTAAGAAAAAGACGTGGAGTAAAGCACCCACGCCTTTTTTCTTTCATCTTTATTATAGGCTCTTTTCTCAAGGATTGTTGCTATTCATAGTAAAAAGTCGGCAATTGGACTTTTTACTGCTTACATACTCTAAATTAGACATGCAGTCTATCCCGTATAGCCAGGAAAAGAGCACGATAGCAAGGTATATAACGGTTGAATTATAAATACGAAAAAGCAACAATTTTTACGAAAACAGCCTTATTATAATTGACGAAGTTCTTGTTTGATTTCAGTTTTGGATTTAGTTTTTTCATCAATGTCTTTAATTTTTCTTGCAGGTGTTCCAGCTACCACTGTGTATGGTGCTACATCATCAATAACGATGGCTCCTGCCGCAACAACCGCACCTTTTCCGACTGTTACACCTTCAAGCACCACTGCATTTGCACCAATTACCACGTCGTCTTCAATAACAACCGGCTTTGCAGAAGGCGGCTCGATTACTCCAGCAAGTACAGACCCTGCACCAATGTGACAGTTCTTCCCGACTGTAGCGCGTCCACCAAGTACTACGTTCATATCAATCATCGTACCTTCTCCGACCACGGAACCGATATTGATGGAAGCTCCCATCATGATTACCGCGTTGTCGCCGATTTCCACTTGGTCACGGATGATTGCACCCGGCTCTATACGAGCTTTTACACCCTTCATGTCAAGAAGCGGGATTGCAGAGTTGCGACGATCGTTTTCGACAACATAATCTTCAATTTTCGCTTCGTTATCTTTCAGTGCCACCTCAATTTCAGCCCACTCACCGAATACGACACCGCTATTGCCATTTAAGAAAGTTTTAGAAGAAGAACCGAAGTCGATACCTTCTACCTCACCTTTCACATAAACCTTTACAGGAGTTGATTTAGTACTGTTTTGAATAAAAGAGATAATCTCGTTTGCATCCATCATTTTCATTATGTAATTCCTCCTAAAACTTCAATAAGTCTTTATCCCTTTACTCTATCAAACAAAGAAAAGTGTGACAAGTAAAAAAATATACATTTTATTTCTAAAAAGGCTCCATTAAACTCTTTAACAGAGCAACGAAAAAAAAAGAGACCTATTCAGTCTCTCTTTTGGCAATCATTTTTTCATTTGTTCGTGCAATGAACTGCACAACTATCAATCCGATGATGAAAGTAAAAACACTTATGACATTTGTAAGCATGCTTTCAGAAAAGCCCGGAAACACAATTAAGGTGGATCCCATCACAAGTCCTATAATGGCAGCAAACGTTATTTTTGGATAGTGCTCCAAAACATACTTGATCAATTTACTTGAAATAATGAAACCTACTGCTACTCCTGCACCAATAGTAAGTATGATCGGTATATTGATATCTTTCAGTGCCGCAATCGCAGTAGTATAGAAACCAAGAATCAATAATACCATCGAGCCACTTATACCAGGTAGCAGCATGGTCATACTTGCAATCCATCCTGCAAAAAATAGACTTATCGCAGATCCAATCGTAAGCGTTTCAATAACCGGTCTCGTCGATTCCTGTAAAAATGCCATAGAACCAACTAATACGAACGAGAGAATCAGAGCCAGATAGTGACGTTTCGTAAAAGTTTGGAACATATTGGATTCTTTGGAGAGCAATGGCAATACTCCAATGATCAACCCTAAAAACAAGAACATGGTCGGTTGCGGATAGGTATGCAACAAATAGTCAAGTATATGACTAAAGAGAAGCAGTGCCCCCACTACCCCTATACCAAGAGGCAACAGGAATTTGAGATGCTTTAACCAATCTCTGCTGAAAACCCCACTTATTGCCTCAATAAGTCGGTCATAAATACCCAGAATAAATGCAATCGTTCCTCCACTTACTCCAGGTATCACATCACTGATACCCATTAACATACCGCGAAAAATATTTTTCCATTCCATAGAAATTCGTTCCACCTTAATCTTCAGTCTAGTACCTCAAAGTTATATATTACTATTACTTTCATAGATAATCCAATATTATCTTAACAGAAGAATCTCAGGAACTACCCATTGTACTCCTCCAAGACCTCTAGAAAAGCTTTCACCTGTTTTAGATTAAAAGCAGACTCATATCCAATCAGCCATGTATCCCTGTGCAAATTCGAGACGTCATTTTCCTCGAGAGGTATTTTTTTGATGTTATCGTAATCGTCCTGCAACGTGATAGAAGGCAAAATGGCATAGCCGATTCCGTTCAATGCCATCTGTTTGCAAGTCTCAATCTGATCAACCACAATTGTTCGTTTTGGGGGAGACTGAAACTTTTTATGCCACCACACTTGGATTTCCTGATAATAGGTAGAATCGCTTTTGAATTGTATAAAAGGGCGCTCGGTTAGTTCAAGCTCTGAAAGGTCTTTTATTTCTGTATCTACTAAGTAGAGTTTGTCTCTGAGGAGGTGTTTTTTTACCCCCTTCCACTCAGGATTTCCCCGAATTATCCCCACATGAACTTCATCTTCATATAGATTTTTAACTATATCACTGCTCCACCCTGTGACAAGAGAGACTTTCGCATTAGGGTATTTTTGAATGAATCTCTTCAATACCTTAGGGAGCCAGTACTGTCCAATAATGGTCGCTACGGCAATCTTTAATGTCCCATAGATCTCTTTATCCAAAGAAGTGATATCTTCTCTTACCTTTGCATCCTTAGCCAAAACTTCATCTGCAAACTCCACAATTTTTTCACCCGCCGGTGTAATCAATAACCCTTTTTGTGTCCGAATGAAAATTTTTGTATTCCAGTTTTTTTCAATGGATTGCAACCTTTGTGATAAGGCTGGTTGTGAAACGAATAATCGTTCAGACGCTTTTCTCATATTCTTTTCCTTTGCCAATACCGATAAAATTTGAAACTCTGAAGTATTCATAGACCAACCTCAATATAAGTTTTTCTTATAGTATATCTTAATTTTAATGTCATTTCATTATGACTATTAAAAGCATAAAATAAAGTAGCTAGGTCGGATATACAAATACCATTTCCAAGCAATGAAAAAATTGCGGAAGGAAGGCGACATCAATGGAAACATCCTACTACTATCTAATAATAATCGGTTTTATCGCAACGTTCATCGGGACACTCGGCGGAGGTGGAGGTCTTATCAATCTACCCTCCATGCTTCTGTTGGGAGTGCCGATTCACACTGCCATTGCTGCCAACAAATTCTCTAATACATTCAGTTCTTTTACGAGCTTCTATACGATTTGGAAAAAGAAACAAGTACAATTGAAACTGGGTTTATCACTTGTGCCTTTTACGATCACCGGTGGGATCCTAGGCGCATTACTCGCCTCCTTTCTCACGGAGGAACTTCTGTTAAAAGTAGCCTTAGTGTTGTTAGTATTTGCAACCTCGCTTAACATTTTGAAATCCAAGCTTAAAGGAAAGGAGAAAGACGGTTCGCCTGCACAATTATTTTATCCGACCTATATTGGCATCGGGGCATTCGATGGGCTTTTTGGTCCAGGCCAAGCCACCCTGCTCATGCATTCCTTTCTAAATGCAGGCTATTCTTTTCTCACCAGCATCGGACTCACCAGACTACAAACCTTTGCAAGTTGTTTTGTTTCCTTTATTGTTTACTTTTCAATGGGTCACTTTGATTGGAAGATAGGGGTGGCATTAGGTACAGGTTCTTTCTTGGGTGCCCAAACAGCAGTAAGGCTCGCAAACAGACTTGCATTTCTACCATGGCAAAAGATACTTAGTGTTTTTTCCGTTTTTCTAATAGGCTACTTATTTGTAAAAATATTAATATAAATGGTGATTTGACGCATAAAGTATAACCAAAAGCCCCTGCATTCAAGTTGTCACTATTGAATGCAGGGGCTTGTTCTATTCCTTTTTAGGCAAAAGCAAAATCAATAGAAAGCTGACGACAGCAAATCCAGCAACCACTAGATAAACAGTATGCAGTGCAGAAGAAAGTCCTTCCTGTAGCAATATTCTCATGGAATCGGATAATTGATTCCGCTGATCTTCGTTCAGTAACAGTGTCGTGGAATCAAGAGAAAATTGTTCCAACGCCCCATTTTCGCGTAAATGCTCCTGGATACGGGAGTTCAATATTCCTCCAAGTAGTGCCGCTCCAATCGTACTGCCGAGTGTTCTCATAAACATATTCGAAGCCGTTGCCACACCGCGTTTCTGCCATGGAACATTACTCTGGATGGACACGATGAATGCGGTCGTGGAAAAGCCCATTCCGACACCGATTATAAAGGAGCCGAATGCCGCCCATACAGGTCCGTCATCAGGACTGAGCGTCATAAATATGATGCTCCCAAGAATCAAGGCTATTCCCCCAATAATGGAAGTGGTTCTGAAACCTATTTTCAATAAAAGCCTTCCTGCTATCATTGCTGCAATCGGCCAACCAATCGACATGGTAGTTAATGTAAAGCCTGCGACAATCGGTGGCCTTTCCATTACACCTTGTACAAAAGCAGGCAGAAAACTGGAAATCCCGATCAGCATGACCCCTGTTGTCAATGAAGTCGTATTGGCAATCAGGATAGACCTCTCCTGCCAAATATCGAATGGCATCATTGGGTCCTTCGCTCTTCTTTCCTGAAACACAAACAGTGTGAATGTTAGAGCAGATAGTGCAATAAGCGAGAGAACTGGACCTGAAGTCCATGCCCATCTTACACCGCCTTCCACCATTACCAGCATGAATGAGCTGACAGATATAAATAGAAGTCCTGCACCTGCGTAGTCAATCGAATGCTTCTTCTTTTCCACTCCCTCGTGAAGAAACAAATATAACCCTATGATTGCCAAAATGCCTAACGGTATGTTGACCCAAAACACAAATCTCCAACTGACATATTGGACAAGTATTCCCCCAATAGCAGGACCTAGTATGGCTGATATCCCCCATACGCTTGAAAGATATCCTTGAATCTTTGCTCTTTCTTCCTTGGTGTACATATCCCCGACAATCGTGGAGGCAATCGGCATGACCGCCCCTGCACCAAACCCTTGGATAAAGCGGAAGACAATCAGCATCTCGATGGATGTCGCCATTCCACATAACAAAGACCCTACCAAAAAAACAATGATGCCGAATGTTAGGATGGGCTTTCTTCCGAATAAATCGGAAAGCTTACCATAAATCAAGACGGTTACGGCATTCATCAACAGGTAGGATGAGAATACCCAACTGTATAGGGAAAAACCTCCGAGATCCGCTGCAATAGCAGGCATCGCGGTGGAAACGATAGTAGCCTCAATGGCAGCCATGAACATGGCAAGCATAATTGCTGCCAATACAAACGGCCTTTTCGTCTTATTGGGAGAGGCTTGATCAATTGCTTTCCTCTCAAGTGTTGCTGTTCCCATTTCCTTCCCTTCTCTCTATTTTCTTTGGCAATGATAAATGTACTGTTGGGTTATAACCAACAATTTCGTGCCTCTATGTAAATTGTACCGGTTATCTATTTTAATGCAACCAATAGCTTTTATTAAGAAATAAAAAAAAGACCTTAAAGTACAAGGTCTTTTTTTTCACCACTCTTTAAAAATTGGGTATGCAAACGGTCTAAAATTGTTCTTCTTGTCAATATTCCTTCGAACACATTCTCCTCGTCCTGTACACAAACGAAAGGGTGATCGACTAGTAATTTCAAGCCTTTATCAACCGTGTCGTTAACATTTAAGCACGGAAGCTCTCTATTCATGACATCTTCGACTATCATATGCTCCAATTTGTCAAATTCAATTCGTTCCAAACCCAAAATGGAATCCATAATATGAGTTGTACTGACTAGACCATGAAGCTTATATTTGGGATCTAAAACCGGCACGGCTGTATATCCCGTTTTTGTAAGAACCAACAATGCATGTTCCAGGTTGTTCTTCACCTGCACATGTGCCACCCGCTCTGCGGGAATAATCAAATCTTTGATAGATGCTCCTAAAACCTTACCACTTTGGAGGCTGATCATAAATGTTCTTCCTCTCTTTATTTACTCTCTAATACTATATGCTGAATCATGTAATTGACCAATATCATTGTAGCACAAATTGGACTCGGACTCGAATTTTTACAAAGATAAAGTTGTCGCCGGTTTTCGACATGTTCAGAGCCAAAATTTGTTGACTTAGTTATATTTTTGTCTCCATAGTATTCTGGAAAAACAAAAACTGCCCTATAAGGCAGCTCCAAACAGCAACAAACTATGAAATTTTATCGTACAATTCAATAAGCTGCTGATAAGTCTTCGTTTCCAGTTTCTTTTCCCCTATTTCTATATCATTTATTTCACTAATTACCAACTCCTTGACCACATCCGTTGATATCAATAAGGTAACAAGCAGTTCTTTTTCTTCTTGGGTTAAAGTTAACATAGCTACGTTACAACTCCTTTTCACTTTGTATAGCGGTTGGCATAGCAGAATGCGGTGTATGCATCAGGTTTAATTTTGGCGTCCAACCCCATAGCGGTGATCCTTCCTGTCATTTCCTGAATAAAATCTTTAGTTGCACCTTTTTGTCCAATATCCAAATGGATTTCAAAATGGAAATCCGCTCCGTGATCTAAGTGGGGCAATAAAAGATCTTGAATTCTTTCTAATCTCTCCATTGTAAACAACATCGCAATTTCCTGACTTAAAGCAGTTTCAAGGGAGATCTTTTCATGCAGACTCCTGATGGCCCTAGTGACGATATAAGGTCTAACACATCCCCAAGCGCCTTTACCCACTCTATGAAGATGCACAGCTGTCATGAACTTGGTTTCCTGTTGATACACCTGCGAATCCGTTCCAATGGATAATAAGTAAGGTGCTCTCACATCTTTTTGGATAAAGGTAAGGATTTTTTCATAAGCTTGTTCAAAAGTAAGGTAGCCGTGGGTAATATTAATAAACTTACTGGGGTTATCCATCTATCCACTTCCTTTTCCGTACTTTCCCTTATACTTATATGTTCCTTTTTCCAAAAAAATTATTAATTTCTTAGTTCTTATAGGATTGAATATCCGAAGTATCTACATTATAGTCGCTATTCCATGTGGTTTATACCTAACTAAAAAGGATTTTTACCCACAAAAAAAACCAGGCTGAGTTTTCAGCCTGGTTTACCCTTTACTCGTATTGATCTGTGTTTTTGAATAGGCGCAATGCGGGCATCGATACATGACATTTTGATTAGAATGTGCAGTTAGTACTTTATCCATTGCTTCATCCTTATTACATTTTGGACAATGAACAGTTGGCATCATCTAAACCACTCCTATTTATAAATGTCGTTGAAACTCTTCCCTTGATACAAAAATATCTTCTTTATCAATGGCTGTCGGATTCGCAAGCACTAGTCCTATATTTGTAGAGGAGGCTTTGTCGTCCACGATGGTAAAAGGAATTTTATACTCATTTGCAATACGAATATATTTGGAAAGGTGGGTGTAATCCAAGTCTCCATCCAAGTACAATCGTGAAGAAGGATGCCTTTTCATAAGATCCGCAATCGGTTTATAAGGATTTTGCTGGATTACTTGTCCATTCGTTAAAGCCAGAATAATCCGTTCACGTAACTGTGAAAGATATTCCTTTCTTTCACTCGGCTTGGTTTCCGGTGTCCCTTTTAAGCCCCTATCTATATAATCATCAATATTTCTTCCCATATTCATCTTCCTCTCCAATGGAAATAACAGGTCTCCCCGCCCTTTCTTAGTGGATCAGGTCAAAAATTTCAATAGCAATCATATCAATATTATCAAATTGATATGTTTTTGGGTTTTCGCCTTTTAAGAATACTTCTAATTCATATGTATTCGTTTTGTCGAAGAATTTCACGCTGCACACCTTTTCTCCATTTACTTCAAAAAAGCGCTGTGCCGGCTCATTTCCAGCTTCTGATGTTTCCTTTAAATCATTCAATCTTTTTACAATCCCTACTAATAGTGACATGTAACAACTCTCCTTCTATTCCTTCCTATCTTTATCATTCACCTTGTACTGTAAGGCCATTCGTATTTTTGTACAAAACCTTATAATATTCGGTAGAATAAAAACAGGAATACATTTATTATAGTGTTCGAACATAACTTCTCTTTTATTGTAGTCTAAAATGACAAATAAAACATGCGAAGTTGTGAATTTTTTCTTACGAGGAGCTGTATCCATGAATATAACCGTCTACTCTCAACCAGATTGTCCGCCCTGTCAGGTGGTCAAGCAATTTTTAACTCACCATAATATCACCTATAAGGTAATTGACATTACAGAGGACTTGGAGGCAAGAGATTATTTGGTGCATGAATTACAGTCATTTTCCACTCCTACTGTAACAGTCGATGAGCAAGTTGTAAAAGGATTTGATCTGCCATTACTGCAACAATTAATTGGCATCGAGGAATAGTTGACTGAAGCTCATTTTGCAAGAGAATACATCATACCATTAATGAGATAGTGGATGAAAGCTTTTTTATTTTTCGACCAAAAAAAAGAGCGTGATTCGCTCTTTAAGATTGTTGAAAAGTCTGTAATTTCTTTAATTCCTTATTAGCTGTTGATCTCCGTTACAGGCGCTTCGCTTTTCGCGGGCGGTCCGGAAGCCTCCTCGGGCTATCGCCCTGCGGGGTCTTCCTTGTCCCTTCCTCCCGCAGAAGTCTGCGCGCCTTCCACTACTATCACCTGGTTGTTACATATTCCAAATGTACTCTTTCAGAAAGAGCGGAATCAGCGCTTTTTCCTTGATCATCTGGCAACTAGAAGTGCTTGATCATTCATGTCATGAAATAATTGGTTTGCCATCAGAGGCAAGGAAAGGTGAAGAGAATGAAAAGCAAATGGGAAAGCAATCATGCCGATAGGATATAGACGAGACAAGACTTTTGGTGACTGAAATTCCGATTCAGCTATGGTGGACAATTCATTGGTTTCACTTTCTTTTACAAAAGCTGGCTCTTCATATTCGAAACCATATTCTACAACTCGCCAACCCGATGATGTCTCTTTAAGCTTTACATACTCGTAATGGTCATCATAAAGACTTGGCATATCTTCCTCTGTTGCAAAGAATTCGTAAACAGTAATAGTTCCTTCCTCTTCCCTTAATATCTTCGTGTTTTCATCATAAGAGAAAAATGGGATGTAAAAAACCGGAAAGTCGGTACCATATGTAATGTAACCTTCCTTCTCCTCGAACAAATGCTCCTCTAAAAATGATTTCTGATATTCTTTAGAGAAATAAGGATTTAAAATATCTTCAATTTCACCTAACGTATGATGCTTCTCCCCTAAAGAAACCTGGGATTGAAAAGCATCTTTCAATAAAGAATGTAAATCTTGATCTGTAGGTGGCTGTTCCGCAGAGGCTACTCCAGAACCAATAAATAAAATGGTAATTATCGCGATAATGCCTGTCCAGGTTTTCAACAATGTATTTTCCTCCTCAGATGATGTCTTCTAATTGTATCAATAACAGGTTGGACCAGGGTTTGAAACCGTTCGCAAAATTCCTATTAAAACTGACAAATTATTTACTCTACTTACTTCTACCCTCTATATATATGGCAAAACAAAAAAACCTCTTACAATTTGTGTAAGAGAGTTTCACCTTTGTATTACCAGGTTGAATTTAAAGCTGCATAAGCGATATATAACAATATTAATACCGCTGCTATACCATAGGCTAAGAATACCGGATTCTTCATCACATAATGATCTTGAACTTTTTCACTGATGGAAGAGTCCTGGTTTGTTGCCTGCGTTTCTGCCTGACGACCAACTTTATACGTATAAACCATTGCAACAGCTACAATGATCAATGCCACTATGGCCAATATAAAACCAAAGGAACCCATTCTTTTCACCTCACCGAGCAATTTATACTCTTAAGGTAAACAAACCGTAAAATTCTATTCACAACTCAGAGTAGATCCTGGTTTTCATATAGATATTCATAGGAAATGTCAATATAAAGGAATTGATCTTGAGCGATAAGACAGGAAAACGTCCTTACTGTCGTACCTGTTTCTATATCACTATACAGATCCGACAGGATACCCTTACGTTCCATGCTCATTTTCATTACATGCTCCAGGAAATATGGCCTCCAACTCCAATTTTTCCCTTTGGCTGTGTTATCAATTCTCCATTTCCCATCGTCTTTTACAAAGTTGGAAGACAGTTGAAAACCATTTTCGTCACAAACATACATGCGGAAGCTTATTTCTGAAAGTTCCTCTGAAATGGATGATAACCATTCATCCAAATGCCTCATTTGTAGGATTTTTGAAAAAAAGGGCTGAATTCTGTTCTGCAACATGCCAGTAAACTGATGAATAGCGTGGAGCTTTCGTTTTTCATAACGGATGAATTGCTGAAATTTTCCGATTAGGATCTTCTTAGCATGGTCTATTTCTATAAAATCCGGACCAGGTCTATGCAAATAGAAACCCTGGTAGTACCTACCGCCATTTCTCCATGCGTATTGGAGTTGGAAGGATGCCTCCATATTTTCATACAATAAGGCAGCTCCGATTTTTCTCGAAAGAACGGCTAAAGAGTGCAGAATATCTTGATGCGCTGCCACTTCATAAGATTGTCTGAGAATTTCCAGATTCACCTTCAATATGTTAGGGCTAAGACGTCCAATTCTGTCCATATTTGCACCTACATCTCCAATATTTGCTATAGATATCTGGATGTCGTATGTTTTGAAATAGTTAAAAAGATGTTGGAGAAATTCATTATCTTCTTTAGAAGAATGTTCATCAATCTCTATTACGACGTTCTCTAACTTTAAACCTTTTGGGACAAATGAAAGGAGGAGTTCCAGTAATGAATTCCCCTGATCTTCTAAAAGAAGGTCTGCTTTTTGGTTGAAAAATAATTTCAGCATGCATTCAAGGTCAGTATAATAGGTTAAAGCCTTATTAATTATAAGCTTATCCACTTCAAGCTGGTATTCACTAGGTACTGTATTGTCTCGAAAAAAAGGTCCCAGACTTTTCACTTCACCATTCTCTGTCTGGAATCTACCCAACACCTCATACCCTATCACTTCTTGGTCGTCTGCACTGAAAACAGCTTGAAAATAAGGGGTGACCTTATCTAAATTGGTCATGATATCAAGTGGATCCATCCTTTTCTCCCCTTCGCCTTAGTTTTGGAATGATTATATCACGACATCAGAGAAAAACGGCCACTTTGTTAGTAATCAATATAGCCTTTTCGGAATCATCAACTCTTGTCCGATCTTTAGGCAATCTGTACTGAGGGTGTTCAATTTTCTAATGGAATCTCTTGATATGTCGTACTTTTGCGCAATTTTCAGGATACTGTCAGACGTAACGACGGTATGAAGGTAGCATGGGACCTTTAGGTTCATCCCTACAAATACTGTATCCCCTTCCAATTGATTGGCCTTTTTCAGAGAAGCCTCATCAATGGTAAGCATTTGTGCGATATCTTTCAGAGTTTCATTACTGTTGACTTTATAGTTGACATGGGCTGGACCTTCCATCAACTCTCTGGTAGCCCCATTCTTTTCATCTAAAACTGCGACAAGAAACTGTTGGAATTTCACACGATAACTTTTTACACTAGTACCATTTGGAAGTACCGTTTGTGCAAATCTTCTCGCTGATTCCAATAGGTTTTTTCTTTTCGGTTCATTTTGATTGTTTGTTGTGTACTCTGCAGCAAATTCATAAAAGGCTTCCGTCGGATTGATGAAAACAGTCAATTCTCTGTTTGCTTCATCCCATTCATACTTATAGAATATATTCACTTGTTTTCCTCCTTTTTTGCTTAGTATGAACAAAACAAGTGTATAAGTATGAAAAAAGCTCATGTTAAAGCATCCTATTGTCAATGCTTTACATGAGCTTCATAAGATTTGATTTTTCTGAAGACTTCGTGTTGATCTCTATGTTAGCACTATAATTAAAACGGAAACGGCTGGAGCCATTGACCACCATCCATGGTTACACATTCTCCATTTATGTATCCTGCTTTGTCTGAACTTAGGAAAAATGCCAATTCCGCTATCTCCTCAGGTGTCCCAAATCGCTTTAATGGTACACTTTCGGCAACCTTTTTGGCCTCTTCCTCCGATTGCATCAACTTGTCTGCTCCACCTGTTCTTTCAATAGGACCAGGAGCTATCGCATTCACTCGAATACCGTATTTGGTCCCCCACTCGACCGCAAGGGTTCTAGTAAGTGAAAGTACTCCTGCTTTAGCAGCAGCTGAATGTGCGACACCTGCCCCGGCATTCCAGGCATAGGTAGCAACCATATTGATCATACTGCCTTTCTCGTTCCGACCCATCCAATATTTACCTACTGCAGAACTGCAATAAAATGTTCCATTCAAGACAATGTCGATGACAGACTTCCATCCATTTACCGACAGCTTCTCGGCTGGACAAATAAAATTCCCGGCAGCATTGTTGACAAGTACATCAATCCTACCAAATGCTTCGTCAGTCAACTTGACCATCCGTTCCACATGTTCCGGTTCCCTTACATCCATTTGGATGGTTAACACCTGACCATCATACCCCTCAATTTCTTCTTTAGCCTGTGCAAGCCTGTCAAGATCCCGACCTGTTATTACCACATTATAATCTTCTTTTGCAAACTTCATGGCCATATATTTCCCCATGCCACTAGATCCGCCCGTAATGATGACAACCTTTTTTTCTCCCATGAACTCTCCCCCAATCCAATGTCTCTCTATTATTTTAACATAATATTCTAAATAATTGAAATGTTTTATTCCATCTATTCCAAGAAGTTTCCATACAAAAGTAGAATGGTATATAGAGAAATTCATATATAAATGGTGCTATAATGATTATGCATTTAGATTGGTGAACCAACATCATTAATAAATAATAGATAGGTTGATATATATATGGCTAAAGTAACTAGAAGAGGCTTTTTTAAACGAATTTTCACAGTGGCCTTCACTGCTTTTCTAACAAGTGGAATCGGCTATTATTACGCAAGATATATAGAGCCTAAACAAATGAACAAACTGAATTATACCATTACTCATAAAGATATCCCTGAAAGTTTTTCTGGGATAAAGATTGCCCAGTTTTCAGATACTCACGTCGGCCACCACTTCAATAAAACAGACTTGGAAAAGGTGGTCCGGAAAATAAATGAGGAAAAGCCCGACATCGTCTTTTTTACAGGAGATTTGATGGACAACCCTTTAGAATACGATCGTTCCTATAATCTAATAGAAATATTAGGGAAAATTAAAGCCCCACTAGGAAAATTTACGATCTTCGGTAACCATGACCATGGTGGATACGGAACTGAGACCTATGAAGAAATTATGGAAAAATCTAAATTCACCGTACTTAAAAATGAAAATACGTATGTAGAGTTAATAGATGGCAGCCGCATTTATATTGCGGGTGTTGATGACTTGATGCTGGGGAGACCTGACTTCCGTGAAACGTTACGTGATATTCCTGATGACGCATACACGATCCTTTTGGCACATGAAGGGGATGCAGCCGATTCTATTGCAAAACAATTCCAGGTAAACCTGCAATTATCAGGTCATTCACACGGCGGTCAGGTGCAGCTCCCTTTTTTTGGACCACTTATAACCCCGCCGCTTGGATCAAAGTTTTACGAAGGCTTTCATCAGTTTGACGATATGACGCTCTATGTCAATAAAGGGTTAGGAACAACCAGACAGCCTTATCGCTTTTTGGCACCTCCTGAAATCACCTTTTTCACCTTAGAACGGGAATAGGATCTTAAATGGGCTTACCGGTACAAGCGCATACCCTTCTTTATCTCCATACATTATAGAGACCCTTTAAAGGAGGCGTACGTCTTGATGAATCGAAATTATCCAAATCACAGAATAATTGGAGGATTTGGTTTCGGCTTTCCTTTCATTCCATTTTTAGGAGGATTAGCAGTAGGTTCCCTATTGGCACCAAGGCCATTTTATCCACCCTATCCTTATTATCCTCCGTATCCACCGTATTCGCCATATCCATATTATTATAGATAATGAAACAATAATGAAGAGCCGCTGCACCCCTGCATCGGCTTTTTGTTGAAGACTTTAACAATAGGCTCTTTTCTCAAAGTTTGTTGCTATTCAAAGTAAAAAGTAGGCTATTGGGATTTTTACGGTTTACCTACTCTAAAATAGGCATGAAGTTTATTGTGGATACCCCAGAAAAGAGCACGACAGCAAGGAATATAACGGTTGGTCTATAAATACGAAAAAGCAACAAAGTTTACGAAAACAGCCTATCAATTAAACGGGGAAAAGGGGGAGGAATCAATGGCAATCCATATCGTAAAACCTGGAGAAACATTAAGCTCGATTGCAATGGATTACCGACGGACGCTAGCTGAGGTGCTTATGGCAAACAACATTCAAAATCCCAACATTATAGTTCCTGGCCAGAGAATTAATATCCCCGGTTTACCCGATGCAGATACCATCCCCTTTTCAATCGAGATCTCAATTGCCAATAGAAGGCTAGTTCTAAAGGACAAAGAAGTTGTTAAGAAAATTTACCCTATTGCAGTTGGCAGAATGCTATATGAAACCCCTGTCGGAGACTATATTATCGTAAACCGTCAACCTAACCCTGGTGGTCCATTTGGGGTAATGTGGCTCTCCCTTTCTAAACTATCTTATGGCATTCACGGAACTAATGATCCCAGTTCTATCGGAAATGCCGTATCTCGAGGATGTGTACGCATGTACAATCAGGATGTACTGGAACTCGCTTCTATCGTACCTAACGGAACCCGTGTCCTAATTCGGCCATAGTAGCTTCGGCTCCCTTTCTCCTACAATTTAGTAGAGCAAAATTGGAGCTCCCCTTTCATTTTCAGTGAAGGAACAGTATAATAAGGGAAAGGAAAGGAGCCTATTATGCATAAACAAAGTTATATTAATCAAAGAAAACCCGATACCTCCATCGAATCTTCAATCGAAAACCTCTCTCGTGCCATCTTTACAGTAAATCGGCACGCAAAAACCGCGCCGGATCCAAAGTTTCTCTACACACTAAAAAGAAAAGCTTTGGAGAAACTTATTACCGAAGGAAAGGCGACCAAAAAAGGTTTACACTTTTCTAGAAACCCCAAAAATAGCAGACAACAATCCGATGTTCTCGTATTGGCTGGAGAATACTATTTTCACCTTCCACCTACGAAAGAAGATTTTACAGATCTGCCCCACCTTGGGGAACTGAACGACCATTACCGTAACCCAAAAGCTAATATGTCTTTATCTGTTGCGAAGAATTTACTTCAACGATACACAAATTTTCATCCTACAGATGGACTGAAGCAACCTGCTAAGAGGCAGTACCAGAAGCCGGTTTTTAAAAAACTCGGTGAAAGCTACCTCTAAGTTCTATACAGTCTAAGGAGCCCATTTCATATTAGAATGGGCTCCTTTTTCATGAAGCAAAGAGATGAGAGTCCATCATTTCTATCAGTTTTGTTACTTGTGGTTTGCTTAATTGAGCATCAGCCCCTACTTGTTCGCCTTTATGTCTTAAATGTTCCGTAATTAATGAGGAGAAAATAATTACAGGTACTTTTGAAAGTAAACTATCCTCTTTTATTTTCTTAGTAAGATGATGGCCATCCATCTGGGGCATTTCAATATCAGTAATTAGCAAATCGACTTGGTGTTCACCATTCTTCACTTTATTCAGCATAAACTCCCATGCCTCTTTTCCATTTTCGAAGAACAGCAGGTGTGCAAATCCTGCAGCATGCAAGGTTTCCTCAAGAATTTTTTTAAGCATAGGGGAATCTTCTACAACAATAATCCGCTTTTCTCTTCTTGCCGGGTTAACATTTTTATCGAGGTTCAAAGCGTCTTTATCAAGGTTCGGATAGATATCAAACAATATCTTTTCCACATCCACAAGAAGAATCATATTGGATTCCTGTTTTATGACTCCAGTCATATGGTCTTCAAACCCTTGTTGCAAGGAAAGCGGTTTTTCCATGTCTGTCCACGAAAGCCTATGAATCTGTGTAACATGATCCACTCGCAAAATTACTTTCATGCCATTTAGCTCAGAGACAATGAATTTCTCTTCCATATACTTGCTTTTCTCTTCAATATTCAAAACGTTTCTTAAATTTATAATAGGCAGTACTTCTCCCCTTAATTCCATGATCCCATCGATATTTGCGTGCGAATGAGGAATTTTAGTGACAGACACAGGTTTAATTATTTCCCGGACCTTTAATACGTTTATACCAAAGCTTGTATCACCTAACAAAAATTCCAGAATTTCAACCTCATTTGTACCTGAATCTAAAAGAACACCATTTTTATTTTTCAAATTCAATACGCCCTTCCGTTCTAAACTAGATGCGACTCTTCTATTTTTATCGGAAATAAAGTAGAGTTGTTGATACTATCTAGAGATTTGTTTGAGTGAGTTCGGATTTCCTTTATCAAATTATGAACGGAAAGAAACACCTTTCCTATTTGGAAAGGTGTTTCTTTCAATGCCTTCGGAAGTGTTTTGATTAATTAGGAAAAACTCTTCTCCAATTCATCAACCAACGACCCGACATAAGCGACAGCTATCTTAATTGGTTCAGGTGATGTCATATCCACTCCTGCTAATCTCATCAATTCCAGTGGTTTTAACGTTCCCCCGGCTTTTAATGCGGATAGCCAACGATCTACAGCAGGTTGCCCCTCTTCTTGAATCTGTTTAGCTGCCGTTGTTGAAGCGGTCAGCCCCGCTGAATATGTGTATGGATATAGACCCATATAATAATGAGGCTGACGCATCCAGGTTAACCCGGCTCCTTCGTCCAATTCCACTGCATCTCCCCAGAACTCAGATAGCAGTGTTGTTTTCTGTTCGCAAAGAACGTTAGCGGTAATTGGAGTTCCACTATCGGCAAGTCCATAGATCCGACGTTGAAGCTCCCCTTCCAAAATATGTGTAACAAAATTATGATAATAAGTTCCAAGCGATTGCAGAATTACCCAACGACGCATCCTCTCATCATTTGGTTTTGAAAGGATATGCTGACTCAATAGCATTTCATTCATGGTTGATGGTGCTTCTACAAAATACCTAGAAGGACGTGTGTTGGATATCCGCTGATAACGCCCAGCGAGACGGAAATGGCCGGCATGGCCTAGTTCATGTGCAAGGGTATAGGCGTTTCTCATGGAGTCACTCCACGTCATCAGGATATATGGATGGACTCCATAAGGACTGGAACAGAATGCCCCGGAGCCTTTCCCGACATTATCAGCCAAGTCTACCCAGCGATTATTTAATCCTTCCTCCATGATATCCATGTATTCAGGTCCCATTACTTCCAATGATTCCAAGATAAGCTTAGAAGCTTCTTCATAAGTAATTTCCGGATTGAATTCCGGATCAAGTGGAGCTTTCAGGTCACAGAACTGCATTTTTTCAAGTCCTAATACTCGCTGTTTCAATTTGGCAAATCTGCGCATATGAGGAGCCAATTCCTGTTGGATCGTATTCAATTGATTATGGTACATCTCTTTTGTTACCTGCTGATCATGAAGCAGCATGTCCGTTACCGATTCATACTTCCGTAATCTAGCCTCCACCACCTGTTTCTTCACTTCTGTTGCATAGGTTGCTGCGTACGTATTCTTATACTGTTTCAGTGTTTCAATATAAGAATGGTAGGCCTTTCTTCGCAGTTCTGTATTTGGCGTTCCTTCGTAGTTTGGAAATGAATTAAATGATAAAGGATGCTCTTGTCCATCGTCTGTTGTAAATGATTGAAATTTCACATCGGATATCAAGCTTCTTTGATAGATCATATATGGAGCATTATGCACCTCGCCAAAAGCTGATAGTACTTCTTCGGCTTCTGGCGAGAGTTTATGAGGTTTTGTTTCCAATACATCCATCAAGGTCTTTTGAAATTCTTCCAATTCTCGTTCATCACCTATGTAGGTATTTATCGCTTCCTCGTCCAATAGGAGAATTTCAGATTGTATAAACGATGTGCTTGCACTGAATTTGGATAACATTGCACCGACTCTCGTTGAGTTTGCCTGGTTCTCAGGGTTGGTCCCATCCTCTGATTGCTTCAAGGAAGCATAGGTCATCACCCTTGCAACTCTCTCCGTTAACGCATCCTTGTCCTTTAGACACGCAAGTAGTGTTTTCGCATCAGCTACCACTCTTCCTTTATAACGTGTTACGTTCGACAGATCTTTTTGGACCGCTTCTAGTTCTTGCTCCCATGCTTCTGTTGAGTCGTATAAATCTCTTAAATTCCACGTCTGCTCCAATGGAACTTCTTCTCTGCTACATGCACTTTTCAATAACTGCGTCATCTTGGTCCCTCCAATTATTTCGAAAATCGAATTATTACCTCCTATTATAAACGAACAGTGTTTCTATTTGTATATTTTTTAGAAAATTATAATAAGTTATTTCCAATCATAGAAAAATGTAAAGAGCATAGAAAAACAGGCACTCCTTTAAATGAAGAGTGCCTGCATCTTAAAAATTCATTATTCACTTTATTCTTCTTGCAAAATCAACGAAACGAAACTTGTCCAATCGATGACGCGACTCGGTATATTGAAACGGGCTCGCATCGTCAAGATGAACAATGCTCTTTACGACCACTACATGTGTCAAACCATTTAAATCAAGGTAATCCCTGTCTTCATTTGTCGCTTCTTCCACCGTTACTTCTTTGTCGGCAAAGGCGATCTGTAATGCTACTTCCTTTTCTAGATAATCATAGATGGAGTTGCTGCAAATTTTATGATCAAGGTAAGGTACCTGACTTTTAATAAAGTAATCCTTGTCCAAAATGATGCTTTCTCCATCAACTTTACGTGAACGAACCACTTTCCAAAGCTTGCTCTCCCCCAATTTACCTTGTAATTCAGAGGATCCCACAACCGTTTGCAGTTCATGAATAATCGTTTCCCAAGGTCTACCCATCTTCTCCGCTAATTCCTTAAAGCTGACCAAACCTGAAATGGGAAAGTCAAATTTATCACGATCTAGCACAATGGATCCCTTACCTCGAACTTTTTGAATATAACCGTTTTGGGCAAGCTGATTTAATGCTTTTCTTACAGTCTCTCTGGATGTATCAAAAAGCTCCAACAGTTCATGTTCGGACGGAAGCTTTTCTCCGGCAACAAGCTCCTGCCGATCAATTTTAGAAACAAGCTTTTGATATATTGCATGATATTTATTATTTTTCATTTTCTACCACCTACAGTTATTGTAGCATTACTTTTTCAGGTGATAAACGATGGATTCGTAAGGGCGTAAGGAAATTTCTTTGAAGTCAGCTGTTGAATCTTCATAGTTGCTCAGAAGTATCTCTGACCGGTAGCCATCCACATCAATATCCTCCGGCAAAACAAATGAAGTGTTTCTATCGTAATAGTTGCTGAGTACAAGCAGTTTCTCGTTTTCACTATTCCGAATGTAAGCAAAAATTTCCGGATGCTCACCTTCAATCAATTGGAAATCACCATGAGTAATGACATCATAATGCTTGCGAAGCTCAATCAATTTTTTATAATGGTAGAAAACCGAATCTTCATCTTTCAACGCAACCTCCGCATTAATTTCCGGATAGTTGTTCGCTACCCCTATCCATGGCATACCTTCAGTAAATCCTGCATTATCTTTTGTATTCCATTGTACCGGTGTCCTGGAATTGTCACGTGACTTATGACGAAGGATTTCCAGGATCTCCTCCTCACTCATACCTGCTTCTTTTTTCAGCTTAAAGGTGTTTAACGACTCCACATCGCGATAGTCGCTTATTTTCACAAATCCGGGATTTGTCATTCCGAACTCTTCCCCTTGGTAGATATATGGGGTACCACGCATCATATGCATGCTAGTTGCCAGCATTTTAGCAGACTTATTATGATATTTCTTATCATCACCATAACGGGAAACAACACGAGGCTGATCATGGTTGCACCAGAACAAGGCATTCCAGCCGCCGCCCTTTTCCATTTCAATCTGCCAAGTGGATAGGATATCCTTCAGCTGTTGAAAATCAAATTCGGCAACTGACCACTTTTCACCATTCGGGTAATCAACTTTCAAGTGATGGAAGTTGAAAGTCATGCTTAGTTCATTACGTTCAGGACGGGTATATTTGATACAATGATCGATAGTTGTTGAGGACATCTCACCTACTGTCATGCTGTCATATTTGGCAAAAACTTTTTCATACATCTCATTCATGTACTCATGGACTTTAGGTCCGTCTGTGTAAAATTTACGCCCATCTCCAGGAGGTACGGAGCCGTCATCATCAGGAAAATCCTGATTCTTGGAAATGAGGTTAACAACATCAAGCCTGAAGCCATCCACTCCCTTTTCAAACCAAAAGGTCATCATGTCATAAACTTGCTTGCGTACCTCTTCATTTTCCCAGTTAAGATCGGCTTGTGTAACATCAAATAGGTGTAGATACCACTGACTGGTATTCTCATCATATTGCCAGGCATTCCCGCCAAACTTTGACTCCCAATTGGTTGGTTCACTTCCATCTTCCTTGGAATCCTTCCAAATGTAAAAATCGCGGTAAGGATTATCTTCTTTCTCTTCTTTCGATTTCTGGAACCATTCATGCTCTGTGGAAGTATGATTTACCACGATATCCATGATAACTTTGATTCCCTTACTATGCGCTTGTGTTAACAACTGGTCAAAGTCCTCCATAGTTCCATACTCATCGTGGATGGAGAAGTAATCACTAATATCGTAGCCATTATCTTTTTGAGGCGATTTATAAATAGGGGTCAACCAAATTACATCGACACCTAGTTCTTTCAAATAATCTAATTTCTCAATGATTCCTTGAATATCTCCTACACCATTTCCTGTTGTATCATTGAAGCTCTTTGGATAGATTTGATAAACGACTGATCTCTTCCACCAAGGCTCTTTTTCCATAATAGTCATTTAAAAACACCTCTGTTCAATTTAATTAATGGTTTGTTTCAAAATAAAACCTACTTGCGCTTTACTCTAGTTTAATAAGTAGACTCTTGTTTCATAAGGCTGCAGATTAAACTCTGAAATACTTGTCTGCTCATCGATCTTATAGTTACTTAAAAGGAGCTGCTTCGTCATAAAGTTTATTTCTCTTGGAAGCCTGAATGACGGCTCCTGATCATAGAAGTTACAAATTACAAGGAGTTTCTTGTCTTGATAAGATCTTACATAAGCGAATATCTCAGGGTCATCTTCGAGAATCAATTGATAGTCCCCGTACACAATCAGGTCATTTTGCCTACGCAAATGAATTAAAAGCTTATAATAATGAAAGATGGAATCTTCATTAGCCATCTCTGCTTCAGCATTAATGGAACGGTAATTCGGATTGACCGCTAACCATGGTTCTACAGTGGAGAATCCTGCATATTCCTCTCCATTCCACTGCATTGGAGTTCTGGCATTATCCCTGCTTTTTTGATGGATACTGTCCATAACTTTTTGTTCACACCAACCCTGTTCCTTCAGTTCGGAATAGGCTTGAAGGGTTTCGATATCCTTATAGGCGTCTATTGTTTCAAATTTGACATTGGTCATACCCAATTCTTCCCCTTGGTACACATAAGGTGTTCCTTTCATCATGTGAAGAAGTGTTGCCAGCATTTTCGCCGACTCGATACGATACTTTCCATCATTTCCAAACCTTAATAAAGAGCGGGGTTGGTCGTGATTATTAAAATATAGGCTGTTCCATCCACTTTCCGCTAATGCATACTGCCACCGCGACAAGCTTTGTTTAAGTTCCTTCAGGTCAAGCGGCTTTATATCCCACTTTCCGTTCGGTCCATTGTCAAGGCCTACATGTTCAAATTGAAATACCATATTCAATTCGTTTCGTTCTTCACCTGTGTAGTCTTTAGCCTCTTCCGGAGTAACACCCGGCATTTCACCTACTGTCATTATGTCAAAATGAGATAATACCTTCTCATTCATTTCTCTCAGGTATTCATGAATTTTGGGGCCATTGCGGTAATGCTTGCTTCCGGAAGCATACTGTTTTCCTGGCTTAACCTCACCATCAGGAAGCCCTTCCCCTTTTGATATGAAGTTGATGACAGCCATGCGAAATCCGTCAATCCCCTTATCCAGCCACCATTTCATCATGCTATATATTTCATCTCGAAGTTTTGCATTTTTCCAATTGAGATCTGGCTGTTTTTTCGAAAATAGATGCAAATAGTAATCATCCGTCTTTTCATTGTATTCCCATGCTGACCCTCCGAAATTGGAGGCCCAGTTATTTGGTTCACTACCATCCTCTTTCGCGTCTCTCCAAATATAATAATCCCGGTAAGGGTTATCTTTAGAGGCTTTACCTTGTACAAACCATTCATGCTCATCAGAAGTATGGTTTACCACCAGATCCATAATCAATTTCATTTCCCGCATATGTACCTGATGTAACAGTTCTTCCCAATCTTCCATTGTTCCGAACTCATCCATTATCTTTTGGTAGTTGCTGATATCATAGCCATTGTCATCATTTGGGGATTCGAAGACAGGTGATAGCCATATGGTATCGATACCAAGCTCCTTTAAATAGTCCAACTTCATAATGATCCCTTGGATATCACCAATGCCATCTCCATTAGAATCCATAAAGCTACGAGGATAAATCTGATATACGACACTTTCTTTCCACCAGGAATGCTTCATCAATAAACCTCTCCCTTCCGGTTTGTGCACGTCTCATAAATTGAAAAAATTGCAAAAAGGGGTCAGACCCCTTTTTACAATCTTTAAGCTTCTTTTCTCATTTTCACTTTTGCTATTAAGAATGTAATCACAAACGGCACGACAAGTACAATTCCCATTCCAAGGAAGAAGATTGGCCAGTATTCTGCCATGATTGAGAAAAATGCCGGAATACCGCCAACTCCGATAGATGGAGCCTTTACTCCTGCCAATGTAATGATGATACCTGCGATAGCTGAACCAATCATAGCTGCAAAAAATGGATAGCGGAAACGTAAGTTAACCCCGAACATAGCTGGTTCGGTAATACCCAACCATGCAGAGATGGAGGAAGTTAACGCCAATCCTTTCAGCTTTTCATCCTTCGTCGCCAGCATCATGGCAAATGCAGCTGATCCTTGTGCAATGTTTGAAAGGGCGACCATTGGCCATAGGAATGTTCCGCCGATTGTAGCAATTAGCTGGAAATCAACCGCAAGAAATGTATGATGCATCCCTGTAATGACAAGCGGTGCATATAAACCACCATAGATAAGTCCACCAAGTGCTGGTACCGCATCAAAAATGCCAACAAATCCATTAGTAAGGAAGTTCCCGATTGCAAATGTAACAGGTCCGATTGCAACAAACGTTACAAATCCTGTCAGCAATAGCGTAATCGGTGGGACAATCAGCATGTGGAATGCATCGCTTACACGCTTAGTTAAGAACTTTTCCACTTTCGCCAATACATAAGCCGCAACTAGTACAGGCAGTACCTGCCCCTGGTATCCAACCTTTTCAATTTCTAAACCGAAGAACTTCCAAGTTTCAACGGCTCCATCTTCCTGTGCCTCTGCATAGCCCCAGGCATTAAGTAAGTCGGGATGCACCAACATGAGTCCTAACACGATACCTAACAGTTCGCTCCCTCCAAACCGTTTGGCTGCCGACCAACCAATCAGTCCGGGTAGAAAGACGAAAGCGGTATTTGCGATAAGGTTAATGATACTTGCAATGTCCGACCATTGGGGATGTACATCAATTACAGACTGTCCACTATAAAAGATGCCTTCTCCTGTCAGAAGGTTATTTATTCCCATGAGTAGACCTGCTGTTACGATTGCAGGTAATATCGGGATGAAAATATCGGCCAACGTCTTGATTGCCCGCTGAAGCGGATTCAAATTGGATTCTGCCGCTTTTTTTACTTCATCCTTGGAGGCTTCCCCAACACCAGTTATTTCCACAAATTCTTTATATACTTTATTGACAGTTCCTTGTCCAATTACGACCTGAAATTGTCCATTAGTGGAAAATGAACCTTTAACCACATCAATGTTTTCCAAGGCATCCTGATCCACCTTGCTTTCATCATGTAAAGCCAAACGGAGACGAGTCACACAATGTGTGGCTGCACTTACGTTTTCTTTTCCCCCTAAGGCTTGGACAATTTCTTCCGTCTGTTTTCTGATGTCCATGTCTGTTTCCTCCTGTACGCCTTCTCTTTATGCCTTTGTTTTTAAATGGAATAATTCTGTTTGGCCCTTCACGGCTTGATCTGTTAGTTTTTTGTCCAGACTTTCCACTTTTTCTCCATTGGTAATCACAATTGGAGTAATCGTACTTGCAGCTCTTTCATTGATGAGATCCAAATCAAAAGTGATCAGTGTATCGCCAGCTTTCACTTTATCCCCTTCTCTAACATGACCTTCAAAGCCTTCTCCATTCATGGATACCGTCTCCAGCCCTACATGGATAAGAATTTCCACACCACTATTGGACCGGATACCTATTGCATGTTTTGTGTGGAAGAACTGTACAACTTCCCCATCCACCGGAGATACGACTTCCCCTTCCGTTGGTACAATAGCCAGTCCATCTCCCATCATTTTTTGTGAAAAAGTAGGGTCAGGAACCTCGCTCAGTTCTGTAACCTTACCGCTAAGTGGTGCTAGAATTGTTTCTTCTGTTGGAGTTTCAGCCGTATCTTTCATACCAAATAGTTTTTTGAACATATTATATCCCTCCATTTTCATTATCAGTGTTGAAGTTATCATATTATGTTGTTCTCTAATCGTTGACAGATTACTACCTTGCAATATAAACAAACGCTTACATTCTGCAACAACTTGTATATACATGCTAACGGTTACAATTTTAACTTGTATATACATGCTCGTCAACTAAAAGGTTTTTGCGCCTTTTGTAAAAAAGAAAAGATGACCCTTGTTACTATTGCCAGCGTAAAGAAGGAAAAAAAAGACTTCGTATGTGTCCAGGTTTTTAAATCCAACATGTCAAGAAGAACAAATAGTGGTTCAAAGATGAATGATAATACCAGTGCAATTCCTATGCTCCCTGCAACAAATGACTTCCAATGGGATGCATACTGATAGAGAAGCATATACATAACTGGTATCACTGCTACGTCTGCAGGGAGAAGTGTAGTAGTATGGTCTATTAATTTGATTGGGTAGCTCCACATGTGATAGGTTGTCCCCAGTAAATCCAGCCATGTCGCCATTACTGCCCAGAAAAGCCCAAAGGATAAAATCTCAAATAACCTAGACCTATCTACTGCTTTCCACCATATAATCCAAGAGAAAAAGATTGACGCAAATAACAGCCACCAACGGGGTTCCGCCATTGAACTTTGAACTATCCAGCTGTAAAGGTAGTCGAAATTGACAATCTCCATTATGTACATTCCCTCTCCTAATCGCCTTAAACACTAAAGAATTCTTAAAAGTACTTTGCTGGTCATAACTTACCTTAATTTCCCCGAACCGAGTCATTTTTAATCCACATTTTTCTCTCCATGCCAACTAAAAAAGCGCTGCTTGCGGCAGCGCTTCAGATGGAAATGGTGGTGGTGAAAGGGATTAATGAGAACACTTTAAAAGATACTGTTACTTTCTCTGCATTTTCAACCGTTCCCTCTCCTTTTTTATCCTTAAGGTAAATGCTGTAGAACTTTTCGGATTTTGAAGCGTCGCTTGGGATAGTAACTTCGTCTAATTCCTCGAACTCATCTGTCTGGGTAGACATGAATGATTGGTCAATACTTGATTCTCCACCACTGTAGACTCCACTTAACTGGATGTTGTAAACCGTGATTGGCAATTCATTTTGATTGCTATCCACCATGGAGGCTTTGTAGACTTTAATCGGCATTATGTAAGGGTTTTGGATACTTAACGAAACACCGTTTAGATTGGACTCCTTCACTGCAGAAGCAATTACCTCTTCTTTTGTTGAATGGATATAGGAAAAAAATAAAAAGACACTTATCAGTAAGGCTAATACTATTCGTACGGGTTTTCGAAGTTTTCTCAATGGATAGGCTCCTCGCATTTTTCTCTCAAGATAAACATAAAAGGTATCTTACCATCTTATTTAGCACAAATCGAGAGAATTGAAACCTATTCTTCTTCCACCACCACTTCAAACTCATCCACCAAATCGCCTTTGTCATCGTAAAGTTGCGCCTTATCTCCGTTATTGTTCCACAAATGATCGCTCAACCAGTGTATATAACGCTTTAAATGTTGTTTTTGAGCACCAGAAGCAATATAAATTGTCTCTCCCGACTGAAGCTCATAATTAACTGGAAAATCGTACGTTTGATATCCTTTTTTACTTACCAACTTCCAGTAAGACATATCCACTGTCTCATCACTTTTATTTTCAATCGTTACCATCTCTCCTTTTACATCCAGATCCGTAATGACAACTGACTTTTTAGTATCCTGTTTATTTTGGTTAGCATAAAGCCATGGTCGATTGTTTACATACAGCAGTTTTCCATCCGTCGAAAAAACAATGGTTCCGGATTCTGCTGTATTGTAGATGTCAGATCCACTCTCAATTAGCCTATTGATGACTGGCAGATGGGGATGATTAAAATCGTTATCCTTTCCCGCAGATATGACCGCTATTTTCGGTTTCACATCTTTTAAGAAAGAAGCCGTTGATGAGCTATTAGATCCATGATGAGCCACTTTCAAAATGGTGGATTCCAGATTATATCTCCTGCTAAGTCTCTTTTCTTCCTCTTCCTCGGTATCACCCATCAACAAATATTTCATATCTCCGTAAGAGAGGTGCAGAACGATGGAGGCGTTGTTGGTCTCCTTGTCCTCTGACCCACTGTTTAACACTTTAATGTTAATATCGGGATCGATTTCAAGTTTCATTTTTTCTTTTGCATACTGGACGGGAACGATATTGTTCCATACATATTGCTTGTATTGGATAAAGGTTAACGTTGTATGGGCCTTTCCACTATCTAGTATTTTTTTGACAGGGATCTTTTCCAATAAGGATGGAATACCTCCAATATGGTCGAAATCCGGATGGGTGATGACCAAGAGATCAATGGAGGTCACATTTATTTTTTTCAGATAGGCCAGTAATTGGGAGGAAGAATTTTTGGGTCCCGTATCTACCAATACGTTGGAACTGTTTGGGGTTTGCAAAAGTATGGCATCGCCCTGTCCAACATCAATAAAGTGGACAAGAAGTGGGGCTTTCTCCCTCTTTACATTCGGTTTGTCTATGTCGTATAGGATATGACGGGATGGTGGATCCTGTTCGGTTGTTTGAGAAGGCAACAAGCTGGTTCCTGCTGCATTAAGAGGGTATAGAAGAAAAGCAGTCATTAATAGGAGTTGTATTTTTCTCATGTTCAACCCACTCTCCCCCTTGGTTGTAAGATACTATAATTACTATGAGGGAGAGCAGGAGATTTTATTCATTACCAAAGGTTAAAAAACATATTTTTCTTATCAGACATCTAGTTGTCAAAGCCGATGTTATCCAAAAATATCAAACCGCTTTCCGTCTGGTTAAATTCAAAGGTGATCTCATCTATCTTTGTGTAATCCATGCCTGGAAAGCTTTCCTCAAGAAAATCCAGAGGTACTTCGTATGTTTGCAACATATGTTCATACTGGTTGCCGAAGCGCTCATTCCACCAATCAAATCGATAGAGCTTCGTTGTATATGTCGGCTCAATGAATACTGTTTTTCTAATTCTGCTGTCTAATCTATTGGTCCCTTTCGGCTTGACGGTTACTGTAATTGGAATGGCTTCTTCCTTGTACCCTTCTGGAATTGGTATATGATAGAATTCGTATCTTGTTGGATGGGCTTGTACCGCATCAAATCTTAAGACAGATTCTTGTGTAAGTCCACCTGACGTTTCATCCGGCAAGCTCAAATTATAGCGACTATTCCTATTTTTCCATCCAAGCTTTACGACCTGATTATCCTGCTGCTCTTTATTTCTTTGAAGCAAATTCACTTCTTTCCACACATGAAGATTGTATCCTTGCAGCCCGCCATCCTCCTGAGTTGTACTCATAACATCCACATCCTCTTCAAATGTAGATACAATCTCGAAGTCACTATCCTCATACCTTACACGTAACGGGTCTACAGGAATAAACGAAGCTACAGCCTGTTTATCTGAAAAGAAGGTTCGATATTCTTCCTGTCCCTTTAACGTTGCATCAAGGAAAGAAGCAACGTATAGCTTGGTAATGTCTCTTTGCACTTTTGGCTCCATCAATTCTTTGCGGTTCATAAACCACCAATAGGGGCTTGGCTGATCGACTTCCCAATCCGAATTGAATTGACCATGGTTCCCCCCATTTATGTATACACTGCTTTTGAACCCATTAAAATCATTGGAAAATTCAACCCTCTGAAATTGCCTCATGCCCAGATAATTCGTGTGATCTGTATCATTTCCACCCTGTATAGTGAGATAGTTGACATCTTTTAAGTCGACCGGCTTGTCTCCAGGCTTAAAACGTCCATCACCCGGGGAAAGTCCGATTAAGGATTTAATGGAGAAGTCAAAGTTCAAACTGATTTTGGCATTGTTAGGAAAGCGGTCCAACTCATTGAACATCGTAGCTATGCTGATAGCCTCCCCTCCTCTTGAATGGCCGATTAGCGCGATATGATCCATGTCCACTTTGTTAAAAAGGGCATGTGCCTTGTCTGTATCCCATTTCTGCCAGAGTTCTAAATGCTTCAATAACAGCCAAGCCCTTCCTGCATTATCCCATCCGATATGCCCCGTTTTTCCGGAGTTGATGAAGTTCTGATCGACAGAAACTACGATATACCCTTTACTTGCAAGTAATTCTCCAAGATAAGTATAGCCCCCGTCCGAAAAATCAGCCATATTATGGTTTCCATGGACAATAAGCACTAAGGGAAACTCGCCTTCTTCTTCGCTTTTTGGCATCCATACCCTCCCATTCAAAGGAGCGCTATTCAGATTAAAGCCCCAGAATTTTTCCCGATACCATTTATTCAAACCTTTAGGATGAACGATGAAAGGCGACATATTGACCGTATGTGTTTGGAACATAACGTCTGTGTACTCTTCTCTTTGCTTATCCTCGCCACTTCCATATGTAAAATGTTCAATAGTGTAACTGCCTTCTTCTGCAGGATTTTCAAGCGCTGATTCTTCTTGTGAAAGATCAAGGGACCACTGCCCTTCCTTTCCATCAGTGAATGTATAGTACAAAAGTATGCCGTGAACCATAAGTGTGAAAACAGAAAAAGTGAGAAAGAAAGCTGTACTCCTTCTTTTAAATAAGAATGCTGCTATTCCAATGAGTGCACCTAAAACGATAACGAAAAACCCCATCAATCGGAAAAAGGGACCCATATATGTTCCGATACTATAGACTACGCAAATACATCCAATGATGCCAGCAACCAGTATCTTAGGTAACCTCTCCAGCATCTTAAGCAGAATGATAGACAGTAACACCCCCAGCACCAAAGCAAGGAGACCTGTTCCAAAAACAAATAGGATATCGAACCATTTTCCCGCACCTGTGTAATAGAAATAGCCCATAAACATTACGAAGGCGGTCATATAGAATAAGAGACCAATCACAACATATCTCCAGCTTGATGTCACAAAATCAGCAGCTTTTTCTAAGCTTTTAAAATACAGCGTTTTAAGCTTGTTCATTGCAATCCCCTAGTCATCTGTATTTTTTTACGACTAAATCAAATACTTATTCATGATTTCTTCCTGTTCGTGTTTTCTTCTATTTTTCCCAATTAAACTAAAAAGGATATAGGCGGCTAGGGATAGCACTACCGGAAGGACCACACTGTGCATGCCAAATGCGTCGGGATAGAACAGCGAAATCCCGATATAGGAAAACACCCCTACCAAGATGGAAGCGAGTGCGCCATCAGCATTTCCATGCTTCCAATAAAGCCCCAATACAACCGGCCAAATGAATGCTGCCTCCAATCCGCCGAATGCAAACAGGTTCAATGTGATGAGAAATTCTGGTGGGTCAATAGCCAAGAAGAAGACGGTGATTCCTACAATTGCCGTTATTCCTATACTTATCCTTTTTATATTCTTTTCTGGTGCGTCAGGACGAATATAGTTCAAGTAAACATCCTTTACGATGGAAGAACTGACAATCAGCAATAGTGAATCCACCGTCGACATGATGGCCGCCATTGGTGCAGCCAAAACGATTCCAGCCAGCCAAGGTGGCAAAACATGCAATGCTAAAAGAGGCATCACGGTATCAGGAGTATCCAATCCTGGCAGCACCGCTCTCCCGAAGACTCCTGCAAGATGCATACCAAGCATGATAAATCCTACTACGATTGTTCCAATAATCAAGGCCGCATGCATCGCTTTAGAATTTTTGTAGGACATTGCCCTTACCGCCACCTGTGGAAGTCCTACTACTCCCACTCCAACCAAAATCCAGAAGGACGACACATAAAGTGGCGTCAATGATCCATCAGCACCAAAAGGAGTAACGAGGTTTGGGTTTTCCGCTATAAGGTCACTCATGATGGCAGGGATGCCACCACCAGCAAGGATTGTGCCCGCCAATATGACAATGGTCCCTAGAACCATAATAATTCCCTGCATCCCGTCTGTAATGGCAACAGCACGAAACCCACCAATTATGACATAGACCAACACAGATGCTGCAAAAATAAACAGGGCAGTTGTGTAGGAAAGGCCTGTTATGGATTCAATAAGCCTTGCTCCACCGACCCATTGTGCTGCCATTGCAGAAAAAAGAAAGATAATGACGCTACACGCCGACAACAGAACGACCCACTTGCTCCCGTAGCGTTCCTTCAAGAAGTCAATCAATGTGATAGCCTTCATTTTCCTTGCCATAATGGCGAATTTCTTCCCTAGAATAGTTAATACAAAGTAGCCAGTAACTACTTGAATCATGGCTAATAGTACCCACCCAAGGCCAGTGTGATAGGCGATACCCGGACCTCCAATAAAGCTGGATGCACTCCCATAAGTGGCTACCATCGTCATTGCAAGCAAAAGTCCTCCAAGCTCTCTGCCACCAAGGAAATAGTCTTGGACAAAAGAAGAAGAGTTGGAAAGCTTACGGGAGGCTGTCACTCCTATGAAAAACATGATCAGAAGAAATATAAGCAATGGAATAATTACTTGGATGTTCATGAAGGATCCCCCTTTTCATCTGATTCCAGGGGAATATCCTCAAACAGAAATTTCACCACTGTTATAACAATAAGAATGATGACGATGAAGCCAACGATGCAACTATAGAAGAACCATGCAGGAAAACCAAACACATACGTATAAGATTCGACAGGTTGAGTCCCAAATCCATAGGCAAAGCCATACCACCATGCAAAATGAAAGATGACAAGCGCTATTCCAATCCACGCTTCCTTATGGGCAATGGGATATCGCCAATCTCTTTTGGTATTTCGTTTTAACTTTTTGTCCATCAAACCACTCTCTTTATCCATCAGTCTTTTACATTCGGATGTGTTTATAGGATGCTATTGATTCTTAGACATTCAAGCTGTTGATTGGAGCAAAAGGCGAAGACTCCTGCGGGAGGTAGCGCATGGTGGAGACCCCGCAGGCTTGCCGAGGAGGCTCCAGCGGCGCCACGCGGAAAGCGTAGCCCTTTCGCGGAAATCAACAGCGGTGTTTATCAGAGCCTTTCATTATGAAACGCCTGTTTTGCCAGCAATTCAATGGTAAGTTCATCAGCAGGAGGATTATGAAGACCTGCCCGGACATCCCGGTAATGTCTCTGCAACGGGTGCTCCGCATGAAGGCTTTGCGCACCGACAATCCTCATTGCTTCATCCACAACAGCTATTGCACTATTGGTCGCAACAAGTTTGGCAGCAGCCAATTCTCCAACAAGCTCCTGCCGATTTTCGGGCTGTTCATCCCAAATCCTTGCCACACTGTAGAGGAGATGCCTTGCAGATGTCAGTTCCAAGTCCATCTTTGCAACCCTCTCCCTCACTTTAGGGACCTCCCTGATAGGATGGGGCAAGCTGTTGGGATGGTAAGTATCAGCAAAGGAAACAGCTTCGTTTCTGGCTGAAATGGCTATTCCCAAATAGCATGCTGGTATATGTAGTAGCCACCCTTGCGGCTTTGGTGCCTGTTTCTTTTTTATGTATAACAAAGACCGATTAGGTGCTAAACAATCCGTTATCAGTAAGTCATCACTTCTTGTCGCACGCATACTCATCGTATTCCAGGTCTCTTCAATGGAAATGCCATTCAGTTCACGAGGCAATAAGAATTCACCAACATCGTCTGTCCCGTCGATCGTAGCAGAAATGATAAAATAGTCCAGGGCCGGTGCAAGGGAAGCAAAGTTCTTTCTTCCGTTGATCAACCAATTACCATCAGGGAGTTTCTTTGCCACCGTTCCCGGTTTCCCGCCTCTTGCTGGGCTGCCTGTTTTCGCTTCACTGTGCGCACTATTTATCAGCTTTTTGTTCTGCACGATTTCCTTGCAGATTTCTTCATAGGTAGCTTCCGGCCAAGAGGAATAGGTTGAAGCATTCATCATGATTCCGAGATGCCAACCGAGACTGAGTGCTGTGGGTCCATCACCCTGAGCTATCGTTTCTTGCAGGAGGAGGAAATCATATAATCCCGCACCTTGTCCACCATACTTTTCTGGTATGGTAAGGTCCAGATATCCCGCTTCTTTCAACACTTCGAAATTCTCAAAGGGAAATTCGGCATTCTGATCATAGTGGGCGGCTCGTTCGGAAAAATCCGTAGCCAGTATTCCCGCTTTTCTTACGATGTCTTCCTGTCTCTTCGTTTGCGCAAAGTTTCTGATACCGTTCATCCGTTTATAAACCACCTTTGTCCTATGCAAGTTTACCAATCATTTTACCATACTGAAAAAATCTAAACTCTATTTAAACTTAATATTCGGGTTTTGCAGGTACGCCTTTTCCTCTTTCTCTGACATTATACCGGTAGCCTTCCCGACATTACCGTTTTGTAAAGCCCAAACCCGGTTATGGTCCATATCAGCAGTAGAAAAATCGTCATTCTGCCATTTGGTGAGAATTTCAACATATAGTTGTTCATGTTTATAGTTCCCTTCCTTTACTCTCTGAAGAAGCCAATCCACTCTCTCATCCGTCAGCTTATAATGGGTCCATTTACTTTCAGCTTTCACCTTCTGGTGGGACATCCAATGAATATAATTTTGGACATCCACTTCGTTCAGCTTGTTTTTGTGTTTGAATGGATTATCTTTCTCAACGGTTATACCTTTGGAGCCCGATGATTGTGAGGACGACCGGTTACCTAGTATCCCACTGCTCCCTGATTCCTGAAGTGGAGAGGTATATATGTAGTAGGTGACTAAAGCTCCCGCTAGAAGCAGGACTGCCACAAAAGGGAAGAGTTTGCGTTTATTTGTTTTTAACCAATTTTTCATAACATCCTCCTTTTTTCTTTACTCTATTATTATAAAGTTATCACTCTATCTTTTCCATGTTTCTACTAATATATAGAAAACAAAGGAAATCATTTTTTAAAGATATTTTATCATGAATGGTATTATTTTTCAGAAAAGTTGAAATGATTGGCAGCAAGAAAAGCCACACCGTTTAAAAGGTGCAGCTCACAACTTCATTCATATTCATTAGGGCTTAAGCTTTTAGCAATCCATATACTTCCTCATCTAACTTCTTTGCAAGGTCCGCATCATATGTCTTCACATAGTCTGGCTCCTGTGTAATCTTTCCACCATAGAAAATCACATCTTCCACAGATTCCACCTCAACGGTTACCACACGATACTTCATCGTTTTGTCGATCACATCTGATACTGTTCCTCTTCCATTTATGGAATAGCAGCTGCCTGCACCAACCACTCCAAGAATAAGGTCCGGATTCTTCTCGATATTGAAGGCACTTTCTGCCTTATGTCCCAATGCAAATTTAATCGTTTTCCCGTCTTGGTGAGCAACAAGCCAGGAAACGATACTCAAATTTGGTTTATTGGTTTCCTTGTCTGTTGTAATTAGAGACACAATTTTTTCACCTTGTAGCAAGTCAATCAATTTTTCATTCAGTGCATTTTCTAATCTTGGCATAACAAATCCCTCCTATTTCTACATATCACCATTATATACAATGTTTGGACAACAAGCCAAACTCCTTTTTCAAATGCCTTTAGAAAACTGCTCAACGTGCTCCATTTTATATGTAACAAATACCCTTCGCACAAAAAATAAAACAGCTACTCATCCTGTCATATCAAGGATGAGTAGCTGTTTAGACTATCTGTTAAAATTACTTCTTCTAGAATAAGTGATAGATTCAGAGTAGCGCTGTTGCAGCTTTTTTCTTCTTTTTCTCCTTTGAAAAAAGCTCATAACAAAAATGAAGATTAATAGGATAAAGAATAGGAATATAGTAGAAACGAGACTGCTTTTTGCCTCTGTTTCTCCGTTTGGACCCGCAGCATCCATTGATCCTGTCGATGCAGTAGAAGGTACCGGGGTGAGGACACTTTTCTCCTGTTCCACTAACACATTTTCTTTAATATGTTCTCTATTTCCTACTTTTACAATCAGATCTTTGTCTTTATTTACTGCAAGAGAAATGGTTTCTTTCTCCTGTTTTGCAACAAATACGTTTTTGGCCAACATGTATTCCGTTCCTCTTGCATCCTCTACCATTTCTCCCTTTTCAATTTCTTCGGTCATGAAGTTTGAAAAACCATAGTCCAAGAGAGACATTGTATCCCAATAGCTGTAATATTTGGACGAAGCTTTTAATGTAACAGCAATAAGCTCCATTCCATCTCTTTGGGCAGAAGTGACCAATGTATGACCGGCTTCTGGCACATATCCATTTTTCACACCAGTTGTCCCTTCATAGTCCCATAGTAAGCGATGGTGGTTGTACAACGTAGTTTCCCAACCTTCGCCTACCCATTCCATTTCCTTTGTGCCAACAATCTCTCGAAATTTTTCATTTTTCATTGCATATTGTGCAATTTTCGCCATATCCTGTGCGGTTGTTACATGATCAGGATGAAATAGTCCATGCGGGTTCTTGAATTTCGTATCTTCCGTTCCTATCTTTTCTTCCATAAATTCATTCATTCTTTTCGCAAAGGCTTTTTCGCTGCCATCAAAATGTTCTGCAATGGCAGTACCAGCATCATTTCCTGAATTGATCAGGAGGCCTTTCACCAATTTTTCAAGGGTTACTTTTTCCCCTTCAAGTAAATAAACCCTGGAACCATCCTGATCTCGGGCATTTTTACTTACGGTCACCGTATCTTCTAAGTCGCCTTCTTCTAGTGCGATAATGGCTGTTACAATTTTGGTGATGCTTGCTGGATACATGACACGTGCACTATCTTTTTCATATAGTATATTTCCTGATTTTGCATCTATTAATAAGACTGATTCACTGAACAGTTCATCAGGTCCATTCGCTTTTGTTTCTTGTGTGTTCCCTAACGCCAACAAAATGAAGGAGATAAGTACACAAGGGAGAATTTTTTTCATCATATTTGAGACAAACCTTTCTACTAAGTTTGTTTATTTTGGTAGTTATCCTAAATTTTTGATGTCATAAAAGCTCGAAAAACCTCACTCTGTTTCAGTTTATATTATATTGCTTGTATTTTCATGCAAAATGAAGGATTTGTTAAAAAAGTCATAAAAACTTAACAAGAAGAACCGCCCGGTCCTTTTAAATCTAAAATATTTAGTTGATTGGTTAATCGCCGCTGTTCCTTTCCACAAATGGCTGCGCGCTTTCCACGGGGCGACCTTGAGCCTCCTCACTTCGTTGCGGGGTCTCAAGATTGTCGCTACTCCCCGTAGGAGTCTTCGCCATTTGCTCCAATCCACAGCTAGAAACCAGTCATCTCATTTAGATATTTAGTTACCCTTTCGGTGAATGGTATTACCTTGTTGATTGTAGTGGAAGGCGGGCAGACTCCCGCGGGAGGAAGGGACAGGTAAGACCCCGCAACGGCCCGCAGGAAAGCGAAGCGCCTGGAACGGAAATCCACAGAATTATATGCTTTCTTACTTTTCAAATAAAAAGCGAAAGAGAATTAATCCTCTTCCGCTTTTACTATATCCTTTTCCATAATCAGTAGTGGTTTGTCCCTGTAGAATACCTTCTTCACTACACCAAATCCGAGCTTCCTCCAATATCGTAAACCTTTTTCGTTTTCTTCTAAGCATCCAAGCCTTACCGTTTTCACCTGTCTTCTTATCATCAAATTCTCATAATGTTGATATGCAATTTGTGCTAGGCCTTTTCTTTCCCACCCCGTATGTATGATAAACAGACCCAACCAGGGATAAAGATCTTTGGGATTATTCATCGTAAAATCTATGATTCCAACTGGATTCCCTTCCCAGCTAATGATATATCGCTCTTTTTCGACCTTCTCTTCCAGATGCTCTTTTCTGATATCATGAAGAGTCAATTTTTCCCGCCCGCTTGAAATAAGGTTATATTCAGGCTGTGAATTCATTATGTCCAGTTCAATATCCAAAAATGACGCATCACTTTTAATAAAGGTCAACATCTGTATCCCCCCATGAAACAGGGTAAATAGAGAGGATCCCCATTTACCCGCATGCTATCAATTATTCACTTTTTCGTTTTGACAATAAGCTTCTACAAAATGGGAAGGGTTCAGCGGCTCCCCTGTCACCTTCTCTATTTTCTGGTTCCAATGATAGGTTGCACCTGGTGCCAAAAACTCATCTCGTATAAATGCTCCAACCTTAAGGGTAAAGAACTCATCGGATATGTTGTTCTTGATATATTGATAGAGCTGGGCTGCAGTCAATTCACCAAGCAAATAGTTCTGATAATAAACTGGCGCAAGGGTGAAGTGAATTTTCGCCGCCCAATCAGGATTTGTGCAATCCTCTGGTGGATTCAACAGTTGAATCTTTTCAACCGTTTCCCACCAAAGTTTGTTGAGATCCTGGTCCGGATTTTCATATAATTGTCTTTCAAAGAACACAAATGTGATAATCCAGCGTCCGGAAATAAGCATTTTCAATTGTTCATGCTTCGCAAGCGACGGCATCATTTCATCAAGCTTACTATCTTCCAACTTCAAGAATTTGGACAACCATTCCCGATTTTCAGTCATCTTACCGAATAACATGGCAATGGACTCGGTTGTCAGGATATGGGCAAAGCTTCTAAGCAGATATGGAAGATCACGGTCCACATACTTGTTGTAGGCTGCATGGCCGAACTCATGTAACATGGTTCCCATCCAATAAGTATTATCCACATTATTGCAGAGGACGCGGATGTCCCCTTCCCTGTTCATGTCCATACAGAATGCTGTAGGATTTTTGCCTTCACGAGGCTCAAGGTCAGAAGAAGCGTACAATCCTTCGATTGGCATATCCATGGAATCGAAGGTATCTGCCGTAATCTGTTCAAGATTTTTTCCTTTAAAGAAAGAATCTAGGTTCGTTTTTTCGTTGGCAGGAGCTTCCTGGAAGAACGGGTCGACATAATGCCACGGTCTCAATTCATCAACATTAATGCCAAACTTTACGGCCAACTCCTGATCCAGTTCACTTTTTAACTTTCGATACGTTTCATCTGACTGTTCAACAAGATCGGAGAACATGGAAAAAATCTCTTCCATATCAAGCTCCTGATTGGCAAAAGACATCTCATAAAAGTTGTCATATCCCAATTTACGAGCTGCGACATTGCGTTTTTTCACAAGTGCCAATAGCTTTTCCGAAACAACCTGACCCACTTCCTTGCTTGCCTTCCAAGCTTTTTCACGCTCCAGGCTTTCTGTACTGTTCAACAACACGTTTCGGATATCGTTGGCTGATAACCTTTCCCCATCCACTTCAGGCAAATACGTATTGAAAAGATAATTCAATTCAGAAGACATCGTGGAAAGCTCTTCGATTGTCTCTTTATCTAATTGATTTTCTCTAATTCCATACTCCAGTATCTCCAATTGCCTTCTTTGCTTTGGTGTCAAAGTAGATTCTTTTAGAAATGCCCTGACCTGTTCGTACCTTTCTTTATCTGCGTAGAAGAGGCTGAATTCACTAGATGCTTTTCCTGCTTCTTCTGCCCACTTCTTTTCCCCGGTCGTTTGTGCCATCCAACCGGCATGAGTGGATCTTTTCAGCAAGGTCTGAAATTGTTCATTCTGTTCTTTCAAAAAATTTTTGATTATCATAAATATCCCTCCGTAACTTTAAAATGCCGTCAAACATACCGGCTTAGTGAAGCCTGAAAAAAGGTTATGTAAATTTCCAAGTTTGCTTTCATCAGAAACCCTTAACAAGCCAAGATGATGGAGTGATGAGAAACTCACAGCGCCCATTATCAAGGAAGAAAAATCACTAATGGAGATGTCAACAGATACCTCTGCATTTGACTTCTCTAAAACGTTTGCTCTGCCATCCTTGAATTGAACATAAACACTGGAGTTGAAGTTTGGCATAAAAGTGTCTTCCACTTTCCAAACAACCGAAATAGATTCCAAACCATAGGTAGCTGCTTCTATCACTTTCTTCAGATCTAAAACTTTATACATAAGCCCTACAGCTGAAGTATGGCTTTCATGATAAACATGAGGCATAATGTTGTCTGTTCCGTTTCTTGGATCTTGTAATAGATAATGGAAGTCACTTTCCTGTGTATGCAAAATGATATTGGCAACCTGATCTTGCTGCGAGCGCAGGAATGCGACTAATTGTTGTAAAGCGGCAGGGGTTTCTGTTATCAGTTCCTTAATCAAAATGTTATTGCTCAAGAAGTTCCCCTGTTTTTCTGATTCAAAAGTGAAGGAACAATACCCCATAATCGCCTCTTCATCCTTTACCCCATATACTTTCACTTTTGGATTTTGGAAGAGAGCTTTCATCAAGTCAATGGAACGTGCCATCATACCGTGCGTTTTTAGCATGTATCGTTCATAGCAACAGAACAGTTCAGATGCATCCTTTTCTGTGAGTAGAACCACATCCTTTTTGGATAGGATTGGAAGCTGATCCGGCCTAAAACGGAACTTATTCATTTTAGTGCCATACCCATAACCCATCCTGCGATAAAAATCCGGTCTAAATGGATAGAGTGCCGTAATGGGAACATGACGCTCCCTATAATACTCTTCAAAATAGGTAACAAGATACTTTGCCACTTTTTCTTTCTTATGAAGCAGATCCACACAAACAAACCCCAGCCCGCCTACCTGCATTTGTTGGGAATGAAAGTTCATGAGAAAATTATGTAATAGCATCCCACCAACCAATAAATTGTTTTTAAAACAACCGAAAAGGCGCTTGTCGGAATTCTGCGTCTGTTTCTCCAGTCGTTCTAAAAGTGCCTGTTTCTCCTCATCTGTGTTCACAGACATTCCGGGATATGCATTGCTCGCAATCTCTACGAAACTACCAAATTCTCCTGGATGCAGTTCTCTTATCTCAAACATTCTATATCCTCCCCGCCACCTCAGATGCAATCGTTTTTTTCATCCAGACCTGCTCCACTTTCCTATTAAACCCTCTATCTGTCAGGAATTTGTACACTGTTTCATTAGATGTATGGAAAAAAGCGATAGTGCATTGATAGTTTGTAGCAGATGGTGGGAAAAGGTGGGAGAAGAGAGCTTCCAACACTTTGTTAGGATCGGATGAATTTTCTTTTATATAACAATGTGTTACCACAATAGCTTTTAATGTTCCATCAGCAGAGTATTGTCTTTTGAACATGGCATATGCCACCGTTTCCCCTTCATTGTCCAGAAGTTGGATCAATTGCCCCTCTTTCATGCACCACCACTGACTTTGCCAAGCCGTATTATGTTGGTAAAGGGATAGATACTGGGCGGCTTGGGAGGAACTAAACACGGGATGATAATCCAATGTATCTTCAAAGTCCCCGGGAGTCTCCAGTGTAAGATGCACCACTTCATCTACTACTTTGTATCCTTTAGATTCATATAAAAGGATTGCTTGCTTATTTTCAGAGATGGCTTCTAAAGTGGAGGTGTGTATCTCCTTTTCCTTATAAAGCTCACAAGCCTTATCCACCAAAAGCTTTCCTATACCTTTTCGCCGGTGACTTGCAGCTACACCGGTTCCTCCATTCCATGCGACCATTTCTTTACCTATCCGTTTATACCCACTTAGAAGGAGCCCTACAGGTTCTTTTTCATCAAAGGCGACAATAGAAAGGTCGGCAGAAATATTCTCATTACCAATTCTAGTGGTAAATCGATCAACATCCATTCTAGCATCGAAAAAATACCCTTCGAAACCTCTATTCCAAGCCAGAAGTGCCTGATTCAAAGTACATTCAGATAATCTCCTAATTCGATACATATTGCTACCACACCCTTTTTTCTAACTTTTTACTAAGAAAGATTCAAGATCTAAACTAACAGTAAATTCTAACACTTTTATTATCTATTATTATTTCTGTTTACACAATTATTTCCACACAAAGAAACACAGCAATTCATTCACTGTGTTTTTAAGAAATTATTCATTCACTTCTTCTCTTAATATCGAAAAGACGTTTGCATCATGAAATTTACCACCTTGGAATAGATAGCCTCTTAAAAGCCCCTCGTGAGTAAATCCAACTTTTTCAAGAACTTTTCTTGAGCCTATATTTTCAGGGTACACATTTGCCCCTATCCTGTTCAGTTCCATTGAATCAAAGCCGAATTTCACTAACGCTTGAATGGCTTCTGTTGCGTAACCCTTTCCCCAGTATGGTATATCTATTTCGTAACCGATTTCCGCCCGCCGGTGTTTATCCGATACAGCATGAAAGCCGCATGTACCGATCAGTGTTCCCGTCTCCTTTTCAACAATGCCCCATCTGAAAAGGGTGGTGTAGTCATCCATAAAATCCTTGATGAATTTATCAGCTTCCAGCTTTGTTTGGAATGGCTCCATACCGTAGAATTTGGTCATCTCCGGTTCAGAGAAGTATGCAAAGATAATATCTGAATCTCTTAATGTTAAGCTTCTTAGTTGCAGTCTATCCGTCCTAAGCATTGGTACCGGCTTTAACATAATTTCCCTACCCCTTTGTCATTTCTGCCACTATATATTGGTTTGTCCACATTTTCAGCATGATGACGAGACTTTCCTCTCCTTTTGAATAGAGGAACATGGAACCTACCTGTTCTTCGAAGATCCAACCATCCGCCTCGACGTGCGATAATACGTCTTGAAATCCTGCCCCATCATTCACCTTCGCCATGACAGTCGTTGTGTCATCAGCTGATGAAAGAGTTACAATTGGTGAGGTGGTTAGCGCAAGTTTTGCAGCTCCCCTAACATGTCCATTAAATGCTAGAAGTGTTCCTGTAACTAGAAGTATGCCTGTGAAAATGACTATTGCCCATTTCCATTTCATTCTTCTGCCCCCTACTCTATTATTCTTCTCCCCATAATCACCAAATCCCTTTTTACAGAATCAAGTTCTGCCACTTCCGGGAGGAACCCCCACTGTTCGAACCCGAATTTCTTGAACAAGTTTATGCTCGGTACATTGTGTGAAAAGATGAAAGCCAGTAAATTCTCAATCCGTAAAGATGGGCACTCCTTAACAGCTCTATCCAATAATACTGCACCAAGTCCTCTACCTCTTGTATCCTCATGAAGATAGATGCTTACCTCCGCGGTGCTCTTATATGCAGGCCGACCATAAAAGTCCTGGTAACTAATCCAGGCACAAATTTTATTCTCAAGCTCCACCACTCGTAATGGACGCTTCTCATTATGCTGATAAAACCATTCTGTTCTGCTTTCGACCTCAACCGGGGATGTATCCGCGGTTACCATTCTGCTTGCAATGGTTGAATTGTAGATTTCAACTATTTTTGGAAGATCTTCCAGTTCTGCGTTTCTGATTTTAATAGGCAAGTTATTCATGATGATTCACCTTTCTAGTATTCTATGCACACATTCTGTTTATAGTATATTATTTCATTTGAAATATGAATAGATGAATTTTTAGAAACACGTTGAATTCCACACGAAAAGTGGTATATACAACTATACAATCTTCTGCTAATATGTACATATAATAGAAGGTAAAGGGGTTCATTTTATGACAACTGTTTCATCAAACAGCTATGCCCTCCTATTCATGAAAATCGTGATGGAAGATGAAATAATAGAACATGGCTATATAAAAATATCTAACAGAAAAATTGCAGAACTCGGCCATATGGAACAATACTCCAATCCTGAAAAACTCGAGGAAGTTCATATCCACAAAGAATTGTTAGCTGTTCCTGGGTTCATTGATATTCACATACACGGGTTAAATGGGGCAGATGTGATGGATGCTACTGAAGAAGCCCTTATTTCCATGGCTACCACTTTACCAAAGGAAGGTACCACCGGCTTCCTTGCAACTACCCTCACACAGGATAAGTCCCTCATAAGTACAGCTTTACAAAATATCCACGCATACATGGAAAAACAAACTAACAACGGAAGCCCGTCCTGTGAACTGCTGGGAGTCCATCTAGAAGGGCCATTCATAAATGTAAAAAGGGCCGGTGCACAACCGACTCCTTTCATACTTGAACCAAATGTACCGATCTTTGAACAGTTTCAGTCTGACTCAGGTAATAATATCAGAATTGTAACGATGGCACCGGAACTTACAGAAGGAATCGTTCTCGTTGAATTTTTGACCAAATCCGGTGTCATAACCTCCATCGGCCACTCGGATGCGTTATATTCTGAAATGTTAGAGGCAATGAAAGCCGGCGCAGAACATATAACCCATTTCTATAATGGAATGCGAGGCAACCACCACCGTGAACCAGGTGTTGCCGGAACGGGACTTGCACATCCAGAACTATTTTTGGAGATGATTGCTGATGGCATCCATGTGCACCCTGCGGTAGTGAAGGCCACCTATCTAGCAAAAGGAGCTGATGGAATGCTGTTGATTACAGATTCCATGAGAGCTAAATGGCTGAAAAACGGGGAATATGATCTTGCTGGTCAAAAAGTGAAGGTGCAAAATAAATCTGCACTTCTGGAAGATGGCACAATTGCTGGCAGTGTACTAAAAATGAATGAAGCGGTCAAAAATATGATGGATTACACAGGTTGCAGCATGAATCATGCTGTCCAAATGGCCTCCAGCAATCCAGCCAAACGTCTGAACGTGTGGGATCGAAAAGGCAGCATCGCTGTTGGAAAAGATGCGGATATCGTCATTGTCGACGATGAAATGCAAGTGAAAATGACATTCTGCAATGGACAACTATCATACAAGGGAGAGTAAACGCATGGATATCATCCACACCCCATCCTATGAAGCTTTAAGTCAAGAAGTAGCCAATTATATAGCAAAGCAGGTTCGAAGCAATCCGAATGTCGTTCTTGGACTTGCCACAGGAAGCACTCCCACTGGTATGTACAAACACCTATTGGAGGATCACATTGTCAATAAGACTTCTTACCGGAACGTAGTCACCTTCAACCTCGATGAATATATAGGTATGCACAAATTGGACTCGAACAGTTATTATGCATTTATGGAGAAGCACCTCTTTCAACATATCGACATCCAAAAAGAAAAGATATTCATTCCAGATGGACTTGCGGTACAACTTGAAAACGAATGTAAAAGTTACGAAGAAAAACTGAACACTTATGGTCCAATAGACATTCAAGTCCTAGGATTAGGAGAAAACGGACATATCGGTTTCAATGAACCAGGGACCCCCTTTAACAGCAAAACACACGTAGTGGAATTGACAGATTCAACACGAAAAGCCAATGCACGCTTTTTCCCTAATCCAGTAGATGTTCCTACACATGCACTCACAATGGGGATAGATTCCATCATGCGGGCAAAAGAAATAATACTTCTTGTAGCCGGCAAAAACAAAGCCAAAGCATTGGAACAGCTCGTATATGGAGTAGTATCCGAGAGCTTTCCCGCTTCGGTCCTAAAGAAACATCCTTGTGTTAAAATATATGCAGAGAGCACTGTACTTGAGCAATCCAGTATCATTGCCTGAAAGGAGCCAGCAAACATACATGATTGATAAATCCTCTCCGATTCCTATGTATTATCAACTGGAATCTCATATAAAAAATCAAATTACTACTGGGATGATCCTCCCTGGTAACAGTATTCCTTCCGAAAGGGAATATGCTGAGAATTATGGAATTAGCAGGATGACGGTAAGACAAGCGATCAACTCCCTCGTGAATGATGGGCTCCTATACCGTAAAAAAGGAAGCGGAACCTTTGTTTCCGAGAAGAAAATCGAACAACCTCTACAAGGTCTCACAAGCTTTACAGAGGATATGAAAAAACGCGGGCTTAACCCGACCAGCGAGTTGATTCATTTTGAAATCATTCCATCAAACAGCTTTATCTCCGGCGAACTAAACATCCGCGAATACTCACCAGTCTATGAGATAAAAAGAATCCGCCTTGCCGATGGAGAACCTATGGCACTTGAAACAAACTACCTTTCTGCAAATTTGGTAAAAGGCCTGACAGAAGAAGTGGTCAACGCTTCCATCTATGCCTATATCGAAGAAAAGTTGAATCTCCGCATTGCACATGCGGACCAATCAATCGAATCGGTCAAGGCATCAGCGGAGGACGAAAAACTGCTGCAAATAGACAAGGGGCATCCCATGCTTTATATCCAACGCAACACATACCTCCAGGACGGAACACCGCTTGAACTCGTTAAATCAGTGTATAGAGGCGACCGTTATAAATTTCAAATTAATATGAACCGTAACAACTAATAAAGCCGGTGACGAATAAGGATATTCCTACTATGATTTACACTAGAAAGTTAATTGTAGTGGAAGGCGCGCAGACTCCCGCGGGAGGAAGGGACAAGGGAGACCCCGCAGGCTTGCCGAGGAGGCTCACGGACCGCCCGCAGGAAAGCGAAGCGCCTGTAACGGAGATCAACCGCTTAGTGAAGTATCCCCATTATATTCTTTCTTATCATACAAAAAAAGCAGCACCTCTCTTAAAGGTACTGCAATGTTAATGTTATCTGGAAATAAACATCTGTGTCCAGTAATGACCATATTGGCCACCCTTGGCATAGCCTACCCCGATTTCTGTATATTGGCTTGATAAAATATTCTTTCTATGCCCTTCACTGTTCATCCAAGCATTCATGACCTCTTGTGGTGTTTTTTGCCCAGCAGCAATATTTTCACCTGCTGTTCGGTAAGAAATACCAAAGTTACGAATCATATCGAATGGAGATCCATATGTTGGTGACGTGTGGCTGAAATATCTTTTATCAATCATATCCTGTGATTTGTATCTTGCTACTCTTGATAACTCCCAGTTAAGCTTTAATGGCTTCAAACCATGCTTTGCGCGCTCCTGATTCACTAACGTAGCAACTTGCTCTTCTTGTGTTTGCCCCTCCCCTTTTTCTGGAATAGTAATTCTTTGACCTGGATAGATTAGGTCAGGGTTCTTTACTGTAGAATTGGCAGCGATCAGTTCGGATACTCCAACTTGATATTTTACCGCAATCTTCCACATTGTATCACCTGATTGAACCGTGTGACTTGTTGCTGCCAGAGCAGCTGCATTTCCACCTAAGACTAGTGCGACAACCGACAAAGTTATGAGGACTTTCTGTAAAGTTTTCATACTATTAATCTAATATGTTTCAGCGGAATTGGATACAAGTAATTATTGTAAAATAACGAAATATACTGTTAATTGCTTGTCATGACTGTAATGAGAAATTTATTCCATGTCGTTTCAAAGAAAAACTACGGCTACCCCCGCCCCTATTGCAAAGGCAGTAAATAGTGCTTCGGCACCTTTTGAAAGCCCTGAAACAAAATGCCCCACCATCAAGTCACGGACGGCATTGGTTATAAGTAACCCTGGAACCAATGGCATGACAGATCCGATAATGATTTTATCAAGTTCCAAACCAACCCCTAAGCTCACCATGGCTAAAGCGACCAGTCCTATAATTAACGATGCGAAAAACTCTGCAAAGAATTTTACTCGCGTGTAATGTTGAATCAATAAGAGTCCACTATAGCCCATCCCCCCAGCAAGCATAGCTGGCAGAAAGTCCGTCCATACACCCTTGAACATAATCAGAAAAGAACCGCTGACAAAAGCTGCAGCGATAATCTGATAACTAATAGGATAAAGAAGATGAGATTTTTCCAGATTAATTAAAGTTTGGTGGGCCTCTTTAATACTAAGCTCACCTGCAGCAATTTTACGAGAAATATGATTTACCTGGGCCACTTTTTCCAAATCAGTTGTCCTGAAATTAATCCTGACAAGCTGTGTAGGGTTATCTCCTTGAAGGGAAACAATAATTCCTGTTGGTGTCACAAAACTATGTGTTTCCGTGATTCCATACGAAGCTGCAATCCTCGTCATTGTATCTTCAACCCGGTATGTTTCCGCTCCCCCTTCCATCATGATTCTCCCGGCAAGCAGGCAGACCTGAAGGATTTTCTCCGTTTCCCGCTCTGTCATTTCCATCGTCACCTAACTCACCTCACGTTTTACATTCATGGATAATCTTTTAATTATTTTCATCACAATCTGCATGATAACCTCCGCAAACACCAATCCCATTGCAATGGCCCCTGATATCATAAATGCCTTTGCTGCCAAAGGGATGGCCGCCAAATAATCATTTTCCGCAATATGCCTCATCGTATTATAGGCCAGACCACCAGGAACAAGAGGGATAATCCCTGCAACACTGAATATAATCATCGGCATCCTGAACCGCTTTGCCATGATATGACCAACAAGCGCCACCATAAATGCCCCGACAAATGACGCCACCACCGGATCTACTCCTGCATCCGCCAACACTATGTAAAAGATCCACCCAATCATACCAACCGCTCCACAGTTTACCAATGCCCTTCTAGGTGCATTAAACAGGACTCCAAAACCGGCAGCGGCAATGAAGCTGAAACCCAACTGCGAAAGAATATAAAGCATCATGTCACCCCATTCAATCTAGTACAGATTATTATATAGCAAAGCGGGTGGGAAAACATAGCAGGATAGAAAAAACCTCCTAATTGGAGGTTTTGAGAAGGGAGCTAATTTTACTTATTGGCTATTTTCGTAAACTTTGTTGCTTTTTCGTATTTATTAACCAACCGTTATATTCCTTGCTGTCGTGCTCTTTTCTCGGGTATCCAGAGTAAACTACATGCCTATTTTTGAGTAGATAAGCCGTGAAAAATCCAAAGGCCGATTTTTCTAGTAAAAAGTCCAATAGCCGACTTTTTACTAGTGAATAGCAACAATCTTTGAGAAAAGAGCCTACTTATTTGATACATCTTGGCCTTGAGTTTGGGTTTCTGGGATTCGTTGGTCCTCTATGGCGCTTGATTTCCTTTACCGTACTTGTTTTCGGGATTCATTGACCTTCTATGACTCCCGCTTTTCCCTGCTGTACTTGTTTTCGGGATTCATTGACCTTCTATGACTCCCGCTTTTCCCTGCTGTACTTGTTTTCGGGTTTCATTGACCTTCTATGACTCCCGCTTTTCCCTGCTGTACTTGTTTTCGGGTTTCATTGGCCTTCTATGGCTCCCGCTTTTCCTTGCTATACTTGTTTTCGGGTTTCATTGCCCTTCTATGACTCCCGCTTTTCCCTGCTGTACATGTTTTCGGGTTTCATTGACCTTCTATGACTCCCGCTTTTCCCTGCTGTACTTGTTTTCGGGTTTCATTGACCTTCTATGACTCGCGCATAACTCCAAAACACTCAACTTCTATTTATCCACCAACCAAGTCTTTGCAACAGCAAAGTACTCTCGTGCCCAAAGCTTAAAGATGGCTACCTTGGGAGTCTTCCCCGCAAGTGTATGAACTTCTGCAAATTCCAGCCTTTTCCCGATAATGGACGCTCGGTACATATGAAAGTCATTGCTCACAATGGCAATGGAGGCATCTTCTTCAATCAGTTCCTTTGAAAATGACAGGTTTTCAAAGGTAGTGGTAGAACGGGATTCCAACAAGATTCTATCCTCATCAATGCCATTTGCTACAAAGTACCTTCTCATAGCTTCTGCTTCGGTAATGTCCTCCCCAGGGCCCTGCCCTCCTGAAGCGATGACTTTAGTATTCGGGTTCTCCCTGAGGTATTCCAACGCTGCCTCCACCCTGAACAAAAGGGCTTTAGTCATCATTTCCCCTTTCACCCTTGCACCTAAAACAATCAAATAATCAATATCTTCAGGTGGCTCCTGCTTTGCCGTTTGATAGATGAGGGAGTGGACGATAATAAGGTAGATTAACAGAGGAAGAAGAGCAATCTTCACCATGGTTTTTACTCTCTTTTTAGTTATCATTTTCCTAATTCCTTTTCCGTTATAGTCTGTCTACTACTATAACGAAATGGGAGTGGTAATTGTTTCATTTTTAGCTTGTCGATTTTTAAGAGAGGGTGTCGAACAGCACGAATATTTCTGTAACGGAAAGAATTTTACGGCGTTTGGAAAATATTTTAGCCACATCGGCTCGTATAATCCGCTAACGGAAAATAAAATCTACAGTTTGGAAAATAAGTTTAGAATGAGCATAAAAAAGGCTGCCTCATCTATAGAGACAGCCTTAACTTCAATATTATACCTTACTAACAGCATCCTCGACGTTGTCTTCACCAGCAACTACGTCAAACGCAGCTCCATACGTGTTTTTAGCACCAAGCACTGCTAGCAACACCTTTGCCACATCTTCTCTAGCAATGGATCCGGGCTCTATATTCTCTCCAATCTTCACCTTGCCAGTACCTGATTCATTCACCAAACCACCAGGTCGCACGATGGTGTAATCCAAGCCGCTTGCCATTAGCACCTTATCTGCATAATGCTTGGCTACATAATAAGGACGAAGCTCGTCATTCCAATTTTCACGGTTGTCAGCTTGGAACGCACTTACCATCACATAACGAGAAATGCCTGCTTTTTCAGCCGCTTCCACCGTTTTTGCAGCTCCGTCCAAATCAATCAATAACGTCTTGTCTAATCCCGTGTTTCCTCCAGACCCCGCTGTGAATACCACTGCATCACTTCCGCTAAAGGCCTTCATAAGATCTTCTACCGATCCTTCCAAATCAGCCAAAACCGATTCAATACCATCTTTTGCAAAACTATCTGCCTGTTCCTCTTTCCGAACCATTGCGATAGGGGTGTAACCTTTTTCTTCTTTTAAGAAATGCACGAGCTGTTTGCCAATTTGTCCGTTTGCTCCAACAACTGTTACTTTCATTGATAACACTCTCCTTTCTTTAGTGAACATTATCACAAAGAGATAAATCGAATGCAAAGGAACTGCTCACTAATAACCTTCCCCAAAATAGTAAAAGCAACATGTCACTAGAGGACATGTTGCTTGCTATTGCTACCAAAGGCTGTATCCTCCTCTTTCTTAGCAATGCAAGTGAAGATTACATAGCCAAAAACAGTGGAAAGTACAAGACCCATGGTAAGACCATCAATGATGAGGTACCATACTAATTCATTGAGCAATCCTGGAGCAGTGAAATTGTACACTCCCAGGGTCATAATGGAGACTGCCAAAAATGGGACACCAATTATCCCTGCCCTGATGAAATTAAATGACCAACTGCCATTAGCGCTATATTGTCTTATAAAATGAGGTACACTTAAATATAACGAGATTACTAGTGTAGTCAAAATTCCAATCAGATACAGAGGACCAAATTCAAAGGTCTCAGCCCAGATTCTCATCCTGTAATTTACATAATTCCATGCACTCGTAGCTATTACGATCAACCCCACATAATAAAATAACCATAAAACTTCCTTTTTTACTTTAACCAACTGATCACTTCCTTCCACATTCATCTACTATATGCTTACAAAACCAATCTAATTATTTCTTTTACCTGTTTTTCATACACAGGTACCCCAATTCTATCTGCAAGTACTCGATGAACCCGGATAAACTCCTTCACCTGACACTTTGCAATTTCAAGCAATCCTACCCCATCTCGCTTTACGACATCCCATTCTGCAAGCATATACAACTGCTCTTTCCTCAATGGACTTCTCGGCCCTTCGACTTTAGACCAATCCCCAAATGAATTCGGTACCTCTCCCATTTCCACATACCATCCGATCACGATGGAATAGCTTAAGGAATTTATCATCTGGAAAGCATAATTGAATTCTCCCCGTTTAACTCGACGATACACCTCATGTAAATAAGCAAAAAATTTGCCCTGCCACACTTCAAATTCCCCTTCAGAAAAAAGATATTCCAAAGATAGCGACTGGTCTTTTAATTGATGGACAATGCCGGTAGGATCATGTTCAATTAAAAGATGTTTCAAATAAGCGCTAGGTTGAATGTCTGATTTGCGATAATAGAATGTATCTACTTTGATAAAAGAGCGATAATGAGCAATCGAGTATGTTGCCCAAGCAAAATCTTCATAATATAATACATCACCCCAGTTTTTGGCCCGTTCTTTTTTATTTAACCTATAGTCCTCATACACAGCATCCTCCACAATGACACGGAGATCTAAATCAGAATACAGATCCTCGTTTCCTTTTGCGAGAGATCCCCCGTAAAAGAAGGCAAGTATGTTCGGATCTTGGACAAGGTCCTGATAAATGGCTTCTCTTAATTTTTGCCTCTTTAGTGGTAAAGTTTTATCTCTTTGTTCGTGTTTAGTTAATAATCCCACACATTAATAATCATCTCCTAAGTAGTTATTACACTCATATTTCTACAATAATTTCCCAATCCCTTTGAAAAATCCAAAAAAGAAGAGCAGGAATAATCCCTGCCCCCCTCATTTAGCCATATAAAAATCCTCAAATAACGAAACCGAAATCACAATGACCCCTGCCAAAAAAGATGCCAACGTAGCAATCCAGTGAAAATGTAAAAACGAAATGACAATTGCTACAAACATGATAACCAGCCAAAAAAATGCATATTTGATCCCAATCACTCCTTCATCAGAACTCGCCAGCTTCCCGTTCTTCCCAGACAATTTCACTGTAGATATCTGCAAATGCTTTGATAGAGTTACGTGCTTCTTCCAAATTGTTGTCCACGCCGCCAACTTCCAAGAGGATGGCTCTTTCGGATAAATCTTGATTGTACAATCCGTTTCCGGTTGATTTTCCTTTTGGAAAGACACCTCTGCTGAGACCTGGATACTTTTGCTCAATGGCATGATGAATTCTTTCTGCAAACTCAAGATTTTGTTCATAGTCTTTATGGGCGGTTCCCACTACAAACATGAGCCTTGCATAGCTCTTTCCTCCGATTTCTTCTGTTGTCCTATTTTTTCGAGCGGAGTCCCTGTGAATATCAATCAAGTATTTTACATCACTATTAAAAATCATGGCTGCTTCAACCGTTTCTCTCGAATATTTATAAGAGTGATTGGCAGTCCATCCCCTTGCTTGTAAATCTTGAGGTACATTCCTTGTATCCTGATTTGCCTTTATCCCTTTGTCGGCCAATTCGTCCTTCAGCATTTTTCCTACAGCGATGACATTCACATCTGGATTGTTGCTTGTCGCATCATTCGGATTAGTAACATTCTTCAAAAGTGGCAAATATGATTCCCAACTATGAGATTGATAGATATGCACAATGGTCTCATCCATCGACCTTTCCGGTGCAGGTGCGGGCTCTTCTTCCTTCTCATCATCCAGTAGCATTTCTTGCGCAATCTCCCGCTCCTTCAGGAGGACTTCCATCGGGGCTACGGATTCAAATGGAATATCCGTATAGTCGGTTCCTTTCCCTGCCACATAAAACTGTGTGTCATAGGCATAAAAACCGGGGATTTCATTTCCCAAGAAGCTTCTAATATCATAAGGCTTTAAATTGGTTGCCAGTTCAAAAGTGAACTCCATGATTGGAAGCTTCGGAACGTCGACATTCTTGCCGGTCATATAATGGTTCTGGCTTTGAATGATGGTCAAGTACAGCTCTGTTGACTGTACATTTCTTAATATATTTCCAATATACTCAGAGGAAAGTCTAGTAGATAGGACGGTGGTGATAGTGGAAATGACCACAAATAGGATGATCATAAAAAGTACGGTATTATTAATAAATAGAAAAAATCCGGTTCGGTTGGTAGATTCTATCTTTCCCCCCTCCTTTCTATCTAATGAATATGCACAATTAGTAGATATTAGAAGGCAAATAAAAAAAGATGACTCTACCTTTGAAATAACGGCACTATCAAATATCTTTACATACCGGCTCTAGTAGGATACTATATAAATCGTAATCATTACTATTTATAAGCTGAAGGAGACCTGGAAATGACTATAAATAAAATTCCTGTCACTGTATTAAGCGGCTATTTGGGTGCCGGTAAAACCACCCTCTTAAATCATGTGTTACATAATAGAGATGGAATGAAAGTAGCGGTCATCGTTAACGACATGAGCGAAGTGAATATTGATGCCGGACTTGTAAGGCAAGGAGGTAGCCTTTCGCGAACAGATGAAAAGCTAGTGGAAATGTCAAATGGCTGCATTTGCTGCACATTGAGAGAGGACTTACTTGTTGAAGTGGAAAAGCTAGCTACATCAGGTGATATTGATTATATTCTGATTGAATCGACAGGTATAAGTGAACCAGTTCCTGTTGCTCAAACCTTTTCTTACATAGATGAGGAACTCGGCATTGATTTAACCAGGTTCTGCAAACTTGATACAATGGTTACCGTAGTGGATGCCTACCGTTTTTGGCATGACTTCGAATCAGGAGACAGCCTTCTTGACAGAAAAGAAGCAATGAGCGAGGAAGATACGAGAGAAATTGCTGATTTACTGATAGATCAAATTGAATTCTGCGACGTCCTTATATTAAATAAATGCGACCTCGTAACCGAAGCCGAACTGGTGAAACTCGAAAAAGTGTTAAAGACGCTCCAACCTGAAGCAAGTTTGATAAGAGCAACAAATTCACAGGTACCCCCTTTCTCCATATTGAATACTGGAAAATTTGATTTTGACAAAGCAAGTGCATCTGCAGGCTGGTTGAAGGAACTTCAATTGGGACATCAACATCATACTCCAGAGACAGAAGAGTACGGGATTTCCTCTTTTGTTTATCAGCGCAGGCTTCCTTTTCATTCTCAAAGATTCAGTAACTGGTATGCAGCCCTTCCGGAGGAGATTGTCAGAGCCAAAGGGATTGTCTGGTGTGCCACTAGAAACAATGTTGCGCTTCTTTTCTCCCAGGCAGGTCCATCCGTTCAACTACAACCGGTTTCCTATTGGGTAGCCTCCCTTCCTAAATTAGAGCAAGAGGCAGTCATAAAGGAGAACCCGAATATAGTCGATGATTGGGACCTTGAGTTTGGGGATAGGATGACAAAGCTGGTACTAATTGGAGTGGATATGGACCGTGGGGAACTGACAAGAGAGCTGGACAGATGTCTTTTGACCCCTGAAGAATTCGATCAAGACTGGTCTGCTCTTCCCGATCCTTTTCCTTGGACAGTTACTAAGCCAACGGTATAATTTTGAAAAGCACCTCTTCAGGTGCTTTTTTCACTTTCCTTCTGGTACAATACTGTAATCAAATACTGGAGGGTTTATGATGCTCTACTTAGCGATACTCACTTTCCTCTTCTGGTTTGCCGTCTGGCTGGATGCAAAAATCGGGATGAGGAAAATTGCAAAGATAGAATATATAACAGAAGATGAAAGATTACACCATAGTGGTCCCCTTCTATCCATCATTGTTGCTGCCAAAGATGAAGAAGAGCACATTCAAGCAAGCCTACAATCCCAATTTAAACAGACCTACTCCAATATAGAATGGATCGTTGTTAACGACCGCTCCACTGACCGTACCGGTGCCATCCTTGAGCAGTTGGCTCTTACTGAACCCAGATTGAAAATCATCCATATTAAAAACCTTAAAGAAGGATGGCTTGGGAAAAATCACGCATTGTATGAAGGCTTTTTACAAAGCAAGGGAGAATTCATCCTATTTACTGACGCGGACATCATATTTAAAAAAGATGCCATCGCAAAAGCAATCACATACTTTCAGAACCATAAAATAGACCATTTGACTCTCGCGCCAAATCTGAAAGGGAGCAGTTTCTGGACAAATGCGTTTATCTCCTTCTTCCTGTTTGGTTTCGGTTTTTTCAAAAGGCCCTGGAAATCAAATGATCAAAGCAGCAAGTCAGCTATCGGAATCGGCGCCTTCAATCTGCTGTCTAGAAAAGCCTATGAAGGAATCGGTACGCACAAGAAATTTAAAATGAGGCCAGATGATGACCTGATGCTTGGCCGTCAGATAAAGCAGTCTGGAAAAAGGCAGCACTTGGCTTTAGCACTCAACCACTTGCAGGTGGAGTGGTATCCTGATTTGCATTCAGCGCTTGTCGGGTTGGAAAAGAACACTTTTGCAGGACTTTTCTATAGCTATTTCATGGTGTTGTTCGCCATAAGCGGTTTGTTTCTTTCGCAACTCTTCCCTTTTATCGCCTTGTTCGTAACATCAGGTAGCACTCAACTTGCCTACGCTTTAAGTATCTTAATGCTGTTTCTCGCCTATAACGAAACGGCGAATAAAATGGGGAAAGGCGCAAATCTTTATTTAATTGTATTCCCAATAACGGTTTTACTTTTCATTTATAGTATTGCACGTGCAACCATTCTCACAAATTATAGAGGCGGTATCATCTGGAGAGGAACCTTTTACTCCATTAAAGATTTAAAAAAGTGACGGGGATCCCGTCACTTTAATAATGCCGTACAAGAAATATCAACTTAAGAAGCGGATATATCACTATCGCCATGGATAACTGAACATATAGCACCATCTCCACCGAAATTCTCTCCATGATCAAAAGCAGGACCGAGCAGACAACACTTGTAGCCATTAAGAGGTAGGCAACATGTCCACTTTTCTGGTTGATTTCTGCCCGCTTCCTCTTGGTCGGACGATAATGCCTTCTCATCACAGCACGAATAATCTCTGATAGCCCTAGCAGAATGAAAACTACCGGGATGTATTTCAGTTTTCCTGAATTATGTGCTTCCACCAGCAGGAACACACCAAAAAGCATAATAAGTATCGGCAAGCCAAAGGCTATGATTGGTTGATCGAATAAGGAATGCTCTTCTTTTTCCAAAACCGTCCCTCCCACAAAAATTACTAGTATGTAAAGTTCTACAAATAAAGTCGAATTCCTATAATGATTTTCATCAGAACAAAAGAAGAATCGTTACATTATATGCAACGATTACTAGAAAAAATGATAGATTCTTTATTTTACTTCTAATTCTTTTAGAATTCTTGCAGGATTGCTTCCCACCATTACATTAGCCACTTTTTTTCCTCCTTCATACACTACATATCACCATTATAGCGAACGTGTTAACACCTGAAAAATCTCCTCCAAGAAATGTTCATAGTCAAACCCTAAAGCGATGTGGTGTTTACTATTTCCCTCCATATCCATGTCTCGAAAATCTGCATAAGATTTCCCGCGGGCCTTTCCTTCTACAATAACATTCACTTTCTTCGCCAAGTATTGCACTCTATTGGGATGGACAACGGAATAAACAGTCAACAGATCATGAAACGGGGCACCTTCAATTCCGGGCACCAATTTAGCATAAGCATCCGCATAATACCCGATTATCGGGACATAGATATCTCTGAATTTATTTCTGGCATAGTTCCCGAGCGACTCTGAAAAGTCCCGGGTGATAATCGCCTTCTGCGTGACATTCAATGGGGTGAGGAAAACTTTTTTCCCGTGAAATAACAATAGATTGACGGAAGTGGGGTCTCCATAGAAATTCGCTTCTGCTACAGGAGTAACATTCCCCGGTACCATGAAGGCGCCACCCATTATGTGCAGTTCCTTTACCATACCCATTACTTCTTTATTCAATAAGAAACAGGCCGCCAAAGTTGTCGACCTTCCAAGATCAACGATGACTAGTCTTCTATTTTTTTTAATCAAATCAAATACTTCACCAAGATTACGGAGGCGAAGATCGTAGGTACCCTTTGGAACCTTGATTGGGCCAATACCATCTTCGCCATGAATTTCGGGATAATAATTGGCTAATTCCCCTGTAACCGGCATTTCTGCACCGTTGAATAATGGTATATCCAAGCGTCCAGCCAAACTTAAGATATGGGATGCATTATTGGCGGCGGTTTTCTTATCCACATTTCCATAGCTGCAAACAAGTCCCAGTACTTCTATTTCCGGATGTAATAATGCATAAATCAAAGCCAGTGCATCGTCAATTCCCGGGTCACAAAATATCAGCAGCTTCATCACATATCCCCCTAAAACCCTTTTATTGTAAAATATTAGGTGTCATGTGAAAATATGTGATTCTAAAGAAGTATTTCTTTTCCACCTTTATAAAAACTCTTTAAACCTACATAAAATCAAAATAATAGCGGATGACATGGAAGAAAATCGGTGCTGAATACGCCAAGCTATCCACTCTTGTCAAATAGCTTTTCTTAAGTACTGATGCCTTTTCATCGTCACCTATTAACAGGTCCCGCTTCAGTACGGATACTGCCAGACTGCCTCCAAAACAGGCAACGCTGATGAGAAGACCTGATAATAATCCGAACAACTCATTTAAAGGAGTTAAATATGCGTACAAATTATAGGAAACTCCTGTTGTCACAAATGTGGAGATCAGGAAACCTTCCCATGTGATATTAGGATTGGAGGATGGGATGACCTTACGTTTTCCAATATAAAGCGAAACCAGATATTGTACGACATCATGTAATTGGGTCAAAACGACCAAAAATAAGACTAGGTTTGCACCGTACTCCGGTGTAGCTGTTTGGTAGAATGCTAGATGGCTTAGACCGAATACCATCAGCATCAAACCCCACTGGGTCGAACTCACCGAACGCAAAAACCCTACCGTCCCGTTCCCAAGGATCCTCGGAAGCGGCAGAAACAAGAATACATAAACCGGAATGAAGACAATGAACATACCGTACCATCCAATATATATCCAATAAAATTGGATGGGAATCGACAGATAAGCCCATAGGAATAATTGACGATCCACCTTACGGGTCCGTAATATCGAGAAATATTCTTTCAATGAAAAAAAACATAGAAACATGAGGGCAAATAAGGATACAAGAGGATTGAACAATGTTGCGACACTGAATACCGCAAGCATTCCCCACCACGTCTTCACCCTTTCAGATAAATCGGAAAAATCCTTAGAAGTTGTATTTCTTTTCACTATGTAGAAAATGATGTTAAACACACCTAAACCGAACGCAATGACTAGTAATGTTATGACTGCTTCTACCTCAAACATAATAATCCCCCTATCTACCTATTATTATGAAATTAATGGTTAATTTTGGTCAAGAGAAATTATATAATAATAGAAGAAACAATTTTTTTTACAAAGGTGTTGTTAATGATGGAAGATACATATGTTTACATATTGCTGACAGATACAGGTACTTTTTTTACTAAATCAATCAAAAAATATACGAAAGCACCATATAATCACGTATCCCTTTCGTTCGACAGCAATCTCAATGAGCTATACAGCTTTGGAAGAAAACGGCCGAGTAATCCCCTTAACGGCGGGTTTGTGAAAGAGGATGTTGAAAATGGTACCTACCGGAACTATCCCGGTACCACTTGTGTTTTATATAAATTAAAGGTAACAGAAAGAGAAGTCGTCAAAATGAGGAGAATTATCGGTATCTTTCAAAAGAAAGAAAAGAAGTGGTTTTATAATCTGCTTGGAGTTATTGGAGTTTCCATCAATGAGCCGGTCGAAATAGACTCAAGCTATTTCTGTTCTCAGTTCGTTTCCGATGTTCTTCACCGTTCCGGTATCAGGTTATGGGATAAACTTCCCTCCCTTGTAACGCCTGATGACTTCAGACAGAGCGACCGATTGGAGTGGATGTATGAAGGGAAGCTGTATGATTATGAACCTGTTAAGCTTCGGCTTCAATAAAGTAAAGGAGGAGCGTTTAAGCTCCTCCTGATAGACTTTCATTTAGCTGTTGATCTCCGTTCCAGGCGCTTCGCTTTCCGCGGGCGGTCCGGGAGCCTCCTCAGGCTACGCCTTGCGGGGTCTCCCCTGTCCCTTCCTTCCCGCAGGAGTCTGCGCGCCTTCCACTGCGATCAACTTAGTTTCTTCGATTTTCATTAAAAGTACCGCTTTTTATGCTACTCCTGCTATTAGTTTAATAGCTCCCTGTCTCTTCCATTTGTTCTAGGTCCTCCATGGAAATATCCTGGGCGTTGTCAATAACCTCCTGAGGTACAGTGATTTCCCCTACTTCATCAAAATTGGATAAAGTGGAGTCCATTACTTGGATGCTTGTTACTTTTTCCCCTTCAACATCCATCTCCATATCCATGTTCACCAGTACTCTAGTTTGATAGAATGTCTCTTTATCAACATGAATGACATAACTTAATTTATTCACCGTCATCATGGAAAGCATCTCTTCCATCATGCCACCCATATCATCACCCATCATTCCGCCAACCATAGAAACCATTTCATTGAATTGTTCACCAGATCCTTCAAAATTCAGAACATAATGATCTTCTTCTTCTGAAACTGTCATGTTTTCGGAATAAGCTTTCAACATTTCCAACTGTTCTGCAGGATTTGTCTGCATGTCAGACATGGAATGGATTTCTCCAGCAAATTCATCCGGCATTTTAAACCATTGTCCTGCCATTGGATCATAGACGAAAAATCCTGATTCAGAAAAATAGGATTCATTATCCATACTTCCCATCATACCGTCTGCATCTTCAATGGATGTAACTTGATACATTGCCAATGGATTTAAAGACATATCGGTTGAAGTTATTGTAACCATCTTAATGGTGTCTTCCCCCTCCATGGAAATCTCCTGATCAGAAACCATTTCCATCGAATAACTGGACAATGCAGCCATTGCTTCTGTAGATTTTGCCAACACTTCATCAGCAGTCAGCGTTTCAGTTGCTTCCGTTTCTTCCTTTGCATCCACTTCCTCTACATCGCTGGAATTTGTTTCCTCGCTGGTTGTGTCGTCTGCTGTTACATTTTCTTCTACATTTCCATTGACCTCATTGAAGGTATTTCCACATGCCGTCAATAGCATAACAGCCATAATCCCCACCAGCATCATTTTCAAAAACCTCACAAAATCCTCTCCCATTCATGATTGTTTATTTTATCTACATCTTTTTTACCCTTTTTCAGGATAAAAATAACAATATTAACAAAAAGTTCATATGTAATATTCACGCTACCAAACTCTTTGTTTTACAACTATATTACGGTCGTTATTAATAATAGGTTTCGAAATGAAGAATAAATAGTTAAATATACCCATTTTTTCTTATTGAAGCAACTTATGTCGATTGAAGCGCTTGTTTTAACCAAATACAGCTCACAGAAAAAACGCCACGCCCCCTGGTTATCGGGTGCATGGCGTTATATAAACAAGAGAGTCCTAGTACATTGCTCTAAGACAATAGTTTCAAAAACTCTTTTTCTCGTAAGATCTTAATCTTACTCTCCTTTTTCATAAGCTCCTGCGCTTTTCTTTCCTTGGAGCTCAGGCCATCCGGTCCTACAATAGACGGATCCTGCTGGCCTACTACAAGATAATCTGTCTTCCCGCTGACACCACTTTTAATGACAGCACCTTTATCCACTACCAGTTGCATCGCTTTCGCCCGGTCGACACTTGTCAGCTCGCCAGTGAAAACGAGGTTTTTCTCAAACAGCGGGTGTTTATCATCGAACTTGTCATTTGTTGGTGAAATTTCACTAATCGACACTGAATTAAAAGATTTCCGCACATTTGTCTTTCTTGCCCTCGGGTAAAAGCTGGTCTGTGGTTTCAACTCGGTAAAACTTTTCAAAGGGATGGAGGAAAAGGTACTACAATAAGTTTGGAGCGACTCCCGTTGCTTTAGCTCTACACATTTTAATACTACTTCCGCACACGCTCTGGCATCAGACAACGCATTATGATGCTGATCAAGTGTGACACCGAAATGCTCCACTCTAGCTTTAAGTGAGTTCCCCACCTTGAAACCGTTCAAGCCACGAGTACTTATTGGTATGCTACAAGCATAGTTGAATTCCGGAATCTCCAACGAGTAGTGGAGTAAGCAGCTTTTCAGTACGCTCATATCAAAATAGGCGTTATGCGCGACAACCAAAGTGTCCGTATTAAAATAACCACTGATTTCCTGCCAAATTTCATCAAATGTCCTCGCATTCTTTAAATCCTCTTCCGTCAATCCGTGTACTTTTGAAAAGGACTTCTCCACCTTCAGTCTAGGTGGTTTAATTAAATAATACTTATCATCCACAATCTTTTTATCATCTACAAAAACCATTCCCAACGAACAGGCACTACTCAGATCATTATTGGCTATCTCAAAGTCAAGTGCAATAAAGTCCACTACCGTTTCCTCCTTCTCGAGTTGATACTATGAATCTATCATACAAAAAGTCAGAACATGGGTCTAATAAAAACTCATTCCAAAGAAAAACCATCACCTTTTCATAATGGCGATGGTCCTCACACATTTCAATATACTTTTCTGGTTTGTTCATATTCATTGATCTGTTCCATGTACATTTCGGTCAACCCGATATCATCCAGACCTTTTAATAACATCTGCTTGCGGTATTCGTCTGTCTCAAATTGATACTTTAAGTTTCCTCCCACAGTAATCTCCTGAAACTCAAGATCCACTTTCACCTCAATTGACTCTTTGAAGGCTTTTTGAAAGAGAGCTTCCACCTCCTCTTCCTTTAAAACAACCGGAAGAATCCCATTTTTAAAACAGTTGTTGTAAAAGATATCTGCAAAAGAAGGTGCAATGACCACGCTAATCCCATAATCCTTCAGCGCCCATGGTGCATGTTCACGGGAGGATCCACACCCGAAATTCTTTCTTGCAAGGAGAACGGAAGCCCCATCGAATTTCGGGTCATTCATGACAAATGTATTATTTTCTTCTCCTTTTTCATCATAACGCCAATCATAAAAGAGGAACTGCCCGAATCCAGTACGCTCAATTCTTTTAAGGAATTGTTTCGGAATGATTTGGTCCGTATCCACGTTGGCCTTATCCAAAGGAATCACTTTCCCGATATGAGTGATGAGAGCTTCCATTATACGACCTCCTCCTTTTCATATCGCATTTCATTAACATTGATGAATCGACCTTTCACTGCAGCTGCAGCAGCCATGGCAGGACTGACTAGATGAGTCCTGGCTCCTCTTCCTTGTCTGCCTTCAAAGTTTCGGTTGGAAGTGGAGGCGCACCTTTTCCCTGCGGGGACAACATCTGGATTCATACTGAGACACATGCTACAACCGGCCTCTCTCCACTCAAATCCCGCCTCTAAAAACACCTCATGAAGGCCCTCTTCTTCTGCCTGTTTTTTGACCTGTTTGGATCCTGGAACAACTAGTGCTGTTACATTAGAAGAAACAAATTTTCCTTTTACCACTTCTGCAGCTTGTCGCAGATCTTCTATTCGTGAATTGGTACAGGATCCGATAAACACATAATCAATGGCAATATCTGATATTTTCATCCCTGGTTGCAACCCCATATAGTCTATTGCTTGAGCAACCGATTTTCTTTCTGTTTCATTTGCAATGGAAGCAGGATCTGGTACCTTACCGCTGATGTTCGTTCCCATCGATGGGTTGGTTCCCCATGTCACTTGCGGCTCAAGGTTTGTAATGTCAAATTGTATTTCTTTATCATATTTTGCACCCTCGTCTGATCGAAGTGCATACCATTCTACTTCCGCCTTATCACGTTCCTCGCCGACCGGTGCATATTTCCTTCCTTTTAAATAGGAGAATGTCGTCTCGTCCGGTGCCACAAGCCCCGCGCGTGCACCGGCTTCAATGGCCATATTGCATATGGTCATTCGTTCCTCCATCGACATCTCTTCAATGACCTTACCGGTAAATTCAAGAACATACCCTGTACCAAAGTCTGTTCCATATTTTGCAATTACTGCCAATATGATATCTTTTGCAGATACTCCTAGCGGCTTAAGTCCTGTAAATTCAATTTTCAATGTCTTTGGCTTCGACTGCCACAAACATTGAGTCGCAAGGACATGCTCCACTTCACTTGTTCCGATTCCAAATGCCAAGGCACCAAAAGCTCCATGTGTGGAAGTATGACTGTCACCGCAAACAATTGTTTTACCCGGTAATGTCAAGCCAAGCTCTGGTCCTATAACATGGACAATTCCTTGTTCCGAGCTATGAAGGTCTGCAAGTCTAATTCCAAACTCCCTGCAGTTGGCTTCAAGTGTGGTCATCTGCTTGGAAGCAATCTCATCTGTAACATGAAACGGGTTGATGGTCGGTACATTATGGTCCATGGTCGCAAACGTCAAATCCGGCTGTCTTACCTTTCTTGCTGAAAGGCGCAATCCCTCAAATGCTTGAGGAGAGGTGACTTCGTGCACCAAGTGGAGGTCGATGTACAACAGGCTTGGTTTTTTCTCCTCTTTTACTACTGTGTGGCGATCCCAGATTTTCTCGAATAGTGTTCTTGGCTGCATGTCACTCACCTTCCGCGTTGTTTTTTTCTTTAGGCACTGTTGAGCGCCGCTATTGATTTTCTCTAAAAGAACTTAATACTAAGATTTATTAATTCTTAATAGGAGACCGAAGATAGCTTCTTACCGCTTCCCCCATTTGTGAGGTACTTAAGACCGGCTCCCATTTGGTGCCAATATCCTGTGTACGATAGCCTTCTTCAAGGGCAAGGTCGACTGCTTTTTCAATAGAAGCAGCCTCTTCCTCCAAACCTAGGGAATGCCTTAGAAGCATGGCGGCTGATAGAATCGTTGCCAATGGGTTCGCAGCATCTTTGCCGGCAATGTCAGGAGCGGAACCATGGATCGGTTCATAAAGACCTGGTCCTTCCACTCCTAGGCTTGCGGAAGGCAACATGCCAAGTGAACCTGTCAGCATGGAAGCCTCATCACTTAGAATGTCGCCAAACATGTTTTCCGTCACAATTACATCGAATTGTCGGGGGTTTCTGACCAATTGCATGGCTGCATTATCTACAAGCATATGATCCAGGTGGACATCCGGGAATTCCTTGGAGATCCGGTTAGCGGTTTCCCTCCATAGTCGGCTGCTTTCCAATACATTCGCTTTATCAACTGAGGTCAGCTTTTTTTTACGTCCCTGTGCTACTTCAAATCCTTTTCTTATAATGCGCTCCATCTCTTTTTCCGAATATAGGAGGGTGTCCACCACCTCTAGACCGTCCGCTCCCTGTCTTCTTTCTCGTGGTGTACCAAAATAGATGCCACCGGTTAGTTCCCTGACGATTAAGACATCTGTGTCAAGAACAACCTCTCTTTTCAATGGAGAAGCATGGATAAGAGATTCAAATAGAGTGACAGGTCGCAAATTGGCATAAAGTTTCAAGGCTTTGCGGATCCCTAGCAGTCCTGCTTCCGGCCTTCTTTCAGGAGTTTCTTCATCCCATTTTGGCCCACCTACGGCCCCCAATAGTACCGCATGACTGTTTTTACATAATTTCACTGTCTCTTGTGGAAGAGGAGTTCCTGTCTCATCGACAGCAACTCCTCCAATCTTTCCATAGTTAAATGTAAATGTATGCTGAAAATTCTGGGCAACCTGCTCGAGGATAAGTATGGCTTCCCTTATCACTTCCGGTCCGATTCCATCTCCGGGAAGGACTGCGATAGTGTACTGACTCATCCTACCTCCACTCCTTTGGCTGAGTATCTAGCAAACTTTTCTTTGATGGATAGGCGATTGACTGCATCTAAATATGCTTTTGCAGAAGCTTCGAGGACATCATGCTCCACTCCTCTGCCGTTTGAAACTTCTCCATCACATTTAATTTTCACATAAACTTCGGCCAGTGCATCACTACCGTTTGTGGTGGATTGAATTCGATAGTCAAGCAACGATATTTCCTTTTGAAGGATCCTGGAGATGGTGTTATAAACGGATTCCACACTTCCTTTTCCAGTTGCAGATTCCTGCAGAAGTTCCCCATCCTCCGTTTTAATCGCAATGGTTGTAGTCGGAATGATGTTGGAACCATAGGAGATCTGCAAGGTTTCCATACGGTAATGAGGGAAAAGACCTTTAACGGACGAATCCATCATCAAGGCAAAGATATCGTCCTCCGTCACTTCCTTCTTTTTTGCAGTTAAGTCTTTGAATGCTTTAAAGAGTTTCTTTCCTTCTTCTTCATTTAAAAATAATCCTAGCTCCTCGCAGCGTTGTTTAAAGGCATGGCTGCCGGAATGCTTGCCCAAGACCATTTTGTTGGAATGAAGACCGACCATTTCTGGGTTGATCACTTCATAGGTGCTCTTGTTCTTCAAAACCCCATCCTGGTGGATTCCGGACTCATGGGCAAAAGCGTTGGCACCAACCACCGCTTTATTTTGCGGGACTATCATACCTGTCAGTTTGCTGACAAGGTTGCTAGTTCTGACCGTTTGCTTCAAGTCGATATTTGTCTCCACCTCGTACACGTCTTTTCTAATTTGCAACGCGACAATGATTTCCTCCAAAGATGCATTACCAGCACGTTCACCAATTCCATTGATGGTACCTTCAATCTGATCGACACCGCTCTGAATGGCTGATAATGAATTAGATACGGCCATGCCTAGGTCATCATGACAATGTGCAGAGAGCTTCACTTTATGGATGTTCGGTACATGTTCACGGATATATGTGATTAATTGAGCATATTCCAGTGGAGTCGTATATCCCACGGTGTCAGGAAGGTTGATGACATTTGCACCTGCGTCAATGACCTTTTCAATGATATGTGCCAAAAATGGCCATTCGCTTCTTGTTGCATCTTCAGCAGACCATTGGACATGGTCGAAATATCGTTTTGCATATTCGACCGCCTGAACGGCTGCCTCTACTACTTCCTTCGGCTTTTTCTTCAATTTATGCTCCATATGGATTGGAGAGGTGGCAAGGAAGACATGAACGCCATTTTTTTCTGCATCTTTTACTGCTTCATAGACGGCATCGATATCTGATTTTATCGACCTGGCAAGACCTACCACTCGGGATTTTTTTACCGTTCTGGCAATCTGTTGCACCGCCTGAAAGTCCCCATAGGAGGAAGCAGGAAACCCTGCCTCCATGATATCTACTCCGTATTTTTCCAACTGTATGGCTATTTCCAACTTCTCATGTGGATGAAGATTCACTCCAGCTGACTGCTCACCGTCTCTTAGTGTTGTGTCAAATATATCAACCTTTCGCACTGCCAACGACTCCTTTCTTCTTCGATTGGATGAATGGCATTTTTGCGCGGAGCTCCCTTCCTACCACTTCGAGTGGGTGATTTTTTTCCTGTTCATTGATGGAATGGAACATTGGGCGGTTTGCCTGATTTTCAAGCACCCAACCTTTGGCAAAATGGCCGGATTGGATTTCGGAAAGGATTTTTCTCATCTCATCCTTTGTTCCGTCATTGACCACTCGCGGCCCTGCGGTAAAATCACCCCATTGTGCCGTATCAGAGATGGAATAGCGCATTCCTTCTAATCCATTTTCATATAGTAGGTCTACGATTAGTTTCAGTTCATGTAAACACTCGAAGTAGGCGACTTCCGGTTGATAGCCTGCTTCCACCAAGGTTTCAAATCCAGCTTTTACAAGTGCCGTCGTTCCGCCGCAAAGTACAGCCTGCTCTCCGAATAGATCTGTTTCTGTCTCTTCTTTAAAGGTTGTTTCCATAACCGCAGCTCTGCCTGCTCCGACCGCTTTGCTGTAAGCCAATGCCACTTCTTTCGCTTCCCCTGTTGCATCTTGATGGACCGCGAACAATGCCGGTACACCGCCACCTTCTTCATATACACGTCTTACAAGGTGGCCAGGTCCTTTTGGGGCGACTAGGAATACATCCACATCTTTAGGAGGAACTACTTGATGAAAATGGACATTGAATCCATGGGCAAATGCTAATGCTTTTCCTGCAGTAAGATGTGGTTCGATTTCCTGTTTGTACACTTCGGGTTGCCTCTCATCCGGCAGGAGAATCATGACTACATCCGAGGCAGCTACTGCTTCACCGACAGGATAAACCTGGAAACCGTCCTCTTTTGCTTTATCCCATGATCCACCGGGTCGAACGCCTACTACGACTTCGACTCCACTTTCTCTTAGGTTTTGTGCATGTGCATGACCCTGTGATCCGTAGCCTACTACTGCTACCTTTTTTCCGTTTAGTGCCGCTTGTGAGATATCGTCGTTATAATACATGTTTGCTGCCATTTGAATTCCTCCTTGGAAAATATAAGTATTTGAACGAACTCCCGATGACTTTCGTTCCAGGCGTTCGCTTTCCGCGGGACGGTGCTTGAGCCTCCTCACTTCGTTGCGGGGTCTCAACCAACCGTTACTTCCCCGCTGGAGTCTCACGCCTTGCACTACAGCCAACGGGTGAAACTACAATAAATTTAAGAATATTCCGTTAATTTGTAAGAGCAATTTGCTCGGATATGTCGGTGATTTGGATGACATCGATCTGTTTGTCTAGTTGGAGCTTTATTTTCTCCACTTCTTGTTCCTCGACCACGTTAACAACGATGGTCATTAAGGAAATGGGGGATTCGTTGACCGGTGCTACTGCCAGGCTTTCGATGTTCAATCCTTTTCGCAAAAACAGATTGGTCAACCGGTTCAATACTCCAAGCTGGTTGTTTACTAGGAGCGACAATGTTCGCTTCATGGCTTCACACCTTCCATTTGTTGAATTCCTTTTCCAGGAGCAATCATCGGATACACATTTTCTGTAGGAGTCACTCTGCAATCCAATAGATATGGCTCATCTGTAGCAAGTGCCTCGGCGAATACCGCGCGGAACTCTTTTTCATTTTGGACCACTGCCGCCTTGATCCCGAATGCATCGGACAGTTTTACGAAATCCGGTTGGTTCGGAAGCAGTGATTCGGAGTATCTTTCCTTATAGAAGAGCTGTTGCCATTGGCGAACCATGCCCATTGACTGATTGTTTACAAGCACCACTTTTACCGGTAGAGAGTACTCCTTTAATACGGCAAGTTCCTGTAATGTCATCTGGAAACCAGCATCTCCGAGTACGGCGACGACAGTGGATGGTCTTTCTGCCACCTGTGCGCCTATTGCGGCAGGTAGGCCAAAGCCCATCGTTCCAAGGCCTCCAGAAGTTACCCAGCGGTCAGGCTTTCGAAATCCATGGAATTGCGCGGCCCACATCTGATGCTGACCAACATCTGTCGTTACAATCGCTTCCCCCTTCGTCAATTCATGAACTAGCTCGACAAGCTTCTGGGGCTTAAATGATTCTCCATCTTCCACATACCATAATGGGTAATCTTCTTTTGACTGTAGCAGCTTTTCCAGCCAGTTACTTGTATCTCCTGTTTCCGGTAGCTCATTTAGAAGAAGCTTGAGGGATTTTGCTGCGTCTCCGATTACCGGATAATCGGTCGGTACATTCTTTCCGATTTCTGATGGATCAATATCGATGTGAACTACCTTGGCAAACTTTGCGAATTCCTGTAAGTTGCCTGTCAGTCTGTCATCAAATCTAGCTCCGACATTAATGATCAGGTCTGCTTCATACAGTGCCATATTGGCGGAATATGTCCCATGCATCCCAGCCATTCCAAGGAAAAGTGGATGGTCTGCTGGGAAACTGCCTAGACCAAGTAATGTATTTGCTACTGGAATGGTTGTTTTTGCTACCAGTTCTTTCAATTCTTGTGTTGCTTTGCTGTGGAGAACGCCTGCACCAGCTAAAATGACGGGCTTTTCGGATCTTTTCAATGCCTGAGCCACTTCTTTTATAGCTTGTGGGTCCGGCTCGGCTTGCAACTTATATCCTGGCAGATGGACTTCTTTAGAATAGTCATATATTCCAGATGTTGCAGTGATGTCTTTCGGTATATCAATCAATACTGGTCCTGGTCTCCCGGTTGATGCTATATGAAATGCCTCTTTAAAAATTCTTGGCAGTTCTTTTACATCCTGGACTTGGAAGTTATGTTTGGTAATTGGCATGGAAATCCCCAGAATCGGCGCTTCTTGAAAGGCATCCGATCCCAACACCTGTGAATTGACCTGCCCGGTAATGACAACAAGCGGTAGAGAGTCAATCATGGCATCTGCAAGGCCTGTCACGATGTTGGTGGCACCTGGCCCGGAAGTGGCAATTACGACTCCCGGTTTTCCAGTAATCCTTGCATACCCTTCGGCAGCATGGATGGCGCCCTGTTCATGCCTTGTCAAAAGGTGTGGGATACCACCGTCATAGAGTGCGTCATAAATGTTTAGGACTGCACCACCTGGATAACCAAATATCACTTCGACCTTTTCCTCTTTTAAGGCTTCGACAATCATCCGTGAACCTGTCAGGAGTTTCTGGGCCACTTTCGTTCCGCTATTTTCAACTGTACTCATTCGTTCTCCACCTCCTTAAGGTTGGTATTAAACTTTAAGAATTCCTCCTGTATTGGCTGAAGTTACGAGAGCTGCATATCTTGCAAGGTACCCGCTTTTGACTTTCGGTTCAGGTGGTTGCCAGTCCTGCTTTCTTGCTTCCAGTTCCTCACTTTCCACTAGAAGATGGATAGAGCGTTTTTGCAGATCGATCTGGATGATATCCCCGTTTGCCACAAATGCGATTGGTCCACCTTCCGCCGCTTCCGGAGAGATATGCCCAATGGAGATTCCCCTTGATGCCCCAGAAAACCGTCCATCTGTAATTAGGGCAACCTTGGTGGATAAACCCCTTCCTGCAATAGAGGAAGTAGGGGCCAGCATCTCCGGCATTCCAGGACCACCTTTTGGTCCTTCGTATCTGATTACCACAACATGCCCTTCGCGAACTTGACCACTATTAATTCCCTCTTGTGCCTCTTCTTGTGATTCGAAAATAATCGCTTCTCCAGTAAAGGTCTTAATGGATGGATCTACCGCTCCAACCTTAATGACTCCTCCGTTTGGCGCGAGATTGCCGAACAGGATGCTTAGTCCACCGACAGGACTGTATGGATTATCTTTCTTCCTGATAACTTGATCGTTGACAATTTGCGCGTGATCTACCACTTCCTTGATGGTTTTACCGGAAATGGTGATTCTTTCTGGGTGGATGGCCCCTTCCATTTGACATAGTTCCTTGATAATGGCACTTACCCCTCCCGCTTCATGAACATCTTCCATGGAATAGTCGGATGCTGGACTAACTTTGCAAAGATAAGGTACTCTTTCCGCAATCTTATTGATGTCTTCGAGTTTATATTCAATTCCTGCTTCGTGTGCAATGGCAAGTGTATGCAGAACGGTATTGGTCGAACCGCCCATTGCCATATCGAGTGCAAAAGCATCGTCGATTGCTTCTTTTGTAATAATATCCCTTGGTCTTACATCTTCTTCGATCTGTCTCATGAGATGCTTTGCTGCTTCTTTGATCAGCTGGTGTCTTTCATTTGAGGTTGCCACCATGGTACCGTTACCAGGCAGGGCCACTCCGAGCATTTCCATTAATGTATTCATCGAGTTTGCCGTGAACATTCCGGAGCAGGATCCACAAGTTGGACAGGCACTAGATTCAATCTCTAGTAACTCTTCTCTGGACATTTTCCCAGAAAGGACACTTCCAACTCCTTCAAAAACGGATACAAGGGACAATGGCTTTCCATCCTTAGTTCTTCCCGCCTCCATTGGTCCACCGGACACGAATACTGCCGGGACATTGGTTCGAGCAGCTGCCATCAGCATTCCTGGGGTGATCTTGTCACAGTTTGGGATGTAAAACACGCCGTCAAACCAATGAGCGTTGATTACTGTTTCCGCCGAGTCGGCGATAAGTTCCCTGCTTGGAAGGGAATAGCGCATTCCGATATGTCCCATGGCTATTCCGTCATCCACCCCAATCGTATTAAATTCAAAAGGTACTCCGCCAGCTTCCCTGATCGCTTCCTTCACTACTTCGGCAAATTTATTCAAATGCATGTGCCCGGGGATGATATCCACGTAAGAGTTACAGACACCGATGAACGGCTTATCCATATCCTCCGCCTTTACTCCCGCTGCATGCAACAAACTTCTATGTGGTGCTCTGTCAATCCCTCTCTTGATCGTATTACTTCTCATCGGCTGCTTCACTCCTTAAAGGGGTCAGACCCCTTTTAATGCTTTAATGTAGTGAGGGTCAGACCCTCTTTATCACTTTAATGATTCAACGCTTCACCCAACAACACTCCACCATTGATCTCCCAGCCAACTTGCGTTTCTTCCGGGTAGATTTTATGGCCGTCTTCTACAACTAATTGGCGGAAACGGTTTAGGAGTTTGTGTGTTTCTTTACCTGGCTTTCCATCTGCAATCTTCCTGCCGTCCAGGCTGATAACCGGGATGACTTCTGCTGCTGTTCCTGTCAAGAAAACTTCGTCAGCAACATACACATCGTGCCTTGTAAACGGCTCTTCGCGAACATCGTATCCCATTTCATTAGCAAGATCGATGATGGCATTTCTCGTGATACCCTCCAACGCTCCAACGTAGCTTGGCGGTGTCAATAACTTATTGCCTTTCAAAATGAAGATGTTCTGCCCTGATCCTTCTGCTACATAGCCTTCTGTGTTAAGCGTGAGTGCTTCATTGGCGCCGGCCATATTTGCTTCTGCCTTCACCATGATGTTGTTCAAGTAATTCAGGGATTTTACTTTCGGACTTAGGATATCTGGTCGATTTCTTCTCGTAGGAACGGTTACCATCGTAATTCCTACGTCGTACAGTTCTTTTGGGAACAATGCCAGTTGCTCTGCAATGACAATTAGGTTTGGAGTTTTACATTTTGTAGGATCTAAACCGAGATCTCCGATTCCTCTTGATAGGACTAGTCGAATGTAGGCCGTATCATACAACTTGTTCTTTCTGAGAGTTTCGGCAATGATATTCTCTAGTTCAGACATGGTATAGGGGACGTCTAATAATACAGATCTTGCAGAATCATATAGTCTTTCAAGATGTTCGCGAAGACGGAATACATTTCCGTTATACATTCGGATTCCTTCAAAAACGCCATCGCCGTAAAGGAACCCATGATCATATACAGATACAACTGCCTTCTCTTTTTCTACTAGTTGACCATTCATATAGATGTATCTACACATAACTAATCTCCTCTTTCCATTTAATGTTGTTTGAATATTCTGACATAAGTCGGTGAAAAAGTTGCCCCTTGGTCAGGTTTAATAAACGTTGAACGTTCATCAGAACCTGTCCGTAGAGGCTTTTTTCCTCGCGGTGTACACCATCTGTCAAGATTGTGTTGGTATCGCTCGGACCAGACATGCTTCAAAAAATATTGTGATAGTAGGATCTTATCCTTCATTTCACTACCACTTTATTTTCCTAAAATCACCGGAACCCTAGACACCCTTCTGATAAGAGAAATGTTATTTCATTTATCAATGTTTCTTTGAGTTGTTGTTATTTTAATACCGTCTATACAGGCAGTCAACACCTAATTTCAGATAATTCTAATTTTACTGATAATAGTAAAACGCTTTCATATTTGTTCTATTAACAAAGAAAACGCTTACAAAAGATTGTTAATTTTTTTTACATACTCTCCTTTTTTTCACGTAAATGCAAAAACAAGAACGAGTTTCCCCGTTCTTGTTCCACACAAGCTAAAATTATATTAATAAATTAAACAGCTGCTTATCTTTATTGATTTCTATATAAGTGAATCCTTTCTTTTCCATACGTTCTATAATCGCGAAATAATCGTCAGGTTGACGCAATTCAACACCAACCAACACCGGTCCTTTGTCACGGTTATTCTTTTTAGTATATTCAAATCTGGTAATATCGTCCGTTTCCCCAAGAACATCCTCCATAAATTCCCGTAAAGCTCCTGCGCGCTGCGGGAAATTGACGATGAAGTAGTGCTTCAACCCCTCATAGATAAGAGACCGTTCCTTCATTTCCTGCATGCGATCTAAATCATTGTTGCCTCCACTTACAATACAAACAACCGTTTTCCCCTCAATTTCCTCTTTATAAAAGTCCAGTGCAGCAATCGACAATGCTCCAGCTGGCTCGGCAATTATTGCGTTTTCGTTGTACAATTTCAGAATAGTGGTACATACCTTTCCTTCTGGAACCAATACCACGTCATCGGCAAGTTCTTTTGTCATCTCAAACGGCAACTGTCCCACTTGCTTAACAGCCGCTCCATCTACAAAGTTATCAATTTCATTTAAACGCACCACTTCATTTTGAGCCAATGATTGCTTCATCCCTGGAGCACCAAACGGTTCTACGCCAATCAATTTCGTATCGGGGCTTTTCTTTTTCAAATAGGATCCTACTCCGGAAATCAGTCCTCCTCCTCCAATACTCATAAACACATAGGAACATTCCTCCTGTAATTGCTCTGAAATTTCCAAGCCTATGGTTGCCTGCCCAGTGATCGTCAATTGATCGTCAAAGGGATGTATAAACTTCATCCCCTCCTCTTCACAGACTTTTATCGCTTGATGATAGGAATCATCGTACGTATCACCAGTAAGAACCACTTCTGTAAACTCTCCACCAAAAAACTCCACTCTTGACACTTTTTGCCGTGGGGTAGTGGTCGGCATATAAATCTTTCCTTTTATTCCAAGCTTCTTACAGGCATAAGCGACCCCTTGTGCATGGTTACCAGCACTAGCACACACTACACCTTTTGCCCGTTGTTCGGCCGTCAAACTATGTACCGAATAGTATGCACCCCTTATTTTAAATGACCTAACCATCTGTTGATCTTCCCGTTTGAGATACACTTTACAGTTATATCGTTCTGATAAAATCGTATCCAACTGAAGCGTGGTTCTGACAACCACATCTTTCAACACCTCATAGGCGCGCTCCACTTCTTCTGTTGACACTCCTGTATGCATTGCTTTTGCCAATCTTACCGCTCCTTCCTTTAATTAAGGCTGTTTTCGTAAATTTTGTTGCTTTTTCGCATTAATCAACCAACCGTTATATACCTTGTTGTCGTGCTCTTTTCTTGGCTTTCGAAATAATCTTCATGCGAATTTTAGAGTAGATAAGCTGTAAAAAGTCCAATTTCCGACTTTTTACAAGAGAATAGCAACAACCTTTGAGTAAAGAGCTTTAGTAAAAAATGAATATTGTGAATTATTGTACAACATGTTGTTTGGGAATGTCACGATGAATTTTTTATCCAAAATATAAAAAAGCATCCGACAAACTCACTTAGTTGTCGAATGCTGTGCCAAAACTTTATTGAAATTGTCCTGACGTTCTGATTTCTTCATTCTCGGACAGGTATAGCATAAATGTCCTCCCTCAGTCTGATAGGCAAGACAGCAAGAAGGCTTTAATGGCATTGGATCATCCAAATCCCATGGATTATCGATAAATATTAATTTTTTTGCATAGGGATGTTTCGCTGTCATAACTCCCAAGCAGGAAGAGGGAGTTTCTTCTTGGAATATTTCTAGATTCTTTTTATATTGAAGGACAGAGCGTCCAGGAAGATTCGAATATTTCATTCGATCCGAAATCCAATAAAGACTATGTGCAGCTTGGTACCACATTTGCAGAATGCTGTTGTTATTGGACATACATTGCATTTGCTTATAAACAGGCGTCATGATCTCTTCATAAAATTCTACTACCCACTCTCTATCTCCTTGTCTATCCAATTTTTCAGAGAGTAGTACAAATGAGATCATCATGGTGCCACGCTGACTCTCATATATTTGCAATTTGATATTTTCAGGGAGTACCCTCCATCCATCTGAGGAAAGAAAATGTATAGCACCACATAAATATCCAAACCAACCTGCAAGATACATAATGGTAACGTCCTTTGTTGTTGCCTTGATTCCAACTCCATAGATATCTAATAGTTCTTGTAGAATCTTTGGATTGACCAACTCACTTATCCGACACTCCCAGACAACATTCTTCATTTCTTGATTTGATATGTAAAAGAATTTTTCCATCTGTGTCCAAGTCCACGTTTGTTCTTTATATTCCAATTTCCCTCCTCCTTTTCTATGAAAAGAAGGCTGACAGCAAATGTCAACCTTCTTTATTCTCTATTTACATTTCTTCCATATACTTCACGATATCTTCCAATAGAAGATTTGCCGCTTTAACTCCCCCAGATAGATTCCAAATGATTTCATCTACTTTAAAGGCAGAATCAGTTTGAGCAACATTTAGCTTTTCATATAGAGGATGCTTCATCCAAGTTTCTTGCATTTTTGTGCCGCCTTTTTCTTCATCATAATCTGCATTGAAGTAGAACATAACGTCTCCATCCATGCTGCTCATTTGTTCTTCTGTAATGACTTCCATGAAGTTATCCTTGTCTTGTGCCTCTGGACGTGCAAATCCTAAATCAGAAAGAATCGTTCCAGCAAAAGTATCTTTTTGATAAATTCGAACCGTGGTTGGTAAGAAACGGACAACAGAAACTTCCATATCCAATTTATCTGCTAACTTACCTTTTACTTCTTCCACATGCTCATTATAATTTGCCATTGCTTCTTTACCTTCTGTCTCTTTGTTCAAGGCTTTCGCGTATAGTTCAAAGTTTTGCTTCCAGTCACCTGCTAAATCTTCAGAGAATACAGTTGGTGCAATGGCTTCTAATTGTTCGTAGATTTCTTCATGACGAATTTTGTTTCCAATGATCAAGTCTGGTTGAAGACTTGCAATTGTTTCTAGGTTCGGTGCTGTTTCTTCCCCCAGTTCCGTTACCCCTTCCATATCTTCTTTGATATGTGCGTACCATTCTGTGCCTACTCCAGGACTAGCAGCACCAACTGGTTTTACCCCTAGTTCCAATACAGCTTCTGTTCCTTCGTTTGTCAGTACCACGACTTTTTGTGGTGTGTTTTCAATCGTAGTTTCACCCATTGCATGCTGAACCGTGTATTCCGTAGACTCTTCCGCTTTTGCTGCATCATCGCCTTTAGTACTGTTCTCACCTGTGTTGCTTCCTGTATTGTTTGCTCCACATCCAGCTAAAAGTAGTGCCATAATACTGAAGGCAAGCAGTAATTGAATAAACCCTTTTTTCTTCTTCATTTCTATCTCCCTTTCGTCTGACTGTAAAATCAGTCTATGTAATTGATAATGATTTTCATTATTATTATAGGACCAATAGATCAGGAACGCTATGCACTTTTCGAACAATTTGCATGGACTTTTTATCAGGTTTTAATTTTTCAGGCATCGTTTCGGACAAAGGGTCTAATGGTTTGTTACAATATCCCTTATTGAATAAATGGACTTCAAAGCTTGTATGAAAAGAGGGATTGCAGTTGTTGAACAGTGGCTTAGTGCTTGAAGGCGGAGGTATGCGCGGGGTATATACTGCCGGAATTTTAGAATATTTTATGGAAAAGGACTTATACTTTCCATATGTAATTGGTGTATCTGCCGGAGCATGTATGGCGGCTTCCTATTTATCCAGACAACCAGGGAGAAACAAAAAGGTCAATATTGACTTTGTTGGAGACCCACGGTATCTTTCCTACCGGAATTATTGGAAGAAACGTCAGATGTTCGATATGGACTTTCTATTTGATGAGATTCCCAATAAACTTGTTCCATATGACTATGAAACGTTCCTGAATAGAACCGAGCAATTTGTTGTCGTGACAACGGATTGTCTGACCGGCGAACCAATATACTATAATATGGATCAGCACGGAGAAGACATGCTTCAAGTGATACGCGCTTCAAGTTCCCTTCCTTTTGTCGCACCGAGTGTCGCTTATCAAGACAAAATGCTTTTGGACGGGGGAATTATTGATCCTATTCCTTTAAAAAAAGCACAAAAGGACGGCTTTAAAAAAAATGTTGTCATCTTGACGAAACCTGTTGGGTATAAAAAGAAAGCTAGTCGGTTTTCATCACTTTTCAAATACAAGCAATTTCCGATCATTTCAGAGCGTCTTCAGACACGTTACAAACTCTATAATGACACATTGGACTATGTGGAAACTGAGAAAGAAAAAGGTTCCACATTTGTTTTTCAGCCAAGCAAGCCGTTACCTGTAGGCAGAATGGAACGGAAAAAGGAACGTCTTCAATCCCTTTATGAACTAGGGTATGAAGATGCGAAAAACAACTACAAGACACTACAAGAATTCTTAAAATAAAATACTAATTTAGAAACTGGTGAGACAAATGGTATCACACGCTGCCGATTATAAAGAACTAGAACAACCCGTAATAGAAGAAAATAAAATCATTCTTATCTGGAGCGCCACTGTTTGGCTTGTTGTCATGAATACGACCATGTTCAATGTTGCCTTACCTAGTGTATTGAGCGAGCTGAGCCTATCCTCCTCCACCGCTTCCTGGATTGTATCTGGCTATTCCATCGTGTTTGCCATTTCAACCTTGACCTATAGCAGGTTGTCAGATTTTTTACCAATTAGAAAGCTGCTAAGTATAGGGCTTGGCTTGCTGGCCTTATCGTCAATCATTGGATTTTTTTCAAACGATTTCATTTGGCTATTGGCCGCGCGACTATTGCAGGCTGCCGGAGCAGGCGCTGTCCCGGGGCTTGCCATGGTATTGGCAGGGCGCTATATTCCAATCTCACGAAGAGGAAAAGCAATGGCCTTCATCTCCTCGGCCGCTTCTCTGGGTTTTGGTCTAGGTCCTGTGTTTGGGGGACTGATTACCCAATACTTGGGCTGGCATTACCTTTTCGTGGTGACAGGATTCGTGTTATTGCTCCTTCCACTCTTTCGTAAGCTATTACCTACTGAAGAAACAAAGAAAATCAAATTTGATTACCTGGGCGGAATGTTAATCGGCATTGGAGTGACAGGACTTTTACTATACCTATCCACGTTTTCCGTACCAATCTTGGTAGTTAGCATTACTGCACTCTTGTGGTTGTGGCGCCATATTCACAAGGTTTCCACGCCGTTCATCCAACCGGCATTATTAAAAAACAAGCAGTTTGTGAAATTATTAGGAATCGGCTTTGGGGCATTTGTCACCCACTTTTCGGCTTTATTTCTAATGCCGATTATGCTAGCAGTCATTTTTAACAAGGAACCTGCAACAATTGGATTACTTATCTTCCCAGGAGCCATTCTTTCTGCCATTGCCGCACAGTTCATTGGAAGATTTATCGACCGCTTTGGTAATATGCCATTGATCTTATTCGGTCAGGTATTTCTAATCATTTCCACTCTATCATTCGGACTACTCGGGAATCTTTCCCCCTATGTCATTTTATTTACTTACATGTTTATGAGCACAGGGTTTTCAGCACTTACCTCAAGTATCTCAAACGAGATATCGAGAATCATGGATAAATCGGAACTTGGAGCAGGCATGGGAATCGCCCAGCTTGTACAATTTTTCGGTGGTGCATTTGGGGTGGCGTTAACTGGATTGTTGATAGTATGGCAAGGGCACTTACCCGTCGAAGAGATTTATCGCAATATCTTCTTGGGGGTTTCGGGGCTTTTACTGCTAACATCGATTGTGTTTTTACAGTATAATACAAAAAAACGAGTACAGTTTTGATATAGCTATAGAAGAACTACAAAACACCGACAGTCCTTCCATGACTGTCTTTTTTGTTGCCTCAAACCAATTTTCTCAGTAAAATATATTATGATAAGAAATAACTACCAAAAATGGAAGAAGGACTTGCATGCAAAAAACACCTTACTTAATTCACTTCAATGAAAAAGACCGCGAAGAAATCGGAAGCTATTATGATTTCGGTTATGTGGTCAGCAAACTGAAAAATGCCCTATACAATAAATATGGCACTGACTTTTATCTTTATGGCGATGATGAAACATCCAATGAAATTTGGGAAGTACTTGAAGAGGACTTAGAGATTCATCCTGAAAAAGTGGAAGCTGTTACCCACGTATTTGATGGACTAGAAACAAGAACGATCTCCTCTAATCATAATCAAGATCAGCTCGAATTCATCATTAAACCACGTCTTACTAATACTCTTTACTACTATACAGAGTACGAAGTGGCAGTGGTCAGATGTCCTATTTTTCAAACTCATACAGAGACCATTCATGATTTTATTTTGGCCAAGAATAATGAAGGCCTCTTAACCTTTTTAAACTATGTGATTAAAAGAAAGCGGGACTACACGAAAAACTATGTCACCGTTTTTACTGACACGGAAAATGGTATCGAAAGCACAAAAGAGAAAATCACCACTTTTGTTACACGTGATGATGTGTTTTTAGAAGAATCTCTTAAAAAGGAAATCTATCGTTCTATCGACGAGTTCTTTACTGATAGCGGCTCCTTCTTTAAAACTTATGAAATTCCCTATAAGAGAGGAATCTTGCTATACGGAAAGCCTGGAAATGGAAAAACTACACTTGTGAAGTCGATTGCCAACAGCATTACAGCACCCGTTGCATATTGGCAAATCACCGAGCACACTTCAAGCTACTCCGTTCATGAAGTGTTTTCCACCGTAAACAGGATGACACCGATGGCATTGGTAATTGAGGATATTGATTCGATGCCAATAGAAGTCAGGTCCGTCTTTTTGAATACATTGGATGGGGCAACTTCCAAGGAAGGGATCTTCTTAATTGGAACTACCAACTATCCTGAGAAAATTGACCCTGCTCTCATTAATCGTTCCGGACGTTTTGACAGAGCATACGAGATTAAACTACCTACTTTGGAATTAAGAATGGGCTATTTAAAAAAGAAGAATATGCTTCAATTCATTTCAGAGGAAGAGTTAATGAAGATCAACCAGCTGACAGATGGATTCTCCTATGCACAATTGAATGAGTTGTACACCTCTGTCGCCTTGCAGTGGCATTATGAAAAGACAGTGGACGTGGAAAAGATTTGTGCGGATCTGCAAGCAGATAACAAGAAGAAAAAAAACTTCAAATGGGATACGGATGCCGGACAAGTAGGATTTATAAGATAAAATAGAGCCTGAAACCTATCGCAGAATTGCGGTAGGCTTCAGGCTTTTTATTGAATATATAAGCAACATGTTATTTTGGTAATTATTCTTTATTCACCTTTATCAAATTTCTCCTGCGCTTGAGCAGTTCGCTTCGCATAAGGCAGTGCTTCAAGTCGTTCATACGGAATCTCTTCCCCAGTATCCACACAAGTACCATACGTTCCTTCTTCCATTCTGGTTAAAGCTTCTTCAATCTCACCTAGCAATTTCTCATCGATCTGCTCAAAGGTTTGTTCCTGCTCTCTATCCACTCTCTCGGCATTCCCTTCTGCCAGGTGGTTGCCGATTCCAGAGGTGATTTCTCCTGTAGATTCACGCATCGACTCATCTAATATACTGTTTTCCCGCTTTTTCTCTATGCTTTCTTTCATCTTTTCCAGGTTGGTTTGAAGTGTTTTCTGCTTTTCTTTTGTTAATTTCATTTCTATCTACTCCCTTCATCTAGTGAAGGTATTCCCTGAAAAGTGAGGAATAAAACAACCTGAAATTCTATTGTAAAATCTCGGTTAATGCTTCTTCTATTCTGGGATACTTAAATTGATACCCATATTTTTCCAATCGTTCCGGTACAACCCACCTGCTTTTCAAAATCAATTCTGTTTCTGTCCTGATGATAACCGCTCCGATTTCCAGCATCCATCTGGGGGAAGACAATCCTATCTTTCTATTCATTTTATTTCTCATTTCAGCCATGAATTGTTTGTTTGAGACCGGGTTTGGTGCAGAGCAGTTGAACACTCCCTGCAATTCTTTTCTATCTCTTATGAAAAGCATGATTCTGTAGACATCTTCAATATGTACCCAGCTGAACATTTGAGTTCCTGGCCCCTGGACTCCACCAAGACCAAAGGTTACCAGGTTTTTGAATGGTGTCATTACACCGCCATTTTTTCCCAGTACTATGGCAATACGTAATGCCACCTGTCTTGTTTGTAGCAGGTTGAAATTAAAGAACGATTTTTCCCACGTTTTGGCCACTTCGACGGAAAATCCTTCTCCTGTTTCACCGGTTGTTTCCGTCATCGGTCTGTCCTCGGCGTGTCGGTATATGGTTGCTGTACTGGAGTTAATCCATAATTCTGGAGGATTTGGGACAGATTTAATTGATTCCCCTATGATTCTTGTCGTCTCTGTTCTTGAATCGAATATTTCCTTTTTGTTTTTCTCATTATAGCGGCAATCGACGGACTTTCCAGCCAGGTTGATGACTAGCTCCGCACCATCGATTGCTGCTTCAATCTCCTTCATATCTGTCCATGCTATGTGCTGAGGCTGCCTTGATATAATTTTAACTTCATAGTTTTGTTGAATGAATTGCTTTTCCAAGTATCTTCCGATGAATCCGGTTCCTCCTGCAAGTACTACTTTTTTGTTCAATTGTGTACCTCTCTTCTATGTTTTATTTATCGGAACGGCCAGTACCAATAGACGATTATTTCTTCTACTGAACTATCTGATTCCTTTACTATTACGAGTTGGGATGGCTTCAGGTCCACTGTATCATGGATAAAGAGTCTTAGTAGTCCAAATCCGTTTACTTTTAGGTCCTTGTGAAATGGCTTTATTTTTTTCTCAGGATCATAAATTTCATCCGGTTTTATTTGGATATGGGAGAGAAGTATTCCATTGATCTACTGTATTTACTTTGTATTTGGGGTGATTTTTGTACTGATATAGATCAGCCTTTTTCATTTTCAGGACACGCCCTTTATTAGGAAGTATCTACCATTTATTTTAGCATAGTTATGGTGTGGTGTTTAGTTGGATGAGAAGGTGAAATGTCTTTTTTTTGATTGAGCACTTATCCTTGTATGGTTTTAACGTTCGTGAGAAGGGAAACGACAAACTATGAGGAAGGAGGTATTATATGCTATCAAGTGCACTTATAGGGTTGACTATCATATTTATATTGATAAACCTGTTCTATTTTTTCACCAACAAAACATACAAAAAAAGCTATGCCAACTCAGCACTATTTTTAAAGCTGTTCTTCGTAATGACCGCCCTCACCTTTGGGTTCGCTGTTCTGTATTATCTGCTGTCCAGCGGTGAAGTCATATTAAGGGTGTCTGATATAAATGGAGACCAGGCTTCCGAGGATTTTCTTACCTTCCTATATTTTAGCGGGGTAACCATGCTTTCTGTAGGATATGGTGACCTTATACCTGTAGGAAGTGCCAGATTCTTCGCTCTTATTCAAGCAAGCTTGGGCCTGCTCCTGCCGACTGCCTACTTCATGAGTGCTTTGGGCAGCTCCTCTGAGGAAAGCGAGTAATCTTTTATATGAATTGGCTGTTTTCGTAAGCTTTGTTGCTTTTTCGTATTTATAGACCAACCGTTTTAGTCAGTCCCTTTTTACCTAATGGAGGCTATAACAATGAATACTACACCGTATATACTTTTGCTGTTAATCGGTTATATTATCTTCACCATCGATAAGAAAAAGGAGGATATTCCGATTCCTCCGATACTTGTGCTGATTGGTATAGGCCTGTTTTTCATTCCTTATTTCTCTTCCATTGAGATCACAAAAGAAGTGATTTATCACCTCTTTTTGCCGGGCCTGTTGTTTGTTTCAGCCTATCGCTTTCCACCTGCAGCATTTAGACGAAATGGAGGTATTATTGCTTTTTTGGCAACAGTAGGAATTCTGATAACCGTCTTTCTTCTCGGATTGGCTATATATGCCGTTAGTGTTCCTATTGTTTCCATATCCTTTGTAGGCTGCCTTTTGATTGCAGCCATACTGACACCTACCGACCCTGTCTCTGTCACTTCCATTCTGGAAAAGGCTTCGGGCAATAAGGTGTTGGCGGAAGTGGTGGAAGGAGAGTCTTTTATCAATGATGGGACAAGTATCGTTTTATTTACGGTAATAACGGGCATCTATCTAAAAGATGGAAAGTCTTTTTCTGTCGGTTCGTTTTTTGTGGAATTTCTATATGTTTCCCTCGGAGGAATATTCATTGGGCTTGCTGTAGGCTGGCTTTTCAGTAAGGCGGTGCACATTACCCACCATAAAGAGTATCAGGTTACATTGAGCATCATCCTTGCCTATGGAGTATTCAATTTTGCTGAGCATTTCGGATTTTCAGGAGTGCTGGCTACTGTTTTTGCTGGAATCATGCTTTCATTCGAATTTGACCGGTCCATCAAGAATGATCACTTCCGAGAATCCCTTGACGGTTTCTGGGGGGTAGTGGAAATCTCCATTCTCTCGCTATTATTCCTTTTGATTGGGATAGTGGCCGGTCACCACCTATCGATTGAAAATTGGGGCCTTGTCATCTTGATTTTCCTGGCTTCGGTCCTGGTGAGGTTAGTTATTATAACCGGTTCTACGCAGCTCTTTCCGCAATGGAGGAAAAGGTTCCACTGGAAGGAATCCATTCTTTTAAGCTGGTCCGGTATAAGAGGTTCTATGTCTGTTTTTCTAATCTTGAGCCTTCAAGCTCAAGAGGTGAAGGATACCGATCAGATCATTTCCTTATCCTTTGCCGCAGTGCTGATTTCTTTGGTTGTTCAAAGTATCGGCATTCATCCTTTATCAAAGAAATTGCAGAAATAAATTTATTTCTAGAAAGGTGATGTTATCATGATGGAAATCGAGAAATACTTCCAACCTAGTTATGAGGAATCACGAAAGACATTCCAAGGACACTTGGAAAAAATCAAGAGAAAATGGCCGAAAGCGGAGTTGACGAGTGAAAATATAGGGAAGGAAAAGGATAACACGATTGATATGATCTCTTCCGAGGCCATATCCTCAAATGAACAGGTTCTTTTCTTCACCACTGGGGAACACGGTATTGAAGGGTATGCAGGCGCTGCCGTAACGCATCTTTTTGTAGATGATTACTTGAACGGAATCGATCCCCAAACAACCGGTATCTGTCTGATACATGCATTGAACCCTTGGGGAATGAGAAACTTCCGCAGGGTAACGGAAAATAATATTGACCTAAACCGAAACTATTTGTACGACCTTGGTTCTGTACCGGAAGACGTGAACAAAAATTTCGCTAAAGCAAAAGACCTCTTTTTGCCGAACGGAAAAGTCGAAAACATAAAAAAGGAAAAAACAGATTTATATTCCCACCTGACCAAGGCTTCAATCAAGGAAGGCTACAGTGGAATCAGCGAGGCAAAAGGCATGGGGCAGTTCGAATTTGAGCGGGGGGTCTACTTCGGAGGCAAGGAACCAGAAGAATCGGCCCACTTCCTGAAGAGCGTGCAGAGAAGGCTGCTTTCTACCTATAGGCGTGTCATCCATATGGATTGGCACACAGCTCTAGGTCCATCCAACGAAATTACGATGATGGTGTCAGAGACTGATTCCCGCAAAGAAGAAGAATTAAAGTCCTTGTATCCATTAAAAAACATCCAAACATTCACGCCGGATAAGGTAAAGGGGGATTTTACCAACCACTTCCATAAGCTTAAAAAAGAAGAGTATCCCGATACATATCTCTTCTCAGCCCTATTTGAATTTGGCACCTTTGGAGATGACAAAGAGGCCGAACTGCGTGAATTCACCACTATCCTACTTGAAAACCAGCTCTATTGGTACGGTGCAGAAAAAGAAGAAGACAGACAGTGGGTGATGGATGAATTCCAGAAGATGTTTTATCCGAAAGACAGAGAGTGGAGAGAATCCGTTTTGAAGGAAGCCCGCTTAGGATTCGAGGTTGTCTTGGGGAGAGAGGGCATATTAAAATAGTCCTCTGTGAAGACTGGCATTGACTTTATAAGTTGATGTCAGTTTTTAATTTCTTTGAGGAAAAAGCCTTTCAAAAACCGAAAGGCCTTTCTCCTTATATATTCCTTTATTCTACTGTACTCTTCATCTCTTTCTCCACTATATCCCTAAGCGCACGTTTCAGGAACTTCCCTACCGAAGTCTTCGGTATCTCTTCCATGAAGATTACCTCATCAGGCAGCCACCATTTCGCGAACTGTGGTGAAATGAAAGCGATAATCTCCTGCTTTTCCACTTTGCCAACAAAAGCTTCTTTCAGCACGACACACGCGACAGGTCTTTCCTGCCACTCATCATGTGGAATGGCAACCACGCTTGCTTCAAATACGGCTTCATGTGCCATGATCGCATTTTCAAGGTCAACAGAGGATATCCATTCTCCACCACTCTTAATAAGGTCCTTGGTGCGGTCCACAATTTTTACCACACCCTCTTCATCAACGGTAACCACATCGCCTGTATGTAGCCAGCCGTCGATAAATGCATCATTAGAACGCTCATCCTTATAATATTCATCTGCAATCCATGGTCCACGTAGACAAAGTTCCCCCATATCTACCCCGTTCCACTGAACCTCCCCGTCTGCACCGATGACCTTCATCTCTAGTCCAGGTACCAACAGGCCTTGCATCGAACGGATATCCAGCATTTTTTCTTCGTCAAGGTCTGCCTGGTGACTCTTCAACCTTGAAACTGTAGCGAGAGGGGTTGTTTCCGTCATGCCATATGCGTGAAGGAAAGGGATACCGTACTTCGTTTCAAAGGTCTTAATCATGCCCCTAGGAGCAGCAGAACCACCACATAAAATCGCCCGCAAACTGGATGTGTCATATAATCCTTTTTCCAATTCATTCAACAACCCGAGCCAAATGGTCGGTACGCCGGCAGTCAAAGTAATATTCTCGCTTTGGATTAGCTCCGCCAAGAGCTGCGGAGTAAACTGTGGTCCAGGCAGCACCTGTGTGGTACCAAACCAGGTTGCTGCAAACGGCAACCCCCAGGCATTTGCGTGGAACATCGGCACAACTGGCATGCATGTATCATATTCGGACAGTCCTGCTGTATCCGCCAACCCAAGCGCGAAACTATGGAGAACCAAGGAGCGGTGCGAATAGACAACACCTTTTGGATTGCCTGTTGTCGCGGAAGTATAGCAGATTCCTGCCGCATCATTTTCATCTATATCTTTTACAAAAGAATAATTTGGATCTCCCTCTTCCAATAAGTCTTCATAGGAGAACACGGGATGTAGTGACGTCGCGGGCAACTCTTCTTTATCTGTCATGACGATGTATGCTTTTACCGTACCCAGCTGATCTTTCACACGTTCCACCAGCGGGAGAAGGTCTTCATCCACAAACATGACCACATCTTCGGCATGGTTAACTATATAAGTTACATGCTCTGGAGCCAATCTGATGTTGATGGTATGAAGCACTGCACCCATTCCAGGAATTCCAAAATAGGTTTCCAGGTGGCGGTGATGATTCCATGCGAAGGTTCCTACTCTATCGCCTTTTTGCACCCCTAGCTTTTCCAGCGCACTGGATAGTCTTCGAGTCCGCTCGCCAATTTTACGATAGGACAAACGCTGCACTCCAGACAGAGTTCGTGAGACAACCTCTTTGTTCGGGAAAAACTTTTCCGCTCTTTCAAGCATGGAACTGACGGTCATTGGTACATTCATCATCTAACATTACCCCTCTCGATTAAATGATTTTAGCTTACGTTAAAGCTTGTCCAACCATTTTGCTGTTTGCTCTCCCACAGTTGGAGAATGCTTGTATCCGTTTGAACTTCCACCATGCATAGCAACCTTTACATTTCCTGCTTCATCCTGAAAAATACTTTTATTTTCTATAAAATATGGATAACTAGAAAGTTCTCCTACTTCCAACACCGGTGTTAAGCAGCAATCGACATCTTGACTAAAGGTTGTCCACTCTTCAATTGTCCGACTAGCAAACAATTCTTCTAACTTTTGTGCAAAAGGATTACTTTTTCTTCTAACGGAAAAATGTGCTCCAAGCCATTCTGCCCGGTCCACCGCTTCGCAGAAATTCTCCCAAAACTTATTTTCCAGTGCACCGAGCGCCATAAATCGCCCGTCCTTCGTTTCATAAATCCCATAGCTGATGAGTTCCCCATTCAGTAGCGTGATGCCTTGGTTCTCTCCTGCCTCCTGATGAATGGATAGGTGCGTCCCCATGAAGGAAGTGGCAACATCTATAAGACTAATAGAATGGTAGCCCCCTAAACCTGATCGCTCTTTTTTTAATAAAAGAGCCAGCACCATTTCACAGGCTGCCATACTGCCAAAGTAGTCGGCTATGGTGATGGAAGGGTGAATGGGACGGCCAGATGTATCCTTTAATTGTGCAAGCATCCCGCTCAAAGCCATATAGTTGATATCATGGCTACCAAACTTACTCCATCTGCCATTGTTCCCGTACCCTGTAATGGAACAATAGAGGATGTCGGGCTTTCGCAGTTTAATAGTCTCATAGTCGAGTTCAAACCGGGACATCACACCAGGCCTGAAACTTTCTATGATAATATCGCAGCCTTCTACCAAACTCACTATTTTTTCCCTGTCCTCCTCGGTTTTCAAGTCGGCGGACACACTCATCTTCCCGCGATTATTAGCGAGATAAACCACACCAGTTCCATCACGCTTGATCCCAGTATGACGGGCGGGATCCCCTGCCAAAGGTTCCACTTTGATTACCTCTGCACCGAGATCGGCCAAACGTTGGGTGGCAAAAGGGCCAGGCAGATGATTGGTGAAATCCAGTATTCTAATCCCTTCCAGCAGGTTTTCTGTCATCGGGACGACTTCTCTTCTGTTACAAGCTCTTCCATTTGCTTTCTCAAGACAAACTTTTGTATTTTCCCGCTCGCATTCCGAGGCAGGGCATCTACAAATATATACTTACGAGGGCGTTTATAACGTGACAGCTGGGAACTGTTCAAGCAGAAAGCATCTAGCTCTTCTTCTGTCAGTGTCTGGTTTTTCTTCACCACAAACGCTGTCACTGTTTCTCCCCAGCGGTCATCAGGAAGGCCGACAATGGCTACATCCAGAACACCGGGGTGCTCATAAAGGATATCCTCGACTTCCCGTGGATAGATGTTTTCTCCGCCGCTGATGATCATGTCATCCACCCGGTCCTTTACAAATAAAAAGCCCTCATTATCCAGATAGCCAATATCCCCTGAATGGTACCAGCCTTTATACATGGCAGCGGCTGTCGCTTCCTCTCTGTTAAAATAAGCACTCATGATGCAAGGGCCTTGTACAAGAATTTCGCCTGCTTCGCCTGCAGGCAACATATCATCAGGGTCACTCGGTCCCTCTTCGTTCGGCCGCACAATCCTAATTTCGTGATTCAGGCATGCCTGTCCAGCAGATCCAGCTTTCCTGAGCTGATCTTTTTCCGATAGAAAGGTAATGGCCGGTCCCATTTCCGTCATGCCGTATGCTTGGACAAGCGATATTCCTAATAAGTCGTGGCACGCTCTTACAAGTGCCGGTGCCATCGGAGCAGCTCCGTATAACCCAAGGTTTAAACTGCTCAAGTCATAGTCAATAAAGTTCTCCTGCAACAACATATTCCACATAGTGGGTGCCGCAAAAAACTTTGTCACTTTCTCATCCTGTATGAGCTGCAGTACCTTTTTCGGTTCGAAATGATGCAGGATGACATTTTTTCCACCAACATGAATCCTTGGAATGACTGCACAATGCAATTCCGCACAATGAAACATCGGGGCTGTCACTAGCCCAATATCCTCTGTTTCAAGCTTGGTAGCTGATATAACGATCAAACTCTGCTCGGCCATATCCCTGTGACGGTGAATCACCCCTTTAGGCCTTCCTGTTGTCCCACTAGTGTACATAATGGCATAGGTATCGTTTTCCAGGACATTGATAGCCACTTCATCAGTTGAAGAGGATTTAAGCTTTTCTTGATAAGAGGAGGAATAACTAGTTTCCTCCCCATCAATAATCCAGAACCCCGTTTTATCAAAACGCCCGACAATGGAAGCAACAACAGGCTCCAACGCTTTCTCATACATCACAACTTTCGGCTGGGCATCATTTAAAATGAATGCCACTTCTTCTGGCTGCAAACGGAAATTGATTGGATTGAATACAGCTCCAATCTTCGCACAAGCAAGCATCGTCGTGGCAAGCTCCTCTGTGTTAAAAAGTAGTGTAGAGACCCTGTCCCCTTTTTTCACTCCTTCATCCATTAGGGAGTTGGCTAATCTGTTTACTTCCACATTCCATTCCTTGTAGGTATAACGTACATTTTTCTTCACATCATAAAGCGCTTCTTTATCCGGAAACTTTTGTACTGTAAGATCAAAGATTCTCCCAATCGTTATCGACATCTTTCATCCTCCTACTTTTCTTAAAATATCAATCAAGCCTTTCAATGATGGTTGCGTTCGCCATACCATGTCCTTCACACATTGTCTGCAAGCCGTACTTTCCTCCTGTACGTTCGAGCTCATGCATCATGCTGATCATAATCCTCGCACCGCTTGCTCCAAGTGGATGTCCTAATGCAATTGCTCCTCCGTTCGGATTGAGCCTTGCCGGATCTGCACCTGTTTCCTCTAGCCAAGCCATTGGTACCGGAGCAAAGGCTTCATTGACTTCAAACACATCAATGTCTTCAATGGACAGGCCAGATTTTTGCAGTACTTTTTCCGTAGCCGGAATCGGACCTGTCAGCATCAAGGTTGGATTGGACCCGACCACCACCCTTGTATGAACTTTGAATCGCGGCTTTAATCCAAGCTCCAATGCCTTTTCTTTTGTCATCAATAGAAGGGCCGCTGCTCCATCACTGATCTGACTTGCATTCCCTGCATGGATAACGCCATCTTCTTTGAACACGGTCTTTAATCCACCAAGTGCCTCCACCGACGTTTCCTTGCGAGGACCGGAATCTTCCTTCATCACAAATGTCGAGCCATCTTCCAATGTCACTTCAATCGGCATGATTTCTTTTGCAAAATAACCCTCAGCTTGCGCTTTTAATGCTTTTTGATGGCTTTCATAAGAAAAGGTATCTAACTCCTTGCGAGTAAATCCGTACTTTTCCGCAATCCTTTCCGCGGAAAGTCCCTGATTGATGATTTCATACTTTTCCTGCAGCCTGTCACTGAACGGCGCCTTTTGATAGTTGGATCCCATCGGCACTCTTGTCATATTTTCGACTCCGCCGGCAATGACTACATCCATGTCACCCGCCAAAATGGCTTGTGATGCAAAATGGACAGCCTGCTGACTGGAACCGCACTGTCGGTCAAGAGTGGTCCCAGGGACTTCAATCGGGAACCCTGCAATCAATGCGGCAACCCTTGCAATATCCCCGGCCTGCTCGCCTGACTGTGTCACACATCCAAAAATGACGTCCTCCACAAGTCCAGCGTCAATCCCGGCGCGATTTACTAGCTCCTTCAGAACTTCTCCTGCTAGATCATCTGGCCTGTAATCTTTTAGTAACCCCTTTCTTCTTCCCACTGGTGTTCGTACCCCTTCTACAATGACGACTTCTCTCATGCTGAAAATCCCCTTCCTTACAATCCTAAGTTTTTGGCAATAATCGTTTTCATAATGTCGTTTGTTCCTGCATAGATACTCGCAACAGGAATATCACGATATCTTCTCGCAATCTTGTATTCTTCCATATACCCGTACCCGCCATGAAGCTGCATGCATTGGGTCGCGATGTTTCTGGCAATCTCGGTCAGTTTCCATTTTGCCATCGAAACTTTTGTCACAACATCTTCCCCGGCAATATGGTCGGCAATTAGCTGGTCAAGGAATGTCCGACCCATTTCCACTTCTGTTGCCATTTCGGCAATCTTGAACTGTGTGTTCTGGAATTGGCTGACAGGTCTGCCGAACGCTTCCCTGCTTTTCACATAATCGATAGTGGATTGCAGCATTTCTTCTGAAGCAATCTGGGCTCCAATGCCCACCAACAGTCTTTCCTGCTGCAGTTTGTCCATTAAATATAAGAACCCACGACCTTCCTTACCGAGTAGGTTTTCCTTAGGCACCTTACAATCCTCGAAAAATAACTCGGCTGTATCTTGTGAGTGTAGCCCCACTTTGTCCAGCTTTCTGCCTCTAGAAAAGCCTGGATGTCCCCTCTCAATTACAAGTAGACTAACTCCTTTATGCTGTGGACGAATTTCTGTATCGGTCTTGACTGCCACAATAACTAAATCTGAATGGATTCCATTAGTAATGAACGTCTTTGCCCCGTTGACGATATAATGGTCGCCTTCCAGTCTTGCAGTCGTATTAATATTGGCAAGATCCGAACCCGTCCCAGGCTCCGTCATCGCAATCGCCGAAATCGTTCTACCGGTCACACAAGAAGGCAGCCATCTCTGCTTTTGCTCTTCTGTCCCAAAGCTCGTGATATAAGGAACCACAATATCATTGTGAAGTGCAACGCCGATCAGGCCTGTTCCGACACGCTCGAGCTCTTCGTTAATGACGACGGAATAACCCCAATCTGTCTCACTTCCACCATACTTTTCATCAATATCCGGGCAAAGATAGCCCTGTTCCCCCATCTTCGTCCAAAACGAACGGGGAATGATGCGATCACTTTCCCATTCATCATAAAAAGGAACAGCTTCCCTTTCCAAAAACTTGCGTAAAGACTTTCTGAATTGTTGATGGTCCTCTGTTAAATATGGATGTTTTCTTGGTTCTCTTTTTGTTGAAAGCGATTTCAAACCACTTCACTCCTATGCTTTTACTTGATTTAATTGCTGTCTCAGCTGATATTTCAGTATTTTACCGGATGCATTTCTCGGCAGCATCTCTTCCACAAAAATCTTTCGCGGAACCTTGTAGCCAGCAAGCTTCTGACGGCAGAACTGCTTCAGTTCCTCTTCATCCACCACATGATCTTTATGAGAAACGACCACTGCACATACCGCTTCTCCCCATATCTCATCGGGCAGTCCGATAATGGCCGCTTCCATCACTTGAGGATGTTCATAGAGCACTTCCTCCACTTCAATGGAATAAACGTTTTCCCCTCCCGAGATAATCATGTCTTTTTTGCGGTCCACCAAGGTGATATAACCTTCTTCGTCAACGGTGGCCAAATCTCCTGTATATAACCAGCCATCTTTTAACGCTGCTTTCGTTTCTTCCGGCTTTTTATAGTATTCTTTCATGATGGATTCACCTTTCAGGACAAATTCACCCACTGCCCCTACATCAATGTCCTTGCCGGTTTCATCCACCACTCTTGCTTCCGTCAAAAATGACGGTTTTCCGTTCTTCCCAAGGTGTTTTTTGTGTCCGAGTGGATCTAACAGTATTCCATTTGGCCCTGCCTCTGTTAGACCGCAAAGGTTGAAGAATTGGTCATTTTTAAATAAGTTCATGCTCTTTTTCACGAGGTCAGGTGCCATTGGTGCCGCTCCATATCCACAGCGTTTGATGGAGGAAAGATCATAGTTGTCCGCATCAGGTACCTGCAATAGGAAATTGAACATCGCCGGTACGCCGAAAAAATGGGTTATTTTATGTTCGTGTATTGCTTTGAGTGTATGCACAGGATGGAAATCCCGATGAATGAAATGGGTGGCACCGAGTACTGTTCCGGAAACGAGGAATAAATTCAGCTGTGCTGAATGAAACAATGGAGCAATATGTAGGAAGCGCTCCTGCTGATTGATTCCCATGCTGATCATCATGGATAGACCTACATTGAAAATTCGACGGTGGTCGAACAAGGCTCCTTTAGGACGTCCGGTCGTTCCAGAAGTGTATAGGATTTCAAGGTCGTCTGTTTCAAGAACTTCTACTTCTGGATCCTGTTCATTAGAGGATAACACTTCGTTATACGATCTGTTTTCGGCAATCGTCGGCGTTCCCACCACAATCACTTTTTCCACCTTACTACCTGTCATTGCTTTGGCGATTGTTTCTTCAAACTCTTCGTCACAGATGATTAATTTCGCTTCTGACTGCTCCAATATATATTGGATTTCTGTGGAAGTTAAACGGAAGTTCATCGGTACGATTACGGCGCCGATTTTTGCACCTGCAAAATAGGAAAAAACAAAGTAATCCGAGTTTTTCATCATGAAGGCTACCTTGTCGCCTTTTGATACTTCATGCTTCAACAGGCCATGAGAGAGCTTATTCACTTCTCGGTTGAACTGGTCATAATTATACGTTCTTCCTTCACAGTCGATGGCAAGCTTTTCGGGAACCTTTCTGGCATTTTGCGACACATACATTCCAATGTTCATACACGTTCCTCCTTTAAAATAGAATTCGAGTATTTAAATGCAAGAATTATGCCAAGAGAAACCGAAAGGAATCATATACAATAATAGAGACTTATATTAATTCCGCTTTATAAAATTGTCCTACTTTAATACACAAAGAAAAAAGCGTCCATCTTTCGGACACTCATTTCCTTCTCATTGGCTGTTTTCGTAAACTTTGTTGCTTTTTCATATTTATCAACAAACCGTTATATTCCTTACTTTCGTGCTCTTTTCTCGGGTATCCAGAGTAAACTACATGCCTATTTTAGAGTAGATAAGCCGTAAAAAGCCCAATAGCCGACTTTTTACTAGTGAATAGCAACAATCTTTGAGAAAAGAGCCTTCTTATTTCAATTCAATTGGTACTTTTTCAATTTGTCATATAGACTAGACCTGCTTATTCCCAGCATCTTAGCAGCCTTTGCCTTATTGCCTTTTGTTTTTGTTAAGGCAGTTTCGATTGCATGACGTTCAGCACTCTCGACCATGGACTCCTCTTCTGTTACAGCAATCTCTCGCATGGACTCCCTGCTACCAAACATGTAATCGGGGAGATCCTCCACCTTGATTTTTCCATGTTCAGCAAATGTCATGGCCCGTTCCATCACGTTCCGCAGCTCACGTACATTTCCCGGCCAATGATAGGAAAACAGCATCTGGTTAGCCTGTGGTTCAAAGCCTGTAATACTTGTACCGATCATGCTATTAAGTTCACACATCATTCTCTTTGAAAGCAATTCAACATCCTTCAACCTATCCCGAAGTGGCGGAATAAATAAGGAAATGACATTCAATCGATAGTAAAGATCTTCACGAAACATTCCTTCCCTTACCATCTCCTCCAGGTTGCGGTTGGTAGCGGCAATTATTCGTACATCCACCTGTACTCTTTTCGTGCCGCCAACCCGATAGAATTCCTTCTCCTGAAGAACTCGGAGCAATTTCGCTTGAAGGGTTAGTGACATATCCCCGATTTCATCCAAAAAAAGGGTGCCTCCATTTGCTAGATCAAACTTGCCGATTTTTCCCCGGGTTCGTGCTCCTGTAAAAGCACCTTCCTCATATCCGAAGAATTCTGATTCCAACAGTTCCTCGGGAATGGCCGCACAATTTACCACAATAAATTTACCGTCTTTCCTCGCGGAGCTATTGTGGGAGGCATGTGCAAACAATTCCTTCCCAGTTCCGCTTTCTCCCCTGATAAGAATGGTGGAACGACCTTTAGCTGCCTTTGCTGCGCTCTTTTTTATTGTTTCCATGACTGGATTTTCACTGATGATGTGATCCCATGTATATCTGGCAGCCTCCGATTTTTTCAATTCCGTGTGATAGAAACTCGCTTTATTTTCTGCCTTCTGCAGTTTTTTAAATAGTTCACTTACTTCATTCAGCTGTCTGTACATTATCTTGCCAATCGCCCCTACCATCCGTCCATCTTGAATAATTGGAATGCGATGAATGATATATTTAATTCCAATGATTTCTTGGAAATCACTTACCTCAGGTGCTTCTGTACTAAAAACTTTTGATAATTGGAATTGAGGAAACACTTTGTCCGTTTTTTTATGTATGACTTCACTATATTCCAAGTCGAACAGTTCCAACAAGGATGGACTAACCATTTGAATATTCTGCTGGGCATCCGTCATCAATATCCCATCATAAGCATGGTCAATCGCAGTCTGAAGAGACTGTTTTAAATTTTTCACCAATTCAAGTTCGGAAGCGATCCCTTCTATTTCCGAGATATCCTGAAACAGAATGATGTACCCTTTTTCATTACGAACAGTTTGGTATGTTGATATATTGAGGATGGACTTTATTCTACTTACAGTGAAGGAGGAATTCCATTCTGTTTGTTCCATCATCTTTTCAATTTCGGGAAACTCTTTACTTAGCTTTTTACTGTAAAGACGCTCCCTTGATATTCCTGTTATTTCATACAATCGTTTATTGGCATAGATAATCTTTGAATACTCGTCTGTCATGATTACTCCAATAGGAGCATTCTCCATTACAGTATCAAGTTGTTCCTTGAGCGTGTTGGTCGTATTCAGTAATCCCATAACCATGTCGGCCTTTGTAAATATTCCTAAGACTTTCTCTTCGGTATCAACTACTACACCTGTACCGACCTGACTTTTCCGAACGATTTTTTCCACTTCTTCATAAGGGGTATCCACTCTTAAAGAAGATACATCCTTTCGGACATAGTCCTTGATTGGTGTGGTTAAGGGCTTTTCGTCAAGTATCATGGCATACAGGTGACTTCTGGTAAATACGCCAACTAACTTTGTTTCTTCATCAACAACTGGCAATAGACTCCACTTTGTTTCTTTCATAATATTCAACACTTCTGCAAGCTTTGTTCTAACTGTAATTTGATATGGAACTGGTGTTATCATCTCTTTTAAAGAAATCACAGGCAAACCACCTTTTACTTACTATCTATCTTCATTGTAACGGAAAAGAATAGATTTTAGAATATTTAAGCAATTATAAAACCCTCTCTAACAAATAGAGAGGGTTTTAGGTATTATGCTTTTCATTTGGCCATTCTTGGCAGGATAAGAACCAGCAACATGATGATGGCTATTCCAAGAAATCCAAATAACAAAATGGTGATGCTGTTCATTTCTGATGTATCTTCCGTAATACCAAATGCTTGATATCTAGTATTCTCACTTTCTTTAAAAAGATTTAATTGTTCAGCGTTGGCTTGAATAGTAGTGTTTTTTTCTCCCTCTGTAGTAAAAAGGGAGCCAAGAAAATCCTCTTCTGCTTTTTTTTCGCGCTGTTTAAAGGTTATTAATTTCTGTTCTTCTGGAACAGATTCCCTGGGCTCATTCAGGTTGTTTTCACGCAGAAAATTTGTGTTCTCCCTGAAATCCCGTTTCTGATAACTGTTAGGTTCCAGCGATTCAATATCAGAGTCGGCTCTCTTCATTTCCACGTTTATCGGTAGAATGACAGAGATAAGGAGAACGGTCAACAATAGAGGTAGAATCTTAGCCTTCATATGCTTCGTCCTCATTCTTTTTTGCTCTGTTATTCTTCAGCAAAGTAACTATTTGCGGAATAATCATGAGCAACAGAAGAATGACGATCAAGGTGATTACCGCTCCAACAAAGAGTGAGCTTGAGCCATATTGAATGGACATATACACTCGAGACATTGGATCCTCATAGTTGATGTTCGGCGCTGTAAGTGATAGGAATGGAGTAATAAAGAAAATCACAAGGCCCACACTTGCAATCCAGCCAACCAATTTGTCCATACTAAATCCGGCAAGAACCACTGCGGAAGCAGCTGTCAGGAGAAGAATCGTAAAAATGGACCACTGGATAGCACGATCCTCGCCTAAAGGATAGATATTTAATCCATAAAGGCTGATGATCAATCCCACGATAATATTTAACAACACGAACATTGACCCTTGAACAAGCATTGGAGCATTGTTGAAGTAATGGCTGAAATACCCGATCAAGAGACTGCTTATCAGGATGATTGCCAGTACTACAACCGGTGGTACTCTGTTGTTCTCTGTTCCACTTGCAGCGTCCCCGCTAATCTGCAACGGATTTGACAGATGGTCATAAACAGGACCGTTTTTCTGTCCATCTACATATGCATTTCCAAGAACGTTAAAAATATCGTCTCTGTACATTTTTGTTGCACCCACATTTTCCGCCCACTTGGCATTGAGTGTATCTGCGTCATTCTGTACATTTTCTACATTTGTCTGCAATTCCGTTGTATAGGAGACAATGTTGGACTGACTTTCCCCGACGGATGTCACCAAGTCGCTCAACGTCAAAAGCTCCTGACTGATTGTTTGCTGTCTGTTCACAACCGTGTTCCCATCATTGCCATCAGTAGGTGTCGGTTCGTTACTCGCAAACAATTGAACTTGCTCCATAACGCTATTTGCACTCTCCTCCAAGGAAGAAATATCATTCATGATGGCAGTTTGTTGTTCTTCAATATTCGCTCTGTACTCTTCCATAAAAACGGAGAAATTGTCTTGAAGTGCCTGCATCTGTTCGATGGTGTTCGGCATGGCAGTTGTTAAACTAATCCATTCTTTTTGCTCTGTATTGGAGACATTCAGAATGGTTTGAATGTCTTCAAGAAGCGACTCCACGTCCTCATCAATATTTCTATTTAATGTTTCTTCAAATTGAACAAGAGACGAGTGATAGTTTAATAAGTCTTTGGTACTGTTATTATTTATCTCCTTTTTAAAAATAGCATCTAAACGTTTTTTTCTTTCATCTACTTGAATCTGATCTAGAATCTCTTGTTCTTTCTTTTCAATCTCATTTATAACTGTTTGAAGGTTATTTGATAAGGATTCTTTGTCCCCTTCTAAGGCCGCAATAACTTCTTCCAGTTCGGAAATCTGTTCAAGATATCCTACTATTTCTTCTTCTAATATTTGTTTTTCTGCTTCCAGCTGCTTGATTATCTTTAGTAATGGGTTTTCTTCTTCTACACCTTTAAGGCTTTCTTCCACCTTTGTAATCCTAGTCGATAACTCACCTAAAGGACTTAGTGCAGTTAGTATTTCTTCAGGAACAACGTCCAACCCATCAATAATTGTTTTGATATTATAAATGTCTTTAGCAATCGCATTTAATTCTTGTATTTCATTCTCAAAACTTCTGTTATCAGGAACCTCTAATTCCGAATTATTATCCTTAACATCATTTTTAGTTGATGTAGTTAAGGGTTTAGGATCTTCCGGTTTTCCAGGTTCTTTCTTGCCTTCTTCTTCAAGTTTGCTTTTAAGGTTCTCAATCGTTTCTTCTAATTTAGTAAGGTCCGCATTCTTTTGTGACAAGGCAATCTGTTCTTGTTGTTCAAAAAATGCTTCCATATCACTTGTTTGTCTGTCAACTTCGGACTTTCTTAATTCAGATAGTTCACCAAGATTGGTTTTGTTACTTTCCATGCTGTTATTAATAGACTCCAGCCCATTATTTATCTCTGTTCCTTCTTGAGACAAATAATCTTGTACCTCGGCATGGCGGGAAGGTTGGGTGGATGCTAACAGCTGGATACTTCCCATACTCTCATCCTGAAGTTCTTGTAACACCAATTGTTGGCTATCTTGATATTCTTTAAATTGGTCTACAAACTGTACAAAAGATGTTAGGTTTTCTTCAAACTGTTGGACTGTGCTTTCTCTTCCAGATGCGCCTTGGCTAACAGTTGCCACTGTTGACTGAAGTTTTTCAAGCATGGAACGCTGTCTCTCAATTTCGGATGCGAGGTTTAAGGAAGTAGGTTTATAGAATGCGAGCATGGCATTCTGGAAGTCTATTTCCTTTTGTAGAATCGTATCGAAATGAGCTCGTACATTTTCCAGATCCTGTGAAACATAGGTCCAGTACAAAGTGGATATTCTACTGTTGATCTTGCTGGTCGCTTTTTCAATTTCACGTAACACCTTTTCGCGATCAATCACATTCAGTTGATCTTGAACGGTGTATTCAAAGTTCGCCTTTACCGGTTGCATACTCTCATAGGTCATGATGTTGGTGGAGAAATTGGAAGGGATATAAACTACTGCATCGTATCTGGAATCTTTCAGCCCGTTTACTGCTGCACTCCGACCAATAACCGTCCATTCATACCTAGAACCCTCCTCAAAAATAGTGGAGATTTCCTTTCCAAACTCAAGGGCTTTATCTTCCTTTTCCATTCCTGTGTCTTCATTTACTACCGCAATTACTCTGGAGGCAGTTCTTTCAGCCTTCATCGGGTTGTCGCCGACAGACCCAAAGAAAACAGCGGGTGTCACGAGGATAAGGAGAACAACCAACACCATTTTGATTATATAGGTGGTTTTTCCCGTCATGTATATACCTTCCTTTCAGTTGCGCAAAGTGGAATCTGAATTTTCATTTCTTTGCCGTTGATTACATAGTAACCAAAGCCTGGATGTATTTCTTCTTCGTTTCGCTCATATGGCAGAGTGAAAATATTCTGTTCTGATTTTTTCATCAGAACCAATGCTTGGCGTATTTGTTTCACTTCCATTGTCAACGTATCATACCCTTTTGACAGGTCGTTGTTGCTTCCTGATACCACAATATTAAAGCCAAGATGGCTATAATTCTTCATCAGCCTGGCAAACTTGTCCTGCAACATCGGATCTAGTGTCTGAATGAACCTTGCGTAGCCATCCACTACAAGGAATAAAGGAGAGTAATCCATGGAGCTGTCACCGAACTGCACCTTCTCCAAGTAATCGGATTCTCTTGCAAGCAATTTTTGCTCCACTTCTTCCAGCCATATGGCTATTTGGTCTTTTGTTTCAATGTAGGTGACTTTCTTTTCTTCTTTATAGTTTGACAGACTCCTATCAAACGAATCATATAATCCTATAGACTCTACACCTTGATCCAATATTGTATTCAGAATGACTTTGATGACATTGGTCTTTCCTTTTTGCGCTTGTGCAACAATCATGCAATGCTTATATTTATCAAAATTGATGTACACAGGCTGGACAAGCTCTTCATCCAATCCTATAGGAACGAGACCATCCTTTTGTTTCCCTTTCGCATATTTTACAAAATTGATGACATTCAGATCGGAAGGAAGCATCGGAACTGGTTGTGGCTCCTTATACTCACTATATTTTTCTTTCATATATTGAACGTTATTTCGAATGGTATCCAGTAGTTCGAAATCGTCTTTTCCTTCACCTGGCAAAAATACTTGTGAGAAGTATGCCTCATCCTTTTTAATAATGGCACGACCAGGAATAGGCTCTGGATTATATGGCACCCTTCCAAGAATCGTAAAGGCCTCACTGTTGTCCATCAAATAGTGGACAACCTTTGTTTTTAAGTTATTCATCAACGATTGTCTGATGGAATTGACTCTTGTCGCCGTAAAGATCATATATATTCCGAGTGACTGCCCATCACGCACGAACTGGTTTATCTGCATCTCCAAGTCCTGCATTTCCTCTTTGATCAAATCGAAGTTATCGATTGTCATAAAGATTAACGGCAATTTTTCCTCACTCATAGAGTTATACATTTTAATCGAGCTTACCTCCTGTTGTTGGAACAGGTTTTTCCGCTGGGACATTTCATCCTTCAGGATACGCATGAACTTCTCAATTTTCCGTTCTTCATCCATCAGGAAGAAGTCGGCTGTATGTGGGAGCTGGCGGATTGGCAACAAAGTTCCGTTACCGAAATCAAAAATATAATAGTGTACCTCTTCAGGTGTGTATTTTTCAGCAATGCTGAGCAATAGCATAAGAACTGTATGGGATTTTCCATATCCGGAAGACCCAAATATCCCAATGTTGCCGTCTTCCATCAGTTCATATTCATAGACGGTCTGGGATTGTTTCTCCGGCTCGTCCATTAATGCCAAGGAAATAAAGCCTTCAGCTTGCGAGACATACTTATTACGGGACAGCCTTCCATCCAATGGTGGCAGCCAAGGACTGCTAAGCTGCTTGATTCCCATCCGTTGTTGGACGGAATTGATTTCTTCCACGACCGCACCAATCTCGGTTTGACCGCTTTTCTTTTTCTTCTTGGATGTTGAAACGTCCGATAGTGGCACAAGGCCAAGGTCTGTAACAAATGCAACTTCATCCTCAGATTCTGAAGTATCTTCCAGGTAAGGTGCTCCACTCCAGGCGGATTGGAACAGCTCGTACACTTCGTTATTGCCTACCTGAAGATAGCCTCGGCCTGTCACAGTAATGGATGAGGCATCGCTGTTTTTCAATATCTCTCTGCTGTCATCTGCATCCTGGACTTTCAAGGCCACTCTGAAACGGGCGTTACTCCAGATCTGTTCGTCAATCACCCCACCAGGCTTCTGAGTTGCAAGGATGAGATGTACTCCCAAGCTTCTGCCGATACGTGCGGTACTTACTAGCTCACGGATGAATTCCGGCTCTTCCGCTTTCAGTTCCGCGAACTCATCGGAAATCAGGAATAAGTGTGGCAGAGGTTCCTCAGCCTTATTCTGTTTATAAAGATCAGTGTATGCGTTAATATGATTGACCTTGTATTGATCAAACAGTCGCTGACGTCTTTTCAGCTCACTTTTAATGGAAGCGAGAGCGCGTGCACTGAAGTTTTTACTTCCTTCAATATTAGTGATAACCCCAAGCAAATGAGGCATATTTTCAAATGGCTGGGCCATTCCTCCACCTTTGTAATCGATAAGCAGGAAAGCGACTTCATGTGGATGGTAGTGAATAGCAAGTGATAGGATATATGTCTGTAGAAATTCACTTTTCCCAGAACCCGTTGTCCCAGCCAAAAGACCATGGGGACCATGCGCTTTTTCATGCAGGTTCAATACTGAAATGTCTTCCTTACCTTTAAGCCCGATTGGTACTGCCAACGATTTGGAAGACTCTCTCGTAAGCCAGCTTTCTTTAATTGGTAGCTTTCCAACTTCCTTTACTTTCATCATCTCTAGGAAAGAGACGCTATTTGGGATGGAGTTTGTCATTCCCACCTGATGGTCAAGAGTCCTTAGCATCCTAGAGAAGTCCTCGTTACCTTCTCTCTTATGGGTGTCCAACCTGAATGGTATGGAAACGGCTTTTTTTTCCTGGATTAGAATGTCGCCCTCCTGGGTATTGATATACCTCACGAGCGTTTCAATATTATCGGTAAGGCTTTCTTTGGAATCAGCAGCAAAAATTACAGAGATTCCAAGATCTTTGTGGTCACCCTCCAAGTATTCGAGAATGACATGATCAGCAATTAATTGCTGTTCTGTAATAATAAAAACCACGTGCGGGGAAAAAGTTAACTTCTCCTTATCTTCCATAAGATCTCTTTCTCTTAGCATTTCATAGATGGAAGAGAGCAACTGATCTCTTGTCTGTTCATTATAGATAAGACCCTTGGCAAAGGATTGCGGAATCTGAAAGTGAGGAAGCCATTTCGCCCATTCCCACTGTTCATACTCTTTCTCATTGAATATAAAAACAAATCGCAGGTCATGGTAGCTATGGAAGAATGATAGCTGCCCTATAATCTGATGTATTTCATTTTTCATGACAGATTCTTTTCCTATCAGACCGATTGCTCCTTTGGATAGATCTGCAATTACAGGGACATTATCGATTTCCCTGTACACCTTTTCCATCAGCTGGGATTGCTCCAATAGATCGTCAATTTCCCTATTGGCCATATCACCTGAATTGATGGATATATCGTAACTGGAAGGGACCTTCCCCCGCCCCAATCGGAACTGTAGGAAGTCATGGCTTTCCATTGACCTTTCCCAAATCCGGTCGGATACTTGACCGGTCAAATATTTCATCCTCTCAAAGGAAGGGAAATGAAAATTCAGAACATGTGTCTGCTTATCCGCTAGCTCCTGAAGCTCTCTTCTCTTATTTTCAAGGTAGAGACTATAGACTCTTCTGCGACGCTCTTCACGTCTTTTACGGTTGGCTTTTTCTTTAAAGAACTGCACTGTTGACGTAATAAGAGTTGTCATGAACATCACCATGGAAATGATGATGAATATCCCCCTTGGTGCAACAAGCGCCACTACCCCCATGACAATAAGCATGATGAGTGGGGGCATGATGATCAGCCATAGTCCTTTATTATTGTCATCAGATTCCTGTGAAGGAAATTGCAAGGAAACCTTATCATCTGGAAGCTCATATACCATTCGCGGTGTTCTACGGTAACTCGGATACTTCTTTTTCATCTCTGATTGGGGAAGCTTCATTTCTGGTAACTCTGATTTATATTCTTCAAAGCTAGTAATTTCAACAATATCCTCTTCCACGTAACGGATCTCCATGAATGGAAGAAGCAGAAGGTCCCCCGACTCCAGAGTGGTTTCACCGGATAGTTTAAGTCCATTGAGATAGCATGAAGTCCCATCTGTCATCACAACCCATTTTCCGGAAATGTTTCTCGTGAAATTGATTGCACTACATTCCGTTTTAAATAAGTAGGGAATATTCCAATTATCAGTCGTACCCTTGCTCTCCATACTGATTGTAGTTTCATTCTTGTTCCCTAGATAGTAGGACTTAACCTCAGTCATACCAGGGGTCAATACCATCCACATTACCTCTTCTTCCCTTTTCCATTCGAAAGGTTGTGTGTATGTTCCGCTTCCTATTTGCCTATCATTTTGGTAAACTACAAAACTGTCATCCTGGCATTCAACGAATATAGGTCCTTCTATGAACGGAAAATTATGAACAGTAACTTGTTCCTCTACGTCTTTTCCAATGGTTAATCTATTATTATTTGATATAGAAACCTTTTGATAATGGTCTTTATAGAACAACCAGAAATTCATCACACACTCACCTCATTCCAAAGTCCGCGGTTAATTTACCATGTTTTTATTCTTCCTCTTCAGCTTCGGTTTCTTCCTCTTCTTCCAATGCTTTTATTGCTTGCGCATATTCATCTATTTCATCCTGGATCTCTTTCAGCTGATTTTGTTTTTCTTCACCTGTAAGATCGTTTTGGGCCCTTATCTGCTCTTTATACTTCAATAATGCATACAGAATAATTTCCGAATCCTCAAGGGACCGTGCAATATCAAGGGCTTGTTCCGCTTCTCCCCTCCCGATATGAATCCAATAGAGGTAATACTGGCGGTCAGATTGAAGAGTAATCCTGTTTTGCAATGTATCCTTCTGATCTTCGTTCAATGATTCGTTGATGATATAGGATGTAGCCAATTTATATTGCACTACTCTTGGCATATTCGCCGGCTCATAACCGCTTAAAGTATTGACCACCTGGCTGTACTCATTTTTAAGGAAATACTCAGAACTTTGAATAAATGCTGCCTGTTTAGGTTGTGCAAATAGAAGCGAGTACACGGCCAGCACAACTGTAGGTATGAAGAGAATTAAAAGTCCTATTGATGCAAATTTGGTCAACTTCCATTTTTTTTGCGGAAGGTGAATTATTTGTTTTTCTTTCTCCTCCAACCTTTTTATCCCTTTTCGGATGATGGCTAAAAGCTCTTCTTCATCTTTCGCATTCATGATGGACTTGGCAATTTTTGATAGTTCTAATGTTTGAGAAAGTTTCAGATACTCTTGGAAGGTGAATTTCCTGTCAATGGCAGTTGCGATAACTGCCTTTGTCTCCTGCCAAAGTTTTTCTTGATCCTTTTCATAAGGAGGCAGGCTTTCCATTACACCATAATGCAGAAAATATGGTGTCAGGCTCTCATCCATTACCATGTTTTCGGGACAAACAAGGAGATGAAGTCTTGAAAGCGAGTGGTACTTCACACTCTTTATTAATTGCGAGGCAAATATCCATCTGCTTTTTTCTTCTTTTCTTTTCATTTGGGAAAAAGATGAAAAAGCAGGTGGAATATGATATATAATGGTTAATTCATCTTCCGTTTCCTGGATCTTTTTATGTATAGAATGATTTACTTCTTGAAGCATTAGAATTTCCTTTGCTTCTTCCAACTTGATTCTTTCCTTTTGAAAAACCAGCTTTACTGTTTCCCCTTCTTTTGTAAGTACCGCTTGTAATTCTTCTTCCAGATATGTTCGACTTTGATCAGACATCATACATTGCTCCTTTATAGAATTTCCAAACGGTCCCCAGATGTAATTCCATGTTCCACCAGTTTGTCTGTTCCTGATAAAATCAACTGTTTATTCGCAACTCTCACCCAATGACCTTCTCTTGGAGGAGTGGAAATGGAGGATGCTTGCCACACAATATCCACTACTTTCTTCACTGTATGGTAATTGGATAATCGGAGGTCAAAGGACTCATTTTGATAGTTTTTTAGATCTATTGTGATTTCTATGTACATCATTTTTCACCTCATAAAAGAAGGAACGCATTCAGCTCTTTAAAAGCACGGCGCTCCTTCTTTCTTTTTGCTAGCCTGAAAATACTTGTCAAATCCTAGTTAAAGGCATTTGGGTTCCTTCTAAGAAAATTAACTGCGAATTTGGCTGGCGATTTGAGTATCAGCATCTTCAAGAGCTCTTGCAGTGTTGTTAAGCTGAACGGAAATGTCCTCAAGTAGTTGCTGCATTTGAATGATAGAAGGCTTCAAGGATTGGTATTGATCACTGAACGCACGGCTGGATTCACCTTCCCATACACTTTCAAGCTCACGGATCATGTTGTCCAGACGGTTGATCTGATCTCCAACCTGGCTGCTTTCACTTCTGTAACGAGTGGACATTCCAACTAACTCTGCAGGGGTAACGCGAATAATTCCTGACATTCTACATCTCTCCATTTCTTTTATGAGTTACTTTTATTGTAAAAAACACACTACTAAAAGGTCAAAGTTTTTCTGGCAAATCTAGTAAATTAAGTAATATATACCTACTTTTACCCTGGTTACCAAATATTGAAACCTCAAAGTATAGTATTTTTTTCACATATTGATATCTTTCTGGGTATTTCGACTAATTAATCGATCATTAGCCGATCGTCTTTTTAACTTCTTCAAAGAAGATGGTCAGGTCTTGCCTATTCATCTCATCAACATGTTCGTGGTATTTGTTAGAGAGGGTGGCCATCAACCTTGACTGATCATTTGTGATGATTGTAAATAATCGGTGGTTCTTATTAAACTCCAATAATGATTGTTCTACAACTTTTCCTTTACTCTGTTCCAGTTCAGCATTAATTATTCTTGCCAACTCATCACCAATAGCTCGAACTCTTCCTAGCTCAGAATTGAAAGTAAGGTACTTAAATCTCAAATCTTCATAAGGTGCAAAGACATACGAGGTTTTATACTGTCCTATTCATACCACCCCCTTTACCGTAATTCAAACATCTTCGAAATACTTTGGTCTTCTTCAAATAATTCTTCGATAGACCTTCTTACCCTGCTGATCATACCTTTTGCTTTTTCAATTTCCTCCCGTAGGTAATGATACATCCCTTCAAAGGAATCTTGGAACATAGGATCTAGCGGTCTGATATACTCATGAACATTAATCTTAGTAACTTTCACATCATCACTTGAAATCGGTAGGAGATGCCTGTAATTCCCCGGATTTGCTTCCATCTGGTGGATGGCATTCATCACCCGCAGTTTTCTGAATTCCAGATCGTCAACGTATTCTGTGTAATACAGTCTCCTCCAGGCAGTAAGTGCTTCTTCCTTTTCCATGCATTTATCTAGACCAAGCTGGTAAATTCTCACTGCAGAAGATAGGTTGACCTCAATGGTTCTTCCATCTGTCCCGTTTTTATAGCGGATCATATCTGTTCCTTCGTAACGACGACCTGCTACCTGATTCAAAGAGTTAACAACATGTTCCATACCATGAGCATGGGCGGCATCGCCAAATTCCCCAACAAATTCATTCGTATCATCGATGATTGCTTGATAACTGTTCTGAATGTTCCTGCTCTCTTGATCCATGGTTGCCGCCAGCTCAATTACTGTCAGTATAGTCTCATGCTGCGACAAGTTATGAGTAAAGGAGTCTTTAACAAGGTTTTTACCAATATCTAAAGCAGCACTACCGATTGCTTCAATCATCCGCTTTATGCTACCGAGCATTTCCTCTACATGAACCTGAATCAGCTTCAACAAATCAGAGCTGATTTCTCCAACTAAAGCCAGTAAAGAAGGAAGGACTTCTGTCAAATCTGCCAGCTTGGCTTTTATCTCTAAGGCCCTTGAAATAAACTCCTGTTGATTAGAGAAAAATTCACTTGGAAACTCTTTAACTGGATACGCAAACGGCATATCCACTGTAAAGCTTCCAAACCCAATAACACCTATCGTCATCGGAACCGCTCCACGTTTCCACTTAGGAGGTTCAAAGATTTTTTTCCAATCCTGTTTGATATCATCGATTAGAATGAAGAGCTCCTGGTCGATTCCAAACATACTTCTGTTGAGGCCATCGATTCCTGATTTTTCGTAGGCTGGAGCGTGTTTTGCAACAAATTGTTGGATGATGTATAGGTTTTCGTCTGAGACTTTATTCATGTATTTGGCAATACCGTCTGTGTGTGGGTACGTCTTTAGAAGTTCACGAGAACCAAGATCTAAAAATCCTCTAAACCCTATGACAGAATATAAAAATTCTTCTTTTATCGTTATATGGTGAATGTTCTGGGCCGGAACTTGGTAATAATCCTCAGCAAATTCTTTTAGTTTATTAGGATCTATTTCGTAGATGTCATCTAATTTTCTACTTTGTATGTTAAATTTCATGAATATGGCCTGTCTAAACTTTATGTCAAGACCTGCGAGTTGATATAAGCTAGGAGGAGCATCATTAATAGCTGTTACACTTTCAAATGGTTGATCCAATATTTGAATAGTTTGAATAAGATTTCCACCAAGAGAGTGCCCTATCCCGTATTTAGTCAAGGCTTGAGGATTAATATGTTTTCCTTGTCCATTTATATAGTTAACTTCTTTATCTACTGCACTATTTATTTCTTTACTTACATGTTTTTCAAAGTGTCTAGCATCTTGTAATTGATTTTGTGCTTTCCCACCAAATATGCCAAACGTATTATATAACCAATCACTTGGGGGCCCTTCACCATTGTTTTCTCCCATCTCACTCCCTCTGGTAATTGTATAGGACTGATTAATACCTGCTTCTAAATCCATAAAATGAATTACCGTACCATCAAATCCAGAATCATAATCTCTTACAGATTTAGGAAGCTCATCTGAGTGATATATTGTAATTTTCCCAGGGGGTTCTTTTCCTATTTCTTCAATGTAAATTCTTCTAATGTTTTCAATGGTAAGTTGCTTATATTCTAATTCCGCTATTCTTGCTTTAATAATTTTTGCATGAAGTATTTCTGTATTTCCCATATTTATCACCTAGATTTAAAATCTATTGAATGCATAATATTTAAAACCTTATCTTTTACTTCATTACTATCTTGTTTACAAGGTTGATCATAATCTATACAAGTAACACTACCAATGAAGTTAATCCCTTTATTTTCTATATCAGGTTTAATATAAGCAAAATATTGGTAACTCTTTTTCCCTTCATATTCAAAGATATCTTCGGCATAGTAATATGTAACACTGTCTTTTGTATATTCTTCAAAATCCCCTGTATAATTTAAATAAGTATCAAACATATCTAATTTAAATTCGATATCGTTTGCTCTTGGTTGGTCATCATAGTTGATATTGTAATAGAAAGATAGATTTTCTTTTTCATCATTTTCTACAAAACCTACTGCTTCAAACTCATCTCCAGCTTTCTCATAAGCTGCTTTGTCCATGGAAGCATTCATCGGAAAGTGAACTGTATATCCTTCCGTTTGGGATTCAAAAAGATAGTGTCCTGTTACAACTTCTTCAGATGATTCCAGAAAATCTTTTGTAAATTCATCATTAAATGCGATTGAATTTGGAGCATTCTTTTCTCCTACACCTTGGTTGCCACCACTATCTAAATTCATCCCACAACCTCCTAACAAAAGTACCGAACTCAATAATCCTAGAAGCATCGTTTTCTTCATAGCCCTTCCCCCTAGGCATTGCCATTAACATGGCATAATATGTATTTTCTAAAAGACTTATTCCCTATACGTTATACAAATAATCCCTTTCATAAAAATTTTTATAAAAAATTTATTTTAATTTATCAAAGAATTCAATCGTCTTTTTTATAGCTATATAATAATTACCACGTGATTCAAAAGTAGTCAATTTGACTGAACCGATTGTCGAATCCTGTCTGTTAGTTAGGCCCTAACGAGGAATTATTATTATGAGGTTTTTTATAGTTAATTAGAAGGATGATCCGTTTATTAATGTACTTTTTTCATTTGATTTTTATCAAATTTGACTCACATAATTACAAAACAGGTCTTTTGAATCATTTTTCTAACTTTTTACAATAGGCATAGTAGACGTTAAATAAGCTACATAAATTAAAATTGATCTTAGTATTTAATGTTGTAGTAAAAAGATAGATTTTCTTTTTCATCATTTTCTACAAAACCGACTGCTTCAAATTCATCTCCAGCCCTCTCAAAAGCAGCTTTGTCCATGGAAGCATTCACAGGAAAGTTAATTGTATATCCTTCCGTTTGGGATTAGAAGAGATAGTGTCCTTTTATAACTTCATCAGATGATTCTAAAAAATCATTTGTGAACTCATCTTGAAAGGCTAGTATCAGGTTCTTCCTTTATTTTTCATGCCACAACCAACTAGAAATAATACAAAACTTGATATTACTAGAAACATCTTCAGTTTCATCGGTTTCCCCCCGCTAATGGTTAGAATTCTATAGAATCATTCCCTATACAACAAACAGAAAAAAACGGATCTCATCTATGAAATGAAATCCGTTTTAACTTCTTGCTGTTAATATCTTTATTTCGGCTGCATCCGAATCGCACCATCCAGCCTGATTGTATCACCATTAAGCATCGGATTTTCTATGATACTTTGTACGAGTTGAGCATATTCTTCTGGGTAACCAAGGCGGGATGGAAATGGCACCATTTTTCCAAGGGAATCCCTAGCTTCTGCTGGTAAGGAATCAAACATGGGGGTGTGAAAGAGCCCGGGGGCAATGGTCATGACTCGTACTCCGAATGACGCGAACTCTCTGGCAAGCGGCAAGGTCATCCCTACTATTCCTCCTTTGGAAGCAGAATAGGCTGCTTGGCCGATTTGTCCGTCAAATGCCGCAACAGATGCCGTGTTTACCATGACACCCCGTTCCCCTCCTTCGTTCGGTTCATTCTCCTTCATACGTTCAGCTGCTAAACGGATCACATTGAATGAGCCTATCAGATTGATGGAGATAACTTTGGAAAAGTCATCAAGCGAGTGTGGCCCTTTCCGGTTCAGGACCTTTTTTGCCACCCCTATCCCTGCACAGTTCACCACCGTATTTATGTAGCCGAAAGTTTGAATGCCCGTTTCCAAAGCATGGCGAACATCCTCTTCCTTCGTAACGTCCGTTTTAACAAATAGAACGGAATCTCCGAGCTCTTCCTTTAAAACTGCACCTCTTTCTTCCGATAAATCTATAATTAACACCTGGCCACCTTTAGCAACTATATTTCTTACTGTTGCCTCTCCTAGACCCGATGCCCCACCTGTCACAAGTGCTACACAGTTTTGAATATCCATAGTAAAATACCTCCTAGTTATGTAATACACATACTGAATGCAAAAAGCATGCCAATTCTATTGATGGTTTTCAGCAGAAAAAGTGTACAGAATTTGGACAGCTTGTATGAAATACGTAAAGAACTGAGGAATGATGAAAAAGGACACAATCTGTTAACTTGTGCCCCTACAAACTGTTATTTTATTTTCAATCTCACTTCTTCTCTGATTCTCGATGGATAATCCGCTATCGTCAATGTAACCGGACTGACCAATTTCTCTGTATCTACTATTAAGCCTTGCTCATACAAGGACACCTCTTCCTCGGTCCCGTAAGTTCTCGTATTATAACTATGACTAGTACCTGTACGATCTATAATATTGCTCTCAAAAATTGAGAAGAAATAATTTTGGTCCTCTTCATCGATTTCTATCTGAAAATACAACCCATTAAAATCTTCCATCTCATTTTCCACCCAGAACTTCTTCAATCTTCCGTCACTAGGAGCCTTGATAATGCTTTCTGTTTCAAGATCCACTACTACCTCGAGTTCCTCTTTTGGAAGAGCTGTGAAGGAGGAGAAAACAAGGTCCAGATTTTCAGGTTCGGAAAAATAATTACTCTGGAAGTAAAGGACCTGTTCATTATCTTCGGTTATAGTTGTTCCATCATGAATCCATTTGTTTCCTTTATCATCTTCCAGCGCAATATCATCAAATCGGAAAATTTTGTGTGAGTTTGTTTCCTGATAACTCATGAAAAGAGCGATTCTGGTAGGATGTATCTCCAATTTTTCAAAATGGATGGATTGACCTCCAGTTTCCACAGTCTCGTTAATCTGTATCTCTTTTATTATTGCAGAGAACTTGGCGATATCCACTTCTATCGGAAATGTGAAACCTTCCGCCAATTCGATTTCATTTTCCTTCAATCCAGTTTCCAAAGTGAATCTCTCCGGGATGACCATTCCATCCGGGTAGGTAACCTGGAGTTCACCTGATATCTTTCTCCCTTTGTCAATGTCATCATGCCCCCCATAACCTAAGCCATATGGTTCCAGAGTTTCCCCGGTTTCTGATTTTAGACGGATATCATTTAGACGAATCGACGATAAATCTCTTTCACTTTCTATTGTATAAAAAACCAGCATCTGTGTTTCATCCACGATTATGGCATCTATCGTCAATGACACTCCATTTTCCTCTCGTGTGATACCCACCTCCTGAAGATAATCGTTCTCCACCGCCGACATGATTCCTTTATTATGCCGGACCAGCTCCACAATCCGCTCAAACCCAGGAATAGTGCTCACGTAGTTAGCAAATGCCGGCGAAACTCGGATAGTCGTTAGAAAGATGATAAGGAGGATGCTTGCAGCAACCATACCAATTCTCCAGAATGGCGGACGTGATCGCTCTTTCCCTTTACGAATCCCGCTTCTAATAAAGTCATCAATATCCCCAGGAACCTTTATATTGGTGTACTCCTTTTTCCATTCCTGCAGCTTTTTTTCCTCTTTTTCAAACATGCTCATTACCTCCCTTCTCTTCCCAATATAGTCGGAGTTTCTTCAACCCTTTTGTCAACCAGGTCTTTACCGTGTTCTCCGGAGATTCCATCACTTTCGCAATGTCCTTGATTTTAAAGTCCTCCATATACCTCAGTTGAATAACCGTCTGATACGGATCACCTAATAATGAGATTGCCTCCTGCATTTCCAACTGGAGATCGTTATCCTCTGTGTATGCCTCTTCCATCTTCATTTGAATGTTCGGCTCACGCTTCCTCTTTTTCCATTCATCTCGACAGTAATTAATCATGATTTTTACTAGCCAGGTGGAAAAATAGTCCGCCTGTTTCAATTTCTTGATTCCTTTGAATGCTCTATATGTAACCTCTTGAATGGCCTCAAGCGAATCGGCTTCATTCTTCATATAAGAATAGGCTATCCTGTAGAGCTGTTCTTTTTGTGCCGCTATAAGGGTGAAAAATGCCTCTTCATCCCCCTTTTTCGCTTTCTCGACCAACATCTTCTTTTCCAACGATCCCACACTCCTGAAAGCTCTTTTTGTTGTTTTATACTCATTAGACCTATTGAATCTGTAAAAAGTTTTATAAAACAAAAAAATCACCTGTATATTTGAGTAACAGGTGAAATGCCATTATTTAAACCCGAACCGCTCCATAACTTTTCCTTCATTATATACGTGAATTCTAACATTTAGCCTTTGTTGTTTGAACTCCACTAAAAATATTTTACCATCCTCATCTTTTACTCTGTAGATGTCAGTGCCAAGATGAATAATCTCGATAATCTCGATGTTCTCCTCAAATAGGCTTTCTTTCGTTTCCTGATGGTTCAACCATTGATCCAAATTGTTCAGATTCTTTTTTTCTTTATACATGTTATACGGATATAGAGATAGTAATATCCCCAAACCCAACACTCCCAATGCTATCAATAACTTTCTCATATGTTTCCCCTTTAAATTTTTCCATTAGACGGTAGATTAAAAGATTAGGTTTCATTTTTTAAGGTCTTCCTTCCGTCAACCAAGCGATAAGGTAGCCAATGAACATGATAAGGAAAAAAATAATGAATTTGATGGTACTGATGAGCTTTCTTTTCCGAACAAATAACTTATGATTGCTTAAAAAACCCACTAAATAACCCTTCAAGTTCAGCTTCACCTCTTCACAGTAGTAATTGCTGACTCACTTAATCCATCTATTTTACTGGTCTCTTCCTATTATTATTCGACATATCACCCTTAAACCCTTGCTTTAAATTTCTAATAATTATCTATAATCTGTTAAAATAATTATAAGGATAAATATAAAAGGAGTTTTTAACAATGCCTAAACGCTTAATGCTTATCACTCAGAATATTGAAGAATCGTACACGCAACAAATAAAAGAGCTTGTTCCAAATTTTGAAGTCATTGTGGGTAAAGAAAAAGAAATATGGGAACCACATGCTAAAGACGCCGAAGTAATTGTCGGCTGGAAAAAAGGGCTGGAGGAACTTTCTTTAGGGAAAGAATCAAAACTTCGTTGGTTACAGTCCTGGAGTGCAGGTGTCAACAGCATGCCGCTAAGACAACTTTCCGAAAATAACATCTTATTAACAAGCGCTAACGGTGTCCATGCATACCCGATCTCCGAAACAATTTTTGCATTGATGCTTGGTTTGACCAGAAAAATTCATACATATGTGAATCAACAACAGAAAAAGGAATGGCATCACGCACATATGAACCTTGAATTGCATGAAAAGACTCTAGGAATTATAGGTGTTGGTGAGATTGGACGAGAAACAGCAAGAATAGCCAAAGCGTTTCGAATGAATGTAATTGGTGTTCGGCATTCCGGTGAACCTACTGAAAATGTTGATAAAATGTTCACTCCCGACAAACTACAGGAAGTATTACCAATATGCGATTATGTAGTTATTACACTACCATTGACCGCTGAAACGGAAGGAATGTTTGGTAGCGAAGAATTCACGCTTATGAAAAAGTCCGCTTTCCTCATTAATATTGGACGTGGCGAAGTTATCATTGAAAAAGAACTTGTACAGGCGTTACAACAAAAAGAAATCGCCGGTGCTGGACTCGATGTATTCATCAAAGAACCTTTAGATAAATCAAGCAAGCTTTGGGAGATGGAAAATGTCATCATAACCCCTCATACTTCAGGCTCAACCGAACATTATACAAAGCGAGTCATAGAGGACATTTTCATTCCAAATTTAAAAAAATATCTAAAAGAAGAATATCCATTAAAAAATTTGGTCGATTACAATAAAGGCTACTGAAATTGGTTTATACCGCTTGTATTAAAGGTAAATAGGGAGAGAGTTGGAGGGAATAAACATGCATCGAAATAATGAATTACATACATTTTTGTTAGATAAAGCGAAAATACTTACCGAAGAATGGTATCAATCTTTGGATAAGGCTAATTCAAAAGGAGTCTACGCATCAACAAACCCCGAAGTCATCAATACACTAAAAAAACAGAATTATGATTTTCACCTTCATCTTTGCAAAGTCTTTATTGAAGAGGAGGAAAAGTTTTTCAAGGATTTTGAAGAATGGATTCTTTCCATTGCACAAGATGAACAACATCTAAACACACCTATCCATCATACTTTGCGGGAATTTTTCCGGGTTCGGGGACAATACCTCACCTTCATCTCAGAATTTGTGGAATTCCACCAAGAGGAAAAAGAAAATGAATTGATATGGAATCATATGATTAATAGAGCATTCGATGATGTCGTCTTGAAATTTGTTGAAGAGAATCAGAAGTATTCAGAGCAACGCCTTCAAGCGCAGCAAGATATGATTAAGGAATTAAGTTCACCTATCATTGCACTGGATAATAACCGTGCGCTCTTGCCTTTGGTGGGAGATATTGATACAAGTAGGGCACGATTCATTCTGGAAAATACGTTGGAACAGTGTGGGGAGAAAGGGATCAACCAGTTATATATCGATCTATCAGGTGTCGTCATCATAGATACACTCGTTGCAGACCAAATATTCAATCTCATAAAAGCCCTGAACCTGATTGGTGTCGAAACGACTCTATCCGGTATCAGACCTGAGATAGCACAGACTACCGTACAATTAGGTATCTCTTTTGATAATATATCCATCAAACCTACATTGGCAGGAGCACTTACTCTGCCACCAACAACGGTGACCCGTCCATAAATAAGGCGGGTTTGTTGTTTTCTTTTCGCTTGGAATTTCTTTAAGTTTTTAATATTGTGTTTAAAGTCTTATCAGAAAGAGTATTTAAACAATATATATATATCTGCTTTTCATACTTTTAAGGTATATGTAAAAATAAGAGGATTTTCCTTCTTATAAAAGGAGTGGAAGACGTGGAGAAAGTACTAAATGAAATACTTTCGGAATTAAAAGAAATAAAAGCAGCTCAAATGGCATTCCACAAGGAGCAGGAAGGATTAAAGGATGATTGTAGTCATCTGAAAAAGGACGTTACCTATTTAAAGGATGGGCAACAGGAGAAAAATACACTGATTAAACATTCACTTACTCTTCAAATAGAAAACATGCTGGAAATAAGAAATTCTCTAAGAACAATAGAAAAAGAGCAAGATAGTTCCATAGCTCGAAAATAAAAATTACCTTTCAAAGATCGGAAAACACTTCACCCAAATATGGAGGAAGTGTTTTCTAATTTGTTCCTTGCCCAATCAAACTGTCCTTTAGGCTTTTTAATTCCATATATATGCTGAGAATCGTTGATTTTTTCATTCTAACCAGACCGCTAGATGAAGGCGCTACAAAATCAATGGTCCCCTCTACCATGGATGTTTCCTGTCTCCCCCAGTTCAATTGACGGATACCACTATACTCCTGATACACCCCTTTACCGACGAAACAGACTATTTTAGGCTGGTAGGTTTGAATTTTCCCCATCAACTCCCCCCTTCCATTTTTGTATTCTTCTTTTGTAATATCAGCTGCCCCTACTGTTGGCCGGGAAACAATATTGGTCAAACCATAATGAAGCTCTACCAACTTAAAATCCTCTGTAGGAGCAAATTTTCTCGGAGTGATACCAGCTTCAAAAAGAATATTCCAAAACCTGTTATTTGGATTTGCATAATGTTGACCCGTTTCACCCGAACGGATACTGGGATTGAAACCGACAAACAGAATATCTAAGTCATATGCAAGATGATCATGAATTGATTCCAATTTACCTCACCTCTTTGTTTTATTTTATCAAACAGTTATTAACGTGCACAAACCAAAAAGACCAAACGGAAATTTCCCGTCCAGTCCCCCAAATTCATATAATGATATAGACGGATAATCTTACTGTTGTATCGAGTTATACGGCTACTTCTCTTTTGTCAAGCATATATTTATATACTAGAGTATGGATTAAAAACCTTGGTGAAAGATCCGATTTGTTATAAGTTGCACGAATCCTTTTGCGGTAATATGAAGAGATTTGGCGAATGAGAGTAGGCAATACTTAGAATAGCGGAAGTGGTCTTAGGAGTACTTTAATGTTTGGTGGCATTTTCAAATCTTCTTGCGCTTGCTTCAAATAACGATACATTGCTTTACTGCCAACCGAGTTTGCGGAGTGAATGGTTATTCTATCCGCATACAGCTCATTTTCTACCATCTTTTGTACGAGCAGCAGACCATTTCGATGTCTATTCAACAAATCATGATCTAAAGAGAGATGATCTATCGCATGACCCTCTAACAAGGTGAGGCACTGGTCAATGTCCTCTGCGAGTATATACCCATTAGGACATGTCCGACTATCATCAAGAAAAACGTTGATCTTCAAAATGACACCTCCAAAATTTCGACTTAGCTACATTATAACATACATTCGTTACTAATTTTTTCCTAGAATCCACCTACAATTGCAATAAAGCCTTACATAAGAAGGGTTGTAGAAGGAAATATAGGGATAATGTACCAATTTTAAATGTGCTAATCCAATAGATACCCTGAATAGAAGGAAGATAAACATTCTAACAAGCTTTTATGGCTTTTTAAATTCTGGAAAATGGAACACCCATTTCATCCAGAATGATTGTAATCTATTCTGCAGTCTTTCATATTCCTTGAATTCTTTTCCGTACTGCTGTTTGAATGCATATGGCACCTCACCCTGCTCCTCTTTTATAATATACTCCTGCTCAAGGACCTCCAATTTCTCCATTTTGATTTGAATACTGTTATAAGTCAACACTGAAAACACTCCATAGAATAAAGTCAGAACCATTCCATACATTAGTAGAAGCTTTTTTAAACTTCCCATCAAACTCTCCCCTTCGTTTTCTACATAGTATGACGTATTACGGGAATGTGACAGGACTATTACAAAAATACACATTTGTAATATAATGGTTTGCAACTTATTTAAATTGCAGATAAAATTAATAAAAATGGATGTAGCGGAGGGCTATAATATATGGGGATTTTCATTGATATTTTAATAGTCGTCGTTTTTTCTCTTATTTTTTTTGGGGTGTACAAATACGTGATGAAAACGATCAGAAAGTACTAAAAGAACCGTCCGGAGATGAAATCCGGGCGGTTCTTTTAGTAGCTTGTTTACATTTATGAATGAGCTTTTCCTTCCTTCATTTGAGATAGTTTCCCTTTGATGAAGAATGGTGCATATAAAATTAGAAAGATGATAAGAACCACAAGTTCCAATGAAAGAATATACCAAGGATACGGTCCAAGAAAGTCAATTAAACTCGCGTTGGTAGGCTTATGGGCAAGAAACATATAATTTCCGCCAGTTAGCCTGTTCACAAAATACACCAGTAAGGCAATGACATTCAATGCCGCAAAAGCCTTCAAGACCGACTTGAACATAATTTGGCACTTTTCAACCCAAATTATATAAAACACTGCCAGAATGATTGATACGTGAGCTATGAAAAAGTGCAGGAAACGAAAATGTGGAAAATCATAAAATAACTCAGGGGTCAGTAGAGCCTGCAGTGCACCACCGACTCCCAAAAAATAAACCACTTCAAACACCCATTTCTTCCTAGTCAAAAGCATCCATATACAAAGGTATAAACTGATGGAACACAATTGAAACGGCAAGGTATAACGGATATCCCACATGTTTGTGGAAATGTACCAGTAATTGAGCCAGATCTCCGAACCAGCCAATCCCAATATAATTAGCCATCTGCCACTAGACTTCATCCATTCGTGATTCCTGAATAGAAAAAGGAAGAGAAGAAGTGCAAAAGTTACGCATAAACTTATTAAATGGGAAACCGAGAAAAGGAGTGTCCCTTCCATATAAGCTTCCGGATCCGTATAGGCATCAAACATTTGCACATAACCTCCAATAGAGACTGCTTATTTCTGGTTAAGAATACTACTTTTTAATCCAAGCCTACTTTAAAATTAATTAATAGTATTACAGATGTTTATTATATTCTATTAAATTTATTTGGTATTCAATGTAATTTCAACTTCGTTTTGCTTAACGGAAAGATTTACTTTCCCTCCAATGGGAAATGTGAACATCGGGCTTGTATGACCAAAATCGGCATTTGCCACCACCGGAATGTTTGCAAGCTCTCTCTTTGTTTGGATAATAGTTTGGATGTGTTCGTTTGAAACATTGGACACTTTCTCAAAGCGACCAATCAAAATTCCTTTCACTCCACCGAAACTTGGTTGGTGGATAAGGGATTGCAAGTCACGATCAAAGGTTTTAGGGCAAGTCAATTTGTCATCTTCAAGGAAAAGGACTGCATTTTCCAGACTTGGCATATATTCTGTACCTTGAAGAAGATTCAATGTACAAAGATTTCCCCCAATTGCGGTTCCTTCACATTTTCCTTCATTAATAACCAGATAACCATCGTTGGGATGGAACTTCCTGTTATTCTGATCCATATACCACGAATCATTACTCCATTCGTTCGATGGCTGAACCTCTATTGCTTCCGATTCGTCAAGGAACATCTTCTTAAAATATTCCAGTGAATACTCAAACCCTTTTTCCATTCCAAATGAGGAGAAATGGATACCGGAATAGGTGGTAAGCCCACTTTTGGCATAGATTGCATTGCCTAATGCAGTTATATCAGAGTACCCACAAAAAATCTTTGGATTGTTTCTAATCAATTCATAATCGATATAGGATAAAAGCTGATTTGCTTGATAACCACCTATTGATGTGAGAATTGCTTTTACATTTTCATCCTTGAACGCCTCATGGAGATCCTCAATGCGGGATTCAATGGAGGAAGTCAGTAAACTGTTTGCTTCGTTGATATGCTTTCCGAATGTTACTCTAAGACCCAATTGTTCCAACCTACGTGTCGAAAGCTCTATATTTTCCTGGGAAAGGATAGAATGAGAAGTGGACGGCGCAATAACTCTCACCTCATCCCCCTGCCTAAGCTTTGCAGGTACAATCATTACCTACTCCCTCCTTCAAAACTAATTTACCTACTATTCTACCAAACAATCCCACATAACTTCTATAACTTCCCAGAAATCCTTAATAAAAACAAGATGTTTTACTAGAATATGAATATTTATGCAAAAAATTAATAAAAGGGGTCAGACCCCTTTTTCATTCTTCACAAAATAGTAAGAATTTGCAGGTTGAGAAACCTGGTGTTCTATGTGTATACTTGAGGTTGCAAGTTTTTTTATTAATTTATTCGGGTATTGAATGTTGATTTGAAATATGCAAGATAAGTGAGGACTATTATGTATTATAAAACGCTTACTCACCCTACATCGAAAGAGTGGATTGTGTTGTTTCACGGCTTTGGAGGTAATTCCTCCATCTTTTACAAACAGCTTAAAGCATTCCGCGCTGAATATAATATACTTCTTTTGGATTTGCCTGGTCACGGAAAGTCTCCTTACCCTAAAGGTGTAGATCTTTTTGAGTATTCTTCCGAAAAAACGATTGGTATAATGAACAAACTGAAAATTGAATCCGCTCACTTTGTTGGCATATCCCTCGGAACCATTATTATGCAGGAAATTGCATTGCGTAAACCATCAGCAATTAAGTCCATGGTACTCGGCGGCGCTACACCACAGCTGAAAAAATGGGGCGAGTTTCTTTGCCGACTTTCCGTTTTTTATCCACTTAGAAAACTATTGCCACATATGGTACCTTATCGCATTTTTGCAAGAGTACTACTACCAAGAAAAAACCACTCAGATTCGAGAAAGGCTTTTATCAAAGAGGCCTATAAACTTTCCAAAGAGACCTATTTAGGTTGGGTCCTGGCTGGCCTTAACGGCTATACCACCTATGATCGACTGAAAGGGACTAAAAACAGGATTCCGAAACTATATATTTCCGGTTCGGAGGATCACATGTTCTTAAGTAACACGGTGGATTATGCAAAGGAAGAAGATAATTCCACAATGGAAGTTATACAGAAATGCGGACACGTTTGCAATATAGAGGAAAGTGACATGTTCAATGATTTGGCTGTATCCTTTATGAAACGTGTGGATAAAATAAGTATTACCGCTTGAACAGCTGGAGGGTGACAACTCTCTAGCTGTTTTTTTCTTATTGATAATAGCCACTAAAAAAACCACAAGGCTAAGTTGCACCTTGTGATTTTATCAAATCTATCTTTTCTTGCCTCCACGTACACCGGATGTGATTTTCTTCCATTTCTCTTTTTCCGCGAGCTGGGCACGCTTATCGTTTTTCCGTTCCAAAAACGCCAGCTCTCTTTGCAGTTTCACATAGCTCTGATATCTGGCCGCTTCCAACGTCCCCTCTTCAATCGCTTCCCGCACCGCACAGTTTGGTTCGTTAGCATGCTTACAATCGCGGAAGTAACACTGCTCAGCCAGTGCTTCTACATCCTGGAAACTATGACCGATAGCACCATCTGCTTCCCATAACTGGAGTTCACGCATTCCGGGAGTATCCAGCACTAAACCACCTGTAGGCAGCAGGTACAACTCACGGTATGTGGTCGTATGTTTTCCTTTGTCATCATCACTACGAACTTCTTGTATCAGCTGTTTATCTTCCCCGAGCAGATAGTTCGTCAAGGTAGACTTACCCGCTCCGGAAGAACCGAGCAATGCCACCGTTTTCCCTACAGTAAAATACCCACCAAGTTCTTCTAACCCGGTTTCATCTTTTACACTTACAGCATGAACCGGTACTCCAAAGGCTACCCCTTCCACTTCGTCCTTTTTTCCTTGGACGTCTTTACACAGGTCGGATTTGGTTAGCACAACCACAGGATTGGCACCACTCTCCCATGCCATTACCAGATACCTTTCAAGTCGTCTTGGATTAAAATCGTAGTTCAACGACTGTACCAGAAAAATGGTATCAACGTTTGCAGCAACAATTTGTTCTTCTGTCGTCAAGCCTGCAGCTTTTCTTGAAAACTTACTGAACCTCGGTAACAGCGCATGGATAGTAGCTTTTCCTTCTGCCTGCCGCTCACTTAATACCACCCAGTCTCCAACAGCCGGATAGTCCTCCCGCGTCGCAGTTTCAAAACGGTATTTCCCCGAAACTTCAGCCAGACACTCACCATTTTCTGTTTCCACCCTGTATAATCTTTTATGCTCCAGCATCACTCTTCCTACCGTGTACCCTTGCTTCTCATATTCTGTAAAAGCTTCATTTAAAAATTCATTCCAACCTAATTCATTTCTTTTCAATGTTTTTTCCTCCTAATGGAAAGTAGATATTTTTTTGGGCAAAACAAAAAGACCGTTCTCACGGTCTTTTGCATTACAAATTTATATACCATGGGACGTTTGGTCACAGCCCTTGGAATCTACAATCTCATCAATAAAGGAACAGATCAGTTTAACGATTTCCGTGCAAGGGCTGTGCTTCATTATTTAATTGATTGGCATTCACGACAATTAACTTTTTCATAAAACATCCCTCGCTTCCGTTCGTTTTTTCTTACACAGACTATAATATGGTATTTTTATCTAAAAGTAAATAGGCTATCTGAATTTTCTTTAAAAAAGGCTCTTTTCTCAAAGATTGTTGCTATTCACTATTAAAAAGTCGGCAATTGGACTTTTTATAAAGAAAAATCGGCCTTTGGATTTTTCATTGCTTATCAACTCTAAATTAGGCATGCAGTCTATCCCGTATAGCCAGGAAAAGAGCACGATAGCATAGAATATAACGGTTGGTCTATAAATACGAAAAAGCAACAAAGTTTACGAAAACAGCCTTAAAAAACCTTAGTTTGCTTCAATTTGTGCTAATTTCTTTCTTTGTTTTAGCTGCCATGTGAAGGAAACGGCAATGGTAATGCTAAGGATGACAAGTCCCAGTACAAATGGATAGATAATATTCACATCATATAAAAGCCCTGCAAGTGTCGGCCCCAATACATTTCCGATACTCATGTATGCGTTATTCATTCCCATTGCAAAGCCTTGTTCATTGCCTGCCAGTTTGGATATCAGCGTATTAATGACAGGCCTCAAGATGGAGGTCGCCAAGAAGATGATCAAGGTAATGCCAAAGAACACACCATAGCTTGAAGCAAATAGCGAAACAAGGAATCCGATGGCCGCTACACAAAGGAAAATATTCAACACATTCCCTTCTCCGATGGCGCGCACGATTCTATCTACGACAAATAGCTGCACAATCACACTGATAATTCCAGTAGCCGTAATCATTACCGCAATTTCCTGAGGTGTTGCACCGAACTGGTTGTCAATAAACAATCCAAGAACAGATTCATACGCCATCAATCCGAAACTCATCACAAGCGTGATAATAAGTGGAACGAAATAAGGTTTGTTTACGGATAATGCCAGCTTTTTGAACATCGGTTCCGGATTTTCCTCCTGCGCCAACATCGTTTCCTTCTCCCTGCTTTCTTTTAACACAAGAATGGAGAAAACAGTTGCAACAAGTGAGATCAACGCCGACACCAACAATGGAGTTTTCAATCCGAAGTCAGCCAAGAAACCGCCAATACCAGGCCCAATTACAATCCCCAATGACATGGCAGCAGAAATATAACTGTTCCCTTTCGCACGTTGTTCCATCGTTGTGATATCTGCCACATACGCAAAAAGCGCCGGGATTAAGAGTGCTGCACCAATCCCACCAATCACACGCGACACATAAAGCATCCATATGGAGTCGAATCCATAAAATACAAACATAGATAAGGTCAATCCAGCCAATCCGAGTATAATCATGATTCTTCGTCCGTATTGATCTGCCCATTTTCCAGCCAGAGGCGACATGACAAACTGCGCTCCAGCAAATATGGCGATCATTAATCCTGCAGCCATCCCCCCCTCGCCAATGGAGGCCAGGTATGCAGGTAAAATGGGGATAATAATCCCAAAGCTCCCTACTGCAATAAACATATTTATCATTAAAATCATCATTTTTTTACGTTGTTCAGGTGCCATTATGTCACTTCTTCCCGCTAGTTATTTCGTGCCTCTTAATAAATCAACTTTAGTATTTTATGATTTTTGAAGGACGATGTCAATGGAAGAAGTTTATATTTATCATTCGTAACTCTCCTGCCAATAGGGCTGGCTCATTTCAATTACCTCACCTGTGCGTGGGTTCACCAAAAAGTATCGTTGCTCTTTCTTTTCGGTCACCCCTTTAAAATGATAGTCTCGATCGGTAATGAAAATACGGTGGTCTTCTGTATAAATAGGGACAGTATCTCTGAACTTTTCTTCCCCATTATCCACTATAGAGATTTCATCCCCATATTCATCAAGCACCAATTGCTCCGCTTGTTTAAAGGTATAGGTTGGTTTGCCTACTATAAATATAATGATGGGTACAGAAAAGAAAAAGAGCAGCCAAAGCCTAGGCTTTTTAGTCTTCAACCTATCACGCAAGAAATTGTAAGTCACAACAACCTGTAAAACAATTATAGGTATTACCAAACTGAAATTGAAAATTCCCTTATAAAAATTAGTGTTAATTATTACGAGCAATATAATTTCAATAATAGTAAAGATAATGACACCAAACATGATTTCTGGCTTATTTTTCAATTTGATGCTCCTCCATAACATAAGATTGACCTTTCAATAATATGGTAATTTTTTCATAAAAAAGTCTATCATATAATTTGTTCAATGAATATAGGTTTCTACCATCTATTTAATAAATAGATTAACCATTTCACCATCTGATTAGCAGGCATTTCCCCCAACCATCCTCATTACTTATGTTACAATTGCTTTATTCGAATAAAGGAGTCTTTAGATATGCGAAATATACCTATTATCGGATTAATGGAAGCGTATGTGATTGGCGGACTCGGAGGATATGTATTTTATCTAGGAAACCTACCCTTACCATGGGTTCTCGGGGCTTTAACTTCCATCATGCTTTACCAGGGGATTCTTAAACGTGAGGTGTATTGTCCTGATCCTTTGAAGCAGAGTGGGTTTTTGATACTCGGATTGTTTTTCGGTCTTTATTTTACAAAAGATACTTTATTAACCGTAGCACCCTACATACTTCCTTATGTGTTATCTACCATTGCATTGGTTGCAGTCAGTATCATGAATAGCGTGCTGGTGACGAAATGGATTCCGGTTGATAAAATCACGAGTGTCTTCGGATCGATTCCTGGAGGTCTTTCGGAAATGGTGGTTGCGAGTGAATCGTTGAATGCGAAAAGTTCGCTCGTGGTCATTTTTCAAACAGTGCGTTTGTTGACTGTTCTCTTCATGGTCCCTTTTATTGTAGTCCATACATTTTCAGTGAATGGGAGCGGACTGGACATGTCAGCCTCATTAGGAAATGCCTATGAATTTGGAGGATGGCAATATCTGTGGTTCCTTCCTGCAGTGATTGGGGGTATCCTGTTCAGAAATAAAATCCCGGCTGGCATTGTCATCATCCCCCTTGCCTTAACTGCATTATTTAACATCACCTTAGTGGAAATGGCTGCACTTCCACCAATGTTATTGATACTCGCGCAGATTACGGTAGGAATAGGTATGGGGAAAGGAATATCTTTTGCAGATTTAAAGCTCGGGGGCAGATATTGCTTTGTCTATTTCGGCTTGACCGTCACGTTAATTCTTGTATCCTTTGGTCTGGGGTTGATGTTGGCGGCAATGACCAGCTTGAATTTGCCGACTGCCATCTTGAGTGTAGCACCAGGAGGACTAATTGAAATGGTGTTGACGGCAACTTCTGTTGGAGGAGATCCTGCAGTTGTGAGTTCTCTGCAATTGATAAGGCTATTATTTATCATAATTGTCGTACCTCCTGTCCTTAAGTGGTATTTTGGAAGGAAGCTGGAAGAGAAGGCTGCATAAAAGAAAAAAGGGAAATTCACATGAGGTATAGAATTACCATATAAGTAAACTATGCATGGAGGCTTACATATGAAAATTTTAGTGATTGGCGGAACGCGATTTTTAGGCAGGTTTATTGTAGAAGAAGCGTTAAAGCAAGGTCATGAAGTGACCCTGTTCAATCGTGGCAATCATCTAGATTTGTTTCCTCAAGTTGAATGTATTGTAGGAGACCGCAACAAGGACCTTTCCCTTCTTGAAACAGGGAAATGGGATGTAGCAATTGATACATGCGGTTTTACCCCTAAAGCTTTGACAGAATCAACGAGAATTCTTGCGGATAAAGTGGACCATTATACCTTCATTTCAAGTATTTCGGTTTACAAAGATTGGATTCCGCACAACCTAGAAGAAGACTACCCGGTACAGTCCCTATCAGCCAAAGAAATCGAAGAAATCGGCTATGGCAATCAAGAACAGATCAATACCCATTATGGGGCTCTGAAAGCAGAGAGTGAACGTGCAGCAGAGGAAAATATGCCTGACAAGGTTTTGCATGTTCGTTCTGGCCTACTGGTTGGTCCCTATGACTATTCCGACCGTTTCTCCTATTGGATCAATCGGGTGGCTGCTGGTGGGGAGATACTATCACCTGGTCGAAAAGAAAGAAATATACAATATATAGATGCAAGAGATATGGCTGTCTGGATACTTAAAATGGCAGATGAAAAAGTAACAGGCATCTTTAATGTAACGGGACCTACAACACCGCTCTCTATGGAGGATTTTCTAACCACGTGTAAAGAAGTAATCGGTTCAGATGCGGAATTTGTATGGGCAGATGAAAGCTTTTTGTTGGAACAGCATGTTGCACCATGGACGGAGATGCCCCTTTGGATTCCGGAAGAACATCCGCTTGTTGAAGGCAGTAAACCATGGAGCGGTGCAAGTTCCATAAACATTGGAAAGGCCCTGCAGCACAGGCTGGAAGTGCGTTCAGTAGAAGAAACGGTAAAAGATGTCCGAAATTTTGAGACATCACGAAAAGATGAAGAACGAAAGGCCGGCATTCATCGAGAAAAAGAACAGAACGTGTTGGAAGCTTGGAAAACAAGAACTTAAACCATTTCTTTAGAGAACCTGTGATGAAGAACATCGCAGGTTCTTTTTTGTTCTCCCAAACACCACAACAAAAATAGGCTCAACTATTTTTCTTGTACAAGCGACAAATTTCAACCGACTACGTCAAATTAAATGAAATCAAAATAACTTCATTGGAGTGTTCAACATGAAAAAACATCAAAAAGCGGCTCTAGCACTGGCTATGACACTAGGATTATCGGGTGCGTTTGGATTTTCTTCCTATGATAGTGCTCTTGCTGTTAACAACGAACTTGAGCAGATCACCATCCAGAAAGGCGATACGCTGTTCAGCCTTTCGAAAAAGTATGATGTGTCCATTGACGACCTAAAAAAAATGAACAATCTTACTTCTTCCAAGATTATTGCTGGAGAAAAACTGATTATTAGAGAAGTGACTGATATTGTTGTAAAAAAAGGGGATACCTTATATTCCCTTGCCAAATCCCACGGAACCACCGTCAAGGACTTGAAGGAATGGAACCTGCTGACATATGACAATATCTATACTGGCCAGAAGCTTTTGGTCAAGGCTCCGGTCATTATTCAAGTAAAGAAAGGCGATACCCTCTACTCCTTAGCTAAAAAATCCAAAACATCCGTCGGAAAACTCAAAGAGTGGAACGCCCTTTCTACCGACTCGATTAAAATCGGCCAAAAACTATATCTCTCCCCATCACCCGAGAGCTTCTCCATTACGGTTAAAAAAGGAGATACTTTGTATTCCTTAGCTAAGAAATACGGAACTACTGTAGATGCGTTAAAAGAACTAAATAATCTTTCCTCCAATACCATTTACTCAGGACAGGATTTGCGGCTTAACTAGATAATATTGAAACCCTTTCCCTTCTGACTCGTATAATTAACTAGAAAAAAGGGGGGACAGTAATATGAAAAAAACAGTCTTTTTCTCCGATAATTTCTTCTCATCGGGGGAAACGGAAATTTTCAACGAGGAAGAAAAAGTGGTCGGAAAGCTGGATTTAAGGAGTGCGTTCTCTGCTGCTGTTGATGTCAAAACTCCAGATGGCAATATTATAGTAAGTGGGGCATTCGGTTTCTTCTCAAGTAAATGGTTTGTAAAAGACCATCAGGATAAAGAGCTTGGGGAGCTCCGCCAGCGTTTCGCTTTCTTCAAATCCATTTATGAATATAATGCATTCGGCCGAGGCATTTACCGGTTGGAATGTCCCGCTTTTTCCCGGGAGTACACATTGTATGACGAAAACGATGAACTTGCAGCAGAATTCAAAAGAACGGACAGCTTCTTTGAGTCAGTAGCCTTCCAGCTTTCCGACTACACGTCGGATCTTGAGGCCGAAGAGTTAGTTGCCATCGTGATGGGAATGAACGCCATTCAGAAAAGAAGACGATCACAAAACAGTTCTGCCGCAACATGATTCCATAAAAAGAGAGGCTGCCCTTAAGGTCGATTTTAACCTTACGACAGCCCCTTCTTATAAATTTTACGACAATTCCCTTTTTAATTGCATCAACTTCAACAACTCATCATCCATTGCGGAATACTCATCACTATCCTTACTCACCATACTGATTTTCCCCAACAATTCCGTAATCCTTGCCTCCAATACTGCAATCTTCTCCCTTGTTTCTTTTACAGTAGAAGACACCTGTTTCTTGATATTCTCTTCATATTCTTTTAAGCCGGTTTCCATTCGCTTAATTCTTTTATTTTCAATAACTAACAATCTGTCACACAGCTTTTCAATGAAATATCGATCATGAGAGATGACGATCAGCGTTCCATTGAACGTAGACAAAGTAGCCTCCATCTGTTCTCTGCTCGGTAGATCCAGGTGATTGGTTGGTTCATCTAGAATCAATACATCATATTCCTGCATGATTATATGCACAAGCTTGACTTTTGTCTTCTCACCAAGGCTAAGGATCATCAGTGGTTTGGTGAGCTTTTCCTCTTTCATCCCCATATTCGCAAAAATGGTGCGCGCTCTGGATACATTCCCCAATCCTTTGAGATCCAAATACTCCATTGCAGTTTTATCCATCGACATGTCTCTGACTTCCTGGCTCAAATATGCCACTTTCAAAGAACTGCTTTTCCAGAGGGAACCTTTCGTTATGGATTCCTGTTCCAATAACATTTTTACAAAAGTTGTTTTCCCTGCCCCATTTTCACCAATAAACCCTATTCTTTCGCCATGCTTCACATAAAAATGACTTTTTTCAAAGACAAGTCGATCTCCGAATTGTTTAGATAACCCTTTTGCCTCAAGAATCCTTTTTCCTCTTTTCCCTTCAGTTTCAAATTCAAATTTGACCTGGACTTCCTCCTTTGGCTTTTCCACTTTATGTTTAGATAGTTCAAGTTCAAGCCTCTTTGTTTTTGATTTGATTTGGTTATCCTTTTTCTTTGCTTTTACCCGTTCAAACTCTTTTAAACCCATCTGTTTTTGTTCACTAGGATTATTCCTTTTCCCTGCTTCCCTATGCGCTTTTTCCGACCACTTCTTCAGGTTGGCGACTTGATCTTCAATAATTTTTATTTTTCTCTGCTGCTTTCCATAATTACGTTCCTGCTGTTCGAGACGACGTTGTTTCTCTTTACGGTACACAGTGTAATTACCTTCATATTCCAAAAGCTTACAATCTTCTATCTCGTAGATTTTAGACACTGTCTTATCCAAAAAATATCTATCATGAGAAATGATGATAGCCGCACCGGCAAACTTCTGCAACTCCAAAACCAGCCAATTGACCCCTTTCATATCCATGTGATTTGTAGGTTCATCTAGACAGAGAAACTGTGCAGAATGCGCCCAAATTTTCGCCAATGCCAACTTAAGTCTCTCCCCTCCACTCAAGGTTCCATAGGAGGACTCATCATTGGTGATGGATTTATCCAATCCCAACTCACTGGTCGTACGGAGGAGGTTTTTCCCTTCCTCCCTCATTTCTTCATCCGTCGTTATTGTGTAATCGGTGCTTTGCGGGAGATAGCCGATTTTCAATGTCGATGGAAGTTTCGTAATACTTCCTGAATCTGGTTGTATCGAGCCCATCAACAGCTTCATCAAGGTCGTTTTCCCTGCGCCGTTCCATCCGACCAACCCTATCTTTTCACCATTTCTTATATCAAAGGATATATCTTTTAAAATATCCCGTTCTCCAAAACTTTTATTCACTTGTTTCACCTGTAAAATCATTGTCATACATAAGCACCTCATTATTGTTTTTTTATTTATAAATGAGCAGCCATATTATCAATCATCACAAAAAACCTCCCCGGGAATTCCTGGAGAGGTTTTAAAGATAAGTCGATTGCGTACGCAAACAACGCCTATTCTACAAGTAAGTATCACAAAATAACACTATTCCCTAACGGATAGTGAAGCATATATACACCGATACTTATGGCAGGTAAAAATGGGCAGACTAATCCAATTCTCCAGGTTCCTCATTTTATAGAACATATGAGTTCACTCCTAAGAAATAGATTAATTCCACATCGCACCTTGTACCTTCCTTTTCTCGTTTTGTATTACCATATTAGTATATTTACCCTTTTTAAATATGTCAATGCCATTTATAGACAGTGTTTGCTGAAATACCGCTTGGTTTCCTCGTGAGAGAGCATTCTTAGAACCTCCTCTTTCTTGAAAATACCGATCTCGCTTATCTCATCATCCAGGGGCTTACAATCAGCTATGTTGCCTTTACATTCAACTAGAAACATGGTTGTCTCCTGTGAATGAAATCCGATCCTTTTTGCGACATCCTCGGGAAACTCAAATTTTATTTTTTCTTCTAATTTACATTCAACAGAATATGAATCCATTCCCGTCTCTTCTTTCAGTTCCCTGAGGATGGCTTCCTGGAGAGAGGAATCCCTTTCCTCCACTCCACCTTTTATGAAATCCCATTCCCCAACTATTTCATTTTTTCCCTCAGTTGTATTGATTTTCGTTTTTAGTATTAGAACATAATGCTCCCTTATTGTGACAATGGCACCAACCGCTTGCCTGATCTTCATAAACGTCCTCACTTTCCGATTTCTGAATCTTTTTTTTATTTTATGATATACTATACAGAAAGAAACAGAAACCATCATATGGAGGTTATGCATTACATGGAAATACTTTTTCCAGTGATTGCGCTATTTTTGTTAGGAATGCTTGTGTTTTCAGGAAGTGGCATCATGGCTTTTTTGAATAAGAATGTTCACTTTGTAAGTGTCATTCTCACCATGGTCACCTTTGGCACACTCTATAGTGTAATTGCCAATATTACGGCTTTTCTGCCGGCCATTATTACCATGTCCACTGTTCTCTCTCTTTTAGGGATATGGGTAGTAAATAATTTCAGGTCCGCAAAAATTGCCCAAAGTGGTCAGAGGGAACTAGAAAAACAAACCGAATAATATATTTATGGTATCTGCACTAAAAAAGCCGCTTATGTAACCAAAAGTTACAAAGCGGCTTTACTTTTATCCATTTTTCAATGACAAGCTTTCCTTCAGATAACCGAATGGTTTTTGAATAGCTTTTACAACGTACTTATTACCGGTAATAACCGTCACCAATACACTCAACAACAAGAGTAGCATATAGCCTGCTGGTGAGTTGACCGCCTGACCGAAGCTTGTTTCAAAGAACCATTTGATGATAAACCCGTGTAAAATATATACGTAGAAAGATCTTCTTCCAATACCAGTGAACATATATTTTTCTTTTGGAACCAACGCGAAAAATGCAATGGTAACAAGCATACTTCCAGCATAGATGCCTATACGGATCAACATATCGGTAATGGAGGAGAATGTATAAGTTCCATACAGGATACTTGCTCCATCAATTCCGCCCAGCCAGATATAGATCCCTGCAAATAATACTACGAGAAATCCAGTTGCATAAACACGATATGCACCATTTTTCAGCCTTTCGAACAAGTCTGTTCTCGTTAAATAGTACCCTATCAGAAAGAATGGAAAGAAATAAAAGGTTCTATCCAAGCTCAGGAATCGCTCATGTATATCAATGAACCCGACCCCTACTCCCAGTAATATCGCCAAAGGAATACTATACCTCGCCTGCAGCTTTCCGAACAATGGAAGCATCAGTTTCCAAGCAATCATACTCAAAAGGAACCACATCGCCCATCTCGGGGTGAAATATTCCAACGTCATGGATGAATCTGCATATAGCTGACTGTAGAACAACGTATAGATGGTCTGCAGAATCAGATAAGGTACTAGTAATCTCGTAATTATTTTTACATAATAACCCTTTTTGTGAAAGTTGGTACTGAAATGCCCTGCCAATAGGATAAAGGCCGGCATATGAAAAATAAAGATAAAATGATAGATGGACACAAGCCACTCATCGTTTGCACGATATGGTGAAATGATATGTCCGAATACAACAAGAAAAATTAAGATGAACTTCGCATTATCAAAGAAGGAATCGCGAGTTTTCATGGTGTTCTCCTCCATTTCTACTTATACGAAGGTATTTACCCAAATTTATTAGCATCGTAAACATGGGACACATATTCATTCGAAGAGTATAACATGAACCTGTCCGTAGGGGAATTGTAATAATTTCCTTAGGTTGTGTGTGGTTCATGAGAAGGTAGGGTAGGAGGAAGCCTATGAAGTGGGGAATACGGAGAATTGGCATCTGTTATGGTAATTTTGTTTAATGTTGAAGAGAATGATGGAAATATGTGCTCGCAACAGCGATTTCCCAGATACCCCCTCGTATATTACCTATTAATTCGTCGTATATTTGTGTAATTCGGCGAAAGTAGTATATATTTCAGCGATTTTGAAATTAATTCAGCGAAAATTAAAATATATCAGCGTTTATCAGCATAATTCAGCGATACCCAAAATCCCTTCCCGAAAATCATACTATATACCCCCTCCCCTCTACTCCAAAAAGCGGTAAGCATCCCAAGAATATAAAATACTTGTTCATTTTTCACCTCTCAACTACATCCCTCACTAAAAAAGCAGATGGATCCTAACATCCACCTGCTTTCATCAATACTCTTCCTCGCCTTTTAGAAAACGGGAAAGTCCTTCCACCGCTTCCTTTTCATCAGATCCTTCCGCTTTTACTGTTACCACATTTCCCTTGGCAATTCCAAGCGACAGGAGACCGAGAATGCTTTTTGCATCTATGATTCTGTTATGCCTGACTACCTTAATATCAGCCACATAGCTATTTGCTTTTCCAACAAAATATTGTGCAGCTTTTGAATGTAGCCCATACTCAAGTGCTACTGTTATCTGTTTGGATACCATAAAAATCCCCCACCTACCATCAAATTTATATATGGTATGTGAGGGGATATTGGTTCATGAATAATTTTTGTAAAATAGTACTTTTGCCTACCCTATTTGATCATCATTTCCACACCAGGTCCGAAGGGAATTCCTGCTAGTGCAAAGATTACCAAGAGAATGATCCAAACTCCTAGGAAAATAAGGCTATAAGGAAGCATCAGCGCTATCAGTGTTCCTAGTCCCGCCTTTTTATCGTAGTCTTTCATGAACGCTAACACGACGATGATATAAGGATTCAATGGTGTAATGATATTTGTAGATGAATCAGCGATACGGAACGCTGCTTGGATGAAAGCAGGGTGATAGTCGAGCATCCAGAACATCGGAATGAAAATGGGAGCCATCAATGCCCATTGTGCTGAACCACTGAAGATAATCAGGTTCAACAAAGCCGCAAGCAGGACAAATCCGATGATACCCGGAATACCGGTCAAGTTCATACTTTCCAGCAAGCCCGCGCCGTTCACCGCAATCCAGATCCCTAAATTAGACCAGTTGAAATATGCAATGAATTGTGCAGCGGCAAAGATTAGAACAATGTAACCCGACATATCTTTCATGGATTCAGCCATCAGCTTCGGTACATCGCCAGTGTTTTTAATTTTCCCCACTGTAACACCATAAGCTATTCCTACAACAATAAAGAAAAAGAGTGTGATCGGTACAATTGCTGTAAGGAATAAGGAAGGTACAAGTCCACCATCCTCATTTCTCAGGATTGATTCCGGCCAAAATACTGCAACAGCCAATAAAAGCAAATACACGAGCCCTGCAATAACCGCATTTCTTAAACTGCCTGATCCATTTATGCTATTTGTCTACTTATCTATTTTTATTATCGGGATCTCATGGGCGGTCAATCAATTTGGTGTAAGTGTCGAACACCCGGGTACAGGGGAAGAGCTCCCCATCAAAAGCTTGTTATCCAGTGAAGGGATAGAGTTTATCCTGACTTCGTTGCTGACGAATTTTACCGGTTTTGCTCCATTAGGACTGGTTTTGGCAATGATGCTCGGTATAGGTCTTGCAGATAAGGTGGGGCTGATTGAAGCGGGAATTAAGAAAACAATCTTGAATGCCCCAAAGGCGCTGATCACGTATGCGGTTGTCGTTACCGGTATTCTAGGAAACCTTGCTTCCGATGCAGCGTTTGTCATTGTTCCTCCTCTGGCTGCAATGATATTCTACACGATTGGGAGACATCCCTTAGCTGGACTTGCAGCAGGTTTTGCCGGAGTTGGTGCGGGCTTTACAGCCAATGTCATTGTGGCAGGAACGGATGCCTTATTATCAGGCATCGCAACAGAAGCTATTAAGCCTTTTGATGAGACGTTGATTGTCACACCGGTTGATAATTACTATTTCATGGTAGTGTCTGTTTTTATTTTGTCTATTGTCGGTGCAATGATTACTGATAAATTAATCGAACCGCGGCTAGGGAAATACAAAGGAAAAGTCGACAAGGAATTGGAAGAGCCAAATCCGTTGGAAAGTAAATGGATCAGGCAGTTTATTTCCTATTCTTTCGACACCTCCCAGGAATCTATCAAGCATGGAGGATGATTTCTGTTGCTGAGTTTGTAGTTCGCTCAATTTAACTCACTCCTTTTGGGTATAGTTCCTTTTATCTTCCGTAAATATTTACTAATATAATATAACAAATTTTCAGTTATTTCAGCGGTTTTTGAGAATTGGGAAATCTCACTAGGATTTCCCACATGTTCACAAAAACGATAATGTATATATTTTTCTGGGTCTGCCCCTATGACCTGACTGTTCTTCCCCTGACACCCTTACAAGCCCGGAACGTTCTAGCTCAGTCAGAATACGTCGGGCATTTCTTTCCGTACTCTTTAGCCAGCTTGCCAAGTCCTGTGAGGTAATCACATCTTTTTGATAGTATTGTGCCAAGGATTTTATCTTGGAAACGATGGTAGGGCTTATATTAACATCTTTCAATTTTGCTTCCCATTCCTGTCCGAGGGAACGTGATTGAAAAGATAACTTGTCTTTAGTATTAAAGAATTCAGTTACATCCCTGTCTTCGTTCACGCAAACAAGCGATGATGTCTTCTTCTCCCTTGCATGATGAAAGGCCTGTCTCACATTTTCTTCTGCGGCAAGTACCGTCTCACCAAATCCAAGTCCGAGTCGTACTTTTAGATTACTTTGCATGTTGATATCTTCAATTAACTGCAGCAACGAATCTCCTTCAATATGCAATTCAAGTTCCCCTCTTGTTGTAAAAAGTAGAAAAAGTCCATCTCCGAACTGGACAAATGAGCCGTTGACTTCTTCTGCGAATCGGAGCATCAACCGCCTTAGCTCCAGCTCCTTGATCTTCATTTTATGAGAATAGTGCATCTCCTCCAAGGAAGTAGCCGTATGGATGACCTCCACGCCAAGTATCGCAATTTGTGATTTTCGGTAGCGTAAAGAATGTGCGCGTTCAATTAGCACTTCCAGTGTCGACAAGATGGCAAGGTCGGACGGTATGATACGATAGCAAGGAATCCCCATTTCCTTCAGCTTTACAGACACAGATTGAATACAAGTAAAAGCCACCTCTATTTTTCCTTCTTCATACAATTCTTGATGGTATTTTACCAGATCCCCGGTCGGCACAAAGCCATCATAAGCATATGAATGAAAGTTGATTGCTTGAAGAGAGAAGAAGTCCCTGTTCATGTCAATCCTGCTTTGTTTAATTGTATCGATACTAATGTTTTCAAAGATTTTCTTTTCTTTCATCTGTGCTTCAAGGAGAGTGCCGAGAAAACTAGAACCATATAGCTCGGCATAACTTCCTTCACTTTTATTAATAAGCTCCTTGGACCTTGCATAAGAGAATGGAACTTGTCCAGAAAACATCCATTGATCGACTGCCCCTTTGTTCATATATATTATCTGGTCAATCTCCTCCAGTGAAGTATATGAAAACGAAAGCAGATCAACACTCTCAAACTCTTTTCCTACATACTTGATTCGTTCTATGGAATCAGTCGGTCCGATAATTCCTATTTTAACTTTCACTTTTTCACCTCATACAGAGTATTGGATTAATCATCTAAAAGCAAAGATAGAATAGAAGAAGCATATACGTCAAGTGCAACTTCCAATACCTTTTCATCATAATCGAATAATGGATGATGATGTCCGGCTGCAAGGGGAGTACCGAAAATAAAATAGGTCGCTTTTCCCCCACGCCCTCTAACATGATTCAGCATATAGGCTACATCCTCTGATGCCTTTATAGGGACGGTATCATGCACTCGCGAGACTCTTGTGCTATGAGTGGTTGCCGCTTCTAGGAACTCTTTCCATCCAGGTTCATCAGCTGCTTCCACTCCTTTTCCCACTAAGTGGATATCCGCCTTGACCCCGTGGAGAAGAGCAGAACTCCTTATGATTCGAATCGCTTCCTCTTCCATATACTGATTTAGTTCGGACGTTCCTCCCCGTGTCTCAAGCGATATCGTTGCATGGTCCGGAATTACATTTCTTCCACTACCTGCATGGAGTGTCCCAACATTAATTCTTGTTTCTCCTCCTGAGTGCCTGGGAATGGCATGAAGATGCAAAGAAGCAGATGCCGCAGCAAGCAAGGCATTTTTGCCCTCTTGCGGTTCAACACCAGCATGCGCTGATCTTCCGGTAAACGTGACATCAAGCTTTGATGTAGCCAGAAAACCTCTGGCTGACGCTACCACTTCCCCTACTTGCATGGATGATATTCCGATGTGACCGCTAAGAAATACATCCACATCATCCAGCCATCCCTTTGCCACCATTGATTTAGCTCCCCTGCTTCCTTCCTCTGCAGGCTGAAAGAGCAAGGTGTACGATCCTGTCAACTCATCTTGATGTTCAGAAAGAAAAGTAGCTACACCAAGCCCTATTGCTGCATGTCCATCATGCCCACATGCATGCATCACACTTGGGTAGCGTGATTGAAATTTAAGTTGTGTCGGAAAATGGTTACCTTTTTCCTCTTTATTCTCTGCAATTGGAAGTGCGTCAATGTCAAACCTTAATGCAATGTTTTTTCCCGGTTTTCCTGTGTCAAGTTTGGCCACCACACCTGTGTGCCCATCTTTCATTTTAGAAAGCCACTCTTTTGGCACTCCTTGATTGTGTGCTCTGGCTTCCGCTGATTGTATGATTTCTTCAGACGGGACTCCCATCCGCTCCTCTGTCATCAGTGCCTCCTTTCCAAGATGCAACTCATATCCAAGCTTCTCCAGCTCAGAACCGATCAGATAGGTTGTTTGGTATTCTGTCCATCCAAGCTCGGGAAAATGGTGAAATCTCCTTCTCCATGTAACCAGGGAGTCAGCTAGATTGTTCACAAATTCCGAAACGTTCATCACGGCCACTCCTTCCTTTACTTTTCAATTTGAAGTTTTTCCAAAGCTTTCATTGAGACCTCGACAAGCATTTTCACCCCGATAGGAAGAGCCTTTTCATTGAATTCAAAATTTGGATCATGGAGCGGCTTTTGACTATCCCTTCCTTCAATCGCTGAACCAAGCCAGAAGAACGCACCTGGGTATTTATGAAGGAATCTCGAAAAGTCTTCGCCACCTAATGAAGGGTCCACTTCAGGTGTTGCCTGTTCAGAATTCAGGGTATGTTGTGCGCAGCTTCTCACAACCTTTGCCCATTCTTGTGTATTGATGGTTGCTTCATACCCATCAATATAGTCGATTTCAGCAGTCGCCCCCATCGCCTTTGCTGCATTCTCGACCACTTCATGAAACCTCTTCTTGACCACTTCTTTTACTTGTTTTTTGTAAGTTCGAATCGAGCCTTCCAATGAGACACTGTCCGCAATCACATTATAGCGGTATCCACCCTCTATCCTTCCGATGGTGACCACTGCTGCATCAACCGGATTGACGTTTCGACTTACTATTGTTTGCAGCATGGTAACCACATGGTTTGCAGCAATGATGGCATCATTTGTTTGATGGGGCATGCTGGCATGTCCACCAGATCCATTGATGACCACCTTGAAGCGGTCGGTTGCACCCATCATTTCTTTGTCCCGGATACCGATTTGACCGACTGGGAGGTCAGGCCATACATGCTGACCGAAAATTACATCTGGTTCATATTCTGCAAATACCCCATCATCCATCATGGGTTGGGCACCACCGTTAGGAGAAGCTTCTTCAGCAGGTTGAAATACAAGAAGTACCGTTCCTGAAAGCTCTGCTTTTCGTTCATTCAGCAAGATCCCTGCACCGAGAAGCATCGTCGTATGAGCATCATGACCACATGCATGCATCGTTCCTTCTTTTTTCGAGGAGAATCCTAGATTTGTTTTTTCAGTTATCGGTAGCGCATCGATGTCTGCTCTGAGGGCTACGGTCGGACCTGGCTTCCCACCTTCAATAATTCCAAGAACTCCCGTTTTGGCAAAGCCTGTCCGGTACGGAATTCCGTGGCTTGCTAACTGTTGCTGAATTTTTTGTGATGTCTCATATTCTTCTCCACTCACTTCCGGATACATATGTAAGTCCCGCCTAAAATCAATAAGCTGTTCGAGTAATTTTTCATCTATGACTGGTAATGTTAAGGTCATTGGTATGTTGCACTTCCTTTCACGTTGTAGACAAGATCTGACTTTACTTAAATACCATTAAAGGAAATATTCCTTTTTAATACCGTAATTACATATTAACATATTGTTTTAGAAATTCAATGAACTTTTTTTATTTTCAGTTAATTAAAAAGGTGTTTTCACGTTCTCTTACTGGCAGGAATACGTTACATAAAAGGGTTTTGAATCTGTACGGATTGGGGGTTTCAATATGCCTGTTTCTATCATCTTCAATCAGATTAATGTCAATAGCATCAGTCAAAGTTCCACCATCTCTACCGGGCAGAACAACCAGCCAGACTGGTCGACACAAGGAAAAATAAACATGGGGAATGGAATAGAAATTGGAGTTGTTGCAGTCACTAATGTTTGTAACGTCGTGTTTGATGCAGATGGAGTGGATACTTCCATAGCCAACCCGGAAATTAACAATCCACAACCAACAGCACAGTTCTAATGAGGGGGATCCTATGAAAACGAAACAGTCATCCCATGTCCATATACTGCTTGACCGGATTGAAATCACATCTATCATGAACTGTTCAGGAGTTTTTACAGGAGAAAATTTGCAGGCTAATTGGAGCAGTTATCAGAAAACAAATATGGGATTCGGACTGGTGGCAGGGACGGATAACCATTCGAATTCGAATATGAATGTTGTCCACGATCCAGATGTGATGGATATGCCCATCAAATCTACCTCCAGCAGTTAGTTTTGGTCATTCACCTCATTTAATTCTTCTTTTTCCTTCATCATATCCTGAAGCCACTCGGGCAGTTCTTTATGATCCGTTTGATCCAGTATATCAATTAATGATGAGTCACTGACCTGACTCTTCGTCCCGTGAATATCATTTTCGTCCCCACTGATATTTCCGACACCTTGGTTATGCTTCTTTTGACTATGAAACTGCGAAGGGTAATTGTTGCCCATATTGATACATGATGCACTCTCCACCACTCCGATGCGAATGCTCCCGATAAAAAAGTTGGGGGAATAGTGACTCATTCATTTCTCCTCCTTTTGGCTGAGCGCAATCGAAAAACCTCTTTCCCGTTCTGTTACTTTCAGATGCTGCTTGGGTTCTTCGAATTGACGTGACTTTTTTGTGATAGGATTATGATAGGTTGGAACGTTCTTGGATTTTGTTTTATTTTCGGATCCAGAAGCGTCTTTTTTATTATAGAAAGGAACTTTGGTTTCTATATCCTTTTCTTTGTTAAAGTTATTTCCGATATTAAGAGTCCCACTCAGCTGCTCAATTCCTATACTATCCAAATGGTAATCCAACTTTTCAATCTGAGCCGATTGGATTTCGAGATGTTTGATATGGTACTGGACAACCTTATCCTCCTTTTGGTGCATCTCAGTCAGAATGGTGACCAAATACTCTAACTTCCTCTCTAATTCGACTATTCTCTTTTCCATTTCTTCATGCTTTGTCATGGATAATCACAACCAATTTATGAGAATGCTTGCTCTTCCGCTTTACTCTGACTGCTCACGGAATTGTTAGAATGACTGATGGAATTCCCCTCACCTGCCATGATTCCAAAACCCTGGTTCTCTTTTTGTGTGGCTTTAGCATTCCAACTGATATTTTTCCCTTTATTTATTGAAGATGAATTCATGATCATATCCACTTTGAATGATTTTATTTCAAACTCCATCAGCTTCCCTCACTTTCTCTACCAACGTTTTCTATTCAGTAAAATCTATCTCCACAGATACATCCTGTTCGCTTTTTTGAAAAATCAGCAAAAGTACTCCTTGTTTATATTGGGCAACCAGCTTTTGAGGGGCAAACGAAAACGGTATTTGAATCAGCCGCTGAAAGTCACCGAAGAACCGTTCCCCTTGAAGGAGATTCTCTTTCGGAACAGGGTATGGATAAGGTATGGTCCCTTTTATAAATAATTGATTGTTCTTAACTTTAAGCTGTACGTCTTCTGCGGACCTCAGTCCAGGAAGTTCCAAAGCGATTATTCCTTCGTTCTCAGTTTCAAGTATGTCTATAAGCGGCACTCGCCTCGGCATGACAGGAAGCATATCTTTCCAGAACTTTTCCCCTAGCACTTCATCTATTTTCTCGTTCATCGTTTCCCATGGGTTTACCTGCTTCTTCTTCATCCGCCTCCTCCCCAGAAACATAAGGTTATATCATGTATATGAGGCGGGAAGGCCTATTTATTCAGTTAATTCCGTGCACTATTTGTAAAAGCAAAAAAAGAGAAATGGGAAGTTCCCCATTTCTCTTTTTTTGCTTTTATTTTTCTTCTACGCCCAAGACGCGGTTGAGGCGCTTTTTCAACATTTTCATGCCGCTACCGCCTGCTTGAAAGTGACGAAGTTTCCCTTCTTCGTCAAATACATAGTATGCTGGTACGTATTTGTTTTCAAATGCTTCCGTTAATTTGTGTTCACTGTCCACAAAAATCGGTTGTGTAATGTCATGACCCATCGCCATGGAACGGATAACGCCGATATCCAGGTCGTCTTCAGAACGTGGCATGTGTACAGCAACAACGTTCAAGTCGTCGTCATACTCATCACGTAATTCGTTAATTTCCGGCATCGCTTCTTTACATAAGTGGCAACTTACAGACCAGAAATGTATAAGAGTTGCTTTACCTGATAACTCATCCTTTGAAACTTCCTCATTAATCCATTCCGTAGCACCTGTCAACTCAGGCATCTGCTCTCTCAATTTCATTAAAAACCTCTCCCTTTCAACACTTTATATCTGTTATCTTTTTATAATAATTATCATCTGATACATTTTATATTATATTAATAACACTTTTGATTGTCAATACAGATTATACTAATTATAAATAAATAATTAAAATAAATTGCTCCTTTAAGGGTCTGACCCCTTTTCGTTCGTCAATTTGCGACAAATAAAAAAGAAGCCGTCTGTGGCAGCTCCTAAGTTTAAGTTAGCAATAAACAATTGGACTTTTTGAAAAAGCAAAAACCTTGTTGATCGCAGTGGAAGGCGCGCAGACTTCTGCGGGAGGAAGGGACAAGGGAGACCCCGCAGGCTTGCCGAGGAGGCTCCCGGACCGCCCGCGAAAAGCGAAGCGCCTGGAACGAAGATCAACTGCTATCGCAAAAACCAATTGGTTAGATGGACATTTTATATTTCAAGCTTCTTTCTTATACGGGACTCTCAGTGTAATCAGCAGTCCTATGAATGCAAGAATAATCAGGGAACCGAGAGCGGTTCGGCTTGCAAGGTTTCCGTATCCCGCAAGGAACAATGTTATGGTACCGTACAATAATGGACCGACGATGGATGACACTTTCCCCGAGAAAGCGAAAAGCCCGAAGAATTGTCCCCTTTTGCCTTCAGGTGTCAATTCAACGATGAATGTACGGGATGTCACCCAAGTAGCACCAAGTGCGACACCGAACAAGCTTCCTGCAACCCAAAGCATCCATGGGGCTACAGCAAATACCGCGAAACATAGTGCTACTATCAGAAGAGCTGCTACAGATACAACGGCATATTTAGAACCGATATTTCTTGCAATATATCCATATACAAAGGAGCCTATAATGCTTGAAACGGTTGAAACAAGATAAAGCAGGATAAATTCAGAGGCACTGAAGCCTCCAATCGCCCTGGCATAGATCGCCATCATGGCAATGGCTGTCGCAATCGCGTCATTGATGAAGAAATAGGCAATCATGAAGAGAAAGACAGGTCGATACAAACGCATTTCTTTAAATGTCTGATATATCTCTTTATATCCACTGAAGAAGGACTTTTTCTCTTTGACTTCTTTAGGCTTTTCCTTAAAAAGGAAAAACAACGGGAGGGAGAAAAGTAAGAATAATACACCACTTGGAATGAACGCTTTATGAAAACCGCTGTCCCCCACATATAGGTAAACTGTCAATCCCAATAATGTCCCCATATACCCCACCGCAATCCCGAATCCGGAAATCAACGGCAATTCTCTTTTTGTTCCAAGGTCAGGGAGCATGGTGTCGTAGAAAATAAGGGACGAATGAAAGAAAAACTTTGCTACTACAAACAGAATAAGGACAAGGACAAAGCTAATCGGCAATCCGAATACCATTTGTGAGGTTTGCAGTGAGGCAAACACTCCCATGAATATAGTGGACAAGACCGCAATTAATGTAAAAGGGATAATAAATCCTTTCCTTTTTCCTGTCCTGTCAATCAGTACTCCGAACAAAGGGGAAAACAAAACTAAAAATAAACTTGCTGTCGCATTTGCATAGGACAGGAACGTACTTGCGATCTGATCCATTCTTTCATTCGTTCCGATAACTTCCTGCAAATAAAAAGGGAAAAATATGGTTATGATGTTGGATGAAAAAATAGTATTGGCAAAATCATAGAGAGCCCAAGATAATATCGGCAATGAAAAATAGAGTGCCATCGGGGATCTCGGTTTTTCATTCCGAGTATCATGTGCGATTTTGTTTTCCAAATTAGCCATAGGTACTTCCTCCAATTATTTATTTAAGAAAACTATTCTCTAACAACCTCTCTTCTCCCTGCTTTTTCCCGCCACAATTTACTCAAACTTTACACTTCACCAGATTATTATTATTTATATGAACGAATTCCAATGGAAAAGTCCAGCTTTGCATGAAAACATCACAGCTATTTCATACTAACAATTAATACATCAAGATAGGAGGTGGACATTCATGCTCAAAAAATTTCTGCCAGTTCTTTTTTTAATAGTTGCAATAGTAGGTTGCGGTAACCAAAACGAGATAGAAAACACGAAAGGTCCATCCATTATGGAAGCAAGAAAAGAGCCAGGTAGGCTGTCTAGTGAAGAGTTGCTCAGGGATGCACGAAACGAGGCAATGATACAAGTGGAGAATCCTCCAACAGAAGCAATCTCTTCAAAAGAACAAGCAAAATCAAAAGTGATGGATCATCTAGATCTCACTGAACACGATAGTACATCTGTATCCTTTGAAGGAATGCAGGGTAAATACTATGTCTTTCACGTTTCCAATCTTGTCCATTTCAACAATCAGCCTGAAAAACTGTCTCGGGGGTGGTATAGGGTCAACCGTAACACTGGGGAAGTTTCTCCATGGGAGGAAGATTAATAAAAATGGACTGGAGTTGACAACCTGTCAAACCCAGTCCTACAATTCTTTACTTTTTGTCAATTCATGTTCCTAACAGTTGGCAAAACAACAGTAACCTTTGTCCCAATATAAACTTTGCTTTCATATAGTATCTTCCCCTTCATTTCATGGATGAGACGATTGGTAATCATGCTTCCCAATCCGGTTCCTTTTGTTTTCGTTGTATAGTAGGGAAGGCCAATTTTCTCCAACTGTTCATCTGTCATACCAATTCCATTATCAGTGAAAGATATCTCAATTGTTCCTCTCAATTCCCCGGATTGTTTGTGTATTTTCACATATCCCCCCTGTTCCTCTTCCACCGCCTCAATGCCGTTTTTAATAATGTTCATCAGGGCTTGCTTAAGATGCTGTTCATCAGTGTAGATGTAGTGATCTCCTTCAAGCTCCAATTCGATTGTTACATTTCTGTAGGAACCGAAAGGTCGGATCAGCTCCACTGAATCCTGCAACACTTTATTGACATCGATATAATCCAAGGAGAAATTGGCCGGACGTGCTACAGTCAAATAATTGGTGATGATTTTGTTCGTACGATCCAGTTCGTCCAGTATCAGAGGAGCGAACCGCTTAAGATTTTCATCTTTCGTATCAGTATTGATGAACTGAATGAAGCCTCGGACTGTTGTTATGGGATTTCTTATTTCATGTGCAAAGGCTGCGGCCATTTGTCCGACAGTCGAAAGCTTGTCCATATATAATGTTTCATCAAACTGCTGATTGGCGATAATCAACCTCTCCACTGTGTAGATCAACGCAATGAAAGTTAATCCAAATGCAAGAAAATACACGATGTAAAAATTAATATTCAAGAAGGAAACAGTACTGAACAGGATGAAAATATAGACCAGATAATAAAAAGAGATAACTACCATCCCATACAATAACTTATTGGCACTCCTCAAGAACACAGATCTGAACAGAAGTCCAATTCCCAATGCCAAAATGGAGACTGCAATCCCCACATAGACATATTCTCCACCAATGAAATAACGAAGAGTCACCACAATTACTGTACAGAGAAGGCCAGGATACCATCCTCCATATAATGTGACTAGGAGAATCGGAATCATCCTGAAATCGAAATTGGTGTCCTCCAATGTTTCTATCGGATACAGCATGCATAGCTTTGCTGAAAAAGCACTGAACAGACCAAATATTGTTTGTTGTTTAAAATTAAGGGGCTTCCTTTTACTGAACGGGAAAAACAGATTCGCATTGAACATCAACGAAAAAATAATCGTTATATTAACAATTAACGGTTTTATAAGGTAAATCATTCACAACTGATCCTCCAATTATTAACATCATTACTTGCCCAGGTTAAACCATTTATTGGTTGCATCTAAAAATAAATACAAAATTACACTCTACTTATTATAGGCATCTTATTTACCTTCGTCTAGGATATAAGGAAGAACAAATCAAAAAGATGACTTGAACTCATAATTAATTTCCGAACTCACTTCTTTCCTATATAATAAGAAACAAACCACTCTTTCTAGACATAGGTGTGAACAAATTGGCAATGAAACTTGTAATACTTGGCCTCCTGATGGAAGGGGACAAACACCCGTACGAAATCCAACAGGTAATGCATGAACGGAACATGGAACAATATATAAAAATGGCGAAAGGCTCCTTATATTATGCCGTTGAGCAGCTTCTCAACAAAAATCTTATTGAAGTGAAAAAAGTGGTCACAGATCAGACTCGGCCTGATAAGACCATATATAGTATTACTACTGAAGGTAAGAAAACTTTTCAACAATTGCTGCAAAAGCAGATTCAAGCTGAAAGCACTCACTTTCATCCGATGTACACAGCACTTGCATTCATTCATCACGGAGATGCAAATATGATAAAAGATGCACTAACAGAACGGATTTCACATACCAGGATGCAACTTGAAATGCTGGAGAGGGTTTACAACCTTTACGGAGTTCATGCTCCAAAAGGCTCTCAGGCAATCATGGAAAATGCACATGAGTTGTGCAAGGTGGAATTGAAATGGCTGACAAGATTGCAGGAAGATGCTGAACAAGGTTTGTTTTTTCACCAAGATAAGCAAAAGAACACAGGAAAAACGCGTCCCAAAGCATAAACGGGACGCGTTTTAAATTAAGGCTATTTTTTAAAAGAATGTTGTTGACTTCGTAGTTTGACCGTTCCTTTTCGCTGCAGGCACTCGCTTTCCGCGGGGAGGGCCTGGAGCCTCCTCGGCAAGCCTGCGGGGTCTCCCGTTTCCCTCTACCTCCCGCCGGAGTCGAGTGCCTTCCGCTCCAATCCACTCATTTGTGCAATTTTTCATTTAAGCAACACACTTTGCGAAAAAAGTCCCCTTTAATATTAACCTAATTTAATGTGCAGGGAAAAATATCATTTGGATCAAAAAGATGACCGCAAAAACATAAATCAGTGGATTGACTTCTTTCCCTTTTCCCGTTACAGCTTTCATCACCGGATACGTAATGAAACCCACTGCAATCCCAGTCGCAATGCTTGAAGTCAAAGGCATGGTCAGGATGATGGCAAATGCCGGGAAAGCCTCATCAAAGTTTCTCCATTCTATCTTTGCCAGCCCCTCCATCATAAAGCATCCGACAATGATCAGTATCGGCGCTGTGATGGCAGGCAAGCCCGCTATGACAGAAATGGCAGGTGAGAAGAACATCGACAGAAGAAACAATCCAGCAACTACAACGGAAGTCAAACCGGTTCTTCCTCCTGCAGCAACTCCTGCAGATGATTCAATATAGGCACATGACGGACTGGTTCCAAGGGCTGCACCCGCTGTTGTTGCAAATGCATCAGAAAGTGTAGCCGATTTTGTCCGTGGCAGCTTCCCATCCTTCATGAATCCACCTTGCTCTGACACTCCTACAAGCGTACCTGTCGAATCAAAAATTGTTACAAGGATAAACGCAAACACGACAGTGTATAAACCGTTTGCTACTACTCCGCTAAGGGCATCTCCTATATGAATGAATTGAGGAGCAGGTGGCAAATCCACAACCCCATTGAAATTTAGCATATTAAAAAAGTAGCCAGCAATCGCTGTAATCACCATTCCATAAAACAAAGCACCTGATACACGCCTTGTCATAAGAATCAATGTAATGAATAGGCCACCGATTGCAAGCGCTGAAATGGGGCTGGTGAGATCCCCCAATGTAATCATCGTCGCTTCACTCGGCACAACAATGCCTGCCATCTTCAATCCGATAAAAGCGATAAAAAGGCCAATTCCAGCTGTAATACCATACTTTAATGGTGCAGGAATCGCCTCGATCAGCGCTTTCCTCAAACTGGTCAAACTTAGTAATATGATTACGAGACCCGCAAGAAAAACTGTCCCCAATACAGCCTGATAGGTAAGGCCTTGCGTGGCTACCACACTAGTAAAATATGCGTTGAGCCCCATACCAGGAGCGACTGCTATAGGATATTTTGCAAATATCCCCATTGTTAAAGTCCCGATTACCGCAGCTATAATTGTCGCCATAAAAACCTGATCAAACGGAATTCCCGCAGCAGATAAAATGGCAGGATTAACGAAAATTATATAAACCATAGTCAGGAATGTTGTAATTCCCGCTAAAAATTCCTGCTTCACACTAGTACGATGTTTCTTCAATTCAAAATAGTTTTCCAACACAAAAAATCCCCCAAAAACGAATGTAATATTGAAACCTTACTTATAATATTCGTTTTCAGAAGATAATTCAAGCAAAAAAGAAAAAAAACTATGCACCTCTTAAATCTTTTTCCGATCAAATTCATTTTGATTCCGAATCCTAAAATGAATGAAATAATGCTAAATTTTTTATACCTTGTTTTCAGCCTTCCTGTTTTGGGTATATTTAAGAATAAGTAACCAATACAACTTAATCCATTGTCACTCATTTACAAAGTTTCCACTATTTTTTCTGATATATCTAAATTTTCTAAAAACAACACTTCACAAACGGGACAAAATATCAGATAATAGGAAAAAGGATGAATTAATCATACATCATTTCATCCTTTTCATGATTCACCCAATTAACACGGAAAATAAAATCTCGCACAGGGGGTAGAAATTATGAATAAGCATTTTTCTTTTCAACCTGAACAATCTGTTTCCACTTTCAAAAGTTTTGAAATGACCAGAGAGGAGAAAGTCGCTCAAATCATTGTTGACTCTTCTGTCTTCCAATTTCATAAAAACAGGCTAATGAATGAAATAGATCGAGCTTTAGGTGATGGTAACCGAAAAAAATTCCAAACTTTATCCAGTGAATATAATAACTTATTAGAGCAATTTGCTCACATTAATTAAAAAAAGAAGCGGAAAATCATTCCGCTTCTTCTTTTGTTTCGGGCTGCTTTTTCTCTTCTTTTGCTTCTGTTTCACAGCAGGCACATTTTCTTTTTGTCTCTTTTTCCTGCCTGTATAGAAAAGCGAGCACCCCAATAATCAAAAATGAAAAGACCCCTGATGATGAATCCTGAAAAAACAACTCCTCTGCATACCTTTCCAACAGCCTTAACCAGATCTGTAGAACAATATCCATTACACAATCCCCTTTCAGGCGGAATCCAACAGACACCAAATCCCAGTAATCCTAAGGTGAAAGGAGTGCAATCAAACAGGCAATGGAAACAGAGAGATAATTATGTGAATATTCTGTGTTTATAATAATTATAAAACTTATGTAAGTATTTTCCTATCCTACTACCTTCTTATTTTTATAGGTCTTCCCTAGTGCATCAACAAGCAAACACACGTTTCCCTAGATGATTTAGGTATCTTGAAACCCCACTTCATACCTATATTCAGGGGTTGCAGGATTGAAATCCTGCATAGCCAGTGCAGGTTATTTTACAGCTACCGTACCCCTGTATATAAAATGCAACGCCAATAACATCAACAGAACCCCAATAATTCTTTGACTGTTCACAGCTATTTTGGTTGTACCGAATAGACCGAAATGATCGATGACAAGACTTATTATCATTTGACCTACTATAACTGATATTATCGTTAAGGCAACCCCGACTTTTGGAACGGCAATGATGACGAACGTTACAAAACACGCTCCAAGAAAGCCACCAACTAGTTGCCATTTCGGAACGTTTGTCACATGCAACATATTTCCACGTCCAAAAAATATAGATAAAAACAAGAGAAAAACCGTCCCGATAAAAAATGAGACTAAGGAAGCTTCCAAACTCCCAATCTTTCTTCCTAATTGACTGTTGATAGGAGCCTGGATCCCTCCAAGTATCCCTCCAAACAATGCCAGCAGTACAAACCAGATTTTCATCATACCCATTCACCCTTTCATGCTATCTGCCTGTACTAACATATACTACATACTTCCCCATTCTCCTTTGGACAAGGATAAAAAAGTCGGGTAAACTAGCTTAAAAAGCAAGAACTTAAAAAGGAGTATTTCTTATGGAGCATCTGATTAATCCAAATGTGCGAGATATCGAAATATCTGGTATCCGCAAGTTTTTCAACCTTGTAGCAAAATATGAGGATGTCATCTCTCTGACAATAGGGCAACCGGATTTCCCCACACCGACTCACGTAAAAGATGCAGGCAAAGAGGCGATCGAGTCCAACAGAACAGTTTACACCCCAAACGCAGGGGTCTTGGAACTTCGGAATGCAGCAGCCGATTTCGTCAGCAAAAAGTACAATTTGTCGTATGACCCAGAGTCCGAAATAATCGTATCCATCGGTGCGAGCCAAGGGATTGATATCGCTTTTCGAACCATCTTGGAACCAGGGACAGAAGTAATCCTTCCTGGGCCTGTCTATCCTGGATACGAACCGCTAATCAAATTATGCGGAGCTACACCTGTACACATTGATACGAGAGAGACAGGCTTTCAATTGACGGCAGACCTTATAGAAAAAAGCTTGTCGGAAAGAACACGTTGTATCATTCTACCTTACCCTTCCAACCCGACAGGTGCGGCATTGCCGGAGAAGGAACTGGAAAAGATTGCTACATTACTGAAAGACAAGAATGTTTTCATCTTATCGGATGAAATTTACAGCGAACTTGTTTTCGAAGACAAGCACCGGTCAATTGCCAACCTGCCAGGCATGAGGGAGAAAACCATTGTCATTAATGGCGTATCCAAATCCCACTCCATGACAGGATGGCGTATCGGTCTTGTTTTCGGTCCTGAATATGTCATGAGGCAGATGTTAAAGGTGCATCAGTACAACGTATCCTGTGCGAGCTCCGTCTCACAATATGCAGCCTTGGAAGCATTAACTGCAGGTTTTAACGATGCAGAGGCAATGAAGGTCCAATATAATGCAAGAATGGAATATGTCTATGGTCGCTTGGTGAAAATGGGGCTTGAAGTAGTGAAGCCGGACGGTGCGTTCTATTTGTTCCCTTCTATCCAGAAGTTTAATATGAAGTCATTCGATTTTGCTTTGAAACTTGTTGAGGACGCTGGAGTGGCAGTGGTTCCCGGAAGTGCATTTTCAGAACTCGGCGAAGGTTATGTGCGACTCTCCTACGCCTATGACATGGCAACACTTGAAAAAGCGATGGATCGAATGGATGACTTTTTGCGAAAACTATAAAAATACCATGGAAAAAGGAACGGCTCGGGTGACGAAGTCGTTCCTTTATTATGTTTCTATTTTCTTAGCTCTTCCGCAAACCTCTTTAACTCCACCTTATCCGTCGATGCTATCCAGGCTTCCATAGCATCTGTTTCCTCATTAACAAACCATCCTGTTAACCTCTTTACTTCATCCTCATAACCATCGAATTGTTCTTTTTCCCGTTGGAGATTTTTAATTAACCGTTCCCAATCTATCCTCACCTCATAGATTCCTTGTTCTGGATGCTGCCGACCAAGCTCTTCCACCAATTTCATCGGAGTGCCCAAATATAATTCGAGAGCAATCCATTCACCAATATATTCATGTCGATGCCCTTGCTCCATTACCAGTTGGAAATGAGTCCTTGCCTCTTCATACTTCCCTTGTTTCATCAAAGCCATGGCGCGATTGCCTTCGATATACTCATTAAGGATATCTTCCTTAGTCCCTTCGAACTCTTTATACCACTTTTCATAGGTTTGCCAATCTTTCTTTTCATAGTAGTATTCAAGAATATCATAGAAAATAGTTTCGTTTGGGGATTTTTGTGCAAGCTCTTCTAGATAGGGCATTGCAAGTTCTTTTGACGTCTTGTTCAGTACAGAGGCCTCCACACCAATTATTTTACTAATCATAAGCAGACTGTGCAGGTCACCTGGGTCATTCGTGAAATTTTCTTTATACATTTCCAGCGCTTCTTCCGGCTTGTTCTTAAGCAATACTTTATCAGCTTCTGTCAACTCTCTATTTTTCAAGTAGAACATGGGGAGGTTTCCAAATGTATCTTCACCTAATCTATATCCCTGACTTTGCGTGATCAAATCTCCTTTTGCATTATAGGCCTGGACATTCCAAAAGAATCGGCCCCTCGGATCAGCAAAACCAAGCACCGAGGAATAGTCTATTTCCTTCCAATCACTTTCCTCCGTAAATTGAATCCCCCCTTGTGAATAATGGAGCTCTTCCTTAGACACTATGAATCCCGGGCTTTTGATTCCGTTTTTCAGATGATGGGAAACTGTACCACCTTCCACTTCCCTACCGACACTGATACTGTAGTAGGCTGCCTCTTCAACCGGTTCCCATGAAAAATGCACCTGGTCTTCTATTATTTCTTTTGAGTTTACCGGCTGATGGATTTCCATTAATGGATTGATAATAGTATCATGTGCCACTACGTCTTTTCCCTTCACTTCAATCCAAGGGTTTGCTGGCATAGCAATAGTGAAGCCGTCTATCTGATCAAAAGTAAAGCCATAAAAAAGCTGATAGCTGCCGGGTGGGACATCAAAAAACGCATATTCTCCATTTTCATCCGTGACAGCCTTGTATTGCTCTTCAGGACCTATGCTGTAGTAAAGATTATTTTTTTCGCGAAGGAACACCCCTACTCCTTCAAGTGGACGCTGCCCATTTTCGTTTTCGAAGATTTTCCCAGACACTTGCCTAAAAGCAGCTTCTCCGTCCACTATTCTATCCACAAGAGACCTAAGTTGCTTTTCTGCAAGAGGAAGGTCAACGTAATCATTTTTTCCTTCTTTATCCTCACCATCCAAGCCGGCTAACGTTTTTTCTGCCAGTGCTAGCGCCTCTTCATCTTCACCTTTGTGGAGGAGGATTTCCACATGTGATTTATCAGCTTTCATTTTCATATATGTGTCCTCTTCATAAACATTCTCATAAAAATTTTCTAGATAAGACAGGGCAATATCGTATTCTTCGTTTCGCACAGCCAGTTCTATCTGTTCAGTGGCCAATTCGGATCTGAAGTAAGATGTTTGGGTCCTGTCCATTGCAGTTTGCAGCACTTGGTCCCCCTTTCCCCATCCCCCTTGCTGATTGTAATGACTTGCGACCTCTATAGCCGCCTCCTCAAAGTAACCATCTGTTGGTCCTTTTTCCACATACTCCAACAAGTAAGGCAGACGCTCCTCCATAGAGAATTTCACCTTGGCCTGATTCGTATCAGACCAATAGGTGGAAGTAGTTCCAACATAGACATCATATTCCATTGAATAGGCGCCCTCTATCATATACTCTCTTATAAGTGCAAACCTCTGTTCTGTAAAGATTTTTCCATTATCAATAAGTTCTAGTATTTTCTCTTTGCCTGCCAGTTCCCCTTTTGCCATCTGCCGCTCAGCCATATAGATAGAGATTTGAGGTTGTATCAAATAAAGACAAATTGGCAGAAATAATGCAAATGCCACTCCAGTCACCACGAGGTGTTTAATTTTCACTCTTATTTTCATGGAGCTTCACCGCTTTCTCAAAGTCATCTTTCCAATAGGTGTATCCTGCAAACTCAATCATTTCCCGGTCTGCTCTGAGATGAGTTTCCGTGTGGAATAATTCACTTTTTATACTTATTGTTGTAAAAAATAACCCGACTGTCAGTACAATAGGTAATACCGGTATCTCAAGTTCCTTATTCCAGAAGGATGAAAGTTTTTCATTAAAGCTTTTGGGATGGGTTTTCCTTAACACCCTTTCGTGGCCGGTAAAATACAACTCCCCAAGTTCATGATCCAGTTTTTCTTTAACCGCTCGATTCTCTTTCTGATGCACTTCCATCCTCCCCTTTCGCTAATGTTTCTTTCAGGTAGGCACGTCCTCGCTTCAGCCTCGATTTGACTGTGCTTTCCGCCGCTTTTAATAGCTGTGCAATTTCACTGATTTTCAGTTCATTGAAATAGTACAGGATAATCACTTCCCGGTATCTGTAATCCAATTTTTGTATCGCTTCACTGAGTGATTTATTTTCAAAGTTTACAAGTAGTTTCGTTTCCGGTCCCTCCACTTTTTCGTCCCCTTGAGTTCGTTCAGTCCAATCCAGGTTCAGGAGGATATTTTTCCAACTCCATTTCCGCATAATCATCCTGCAACGATTGATGGTAATCGAGGTGAGCCAGCTTTTCAATTTTTCATGTTCATCTAGTTGATGGATTTTTTCGTACGCAGCAATGAAGGTATCCTGCACGACTTCTTCACATGTCTGTTTGTCTTTTAAAAGAAGAAACGCCGTTCGCAACAGATAGTCTCCATAAAGGGACATCAGTTCCTGTAATGCAGATTCCTCTTTGTTTTTCAGTCGGTCTACTAGGTGCAAAGCATGCTCACCCCCTTTTCTTTTCTACAGGTCTATACTTAAGATGCAAGTTATCTAATAATAGTTTCAATTTTAGTAAAAAAATTATAATTTCTGTTTTTTGGTAGTTGTACTTTTTTACGGTAGCATATTATTTTGGGATTGAGTGAGGGATTTTTCAAAATGGAGATAAAATAAAATGCCCGCCCCCACACAAGGGACAGGCATTCTAGGTATGTGATTTTCTTTTGATCTATTGAAGTGCGGCTTCTAAATTGATGACGCCATGGCCATAGTTGAAGGCAGATCCCAAATTGGTTGCCGTATCTCTTAATCTTTCACGAACCTGCACATTTGTCAGGTTCGGGTTTTGCGCAAGTAACAATGCTGCCGCTCCTGCTACATGAGGGGAAGCCATGGAAGTTCCATTCAATTCACCATACTGGTTTCCTGGTAATGTACTGTTGATAGCAACACCAGGGGCCATTACTTCCAGCTGACTGCCTACACTGGAGAAGGAAGCACGGTTGTTATTGGAATCCACCGCACCTACAGCGATAACAGAATCATATCTGGCAGGATACCCGATTGTATTGATCAAACCGAAGAATGAACCGCTGTTTCCAGCAGCTGCTACCACTACAATGCCACTGTTATAGGCATTGTCACTCGCCTGCTTCAATGTGGTGGAACCTGTACTACCGCCTAAGCTCATATTGATGACATCCATGTTGTTGTCGATTGCCCATTCAATTCCTTGTGCAATTCCAGCAAGCGTTCCACTCCCGCCGGAACTTAACACTTTTACCGCATACAAGTCTACATCATAGGAAACACCGAGTACACCAACATTATTGTTTAATGCCGCAATTGTTCCGGCGACATGTGTTCCATGCCCATTTCCATCCGTCAAGGCATCAGGCTCTTCAGAAACGAAGCTTTGCCCGCCTACCACATTCAGGTCTCCATGGCTTGCATCAATGCCTGTATCGAGAACGGCCACTTTAACACCTGATCCCGTTACATTCTGTGCGTGTGCCACATCCGCTTTGATATGAGGCACGCCATAAGGTACCGTTTGAGCAGTAGTATGCATTTCCACATTTTCTTCCACATATGCCACAAGAGGATTTTTTTCAAGTGCATCTGCAGCAACTTCCGGCAAGGTGATATGTAAGACGTTCATGTGTTTGAATTGATGTTCCACCGAACCACCAAGAGTTGAGACTAATGTGTCTGCCTTAGCTATGGAAGGACCTGCTTTTAATCCAATCAGGTATTCCTTCATCAACGGTTTTCCGTTTGCACTTGCATCAGATGGCATAAAAGAGAAGGATAGGACCATCATGACCGCCAATAAGACGGTAAACATTTTTCTTAAAGACTTATTCATTATGTAAATCACACTCCAGTCTTTTTTCTAAATAATCAAATTATTTAGTTACCTATGATACTAGCATAATATTTAATGAATTGTTATTGGGAAAACGGACAGGATATGATTGATTTAAACGTATATTTCAGTAGACGATTTCCCAATGGTTTATCATGGAAATAATTAAAAAAATAGGTCATTAGTGTTAAAATCACTTTTTGAAATAGCAGAAAAAAGCACCAGACCTGCTCCTACAAAGAGCGAAGTCTGGTGCATATATTAGAAGGGGGATAAACTAGTTATTGTAAAGCACTCTCAACATTGATGACTCCTTTTCCGTAGAAGAAAGGATCACCTAGATTCGTAGCCGTATTTTTCAGACGGTCACGGATTTGGACATTTGACATGCTCGGGTATTTTGCTTTGATTAATGCAGCAGCCCCTGCAACATGTGGAGAAGCCATGGACGTACCATTGAATGATGCATAGTTGTTACCAGGAGTTGTGCTAAGAATGTTTACTCCAGGTGCCATTACCTCAAGTTCATTACCTACACTGGAGAAGGATGCACGGTTGTTACTAGAATCCACTGCACCTACAGCGATAACCGAGCTGTATCTTGCTGGGTATCCTATTGTATTCTGTTTGCCTCTAGAACCGGAGTTTCCTGCTGCCGCCACTACGACAATGCCTCTAGCGTATGCATTATCACACGCCTGCTGTAATGCTGAAGATCCCGAACTTCCACCAAGACTCATATTGATAACATTCATCCCGTTAGCGACAGACCACTCGATTCCCTGTGCAATTCCACTTAATGTTCCACTTCCGGATGCACTAAGTACTTTTACTGCATAAAGGTCAGCATTGTAAGCTACACCTAGTACACCAGTAGTGTTATTTAATGCAGCAACCGTTCCTGCTACGTGTGTACCATGGCCATTTCCGTCTTGAAGAGCATTCGGCTCACCTGAAACGAAGCTTGCGCCACCTTTTACATTTAGATCAGCATGGTTGGCGTCAATTCCTGTATCAAGGATTGCAACCTTCACTCCACTTCCTGTCACACCAGCAGCATGAGCTTTATCTGCTTTGATATGAGGGATGCCCCAAGGAACTGTTTGAGCAGTAGCCATCATTTCGACGTTTTCCTCTACGAAAGCAATGTTAGGATTCTTCTTTAAAGCTTCTGCAGCTTTTGCAGGCAATGAGACTTCCACAACATCCATGTACTGGAATGTATGTTGGATATCCCCACCCGCTGCACTAATTAGGTTTTGGGAAGACTGGGCGTTCGCTTTATTACCTTTTGTAAATCCAACTAAGTATTCTTTCTTTGCATTAACACTCGGACCTGATGATTCCGCCTGGGCGGTTCCGAAGGCTAACGAGAAAGCCAAAATTGCTATAAGTATGACCGAAAAACCTTTCATCCACTTTTTCAATAGATTCACTCCTCGAATCAAGATTTTTAATAATTCTTACTATTAAGAACTATTAACGAAAGTTTACCATCTGTCACGGGAAATTCATATTGGGAAACTGAAGCAAAAAAAGGGCTATAATTTAAAGGTTAAACCTCCAAGTTTCCCAATAGGAAAATCTGTAATAGTTTCCTTGTTTCTCCTATAGAATGAGGTGGTGTGGATTTTTATCGGATACACATCTAGAAACTACAAAAAAGAAGCTGAGTCTATACAGCTTCTCTCCTATTCTAACTATTAAATATCGATGTTTTAACAAAAAAACCTCAATTAAAAAACACGTTAAAATATCTTGTAAATGCCACCGCAAAATCTCCCCTTGTAACCTCCTCGTTACCGTGGAAAGTAGCCTCGATCTTTGGCTTCAAGTCATACCTTCCCTGTGTGACTGAGAAATTCGCATTTAAAATATTCAAGTTTAATGCCAATTGCACATATCCTTTTAAGTGTTCTGGAATATCTCCCTGATCCTTTAACACTACAAGTTCATCTTTATACATCACCTTTATATCACCTTTATGGGCTACCGCCTCTTCTTGGAATCCAAGACTCTGAACCAAGGAGTATGCCAGTTCCCCTTTCGTTACCGTTCCTTTAGGTAAAAACTTTCCATCTTTCCCAGGTAGCATGACTCCATTATATTGGTGGAATTGGTCCCGGAATGCGCCTCCTTTAGCAACAACAGCTTCAGCAAAAGCCGATTCAGCACCTGTAACATCTCCAAAGGTCGGTTGAACTGGAATGCTTTGGCGAATTTCTGCACCCATCATCAAAGACTTGGCAAGATCCAATCTGGTAAGTTTAGCATCCGGTTTAAATGAGTCATTTTTGTAACCATCAAATAGTCTCTCACTTACACCTTGCTGGATGGCAGCTTCTGCTGGATGACCACTTATATCATTCAGACCGGAAAACCCATCGATTTTCGTAAAGGCGAATGTTCCTTGTACTTTTTCAGGTAGGGCAATTCCAATCGGATTAAGGTCGGCTCCTCGAAGTCCTCTAATTTCTGCTTTCCAAGTACCATGCTGTGGGTTGTCTATCAATACAATACGATCTGTATATAAAGGAAATAGTAGACTGACACCTGAACTGTATTCTGTTCCATCTGGTGCTGTCAGAACGAGATTAATAGTGTTTCCGGTAGCTTCCATCACCCCTTTTCCATCCACTCTTGCAAGAAGACTCGTCAATCCTTGTTCAACAGAAAATTCATAAGCACCCCCGGTAAGTGCGGAGTAGTTTAATTCAAACTCTTCCCGTGTTGTTGACGTATCAACGTTCGAGTGGAAGGTTTGGTTCATTATTGACGTCGATCCATAAGTCTTTTCCTGATGAAGAGAGGCATCCACGGCAGCAAACGCGTTCACATAACCTGCCCCCACTTCCCATGCCTCATAACCTGGCATATTGGTGGCTGTATCTTGAATGATGTCTTTAACCTCATCTGGTGATAATGTTGGATCAGCCTCGAGCATCAAGGCCACAATCCCAGCCACATGTGGTGTGGCCATTGATGTTCCACTCATTGTTGTATAGTAAAGGAGGTGTTGAGGTTCAATCAATTCTGCATCTTTTTCAGCCGCCAGTGCGGAAAGTGGAGCCAGCACTCTTGTTGATACGATATCCACTCCAGGCGCAGTAATGGTTGGTCTATCTTCCCAAGTCCATTCCATCCCGTCCATGCTGAATGTTCCTCCTGCCCCTTTCGTTCCACGAGAGGAGAAATCAGCCAAGGTGCCATCCTTCACACCAGCCGCAACTGAAATGACCCACGGTGCTTTGGCATAAGGATTATGTGTGTTTTCCGCCGGTCCTTCATTACCTGCAGCAAACAGAACAACGATCCCTCGATCATACGCTTTTTTACTTGCTACATTTATTGGGTGATTCGGGTCAAAGTCACCACTCGATCCCCATGAGTTTGTAATTACCCGGATGCCATATTCCTGCTGATGGGTGATGGCGTAATCAAAGCCGCCGATTCCATCCAAGATGAAAAGTGCTCCTCCAGAACCGTACCCGATCAGGTCTGCTCCTGGTGCCGCTCCCTCATACTTCCCTCCTGACATTGCTCCTGTTCCGCCAACAGTTCCTGCCACATGTGTTCCATGCCCAGAGTTTGTATCTGTGTTTGGTACATTTTCCGTGTATGTGATCGGTAAGATTCCCGTTATTCCTTGAAGGTTGGTGGAGCCAAGTACGTTTTGAACAAGATTTTTGCCGAACTCATGATCTTTATGTGTACCGTCCACTCCACTGTCATTCACTACCACTCCTATCCCATTTCCCGAGATAGGCATTCCCCCGTTCCCCTTGGTCATTTCCTTGTCAGTTCTGACTTTGTTCACTCCTGTAATATCCGTTGATTCTGCGTTATAGTATGTTACTTCTTCATTGAGATAAATCGATCTTACTTCCGGCGATTCTGCCAACGCTTCTACTTGTGCCTTCGTAGCCAGTGCCCCCGCAATCGGCAACTCGTTCATGGTTACTGCTGAAGTTATGTCAAGTTCTTTCAATAATTCGAGTTGAGTAGCTGAAGGTTTTTCATCTCCATTGAAGGTAATGATTATTTGGGCAGTACTTGTAGCATTATTTAAAACAGACCAGACCTTTTCTTGGACCACAGAGGAAGTTGATTCCTCCCCCTCGGCATTCACACTGAATAATGGAGACAGCATCAATAATAAAGCACATACAGCAGCAAACCATCTTTTCATTAAATTCCCTCTTTTCCAATGAATTGTTTATTGAATTGCTTTCGTGACAGCTTTGTGTGCATCAACATAGCCAGCACCAGTCTCCCATTTTGCATATCCTTCCATCGGTGTGGCCGTGTCTTCGAGTATCTCTTTTATTTCCAATGCATCCAAGGTTGGATTTACTTCCAACATCAGCGCGATGATTCCTGCGACATGCGGTGCTGCCATGGATGTTCCGCTGAATGTAGTGTAATAAGGCAGATGGGCAGGTGAGATATATTCCAGGTCTTTCTGTGCGCTTAGAGCAGATAAAGGAGTAAATACTCTTGCAGACACAATGTCAACGCCCGGCGCAGTGACGGTGGGGCGGTCTTCCCAAGTATATTCAGTCCCATCTACTACCAAGGAGCCTTCATTTCCTTCAAGCCCTCTGGATGAGAAATCTGCCAACTCCCCTTCAATAGAACCCGCTGCTACCGTTATGACCCAAGGTGCTTTTTTGTAGTTACCGGAAATGGTCGCTTCACCCGGACCAGAGTTTCCAGCAGAAAAAACGGTAATAATTCCACGGTCATACAGTTTTTTTGTTGCGATATTGATTGGGTCGTTGGGATCAAAGTCTGTGCCCGCATCACTCGTTGCGCCCCAGGAATTCGTAATGATACGGATGTTGTATTCCTGCTGATGGGTCAGGGCATAATCAAATCCACTAAGGATATCCAGCATCGCAACAACTGCTCCTGAACCGTATCCAATCAAATTCGCTCCAGGTGCCACACCTTCGTATTTCCCTCCTGACATCGCTCCTGTACCTCCAACTGTTCCTGCAACATGTGTTCCATGTCCGGAGCTAGAATCCGTATTGGGAACATTTTCGACGTAGGTTACTGGTAGAATTCCGGTTACCCCTTGAAGATTGGTGCTGCCTAGTACATTCTGAACTAGATTTCGTCCGAACTTGATATCATTATGAGTACCGTCCACTCCGCTGTCATTGATGACAATTCCAATGCCTTCTCCACTCAGAGGCATCCCACCATTCATTTGACGGAAACCATCATCTTCACGAACTCGGTCCACACCGGTATAGGCAGTTGCATCATCGTTTTCATATTGAAGCTTCTGGTTGTAATAAACGGAGACCACGTTATCCCACTCCAGGATTTGATCCACTTGTTCCTTTGTTACCAAAGCCCCGATGAATGGTAAGCTTTCAAACGTGATAGCTTGCTTGATTCCCAGCTCTTCCAGCAGTTCCGTATGACGGAGTTGGACACCACCATCTTCATCAAATGATATGATCACTTCTACAGGACCCTCACTTGTTTTAAAAGCCTGCTTCAATGCCTCATCCATATAAGTTGCTTGGCTTTGAAAATTACTTGCGTTTACCTGGTGAGGACCTTGCATCCAAACCGACTGCACTAATAGACTTAGTAATAGAACCCCTGTAGAAAATATAGAAACTTTTCTTCTCATCACATAACCCCTTTCTAAATTTTTTAAATTGTAAGATTATTAGTTGTATTTTCTCATACCCTTTTCATCCCAACTATTAGTCATCCGTTGTAAAAAACAGAGTATCTGTACTATTTTGCTTACTACTTTAGTAGTAAGTAAAGGAGGATTTCCACGCAAAAAAACGCCGGACAACTTGTCCGACGTTTTTACATTCATAATTTATAGGGTCTGTTAAATACCGCTGTTGCTTTCCGCGGGGCGACCTTGAACCTCCTCGCTTCGCTTGCGGGGTCTCAAGATTGTCGCTACTCTCCCACTGAAGTCTACGCCTTTTGCTCCAATCAACAGCTAGAAACTAGCTCATTATCTATAGTTTACTTTAACAGAACCAATTTATAGAATACCTAACGATTGAAGAAATACAAGGATTATCCCGACTGGAATGACATATCTAATCAGGGAATACCATACTTGGAACAAGCCTTTTTTAACAGATGATCCTTGGAAAAATTCATCTTCTAGAATATTTTTAGGTACCCTGAATCCGACAAAGTAAGAAATCAACAGAGCCCCAAGTGGGAGTCCGACGTTACTCACAAGAAAATCTGCTGCATCAAAGAGCAATAGACCTCCGATGGTAATATCAGAAAGTAAGCCAAATGATAGTGCTGATGGAATACCAAGTACAAAAATGATCATACCGGTAATGACAGCAATCCTTCTTCGCTTCTCCTGATTATCTTTAACAATGACCGCCACAATAATTTCCAATATGGAGAATGCAGATGTCAAAGTTGCAAATAAAAGTAATATCAAAAACATGGTCAAGAATAATCCGCCAAGCGGAAGTTGATCGAATACTGCAGGCAGTACGACAAAGACCAATCCTGGCCCTTCATCCGGTTGCAATCCTAATGCAAATACTGCAGGGAAAATGACAAGTCCCGATAAAAGAGAAATGATGATGTTCAACCCGACCACAGATCCTGCAGATCGAACCAAATTCTCTCCCTTTTCCAGATAGGAACTGTACGTAACCATGATGGATATACCGACACTTAATGAAAACAGGGCCTGTCCCAGTGCCATCAAGAATGTATTAGGGGTAATCAGTGATAAATCCGGTTGCAAGAAGTAAAGAACTCCTTGAGAAGCCCCTTCCAAAGTCAGAGATCTTACCAGCAATACAATAAAAATAATAAATAATAATGGCATTAAAATCTTGCTGGCCTTTTCAATTCCACTCTGCACCCCTGCTTGTACAACCCATACAGTAATACCCAGGAAAATAATTTGTGCTATCAAGACCTGAACAGGATTGGATATCGTCTGTCCAAATAGTCCACTGTATTCCTCCAGGGAAAATTGAGACAAACCACCTGCGATACTTTTTCCTAAATAGGTGACAATCCATCCACCAACAACACTGTAGAAAGACAAAAGAATAAAAGAAGCAGCCACTCCCAGGATACCTATGTAGTGCCATTTCTGTTTGGGTGCCAATACCTTATACGCTGTTATGGCGTCCTTCTGTGTGGACCTTCCGATAATGAACTCAGCCAAAATCATTGGTGCACCAATAATAAGTGTAAAGAGGATAAACAAAAGAAAGAAAGCTCCTCCTCCATTTGTACCAGCCATATACGGAAATTTCCATATGGCTCCGAGCCCGATAGCGGACCCTGCTGCTGCTAATATGAAGCCGATTTTTGACGTCCATTGCTCATGCTGTTTCATTGTCTATAACTCCTATTTCAAAGATTAGTCTATTATAATACTACCGTTTGGGGAAAATGTATAGGGAATTTTCTGTAAAGTCTACAGTAGGTTCTGACAGACGATTCTATGGAAGTGGAACCAACTTATGCTGTACGGCATAAATGACCACCTGCGAGCGACTTTTCACATCCAGCTTTTTAAAGATTTTACTTACATGTATTTTTACCGTTTTGTCGCTTATGAACAGGCGTTGTGCTATTTCTTTATTGGATAGGCCTTCAACCAGACAAACCAGCACTTCCTTTTCCCGTTCGGTCAAGGTGGAATCCTCTGCTTGCTGTATCCCCTTCTGATGATAGTCGATCAATTTTTTCGTCATCGCAGGGTGAATGATGGATTCCCCCTTAAAGACTGTTCGAATCGCATCCACCACCTGATCGGATGGTGAATCTTTAAGTAGATACCCATCTGCTCCTTCTTTTATGGCAGACATGAAATATTCGTCATGCTTATACATTGTAAGGATTAGCACTTTTATCTCTGGATATTCCTTTTTCACTATTTTTGTCAGTTCAATACCATCTTGATTCGGCATATTGATATCCATGACAATAACATGAGGTCGGTCTTTTTCCAAAAATGCTACCATTTCTTTACCGCCTGTCGCCTCTCCCAATACCTTCATATCACTTTCCAAGGATATGATGGACTTCAAGCCGTCCCGCAAGATGGCATGGTCATCCACAAGCATGACATTAATCATCATTTTTCGCCCCTTCCAATCCGAGTTTTGGTACTGTCAGTATTATCTCTGTACCTTCATTTGGCCCACTTTCAATCTGTAGGGCTGCACCGATTTTTTCAGCCGCTTCATTCATCTGAAGTATTCCGTAATGAGGTTCATTCATTGCTTTGATCATCGCGTGATACAAAGAAAACCCAACACCGTTATCAGTCATTTTCAATAAAATATGGTCCCGCTTATAGCTCACCAAAATATGGAGATCGGTTGCCTTCGCATGCTTGATACAGTTCTGCACACTTTCTTGGAAAACATCAAACATGACCTTTTCCGTCATCGGGCTGATCGGTCCTCGTTCTCCTCTGATTTCCAATTTGATATTAAGCCCCAATGTCTGGTCTTTTTTCAACTGGACTATCTTCCTTTCAATGGCTGTATGAAAACCAAGCTGCTCGGTAGGGTAGGGTTTTAAGGCATAAATGGAATCCCTTACATCCTTTAGACTTTCCCTTAACCTATTATTGCTGTCTGCTATCAGCTGTCTGGCTTCCACTGGATTAGAGTCCATTTTCTTCAAGGACGTATCCAACTTCATGACGGCACCGGCAAGTGACTGTGCAATTCCATCATGGATATCGTGTGCAATTCGATTCCGTTCTTCAAGGATCACCCTCCGCTCCTGTTCTTTCACAAGCTGTTTCGTTTTGAAAAAGCCCGCCAATTGATTGGCAATGGTTGCAACCGCCCTCGTATCTTCAACAGTGAAGCTTTTTGTACGCGATTTGGTCACCACAAAGCATCCAATTGTTTCATTTTCAAAAATTAATGGGGCGTACACTACCGATCGAGATTGTAGGCGAAAATAAGGAGTCAATGGGCCTTTGTCTGTATCCTGTTTATCGAAGATTGTTAATTTTTCCATTGATTCCATAAGGAAGAATGCCTCTTTATCCAACGAAGCGGAAGAAAGCTCACCTTTCACCATGGTCATTTCCCACTGTATCTGGTCGTTACGTAGTAAAAGAACGCAATCTTCATAGACCATAATATCATTCAGCAGCGTTTTAATAAGCTCCTCCCAGCTTTGGGATGGGAGAGATTTATTCAGTTCCGATGAGAAATCAAACAGTGCTTTGATGCGGTTTTTTTCCACCTTCAGCCTGGCTATGATAGAACTTAATAACGACAATCCAACTAGGGGTGAGAAGAAGAAAAAGTAAGAAAAAACATCCACATCACCACGATTTTGGCTTCCAAGATAATGTATCAGGCATCCATAAACAAAAGCGATCCCATAACTGATTGCTTCCCCTTGGGTCTTACCCAACCAAAATCTGAATGGGTACTTTTCCGGTCTAAGCCAAAGTACAATATCCACAATAATATTATTGATAAGATAAAAAAAGGATATCATTATAAAAAAGCCGAAAAGCCCCATGTTCAATGGAGAGAAATCAGACACTGCCAGTTGGTCCATGAATATTCCATGGATGATATGTGCCATATAAAAACTGATGATCAACTGCGCTGGATTAAAAAGTAATATGCGTAGAGGTCTGCGATGAACTATATTGATCCCAAGCACTACCAGCGCATAAATAAGTATGACATGTTCAATACCAAAAACGACATACAACATGTAGATGATTGGAAAGGTAAGGGTTGTTTGTCCTCTGGGCATCGGCATCGGGTAATATTCGCACACGACAAGAAATATCACTAAAAGCAATAAAGCCAAGGACAGATTTACCGTTTCCAGAGTTATGACATGATAGGCAAGCAGCACTAATCCAGCTATGGAGATAAAGCTCATATATAGTTGGGAGATATGGTAGTTTCTCCACTGTAGTTCCATTCTCATCAAACCATTCCAATTAAATTTAGTAGAATTCTAGAAATGTCTTTGCAAAGCAGTTTTCGTAAACTTTGTTGCTTTTTCGAAATTTTACTACAAACGTTATAATCGTTGCTGTCGTGCTCTTTTCCTAGCTAATCAATATTAATTGCATGCCTTAATTAAAGTAGATAAACGGTAAAAAGTCCTAATGCCGACTTTTTACTAGCAATCAGCCACAATCTTTGAGAAAAAAGCCATTTGCAAAGAAAGAAGAACTCCAGCTGGCATAATGTTAATCACTTCCCAACTGAAGTTCCTCGTACCCGATATGGAGTACAATTCTATCATAAGAAAAACTTCTTCTTAATTCTATTAGGTAAAAGAAATATATACCTAGTACTTAAGTATTATTTTAGTCTTTATTAAAGCGCACTTCTATCGTGGTACCTTGATTCACTTCACTCTTGACTTTAACTGTTCCGTGATGATTTTTTATAATATTGAATGTAATCATCAGACCCAGTCCCGTACCTGTTGTCTTGGTTGTAAAAAACGGCTCTCCCAGTCTTGCAATCGTTTCCTCAGGAATTCCAGTACCCTCATCACGTATCCTGATGATTACTTCCTCCTCCTCATTCTCCATATCAATATAGATGGTACCTCCACTCTGCATCGCTTCAATTCCATTTTTAAGCAAATTAATAAATACTTGCTTCATCTGATTCTCATCACATTTTATCTTGGAATCCTTCGCAGTCAATTTCAGGTCAAACCAAACATTGTTCATGATTGCCTGTGTTTCAAGCAGCGTTGTTACATCTTTAAGCAGGGAATGGACAGAAACTGGATGGATATAGACTTGATGAGGCTTTGCTAGTAGCAACAATTCACTTAAAATCAGCTCTATCCTGTTGAGTTCCGATTCAATAATATGGAAATATTCTTGTTTTTCTTCAATCTCCCTCTCTAGAAGTTTGAAAAAACCTTTTATGGCCGTAAGCGGGTTGCGAATTTCATGGGCAATGCCTGCTGCCAATTGACCAGCGACAGATAGCTTTTCTGATTGCAACATAAGTGCTTCCGCCTGTTTACGCTCCGTTATGTCCCTGATAATGACTTGAAGCGCATTTTTCCCAAGATATGTGATAGGAATACCAACCAGTTCCGTATGGATCCGGTTACCCTTCATCGTCGTCCAAACTTGTCCGAATGTCGGCAGTTTTGTTCCATTATGCTGTTCGTGGACCTCTTTCCAAATCTTTTGAAAATCTTCTTCGGGAATATTTTCATAGATACTTTGTCCAAAAAGTTCTCCATAATTGTCCACTTCAAGCATCTTCAATCCCGATTCATTGATAAAGGTCCACTTCTCTTCGCAGATTACTCCTATTGTGTCGATGGAGTTCTGGACCAATTTACGAAATCTTTCTCTACTATTTTGCAAGATTTTGTGAAAGTTTTTCCGATGTGAAATATCCACCAGCATAACAAAAGAAGCTGAATCCCCTTTGAATGTGGTATGGTTTGAGATGATTTCCACATCAATCGCTCTCCCGTCCAACCGTTTCCAGCGCTGTTCCATCTGGCCTACACGGAAGCCTTGCTGTACAGATTTAATTCTTTTCCCCACAATATCATGGTAATTCTCTTCTATGTATTCATATACGGAAGTTTCCAAGATCTGCTCCTTATGGCAGGCCCCTAGCATATTGGTACCAGCTTCATTTACATACTTGATGATACCATCCACAAAGATTAACACACCATTTGGTAAATGTTCAATAAGGTCATAGGCAGAGTAGTCCTGGTCCACATGTCCTGACTCATTCTCTTCTATTTGAAGATTCCTTTTGCTCTGAGTCGTGGGCAAAGTGATGGAATTTTCCAGATCCTGTTTAGTAGGATCTTCATGATTAGATGTGGGAGAAAGCATCAGCACTATTTCAGTATCTTCCCCTTTTGGTGATTTCACTTCAGACAGGACCGCTTCCATCCAGACTAATGAACCATTTTTCTTTTTCATCCGAAAATAGCAGTGCGTTTGGTGGGAGGGTTGATAAATTAAGCTCTCTATTAAATAAAGGTCCTCCGAATTAATCCATTTTTCCAAACTTGTATCCATCAATTCATTTTTTGTATAGCCCAATATTGTTTCACACGTAGAAGAAACGTAATGTATGGTACCAATATCAGAAACGATAATAATAAGTTGTACCTTTGAGATGGATTCAACTGATTGATTTTTCTCTTTTTTTAATAAAGAGTCAGGGGTACTCACCAAATTTTCCTCCCTTCATAATCTATCGTTCTATAATTTCATTTAATCCGTTCAATAAATAATATAAGTATTCCCTATTATACTACAAATTTCTTTATTTTTCTAAATATTATAACTAATTACCCTGGTCCTTTCTACACTATTACATATATCCCACATACATCTTTCTCCTAACCTACCAGACTTCCAGCGAAAAATGTATAATGGGAGAATGGAAAAAAAGATGAAAAAGATGAAAAAAGATAAAAAAAGGGGTCAGACCCCAGGAGGAATTTACGCATGAGCATAGAAATAAGTAAAGTTGCATTTATTGGTACTGGTGTTATGGGGAGTAGCATGGCTAGGCATTTGTTGGAGCGCGGGTATGAGGTTAGTGTGTTCACTCGTTCGCGGGAGAAGGCGGAGAAACTGGTAGAGCGTGGTGCGGTGTGGAAGGCTAGTGCGGGGGAGGCTGCAAGTGGTGCGGATGTGGTGATCACGATGGTCGGCTATCCAAAAGATGTGGAGGATGTCTATTTAGAAGAGAACGGTATTATGGTCCATGCACAAGAAGGTGCCTATCTTATTGACATGACAACCTCCACTCCGACGCTTGCTAAGCAAATCTATCTTCACGCGAAGGAACGCGGGCTTCACAGCCTGGATGCTCCTGTGTCAGGTGGAGACATTGGTGCACGTGAAGGTCGTCTTACAATAATGGTCGGTGGAGACAAGGAAGCTTTTGATGACTGCATGCCGATCTTTAAAGCCTTCGGTGCGAACATCATCCATCAAGGGGGTGCTGGTGCCGGACAGCACACGAAAATGTGTAACCAGATTGCCATTGCCACAAATATGATCGGTGTTTGTGAGGCTTTGGCTTATGCAGAAGCGGCTGGACTCGATCCTGAAAATGTCCTTAAAAGTATCTCAAGCGGGGCTGCGGGAAGCTGGTCCTTGTCCAACCTTGCACCTCGTATTATCGCAGGTAACTATGAGCCTGGCTTCTTTGTAAAACATTTTATCAAAGACATGGAAATCGCACTTGATGAAGCGGATAGATTGGGTCTTGATGTCCCTGGACTCTCACTTGCCCGGGAGATGTATGTGAAACTTTCATCCCTAGGAGAACAAGACAGCGGAACACAAGCACTTTACAAGCTATTCCGTGACAAAACTATTTCATAATTAGCACCGTTAAAGGATTCCCTTAATTTTAGCAATAGCGGTGTATAAGAAATCTTAAAAATCAACATTGGCGACTGCTTACATCCCAGCAGTCGCCATTTTTTTTTTATCGAATTGAAACTCTACCTCTTAAAAATTCCAACACACAATGGACGGCCACTCTGCTGGTCACATCCCGGAAATCAATAGTAGGATCGATCTCCACAATGTCTAATCCACACACCTTTTCCTCTTTTCCCAATATATAGATAGCTTCGAGAAGCTGATCACTTGTCATGCCTCCTGGACCGATGGCGGGACAGCCTGGTGCAAACGCCTGGTCGAGCACATCGATATCAACGGAAAGGTAAACATGCTCCACCTTCCCCTTAAGATGTTCCACAGCATCACGAATCACATCAATGATTCCCTTCTTCTTCACATCACCCATTGTGAAAATCTTGACCCCATTTTCTATGGCATATTGATGGTAATAGGAACTGTTGGAATAATTTCTGATACCAATCTGGACAAGGTGGTCACCTTCCAGCACCCCCGCCTCGAGAAGTCTTCGGAAAGGGGTACCGTTTGTCGGCCCACCATCTTCTGTGTTTCTGAGATCGTGGTGTGCATCAAATTGGATGATTCCAATTTTCCCAGGTTTAACTTTCATCATCCCCGCTAAGGTTGAATACGTGATGGAATGATCGCCTCCAATGAACAACGGGACACAATCTTTATTTTCATCAAATAGGGAAACCACCGTTTCTTCAATTCTGCGGTAGGATTCTTTGATGTCTGTGGCATGCATATGGATGTCTCCTGCGTCCATCAGCTTCGAAGATTCCCGTAGGTCCAACTCCTCCTCCACTGCGTATGTGGAATAGGACTGGAGAAGCTTTCTTACCACTCCCGGTGTAAAGCTTGCACCGGAATGGCTGATGGAAGGCTTGGACAGAGGGACACCTATAATGGTAGTCCCCAACAGTTCTTCCTTCCCATCCCAATCTTGGAGAAGTTCTGTCGCTTTCGGATAATGGCGATCGACGAACGGTGGAGCCCCTGCCGTTTGTAAAAAAGCCGGCCTATTCAAGAAACGCTCCCCCTTTTGCAACTTCTTTACCATTTAAAAATACAGTGTGAACATGGTTGACCCCATAATGGTAAGGGACATACTGATAGTTTGGTGCGTTCCAGATGACAATATCGGCACGGCGGCCCACTTGAAGTCGTCCGGCAACCCCATCTTTATGGATTGCTTTTGCGGAATTGACCGTGACTGCATTCCATATCTCCTCGCAGGTCATCTTCAGCTTCAGCATCGCTAGGTTCATCATGAATTGGATATTTTCCGTCGGGGAGCTTCCGGGATTAAAGTCTGTCGCAAGTGCAACCGCGCCTCCTCCGTCAATCATCCCCCGTGCTTTTGCAAACGAATCTTTATTTAGATAAAAGGTCGTTCCAGGCAGAAGTACCGCAACAGTATCGGAAGCACCGAACATTTTCACCGCCTCATCCGACGCTGCAATCAGATGATCTGCCGAAGCTGCCTCTAGTTCGATGGCAAGCTCTGTTCCACCCAAAGAAACAATTTCATCCGCATGTATTTTGACTGCAAAACCAGCCTCTTTTGCTTTTATTAAGTATTTTTTCGATTGTTCAATGGTGAAAACACCTTCTTCGCAGAAAATGTCCACAAACTCTGCAAGTTCCTCTTCTTTTATGGTTGAAAATAGACTTGTCATCTTTTCGAGAAAGCTTTCAGGGTCTTGTTCAAAGCCCTTCGGAACCGCATGTGCCCCAAGGAAAGTGGACGCGATCGTCATTGGGTGTTTGTCCTGAAGCTCCTTTACCACTCTCAGCTGCTTAAGTTCTGTTTCCCTTTCCAATCCATAGCCGCTCTTTGCTTCAACCGCTGTAACTCCGTAGCTTAAAAGGCGTTTGAGGTGGAAGTCGGCCTTCTCCACCAATTCTTCAAAACCTGCCTCTTGTGTAGCTTTGACAGTCGAATGTATTCCCCCGCCCTGTTTTAAAATCTCCAAGTAAGGAACCCCCTGCTGTTTCAGGGCAATCTCATGTTCCCTTGATCCTCCGAAGACCAGATGGGTGTGTGGATCAACAAGCCCTGGAGTCACAAGCTTTCCATGACAATCTATGACGTTATTACTCTGCCATTTACTTGCATCATCGGTCGTCCCGATAAACTTGATTACACCATCCTTCCAACCTATTGCGCCGTTTTCAATGTGAGGGAGGACTTTCATTTTTTTCCCTTTCACCATATCTGTTTCATGATCCATTGTCAGTAGTTGACCACAGTTGATCAATAAGGTATCTAGTTGCATCGTTTACTCACTCTCCTTCAGTAAAGGGATGTGCACGCCCTTTTCTTTTGCCACTTTTTTAGCCAGGTCGTATCCTGCGTCTGCATGTCTCACTACACCCATACCAGGGTCGGATGTCAGTACACGTTCCAGCCTTTTTCCAGCAGCTTCCGTTCCATCGGCCACAATGACCATTCCTGCATGAAGGGAATAGCCCATCCCGACTCCACCACCGTGATGGACCGATACCCAACTTGCCCCATTGACTCCATTGATGAGGGCATTCAATATCGGCCAGTCTGCCACTGCATCACTGCCATCCAGCATGGATTCGGTTTCGCGGTTCGGGGATGCCACAGATCCGCAGTCCAGATGGTCTCGGCCAATTACGATTGGTGCGGAAAGTTCGCCGCTAGCAACCATCTCATTGATTATTTTTCCGAAACGAGCACGTTCGCCATACCCAAGCCAGCATATTCTCGATGGAAGCCCTTGGAATGCCACCTTCTCGCGTGCCATTTTGATCCAGTTGCATAGATGTTCGTTATAGGCAAATTCCCTTAAGATAACCTCGTCTGTTTTATAAATATCCTCCGGGTCACCGGAAAGCGCTACCCAACGGAACGGCCCTTTTCCTTCGCAAAATTGAGGACGGATGAAAGCCGGAACAAATCCAGGGAAATCAAACGCGTTCTTAACCCCTTCATCCAACGCGACCTGGCGGATGTTATTCCCGTAGTCGAATGTGACGGAACCTTTTTGTTGTAAGTCAAGCATCGCTTTTACATGCTCGGCCATGCTCTCTTTAGCAAGTTTCACATATTGGGCAGGCTCCGCTTTTCTTAATGTCGCTGCTTCGTGGAGTGTCATACCGATTGGAATATAACCGTTCAATGGGTCATGCGCAGACGTCTGGTCTGTCAGAAGCTCAGGAGTAAACCCTCTTTCAACGAGCTGCGGAAGGATTTCCGCCGCATTACCAAGAAGTCCGATAGATAGCGGTTTTCCAAGTTTCTTATATTCCTCGGCTTTCTGGATTGCTTCGTCGACGGTTTTGACTTTCACATCGCAATATCTTGTTTCAATACGGCGGTCTATTCGATGTTCATCCACTTCAATGGCGATACACACCCCCCCGTTCATCGTTACGGCAAGCGGCTGTGCTCCACCCATGCCCCCAAGTCCAGCAGTAACAGTAATGGTGCCTTTTAATGTATTGTTGAAAGATTGCTTGGCAGCTTCTGCAAACGTTTCATAGGTCCCTTGCAGGATTCCCTGTGTACCGATGTAAATCCAGGAACCAGCTGTCATTTGTCCATACATCATGAGCCCTTTCTTGTCGAGCTCATGAAAATGGTCCCAATTCGCCCATTTCGGTACTAGATTGGAGTTCGCCAACAGGACTCTTGGTGCGTCCGCATGACTGCGGAAAACGGCAACAGGCTTACCTGATTGGACCAGAAGCGTTTCGTCTTCTTCCAGGTTTTTAAGAGATTCCACAATGGCATCAAAGCTCTCCCAGTTACGCGCAGCTTTCCCGATTCCTCCGTACACAACAAGCTCTTCCGGGATTTCCGCTACTTCCGGATCCAAGTTGTTCATCAGCATGCGCAGTGCAGCCTCCTGCACCCATCCTTTCGTATTTAACTCGCTACCCCTCGGCGCACGAATAACCTTCACTGTTTCCTTTTCCATATCTTCATCCCCTTTGATAGATTGATTGATTTTGGTTTTCTGTAATGTTACAGGTTTGTTGCGTTGAGATTAAATTCCTGTGAGGGGTCAGACCCTCACAGGAATTTCACGCTCTGCACAGAACGCTTCCCTCATCCTTCATCCAGGCTGTCAGTGCTTCGATGTCTTTGGAGAAGATGCGGTCTTCTGTGATGCTTGGTACGATTGCACGACCTTCTTGATACCATTTTTGCATGAGTGGTGCGGAGAGGAAGACGCCTCGGAATTCGAGAGCTTGCATCGCACACATCCATTCGATGGCGAGCACTCTACGCACATTTGCGATAATCTGGTACGCATGTCTTGCTCCGATGGTGCCCATGCTTACATGATCCTCTTGATTTGCAGAAGAAGGAATGGAATCCACACTTGCCGGATGTGCCAACGTTTTATTCTCCGATACGAGTGATGCTGCACAATACTGCATGATCATCGCCCCTGACTGAAGTCCAGGTTTCGGACTTAAGAAAGGAGGCAGGTCATTCAATTGGGGGTTAACTAACCTTTCGATACGACGCTCAGATATATTAGCAAGCTCCGCCATGCCAAGCTTCAGGAAGTCCATCGCAAACGCGATCGGCTGTCCGTGGAAGTTTCCGCCTGAAATCACCTTTCCACCATCATTGAATATCAGTGGATTATCTGTTGCCGCATTGATTTCAATCTCCAGCTTTTCCTTTACATAGCCGAGCACCTGCCAGGATGCGCCATGCACCTGCGGAATGCACCGCAGGGAATAGGCATCCTGCACACGTTTTTCCCCTTGCCTTGTCACAAGCTTGCTTCCATCCAGAAGCGTTCTAAAACGCTCTGCCACATCTACCTGTTCCTGATATCCTCGTACCCTATGGACATCATGGTCTAAAGCATCCACGATTCCCTCCAGCCCTTCGAACGTCATTGCTGCAATCGACTCCGATTGATAAGCTAATTTCTCTGACTCCAAGTATGCCACCACGCCTACCGCTGTCATCGCTTGTGTCCCATTTATCAGCGCTAGTCCTTCTTTGGCTTTCAGTTCAATAGGTGAGATTCCTTTTTCAGCTAGAACATCTGCAGTTTCCCGTCGTTCCCCTTGGTAGTAGACCTCCCCTTCGCCAAGCAAGGTCAAAACCAAGTGGGACAGAGGCGCAAGATCTCCGCTAGCTCCTAGCGAACCCTGCTGAGGAACAACGGGATGTATCCCCTCATTCACATACTGCAAAAGACGTTCAATGACTATTGGCCTTACACCGGAAAAACCCTTTAGGAGTGCATTTGCACGAAGAACCAACATCGCACGTCCTATCACCTCGGCAAAAGGATCACCCACTCCGCAGGCATGAGAGTGAATCAGATTCCGTTGCAGATCTGCTGTTTCATCAAACGGTATCAGTACATCACTGAACTTACCGAATCCCGTTGTAATTCCGTAAACGACCTTTCCTTCCAGCACAATATTCTCCACCGCTGCCCGACTTGCCACCACCTTCACCATGGCATCCTTGCATGCTTCAATGTGAGCACCCTCGAAAAGTATCCTGTTCATTTTTTCAAGCGTTAACGATTCTCCGTTCAACGTAATCATCGCAACTCTCCCTTTCTCCCTCTGTTTCTCCATCTTCTTTCCCCCTCATTCACACAAAAAGAGGCCATACTTCGACCATGTAACATGTGTCAAAGTACAGCCCCCTATTAATCAGCAACTATGGGCATCGCTATTTAAATGTGATTTATTCCAAGACCAATCGTTTCATGCTCCGATCCTCTGACAGGAGCGCCGATAGTCCCATAGAGTGCAACCGCAATCCAGTCGCCTTCCTCTACATCCTCATATGGGTTTCCTCTTACAACGGCAAAGCGTAAACCTACCGTCCGCATGACTGAGCCAAGCTGCACCTGGCCACGTGTCACACCACTAAGGGCATCCATGATGGCATGATAAAGTGCATGTGTTTCCCGGTATCCGTCTGATTTGATGATACCTTCTCGTTTGGCAGCAGTTTCAATCGCAGCCACCACTTTTTGCGAATCCATTGAACCGACTTTCCCCATGCAGCTCCTCCAGTGTGGCGGTGTTGCCACCGGAAGCTCCTCCTGGTCGCCGTTCATCGCAAGAAGTATTGCATATTTTCCAATTCGTCGATCTATTGCTAGTACCATATGCATTTACCTCAATACTGAAAATTTTCTAATAACTAATGTCTACCTCAAGTGTAAGTTTGTTCAAGCATTTCTGTCAAGGAATTTCTATCATTATACTTCCTGAAACTCCTTGGAAATCATGTAATATTGAAGACCTTTTGTAGATTCGAGTGCCTGTTCTTTCTTTTCCTTGGCAAGAGTGTAGTTTTTCCTGTTCAGCGCAATCTCTGTTTCAATGGCGTACTTCATCCAATCTTTTTTTAATTGATTTTTCAGTTCTTCGGCCTTTTTATAATCTTTTTCACCAGCAGCAATCCCCGCAAGAACATATGTCTTAATTTCTGCTTGGTCGATCCGTGCAACTTTTTCCTTCGCTTGAGCATAGTTACCGACTCTTAGGTAATATTGCGCCCAGAACACTGCCGTCTTCTTGCCTTTCCATTTCCGTTCAAGCTCCTCCAATTCCTTTTTGGCACCTGGCAGGTTCCCGTTCGCTAGCTCCAAGATGAAGCCATAATACGGCTCACGGCGCTTTTTCTCCAGATACTTCTCTATCTTTTCTACATCTTTTGACAAGAACATATAGCGGACATCCCGGTAGGATAAGGCGATAAACGCTAAAATAAGGAGGACGACAAAGACCCAGAAATCGAATTGCACATTCAATACTCCCAGGATGATACCTATCGCAAAGCCTCCCACTATCAACAAAAGCAAATTTTTCATGTTTCCTAGCTTCCCTTCTCTCTAACTAACAGACTCCTAGCAACTCAGATTAGATGGATTTGACCATGCCACCATCCACTAGGAACGAGCTACCAGTCATATAGCTGTTAGCATCCGACACCAAGAATGTCACCACTTTAGCAAACTCCTCCGGTTCGCCGTAGCGCCCAAGCGGAATACCCGCCTTCACCTTCTCTTCCATTTCTGCCTTTGTGATGCCCTGCTTCTCCGCATTCACTTCATCAAGAAATGCAACACGATCTGTTGCAATCCTTCCCGGTGCAACAGTGTTGATGAGGATGTTATCTTGTGCAAGCTCGCTCGCAAGTGTCTTTGTCAAACCTACAATTCCAGTACGGAACGTATTGGATAACAGTAGGCCAGGAATTGGTTCTTTTATCGAAGAAGACGCGATATTGATAATCTTCCCACCGTTTTTCTTCAGGTGCGGCAACGCCTCCCTGATTGTTCTGATATAGCTTAAGAGATTCAATTCAAAGGCCTGCTGCCACTGTTCGTCCGTAATCTGCTCAAATGAACCTGCAGGAGGTCCCCCCGCGTTATTCACCAAAATATCTAATTGTCCATATGTATCGATTGCATGTTGAACGGCCTGCTTGATTTGAGCTGGAGCTGTTATATCCGTTTGTATAAAAGTAGCCTGTCCACCATCTAGATCCTTAAGTTCCTTTTGTACATCACTCAATTTCTCTTCATTCCTACTGGCAAGTACCACATTGACCCCTTCTTTTACAAAGGATGCTGCAATAGCTTTCCCTAGCCCCTGACTTGAAGCCAGAACGAGGGCCGTTTTACCTTTTAAATTCAATTCCATTTTTACACACGCCCTTTCCACAATGATACCTATATTATAACGCTTACTTTTTCTCTTGTAACGTTAGAAAGAAGGGTTTCAAAAAGTTATCGCGAAAAAGTTACTACAGAAAAAGGAGGTATTGAATATGACAATCAATTTGAAGAAAGCAAGGGATTTTATCTACTTGAACGGGGCACTATGGGAAAAAGCACTCTATCGCCATCTATTCGAGGGTGGACCAATTTCCCATTTTCATAACGCTCTTAAATCCTACAAGAACGACGATAACGGATTTGGACACGGCTTTGAATATGATATTAAGTGTCCCGATTCCCATCCCTTAGCATTGGAATTCATGCTAGGTGTATTTCGCGATACCGGTTTGCCGGTTGGAGATGTGTTTGAAGGAGCTGCTGAATGGGTGGAGCGCAACCAAAATGAAGACGGCACTCTTGTTAACCCAGCAACAATCCTGCACTATCCTTATTCTCCATGGTGGGGCGGAGGAGGACAGACCATTCCCGCTTCCATCACGGGCAACCTCCTTCTCCATGGTCTATGTACGGAACAAGTTGCATTCTATACTTCCAAGTGGGTAAAAGAAAACCTGAATGATGAACAGATTCAGAAAACGGAATGGCTGTTTATGAATTACCATGCGGTGGATTATTATACGAATGTTGAGCAAACAGAAGAGAACCTTGCATTGAAAGAAGCTGCAATTAAGCAGGTTATTAAATGTGCGGAAGCTGTGCCCGAAAAACAGTATTTCACCTTCTTCCAGTTTGCACCTATGCCTGATTCTGCTGTTGCAAAAGCAACACCAAAACCTTTAATGGAGAAATTCCTGAATTACCTGGAAGCTTCTCAGCGGGAGGATGGCGGTTGGGATGATGAACACGGCCTCTCCTATTGGCAGCCTTATTTTACAATTGTGATTTTAAATGCTTTGAGGAATTATGGGAGATTGTAGGGAAATTTATAGAGCCGCGCTTTGGAAGCACGGCTCTAAGTGTGGAAACCAAGTAATCACTGTTTAAATCACTCAAGAGGAATTCTATATTCCTTTTCTTTAAAAACATAATCATTGGAAATCTGTACAGCCTGTATCATTAAATGTGTGACATCATTCCTGACATTTACATTAATCATTTCTAACTCATGGCTTTCTTCTTGGTCAAACCAATCATACCCGTTCCTATTGGAAATATCCAATCGTTGTCCGTTTTGATCTGAAAATTCCCAATAAAAGTTGCGTACCTTGTAATTTTGCGTTTTGTTACCTGTGAGGAGGACCTTGGTTGTAAGTCCTTCTTTCCTTGTCACCGATAGCTTATTCATCGTATAACCATCCAAGTCGATATCTAACGATTCTTCTGTCGATTTCTCTATAGGGACAGTCATGGAATAGAATCCTGGTTCAAGAAAGCTAGCTGACCTTATTTCGGCAGAATACTTCCCACCTTCCGTTTCTTCTCCTCTTACCTCCATATAGTCCCTATCTGTGGACAGTTTAGAAAAATCGATTACAAACGGAGATTTTTGCATATGGTTGTTATACATGGAGGGATATTCGATTGGAACCATGTATTCCTCGTCGTTATTTACCAGTACTACTCCTGCAAAAACATGATGATTCCTATATAAATCCCGGTCATATTTTTGATCCGTCTTTTTCAAGTTGGATTCAATACGCTGGATTTCTTCTTCTTTCAATCTGACATCATATTTCAACCTACTTCCGTACTTCCCTTTTTCCAGACTAATAATCTCCACTTCTATTTTGTCATCAATGACTGTAACCTCATTTAACTCCACTATTTCTACATCTTCCACAACTTTTTCATAGTGGATAGGTACGACTATTTTCCAGTCTCCTCCCCATCCCTTTAAACGTTTAAAATGAAAATGCAAGTTGAATTCACCCGGTAAGCTTTCTTCGTTCAGAGCCTTTACATAAAGACTCCGATCATTTGAACTCTCAGGGATCTTACTTGACAACATCTCACCGATCAAGACTGGCTTGGCGGATTCCATCGGATATGTATTACCTTCCTCATCCATGGCATGAACGGAAAAAAGATCATTCTCACCGAGATAATCTATATCTTTATTGTCACTAGAAACTTCGTAATGGACCAATATATGCAAGGGATCCACATTCACGGAAGTAATTTCTACTGAAATATCATTGCTGGTTGCCGTATAAGTTCCATCTGCCCACACATTATAAAAGCTGCCATGATTTAAATAGTTGGAAACCATCTTTGTCCATGGGGCAATGGTAGGAATGACCACAAATCCGATCAAAAGCAGAGCCACCATCCCTCCAACAACTGCGAGTTGATACTTCCATGAACGTCGGTTGGATGCTGGTTTGGAATATGGAGATAAGTGCTTCAGGACTTGTTCATTAAACCCGGTATCAAGCTGTGGCATTTGCAAAACGTGTTCTAACACTTTCTCTTCTCGCTCCATTATTTCCAGGACTTCCCTGCATGCCGGGCAAAATTCCAAGTGGTCCTCCACCCTTGTCTTTTGTTGGTACAATTCTCCATTAAAGTATTGAATCAGTTCTTCCTTTTCTAGACAGTCCGTCTTCCGCTCACGTACTGGCGTTTCCAGAACACTCATACGCAATGACTTTCTCGCAGAAAATAAAGATTTCTCATAATCTTCTATGCTCATTTCCAAAATATCTGCAGCTTGTCTGTCTTCCAATTGCGTAAATAGATAGTTTAGGAGCAGGGGAAATCTAGTTTCCTGACCCAAAGAAAGAACCGATTCCTTTACCTTCTCGTGATGTGGATGATAGAACAACCCCTCCTCTCTGAAGGCTTGTCCATCCGCTTTAACTGGTGTTCCTTTAAGTTCCATCAGGACCTCCTGATAAAACCAGACAAAAAACACCTCAGTATTCTTATAGGCTCCCAACTTTCCATAAACATGAATAAAGCAGTCCTTCGTCACTCTCTCAGCTTGCTCTGAATCCCCTAGCAACCATAGGGCAATTGCATAGACACTATTTTTATGTTGTTCGATGATCGGTTCAAAAGCCAGAGTGTTTCCTCCAAGGACAGCATCGATATTTTCCCTCTCGTCCATTAGTTAGATCCGCCTTCTGCTTCTTCTTCATCAAATAATGGAAACTTCTCTCCCTCAAGGTCCGTGAACTGGGTAAAGATGTTATCTGCTTTAATGACCAATGTTTCAGGAAAGGCAGCTTGTCCTTGTCCGTATCTTGGTGTTATGTCCACATGAAGCAACTTCTTTGTTCCTTCCTTTTCCCGCTCATCATAATGGTACCACCCCTCAGATTGTACATATTCACCTTTCCCGTCCATGAGGTTCCAGCCTATCTCGCCGCTTCGAGTATCACTTTTCCCATTGATAATTAACTCATACTTGCTGACCTCACCATCCCGGTCCTTTGTTGCGACAATACTGTAATCTATCAGTTCATACCCGTTGATATCGCCTTCCAACGGTGTTTTTTCTGTTTCTTCAAGAGGAATTTCCAAAGAAAAGAATGCAGGCTCTTGGTAATAAATTCCCATTATTTGTGCATAAAGCTCCTGCATAGGATTTTCAAGCTTTCCTCTCACTTCATGGTATTGGTTATCCATATAATAATGGGAAAAGTGCATTTCAATCGTTTCATTTGAATCATACATCTGCATGTCATGAAAATATATCGGCACAAGATATTTCCCATCTTTTGTTACTCCATTTAACCCAACCTGATGCCACAATTCAAACTCCTGCATTCTGTATTCTTGGTCGTGCTCTTTGAGGACCGCAAGCAATTTATCCCTTTCTTCATCCGTACGTCTGATGTTATACCTGAATCGACTCGCGTTTTTACTGTAGGTAACATCAATAAATTCCACTAGCATTTTATCCTCAATGTTTATTTCTTCACCCAACGCAACTGTTACTGCAGTATCAACTACCTTGTCATACCTGATTGGGATATCCAATTTCCAGGTTCCATATTTTGATTGCAGATTAGCTATGTTTATTTTAATGTCAAACTGGTCTGGCAGGTTTTCCTTATCCTTTATATTTACTAAAAAGAAAGGTCGGTACTCCTCTTCTTTCTCCATTACCTTCCGATCATTACGAAGATACTCGGGGGTTGTCACTTGTATTGGGTACTCCTTACCTGTTTCATCCACTATTTTAACTGGTTTATATGAATAAAAATCTATATCTTCGTGGTTTAGAATACTTGACTCTTCTTCCCCTTCCTTCTTGACATCATAATAGATGTACATATAGAGGGAGTCCATCTCCACACCTGTAACTTCAAAGGAAATTTCTTTATCCGTTGCTACATATGTCCCTTCCGACCAAACGTTATAGATGGTGCCATGTTCCATATATGTGCTGACCATGCTCGCAATTGGTTTCAGGCTGGGTAAAATAAATACACTGAAAAGAAATATTCCACCGAGGATTCCAAGGACACTAAGCTGATACTTCCAAGTACGATGCTTTGGTTTCTTTGGAATAAAGGCGACAAGTTCGTTCAGTACTTTCCTGTTAAAGGATTCTTCCAATTTTGGGAGCTCAAGGACGAAATTAAGTGAGGCCTCTTCCCTTCTTAGTCCGTCTAACACTTCCCGACAATCAGGACAGAACTCCAGATGATCCTTTATTTCAGCCTCTTCCTTATCAACAATTTCACCGTCATAGAAGGCAGTCAATTCACTCAAACTACGGCAATCACTTTTATCCTGATAGCTGTCCACTAGTGTGAACTGTCGGATATGTATCAATGAGTTCTTATTTCTGTCCTCAAGCTCCTCTAAACTTATTTCCAAACGTTTGGAAAGAAGCTCAGAAGAGAAATGGAGAACCCTTATGAGCAGAAATTCCAACTTGGCTTGATTAGGCAGAGTATGGAGTGCTTCTTCCATTTTAATATAATGGGGATTGTGTAATGGCAGTGGGGTAGTGGTTATCTTTCTTGATTTCCATTCCGTTTGGAAAAGCGGGAGGAACTGTTCATAAAGCCACTCCGTAAACAAAGATGATTCTTCATATGTATCGAGCTTGTTATATGCATCCAAAAAACCCTGTTTCACCAAATCTTCGGCATTTTCCTCATTGCCGGTTACGCGTAATGCAACAGCATAAAGCCTATCTTTATAGCGTTCTATAATTTGATCATATTTCTCCTTTTCACCAGTCAATATCTCCTTAATTACCAGACTCTCTTCATTCAAATTCTTTTCACCCTTTTTATAAATCTTTTGTCTCTCTTTTCCACTATTATACCATTTTATAGCAAATGAATTTGTAATTGTTTATGTTTTTAGAAAACAAAGATAAGTAGCTGGTCTTGTATGGTTTGCCGCGAACAGAAAAAAAGAAGCCACCTATTTTCAGTAGCCCCTTCTAGAAACGTCGTGCAAAGTCACTTTTCAAAAAGATTTCCATTCTTTTCTCATCAATCGATGCACCAGATTTTTTTTGCAAAACCTCTTTTTTACTTCCGAAAAATAATGTCAACATTCTATTCATCCTCCATCATTCCTTTGTTTTGTTTTCTTCTCACTATCAGTATAGATTTTTGCGCTGTTTTGGATAACAACCTGCAGAATGGTTTTCTTTCATTCTTTTACCTACAGTCATTTCCAGCTTTATACCGAAAGATACTCAGACTTGAGGAGGAGAGGAAAAAAGTCCACGAAAAAAAGAGATGCATCAAAACATCTCTTTTTCTAATGAGTCTTTACTATAAAACCCTTACAGCCTTTACTGCTCTAGGTTTCCAATATGTATTATACGATGCGAAAGCAACTCCGGTATTTGTAGCTGCGTGCAAAAGCGTGTTGGAATCCATCACAATCGATACATGATTGATAACTCCATCCCCTTCTGTATCGAAAAATACAAGATCCCCTTTGCGTATTTCACTTAACGGGATTTCTTTTCCTACATTTCCTTGCTGGGCAGAGGTTCTAGGTAGGTTAATACCATTCTCCGCGAACACTCTCACTGTGTAGGAGGAACAATCAAACGCATCTGTTCTGTTCGTCGATGCACCATAAAGATACTTGGCACCCATGTATTTTTTACCTGTTTCTATGATGGCATCGGCTTTTGCTTGCCAGGAAGAATTATCTTCGACAGGCGTGCTTGTCGCATTTCCTGGAATCGTTATTACTTGTCCAATCGAAATGCGGTTGGCATCTTTGATAGCAGGATTAGCAGCTAATAACGAGCTCAATGATACACCATGTCTATTAGCTACAGATGAGAGGTTGTCCCCACTTTTAATGATGTAGTTTCCTGTAGCAGGAGCTGGCTTGCTGGGAGTTGGAGCTGGCTGTGACGGTTGGCTTGGCGCAGTCGCACTCGGAGCAGTAACGTTAATTTTTTGTCCGATAAAGATCCTGTTTACGTCTGTAATGGACGGATTGAGTTTCATCAGATTTGCTAGTGTAGTTTGGTGATTTCGAGCAATGACTGATAGAGAATCTCCAGCTTTTATCGTATATGTAGATGTTGTTGGTTGGCTTGGGGCGGGGGCCGGTTGAACTGGCGCAGGTTGCGTAGCGCCCGATCCATTCGCCTTCAGAGATAATGTTTGGCCAGGAAAGATAAGGTCACTTTTCAGGTTGTTCCATGTCTTGATATTGCTTACTGTCACCTGATGGTTGCTAGCAATCTTCCAAAGGGAATCACCTGATTTTACAGTATAATCAGACGCATAAGCATGTCCAGAAAACATAAAGGAAGTTACAAGGGCACCTGCAATTACTTTCTTTTTCATTATTGTTCCATTCTCCTCATAATTTTACTTTTTTCTATGTATAAATTGATGTTAGCATACATTTTCCAACAATAAAATATAAATTTCATCACCACCTCTTTCGTAACGACAAAAAGCTTGCAGATGAATGTTTCTACAAGCTATTCATTGTCTAAATTCCTGCAGACCGTTGCAATCTTTTCGCAATCTCCATAAAATCCTCTTGAGATATGCCTGGTGCAAATTCTTCTGGAACATTTTCCAGATCTGGCATTGGGCCTCCAGGTGGAGTCCCCTGTATCACTTCCAGTCTCCCACCATCTTCCGGGTGACGTCCCTTCCATATCATGGCTACATCCTTATAATCGTTGGCACTGAAAGTGTACAGCTTTCTATGCATCCCTTCCGCCTCGAATTTCCTTGTCGTCTCAAAGGCCTTGTTTTCCAAGCTCGGTATCGGAACAAGCTTGGTAATATCCACACCGGTCGCTATTTCCAACGCTTTGGCATACGCCACTACGTGAACGCCTCCCCGAACAAGAAGGTAGCCAATCATTTCCCTTGCCACTGGGTTGTCGGTCATTTGATATACCCGCATTTTATGGGTTCTTGCTCCGCACTCAAGAAAGAAGTTATGAAGCAAATCTAACACGAGGTTTCCACTATTGAAGACATTATCTCCTGTCCAAGATCTTCCCATGGAATCCCCAGGAAGGGCAGTTTGGGCTGTCGCTATATACTGATAGGTATTACGAAAATCTTTAGTGTCCCTTAATGGCGTCGCATCAGGGGGGGCTGGATATGTAACACCCTCAAGCATCAGGTTGATGGTCGTGGTGACCAACTCGACATGCCCAAGCTCCTCTGCTGTTATGCTTGCCACCAGGTCATAAAAAGGTTTCAATTTCCTTTTATTTCGAAAGTTGATCGATTGAAACATATAATTGTTCAGCGTTGACATTTCACCAAACTTCCCACCAAGCAGCTCCTGTACGGCAGCTGCTCCATTCGGATCGGGATTTTTCGGTTTTGGCAACGGTATCTGAAGACGATTTATCCTTGTAAACAAATATTTCTCCCTCCTCTGTACTTAAAAAGTGCTCTATTTACTTTTATGAAGATGGGAAATTGTCCTATGACATTTGTAAGGCTTTTCACTTACAGACCGGGCATTCGCCCATACACATTGGGTGTTTATAACATAAGGTAATGTATCATATACAGAAGGGAGACAGTATAAATGAGCAAAGACGCTGGTTGCGGGGCAGGTTTTACACTGTTTATCATCTTATTTATTCTTCTCATCATAATTGGATCGGCATATTTGTGTTAATAGTACATCCACATGAAACGCAGGGCGACCCCTGCGTTTTTTCCGTATACCCTCAAAGAAATTAACATAATTTAGGGGCAATTGGTCAAGCTATTGGTAGAGTAATGGCTGGAGGAGTTTATATGTGGCAAAGGCTGAATAGAAAATCAAAATTACATACACTTAAAGGATCTCCCTATGAATAATAATTCCCTTGAGCGTCTACTATGGAGCATAGCACTTCCCGGCTTTGGCCAATTACTCAATAGAAAATACGTTAAAGGTGTAACATTCATATTGTTGGAATTCATTATAAATGTACAGTCCAATTTCAATTCCATCATCATGTACAGCTTTAACGGTGAAATAGAACGAGCATTCCAAGAGACCAATTACTTGTGGCTTATGTTCTATCCATGTCTATATTTTTTTGCCATGTGGGATGCCTTTAAAGATGCGGGCGGTGGAAAATCCCCCTATGCCTATCTCCCTTTTGTAAGTTGCGCCTACTTTGTCACAGTGGGATTAATGCTTTCAGGTAAAATTGTGATTTTTGGTGTACGGGTCGGCCCTATGTGGGTGCCTATGCTTTTTGTCATTCCTGGGCTTGTAGTTGGATTTACAGTGAGGGCAATTCTTTTGTATATAGAAAAAAGGAAAGTAGAGGACGTATAGATGGGGTATGTTACGACAAGGGACAATGTGAGGATTTTCTACCGTTTGATCGGTTGCGGATCTAAGACTATTCTATTTATTCATCCACCAGGAATGGGGCATATCACGTTCAAGCAGCAACTACCATTATCGACTGATTTCCGTTTGTTGTATGTGGACCTTCGTGGAAACGGTAACAGCGGTAAAAATGAAGCCCCGATTACATTCCACCTATTATCGAGGGATCTTTTCGATGTATGTCAGCAACTCGAGATCAATAAAGTCGTGTTGTGCGGTTATTCCAATGGGGCTTCCATCGCATTGGAAACCACCCTGAACTATCCAGATTTAGTAGAAGGACTTGTGTTGATTGGCGCTTTTCCGAAAGTCGATTCTTTACTCTTATACAGTGAGTTCCTGCTTGGTATTCTTACGACTCAAATCGATGGTGTACAGTCAGTTGCTAAAACCATTGCACAGGCACATGCGTATTCAAAAGATTTCGAACAAGAGCTGGCATCTTATATTATGAAAACAGACGCCACCACTCTTCATCAATATTATACCGAAGGACTAGCCTACAACTGCGCCACAAGACTGGGAGAAATTACTTCACCTATCTTGCTCATTTACGGTCAAAGGGATTACTATGTACACCACTACCAAAAAGAATTCCAGTCCTGCCTCCCAAACACCAAAGTCATATATGTCTCTGGTGCCAAACACCAAATCCCGACCAAATATCCAAACGAACTTAACGCCATCCTCAAACAATTCACTAAAAAATTGTGAGAAGGGGGTCAGACCCCTGCAGGAATATCCTGATCTTTGTCGAATACATCCCACCGCCCAAAAAAGGAAGTGCTCTGATCCAGCCAGAGCACTTCCCTTATTTTTGATTTGTTATGGAGGTGAGGTGATAATTAATTATTTGAGATTAATGTTATCCTTTTGAACATTCCTAGTAGAAGTGCTACTGCCGTTAATACAGTTGTGGGCAATTTTCATTCGGCTTAGAGTGGTTTTCAAGGTGTCATTTGCATCTTTTTCCCTCTCCAATTGGATGTTAGTCATATCCACCATGGCTCGCACCACATTTTCGAAAGCGATTCTTAATTTCTCTTCTTGGAGGGACTGTCCATCCTTCACGATCAATCTGACAAGCTCATTCGCATAGAGATTCATTTTCTCCATTGTTTCCGCCTTAGCTTTCATCGCAAACTCCTCCTAGTGATTCGTCTCTTTCTACTTTATGAAAACCTAGAGTTCCACATGCCACACCATTGCTATATTCTTTCAAATTCAGCTCTTCTTTTAAGTTATTCTATGATAATTGCATAATTCCTTCCCCTCGACATAACAAGCCACCACCCTCACCATTTCGAGCAAACCTTCTCTTTCATAGCAATAAACTTCACGAAAAATCTACAAAAAACACCAAAGGAAAAGTAGTAATAGAAATGCTTCTTTTCGATTTTCGAAGTTTTTCACGATAATACCTACTTTTTACACATAACCTATTTTCTTACAGAGCTTTTTCCTCTATAATTATAGGAAATCATGCAGAGGGAGTGATAAAGATGAAACTCGTAGAACTTGCCGTAGAAAAGAAACGCAATCAAATGATGCAGACTGCTTTCAAAACCGGATTAACCTCTGTAGAAACAGTAAGGCTAAGTCAAGAACTCGATGAAATGTTGAATGTCTTTATTCCTCCTATACCAGAAGAACAAGTAGAAAAACGAAGCAAAATAAAAAAAGATAGTTGCATCAGCTAATAGTTTGTGTATAATAATTTCAAAATCATATATATAATCATTGATGAAAAAAGAGAGTAGTCCATAGACGGCAAAAGCTGAGAGAATCAGGGACGGTGGAAGCCTGGTGGAAGTCTAGGGAACGAAGCGCACTTTAGAGATGAAAAGGGCACATCCCCCATACGGATGATAAGTGGCTTTCCAAACCGGAAAGCAATTAGAGTGGTACCGCGGGCATTAGAAACCAAGCTCGTCTCTTCAAATTTTTGAAGAGACGGGCTTTTTTGTATTCAGAAGGTTTCAATGTACCCACAAATTAAAGGAGATGACTCATTTGAAACTGTTCAACATTGCGGCAGAAACCGTTCACCAAGCATTACCCGAAATTACAATGGCTCAAATCATAAGTTTGCTCGAAAAACCGAAACATGCCCAACATGGAGACCTTGCCTTTCCATGCTTTGAGCTAGCAAAACAAAAAAGAAAAGCACCACCTATCCTTGCATCAGAACTTTCCGCCACGTTGAAAAGTCCTTGGCTGGAAAAAACGGAAGCTGTAGGTCCTTATGTTAATTTCTTTTTCAGAAAAGATCTCGTTCAACAGAATATCATCCAACAGATCTTGGAGGAAAAAGACCGATATGGAAGCCTTGATATTGGAAGCAAGGAAACCGTTGTATTGGACCTGTCTTCACCCAATATTGCAAAACCCTTCTCAATGGGCCATCTGCGCTCTACGGTTATAGGAAATTCCATAGCTAACATATTGGAGAAGTGCGGTTACAAAACGGTCCGTATCAACTACCTTGGCGATTGGGGAACTCAATTCGGAAAATTGATTGCCGCTTATTTGAAATGGGGGGAGGAAGAAAAGGTACGGAACAATCCCATTCCTGAACTGTTGAAGTTATACGTTAAATTCCATGAAGAAGCAGCAAGCAACCCTGCCCTCAATGATGAAGGACGCCAATGGTTCAAACGGCTAGAGGATGGCAATGAGCAAGCAATAACGCTTTGGGAATGGTTCAGAGAAGAATCTTTGAAGGAATTTGATAAAATCTATCAGCTCCTTGGGGTTACATTTGATTCCTATAAAGGGGAAGCTTTTTATAATGACAAGATGGATTCTGTTGTCAGTCTTTTAGAACAAAAAGGATTGCTCGTCGAATCGGAAGGTGCAAAAGTTGTCAAGGTTGATGGAAACTCAACCCTCCCTCCTTGTCTCATAAAAAAATCGGATGGTGCTACGTTGTACGCAACTCGGGATCTTGCGGCCGCTTTGTACAGAAAGCAGGTGTATCAGTTCTCAAAGGCACTTTACATCGTAGGTCAGGAGCAATCGATTCATTTTCAACAACTGAAAGCTGTATTGAAAAAAGCAGGATTTGAGTGGGCGGAGGAAATGCACCATGTATCTTTCGGACTTCTTCTTAAAGATGGGAAAAAGATGTCCACCCGGAAAGGGAAGGTCGTTTTACTTGAAGAGGTTATAAAAGAAGCCATCAAACTCGCCGAGAGAAACATTCAAACCAAAAACCCGAATCTCCCTAATAAAGAAGAAATTGCACGGCAGGTTGGGGTCGGAGCAATCATTTTTCATGACCTGAAGAATTACCGGGTGAATTCAGTCGAGTTCTCCCTCGAAGACATGTTGAAGTTCGAAGGGGAAACCGGTCCTTACATCCAATACACCTATGCACGTGCAAGCTCCATCCTGAAGAAAGGAAATTGGACTCAAGGAGAAATCAACGATGGTTTAAACGATTCCTATTCCTGGGAATTAACTAAACTCTTGCATGAGTTCCCATCCATTATTGAAAAAGCTAACGCAGATTTTGACCCATCATTATTAGCAAAACATACCGTAGACGTTTGTCAAAGCTTCAACAGCTGGTACGGACAAGTGAAGTTCTTGAAAGAGGATGATGAGAAAAATGCAAGACTTGCCCTTGTAGCAGCAACGACCATCACAATAAAGGAATCACTTAGATTACTTGGGATACAAGCCCCACAAGAAATGTAAAGTAAATCGGCATTAAGAACATGAAACCTCCATTCCCCTCATATATTGAAGTATCAATATCAATGGGGGGATGCCTATGCAATGGCTAGTGCTTATTCATGTTTTAGTTGCAATCATTGGAATTGGTCCCACATTCTTCGGAAGTATTCTGTTACGGAAACATCAGACCATTTCGGACCTAAGACACAACGTTCTGCTTCAACACAAACTGGATTATTTTCCGAAAATTGGTGGAACACTAGCGGTCATAACCGGGATTCTACTTGTACTCTTCGGCAGCTACGGCTCTATTCTCCAAGTATGGCTTTTCGGCTCCCTTGTTATTTACCTTGCTATCCAAGTTATCGTGATCGGCTTTATCTCACCTTCCCTCAGTGAACTTCAACGGTGGCTGTTACATCCTGACAACCGGGCGTCAACCCAACTGCCACCCCAACAGACAAGCGCTTTCCACAAAGTAAGCAACCTATACTGGCTGACTACTTTTTTAGGCATAATCATTTTTATCCTGATGATCATCAAACCATCTTGATCTATAGGTCATCTCCTTTGCATCATCACGTCCGAACAGAAAGTAGGCGGAGGTGTTGGCCTATATTGATTAAGCCCTTTTCTGTAATGGATCAGAATTTTGGTCAAGCTATATAAAAAAGAAGCGCCATATATAATCAGACGCCTCGCACTTCCATTTCAGCACTTCTTCTTTTCCTGTAAAATGCTTCCCTTCCCATGTAACTGTTAAACAGCATCTCCATCTTCTCCAAATCCTCCTGAGACACAACCGAGTCGCGTTCATCCCAGTACACATAGGAAATGAAATAGTACTTTTTTATCGGAGTAAAAAGCACCTTTGAATGAGGAAAATTATCAAAAAAACCTAGTATTTGCCCTTTTTTCATATAAGATATATTCACTAATTCCATCCTGATCACCTACTTTACTTTGATAGGTTAAAATCAAGGACAAATGGGGCCTTATTTTTCTATACCACCGATTCATAATATCTACACACTTTCTTATGAGCCTTAGATATCTCGTCTCAATGCTTTCAACACATCAATCCTGGTAGCTTTTGCAGCAGGCTTCAATCCTGACAGTATCGCTACAAGCAAGCTGATTCCTACACAGGTCAAGGTTAAGGACCAAGGAATATAGGATAGCATGATTTCCTCGCCTACCTCATCATTGAATACACCCTCTACAATAATAGGAAGTGCAAAGTTGACCCCATAGCTTATCATATAGGAGGCAATGGTTCCAATAGCGGCGCCAATCAACCCTATATAAGCACTCTCCATCAAAAACAGACTTTTAATCATTTTCGGGCTTCCACCGATCGCCTTCATAATGCCGATATCCTGCGTCCGTTCCGTAACCGCCATCGACATGGTATTAAAGATGCCGATAGAAGCAATAATGACCGCAACCGTCCCCACGAAGACCAACCCAATCTTCACTACTGCAAACAATACATTAACCTCTTTCAATTGCTCCAATGGCGAATATGCATAATATCCATCGGCTTTAGCTGTGTCCAGAATGTGTTGTACCTGCTCCATATCCATTGCATAAACACCCATATAGGAATAATTGGATGGCACTTCTTTTAGGATTTTAATCATTTCCTCCGTCATAGAAGGCTCCATAATCTGACCATATGCCGTTTCGGTAAAAGCTTCTATCTCGGCCATTGCTTCCATGGAAATATTGACAAAACTATCAAAACTGTATTTTCTTAATGGCTCCTTCCCGATTCCGACAACCGTGAAAGTCATTTCAGTCGTTTCCCGTTCACCATCAAAATATTGCGGTACCGTGAAGGTTATTTCTTTTCCAATCAGTTCCCCTTCAAACAGATCCATTTCCTCAGAGTTCGATTCCTTCTGGAGCGTTTCGGCAAAGTGATAGCCAACGACCACTTCATATTCCTTTTCGGGCATCCTGCCTTCCGATAATTCAAAGCCCGACTCGACCTCTGATGGATAATGCACCACTCTTGTCTGAGAGTGGTTACTGATATACTCACCTAGGGCATATGTCGATTCCCAGTTCTCCAGCCCTTTTTGACGCACCACCGTTTTCACATTATCCATGGATTCGAAATAGGCAACATCCTCCTCCGTTAACCCTGGTCTCTCCACACTCTCATCTTCAGAGGCCTTCCCGATCACCTCAACTTGAGTTACTGCACCATCTTGCGTGATATCCTTTACAATGGTTTCCTGAAGTCCGAAACCTACCGAGGCAAGCACCATCAAAAACGCACAGCCCATTGCGGTTGCCAGAATGGTCATATAAACCCGACTGCGGTTTTTTCTCATGTTTTCACGTACAAATTGGAGTTTATCTTTGAACTTCATACAACTCGCCTCTTTCCACCATACCGCCGGCCACCAGCTCAACCGTCCGATTTGCGACTTTTGCCACATCCTTGTCATGGGTAATAATCACAAACGTAATTCCTTCATTTCGGTTAAGATCCTGTATAAAGTTCAAAAATTCCTGCTCCGTGTCACTATCCAGGCTTCCTGTCGGTTCATCCGCGAAAATAATTCGCGGCTTCGTCACAAGCGCACGTGCTATCCCCACTCGCTGTTGCTGACCACCAGACAACTCACTTGGATAAAACTCCTCAAATCCTTCAAGACCGACTCTGGAGAGTACCTCCATCACCCGCTTCTTCCTCTCGTCTGCACCAACACCTTTAATCTTCAACGCTAGCTCCACATTACTGAAAGCGGTCATGCTCGGAATCAATTGAAAACTTTGAAATATGAATCCGATATGTCCCAACCTGAAATCCGACCATTCCGCCTCCGACATTTTGGTAACATCTTTCCCGGCAATCTCAATGGAACCTTCAGTAGGCTTCATAAACCCGCTCATCAGATTCAGCAATGTCGATTTTCCAGACCCGCTCTTTCCTATGATGGACACAATCTCCCCTTCATAGATAGACATATTGATGTCACGCAAAACGGAAACCCGCTGCTCTTTATTCTTCTTGCCTACCACAAAATCATGGGACAGTCCTTGAACTCTTATCATATTGTCAACTCACCTTTTGGATTGGAATTTGAATGTACATATGTATCGATACATAAGTAGGAACGAAGTGGGAGGGGAAAAGGTTTATGGTTTTGTTAAATTGTCTTTTCGAATATAGCTATACCAGAAAATATCGCCTCAGCTTTGTCTTTCCTGAAAAAGAAATAAACTCTGAATTTAATAGTCTCCTTAAAGTCGTAGGGCTCTTCACACCTATAAATTCTCCGAACTCAGATATGGAAATGGTTGAGTTTAACAGCAAACTAAAATCCTTCAAAGTTTCTATATGAGCTAGCTTAGAACGAAATTTGCAATTGGGGCATTCCCATTGTCCTTTATTTAGCCTCATTCCTAGTTGATTGCAACTCAGACAATGAACTCCTCTTAAAATTTCATTAGACGTAACACCATATTTATCAAGGGTGTTTGTATTCCTAAAGGGTTCATTTCCACTTAATAAAACCTTAACGACTTTTTTCAAATCTTTCTTATTTAATTTTTCACGAGGATATTTGTTATACAATTCTTTTATTCTTCTTCCTAAGGCGGTGCTTCTTGTTACGTATTTTTCCACCGTACTCTGATGAGATTTTACAGTGAGTTTTGTTTTATTATTTGTCATTACTACAAGACTTTCACATGGGAGGTATGGTTGTTTTGTTACCTTTATCCACTCACCCAGTTGAGCACTTTGCCTAAGCACCTGTTCAATAGGATCATCCCATATCAGTTCTTCTTCCAAGCCATCTCTCATAATTTTTTGTATCATCTGTTGAAATGCTGGATCGAATACTACTGTACCGGAATGGTTTTTTACTTCTAGGATTAGAATAAAAGAAGGGAAAAGTAGGAGGGTGTCAATCTGGAAGTAATGGTTCTTGAATGGGAGTCTAATATCATGAAACACATAGAAATCTTCGCCTATACCAGTCAATAATTCAAGAAAATAATCTATTGACTCTTCCCCTTTATACCCTGATAGATAGCCTGCCAACTCTTTTTTAACTTGGGCACGCTTGGGGTTATTGGGATGCAACCTTCTATCTAATGCCGTTAGTACTTGAATAACTTGTGACAGTTGTCTTTCCTTTTTAACAATCAAATATTTCACATCCTTCTTATAATTGGTACCTAAATAGTATTTGCTTTATCTTGTCGATTCTCCTGCTATATTTGTAAAATCGTATTTTGCTATTGAAGATGGGACTAATTGATAGTTTTTTGCGTTGCCTATAGGTAGTAGCATTCAATTTTCTCTGAATTTCATTTGTTTTCCCCTTATTTTATAACCCGTATCTCCAGAATTAATATATTGCCTTCTCATCCCCCCACCAAGATCGTTTTTCTCGTCACCATAATGGCTTATTTCAACCCCTTTGGAGCGCAATCCCCCCATACATCAAAGCAATCCCCCCATCTAGAAAATAATCCCCTCATGAAAGGGGATATTCCCTCCACACGAGAGACGAATTCAACCACAAAACACGATAATCCCCCCACAAATGATAGTTTTCCCCCCCACTACTCCCAAACTAGAGTTTATTATCCCTCACCAAATACTATATTACCTATTTCCAACTAACCAATACCCCAAACAAAAAACCGACCACCCTAAACCAGGCAGCCGGCCAAAACTCAAAACATTTAAAACACTCTAACACCCATCACTCCATCATGCAGCAATATCACGCTTCACAAACGTCAAAAAGCTCACTACATGAAGCAGTACAAAATACACAAGGAACATCACAACCGAAAACCAGAACGTTACCCCACCGACAACAGGCATGCCGTCAAGAAAGGTCTGGAAATGGATATTCGCGAATGGGGAAAATTTCGCCCATTCGAATTTCATTCCGATCAGGGTCGTAATCTGGGTTCCTGTGAAAAGCAAGAACAATGAAATCCCGATTGCCAATGAGTTATTTCTGAATACACTCGAGATCATGAAAGCGATGGTAGCAAACATGATGATACCCAATCCGTGCAGGCTAAGCTTTAGCAGCAAATACAGCATCGGATGAATCTCGGAGACCTTACCTCCCAAGTACAACAGAGAAGGTGAACTATCAAACCCGAATGCAATGGCACCCGTCACAAATGATGTGACAAACAATATCGTCATAAAGATGAACATAAACACAAGTACACTTAAATATTTCGCCATTAAAATCTTACTTCTGCTAATAGGTCGGATCATCAGAAGCTTGATGGTTCCCCATGTAAACTCACTGGCGATCATTCCACCAGCAATGATTACCACAAAGAGGGTTACAACACTTGTCAGTCCAAGATTTTCATCCATGTATGTCCAGACGGAATTTCCCTTTGATGGTTCCAAGTTATTCTCCAGACGGTGTTCGTTAATAGCAAGCTGTCGCTCTAGATGCCCTGCTGCATCGGATTCTTCCTGGATGGTCATCTGAAGGTATTCGTTTTCCTGCTCCAGGCTTTCGCGCCAGCCCAACTGTTGTGCTCCACCATCACTTCTAGCTTCATCAAGCATGGACCCCATCATGATGGTAAATACTACCCCAACAATAGACAATAACACGAGTATCGCACTCATTACATAAAAGCTTGGCCTTCTGAACCATTTAATAAGTTCATTTTGGATTAGATTTTTCATTTTCAGGCACCTCGTTCCTCTGATGTTTTTTCCAGGAATTTATCTTCCAACGTTTTTATCACTTCTTTTACTTCAAATACTGCAATGTCTCGTTCAATCATTTTCTTAATTAGAAACGGTACCCCTTCTCTTTCCATTTCCACTTGCAAAGCTCCACCTGTTAAGTTATGTGGCAATTCCATCTCACTCATTACTGTCATCGCCTCTTCAACTGGTTCACACTCCAATTGGTAAAGAGTCTTCCCGCCGTCCTGGATGAAGTCTCTGATACTCTGGATATCAATCAATTCACCCTTTTGTATGATTCCCACTCGATCACACATAAGTTCCATTTCGGATAGAAGGTGACTGGAGACAACAATAGCCATGCCTTCCACCCTCGCCAGGCTTCGTAAATAATCGCGGATTTCCCGGATACCTGCCGGATCCAATCCGTTCGTCGGCTCGTCGAGAATAAGCACTTTCGGTTTATGTAGCAAGGCCTGCGCAATACCCAATCGCTGCCTCATCCCCAAAGAATAGGTCTTCACCTTTTCACGGATACGACCGGTCAGACCGACAAGTTCAATCACTTCATCCAGACGCTCCGCGGTTACTCCCGGCATCATCCGTGCGTACTGCATCAGGTTCTGATAGCCAGTGAGAAACTTATACATTTCCGGATTCTCGACAATTGCCCCAACTTGCCGGACCGCCTTTTCATAGTCTGTCTTGATGCTGGAACCGTCGATGTGAATATCACCTGAAGTAATACTCATCAACCCCACCATCATACGAATAGTGGTCGTCTTCCCGGCACCATTCGGTCCAAGAAAACCAAACACTTCTCCTTTATACACTTCAAAAGATACATCCTTAATGATTTCCTTACTCCCGATATCTTTACATACATTTGTAAGCTTTACTGCCACTTCACTCATGATTCGCCACTCCCTTTATACTTCTATTTTCTTCACATTTTTTACTGAGAGAAAAAACACAAACACACTTATCGCTAGAAAGACCGCAAATAATGCAAAGGAAAACTCTGACAAACTAACTCCCATCGAAATTTCTTGATACCCATCCTTCGTTTCATTTGTGACCAAAGTACCTAATGATACAGAAGGAAAACTGCCAACATCCTTCAGTCTGTCATATAAAGAACTGAGCATGAAGCCTTCATGTATCTGAAAAATAAAGTACGCAATAAACCCGCTAAAAGCGATGCGCACATATTCAAAACGTTTCCCTTTTGCAGCAGCATATTGGGACCAAAAAAAAGTTGCCCAAATTGCGAAATACATGCCTACACCTATAATGGTTCCTATTAAGGCCAAGGCCTCACTGAAATCCTTGCCTTGTAAAAACGGCTGTCCACTGGCGAAACAGGAAATGGCATACAGTACGATAGCAAAAGTAGTGGAAAACAGACAGTTGAACAGCGAGATTACTAATTTACTAGAAAGCAGAGAACGAGCAGGATTTGGATTATATAACCAAATCTTCAATTTTTGCTCTTTTACAAGATTCATAATCACATCTGTTCCCATGTAGAATATATGGATGCTTATTAAAGTCAGCCCGACAGCAATGGCAACTTCTGGTTCATCCATTCTTAACGCTACACCCACACCTAACAACCAGAGTGCTAGGATTAACAGATAATTTTGCAACTGTCCTTTTATCGAAAGCTTCCAATCTTTTAATAACAGCCCCGTGTAATGGCTCATTTTCTCTCCCCCCTATTCCTGTAAATTCGCAATCATCCAGTCCTTAACCGACAGGCCATCCAATTCCCTAATTTGTTCTACGTTTTGATGGGCGATAAAGTTTCCATTTTTTATTAACACCACTTCATCTAGAAGTGATTCGATTTCATCAATTTCATGGGTGGCAATGATAATCGTTTGTTTACCGAAATCAAGGAAGGTTAGAAGCCCTTTCACAATTGAATCTCTCACCATGGGGTCCAATCCTGAAAAAGGCTCATCTAACAAGATATAATCCGCCTTTCTAGACAAGGCCAGAACAAGCTTAAGCCTGCCTCTATTACCTTTGGACAATGCTTTTATCTTTTTGGATGGATCAAGCTTCATAAACATCAAGAGCTCTTCCGCCTTCTCTTTGTCGAAATCTCTGAATTGAGATTCATAGAATTTGACCATGTCCTCTACCGATAACGCGTCATAAAACACGTCAAGTTCCGTCATATAGGCAACCTTTTTGGCGATTTGACGGCTGGCCACCTCTCCATCTACCGTCACTTTTCCTTTATCTGGTCTTACCAAACCGGCTATCATCTTCAGACTGGTAGATTTTCCGCTCCCATTTGGACCAAGTAATCCAATGATTTTCCCCTTTTCAAAGGACAGGTCCCCATTTTTCACCGCAATATCTTTGCCGTATTTTTTACTAACCTGTTCGAATTTGATCATTTCCGACTCTCCCCCTCCGCCAAAAACTTTTCCACACTTTCAACAATCTCATTTTCTGAAGCACCAATCTCTCTCATACTTTGGACAAAACTTTCTACGACTTTTGTTTCCATGCCTTTTTTTATTTGCATGAGCATTCCCTCATCTTCTGTAACAAATGTCCCTTGACCTCTCTTGGTTTCCACGATTTCCATCCTCTCCATTTCACTGTATGTTCTTTGAATGGTATTCGGATTTACACCTGACTGAATTGCCATTTCCCGTACGGAAGGAAGTTTATCTCCAGGCTTTAACACACCCCGCACGATTTCTTTACTAATTCGATCAATGATTTGTATATAAATCGGTTTATCAGCATCGTATTTTGCCGTCATTTTACTTCCACCGCCTTATTTAGGAGCAAGCTCGATAGGAAAAAGAGACCAATTAATTTTATAGATGAAATAAGCAAACCCGCCAATGAAATATTTTTTGTGCCAGATCTAATCCCGAGGCCATCTTCTTCTATATAGACATTCATGAATTTTGTCATTTCAACCGGAACAGGTAAGATCGAGTGCAGCCCTGCCAACAACTGCTTTTCTATAAATACGACCAACAGGATGCTAGCAATGATAAATAATGTAAAAAGAACAACTTTAAATTTGGCTAGATAATAGAATTTCCCCATTGAATGGTAGATAGTCCAATAGAACGTGTAAAAAATCGCGAGTTCCAATCCACTAACTGTTAATTGGACACTCATCTGAAAAATAGATCCTGCCGTTAAAAAGTTTTCTGTTATACCTCCCGGATCAAAAAAAACCACTGTTATCCCTAGCAACAGAAAAGCCGTACATAAACTTGTTATATGAAGCAAAATTCCTGTCAGGAGTTTACTTCCCAAGATCATCGAAGTTGAATGTGGATTATGCAGCCACATCTGCGATTTTTCCTCCATGCTCAGTCCTGATCCTACAATCATGGTGATATATATCACATGAATACCGACAATCATGGATGTCGCAATATACAAAAGTTCATAGTTATTGGTGAACAAACTCCCCCCCAATACAACAGCCCAAATAAAGAGCTTAAAACATATAAGGAGTATAAAAGTGTTTTTTGATAGCAGCCATTCTTTTCTCAACAATCCTCTAAACGCATTCGTTTCCATTAAAACTCCCCTTTACGTCTTAGTGTTCTAGTTAGATAGTACACTAAGACAAATTGAAGCGTCAACCATTTTTTTCAATTATTTTACAAGAAGTAGATTCGTAAATTTGCACTAAACATTCTAATCATTATGCCGATAAAATAAATACCCCTTTTTCATAAATGTGGTAAAATGACACTGGTGTACATAAATTTAGTTTTTTTTACAAATTTCTACTTAATTACTTATTATTTATTAGAATATTTTGTATAATATACTTACAATTTTCTTCATGTGTGTAGGAGTGAAGTGATGGATACAAGAGCGAGAAGAATTGTACGCAATAACAAAAAAAGTCAGTTTCATTTTTTAATTGTATTAAAGGATTTTATCGGTTCTTTTGTTCTTCATGCAATTTCACTGGTCATTGTAGCCGCATTTTTAGTCTGGGTATTGGATCAAGTTTAACTTGCAAGAACACTATTGGAGCGAAGCCCAGAGAGTCTGTTGCAGGTGTAAAAAGTCAAAAAAACGAGAAGGATCGAAATCTGATCCTTCTCGTTTTTTTATATGCTCTTTTCTCAAAGATTGTTGCTATTCGATTGTAAAAAGTCGGCAATTGGACTTTTACCGCTTATCTACTCAAAAAATTGGCAGGAAGCCTATTGAGATAGCCAGGAAAAGAGTACGACAGCAAGGATTATAACGGTTGGTTAATAAATGCGCAAAAGCAACAAAGTTTACGAAAACAGACTTTTAATATGTGTAAAGCCTATTTCTTTTTATGAAGAGGAACAACATTTCTCGTTTCCCATTTTGCTTCCAATTCAATAATTCTGTCTTCCAACTTTCTGTTGGCTGCATGAAGACGGTAAAAGATTGGTATATAGATCACGATGATAAAGCATACCGCTGAAAAGAAAGATGCCATTTCAATCCCTCACTTTTAAAAACTCATTTCTTCTTCTCGACTACCGGTTGTTGTTTCGATTTCTTATAACGGACCTTTGTTGCAGCATAAAACACTCCTGCAGATCCGAATATAAGCACTATGAGTACCTGACTCCATCTAGTATGTAGAATTCCAATCATTGCGCTTAGCATATAGGCGATAAGTATTGGTATTAGTACTGTGTAAAGGGATAAGATGAATCGGAACTTTTCATCGACTTCATAGACGGTGTTGCAGCTTTCACACTTGATGGGTCGGTATCCGAAAAACACCGAATTTAATCTCGTTTTATATATTACTTTCTCTTTGCAGTTTGGACATTGCTGAAATGACATGTACTCTTCTCCTTTAAAGATACTTCCAGGGCATTTTTTTGTTTCAATATTCCTATAATTTAATCATATCAAATCAAAGGTTAAAGGAATAGAAAAAATAGAATTAAAATGCTGGTTTCGTAAACTTCGTTACCTTTTCGTATTTTTGTATCAACCGTTATACTTCCTGCTTTCGTGCTCTTTTCCTGGTTATACAGGATAAACTGGATGCCTATTTTAGAGTAGGTAAGTGGTAAAAAGTCCAAGTGCCGACTTTTTACTACGAATAGCAACAATGAGAAAAGAGCCAATTAAAAAGAATTCAGACCGCACTCTTTCTCGGTCTGAATCCATGTGGTTATTCTTCGTTCGGCAGGGAACTTGACATGATTGTTACAAAATCGTCAGCAAAAGCTTCGTAGTCCAATTCCAGAGCAATGGTCACTTTATTTCCTTTTTCATCCGGTTTTGGGCGAAAGTCCGCCATACTAACGCCACGGAGGTTACCTTCATCCAATCCGACAGTCACCTCTTTTTCAACGTATTTGAATGCTTGTGGGTTGGTTACGGCAAACAAAGTCATTACATCATGCAATGGGCTTCCTTCAATACCCGGAACGAGCTTTTGGTAAGCTTCAAAATAATAGTCAAAGATATCTTTGACAAGCATTTGAAAAGGGTTGTTTTGACCTTGTATTATCTTCTCGATCATCTTTGGTGTAATAATTGCTTCGTTTGTTACATTCAATGGATATAATACACCCTGCTTCACCCTATTCATCACAATACCGGCAGCTATGGGGTCTCCGTAAAAGTTGGCTTCCGCGCCTGCTGTAACATTTCCGGGAGTAAGAATTGCGCCACCCATTAGGTAGTATCCACCCACTGTATTCATCGTTTCTTCGCCAGCAAGATTAAATGAGATGGCTAGCGAGGTTGCACGGCCGACATCCACAATAATCAGCTCTTCTCCATACTCTTCTATCACCTTGAAGATAGCGTCAAAATTCAGCAATTCCCCTTTGATGGTAGGCGGTGGTTTTATTGGTCCAAGTCCCTGTTCCCCGTGTATTTCCGGATAATATGGGGTGAACTCACCTGAGAGAGGTGTTTTTGCTCCTCCAATTAATATGACATTATTCCTACCTGCAAGATCGAGTAGATAGGCGACATTTTGTGTTGCTTGCTCCTGATCGACATTTCCGTAGCTTGTGACGATACCGACCAGTTCAATTTTCGGATTCAATAAAGCATAGATGATAGCAAGAGAATCATCTATTCCGGGATCACAATATAACAAGACCTTCTGAGGCATATATAAGTACCCCCTTAATGGTATATGTTAATTCAGTATATTCCCGGACCTGAACAACTTTCCTATTCGGTAATTCCTGTACTTATTATTCTTACTTTTGCATCAACATTGATTTGCACATCGGGATACGTCTGTTCCTCCCATTTTTTGAAGTCAAAGCCTCTTTTCCTGGATTTCACCTCATACCCAAACCCTATTGGGTCCACCCCTTTTTCTTGAAATTCTTTGATCATCGACTTTGATTCAGCAACAATTTTTTCCTCAAACAATTTTTGAAATTTTTTTAGTTCTTTTGGCGTAACTTTATTGCCTGTAAATTCCTTTAGTGTACCATCCACTTTTACCTCCACATTAATGACCGGGGTATCCCCCTTCCAATCCACCTTAATTTTACGTTTGGTCTTTATACTTCGAATCGAAAAAAAATCATCTTTTCCCGGCACTTTTAAAGGAGCTGTTCCATCAGAATGTTTGTCCACAAGTGTCTTAAAATAAAATAACCGTTCATTAGGGATTGTCAGTTCGTATTTGTCCCCCTTGAACACTACCACCCCAACGATTTCCGTCTTGTCCTCGGTTTTCTTCATTAGAGGGAGATTCGGATCCTTCCCTTTCTGATAATAATCGGAAAGAAAGATGTGTAGGTTTGATTTTGGTACGTCCCTTCTATCAATATTGTGCTTTAACAGATTAAATAAGTGATCCCCGGTTCCCCGTGTTCCAAGATTCTGTTTCATCAATTCATTTGTTTCTCCATCCACAATTGCCAATTGCAATCCGGTACCAATGCTTGCATCACGTTGCAAACCATCTACAAGTTGAATTATTCCCTTCTCCGCCATGGCCATATTAAAAAGTACAAGTTCCAAACTTCCGTTTACAATTGGAGCAGACGATTCCTTTTGTGCACTTCTCAGTATATCTTTATTAAGCTCGGAAACTGCTGTAAATGTTTCATTCACAATGGACTTATCCGCTTTATAAACTGGCACCAGGAACGTCCCCATCACTTCGTTCTCCCCAATTAGATCGAAACCTTCCACCGTTTCAATGTTGATGTCGTCGGCAATTTCTTTTTCTAAACAACCGGTAAGAACGAAACATATGTACACAGCTATAATCCATTTATGCTGCATTTTCTTTCTTCCCCTTTCTCCAATGGGCGAATGAGACCAACAAGAATAATAGCGGGATATACACATACCCCATATAAAAACCGACCGTCCCCATATGAGAATTCAAATCGTTGATCAATTTCCTGTCTTCAAACTGGTTCATTAAGATGAAGACCAAAATGGTTATGCCGATTAACGAAGTTCTATGTTTTAATTTTGTTAATCTTTTGGCCAATCTGCTGGCACACCAAAGGAAAATGCAGACATTCGGCAGAATGATAAGACACCAGTTGGCAATACCGATATATTCAACTCGTTCCACGAATGGTAGTTCAATGATTTTCCAGATGGAAAGGGTTGCCCAGATATTTTTCTCTAGCTTTCCTTCACTAAAATAGGCAAAGGTGACAAGTGCAAATATCAAATAGATAAATGAAGTGAGAAAGATTCCCATATGTGCCCATTTCTTAGACTTTTCAGGCTTGTTCAAAAAAGGATAAAAGATTAGCAAAGTTTCAAAACCGAGCATACTTAAGGTCATATCCTTTCCGGACATGATAATATCCTTAAGAGAGTGATCAAAAATGGGCAGCAAGTTTCTGAAATTGGCATATTCAAGCGGGATGACAATAGTCAGAAAAAGATAGGAGGGTAGAATCACTCCCAGAAAAGCCATTCCTGTAATCACCCTGAACCCAGCAGTAATAATGTAATAAACCAAAAGAAGAAATAGAAGTGTGAAAAACCATGTACTCAAGTCCGGAAACAACCATACTTGGACCACTTCGATGTATGTTCTAAGGACCGTTACCGTGGTAAAAATGAAATAGACGATAAAAAATAAGGTAAACAACTTTCCTATCCATTTTCCAAAGGCCATTCGATGTGCACTGGCCAGATCACCTTCACTTTTTTCGCAAATCTTGTAGATCATATAGACAATTACGTGAGTGATGGCACCAAAAAGAATGATTCCCATCCATGCATCATAGCCGGCAGACATTGCAATAACCCGTTGATATCCAAGGGCACCGACTCCAAACTGTGTACTATGTATCAAAAAGAACACTAAAAACGGAGAAACCTGGAATTTTTTCGGGATTTTCTGCAATGTCACCTCTCCTTTCCAAACTCGTCATTCATCGATATCCTTTTTCCTCATCGTTCTGACTTTAGTATTTCTCTGTGGTTTATTGGTCCTCAACTGGCCAGGACGTTCATTTTGCATCGAAAATGGGAGCCTTAACAGCGCATCTTTCATATCCTTGACCCTTGGAGGATATATTGGCTCCAAATAAGGTCTTCCAAGTGACGTTAACCGTAATAAGTGTGCCGCCAAAATACAGAAACAGAAAACAATTCCCAACAATCCCCATAACTCTGCGAACAACAGAAACGGAAACCTCAACAGACGGATTGTATTACCCATTTTATAGACTGGTGTCGTAAATGAAGCCAGAGCAGCCAGGGCTACAATAATCAAGAGGACGTTACTAGTTAATCCCGCCTCAACCGACGCCGTTCCGATAACAATTCCGCCCACGATACCGATTGTCTGACCTACCTTGGTGGGAAGCCTAGCTCCTGCTTCCCTTAACAGTTCAATCGTCAATTCAAGGAAAATGGCTTCCATTATCGGCGGAAGGGGAACCTCACGTCTTGAAGCGATCAACGTACTCAATAAATCTTTTGGAATCAATTCATAGTGGTAGCTTAATACTGCGACGTACACCGGTGTAACCAAAATTGAGAATGCGACCCCAAAAAGACGGATCATTCGAAAAAAAGATGCCAGCCAATAGCTTAAGTAATAATCCTCAAAGGAAGAAAAGAACTCCACTAATGTAGTAGGACCAATGAGTCCGTGTGGGGATCCGTTTACCAACAAGATCACTTTCCCCTCTGACAATGCGGACACGATGCGATCTGGCCGTTCCGTATCTAATAAAAGTGGAAAGATAGTGTTGCCATTATCAGATATTAATTGTGAAACATAGGAGCTGTCATTGATATGATCGAACTGAACTTCATCTAGCCGCTGAATGACGGTGTTGACATTTTCTTCATTTACTATTCCTTCTAAATACATGACAGCAACTCTTGTTCTGGAGATGCTCCCAAGTGTTTTCTGCTCGATTGTCAGCATCGGAGTGCTTAACCTACGTCTGATCAAGTTGATATTGGAATCTATATTTTCAACAAAGGACTCTTTGGGCCCAATAACACTGAACTCGACTTCCGGCAATGAAACTGCACGGGTTTGTACAAATTCGGAACGTACCAATAATCCTTTTTTGTCCTTCTCTCCTATCTGTACAAATATAAATCCGCTCAGAAGCTTTTCCCTAATTTCCTTAGGGTCCGAACTTATTGTCACCACTTCGATTGGCAAGATATTTTTCAAGTCCTGTAGAGAGGACCAGGGTATTGTGGTGATGCTATGCAAAATGTCACGGTGCAGAAAATCCGTATCCACTAATGTATAGTAGTAGTTTATCCATACCTTGCGACTGCCATCATTCGTATAATCGGAGAATCTCAGAAAGTCCACTGACTTTTCCATTTGTAAGAGCAATTGAGTTACTGTCATATCTTCCACCTTGTTGGAAGTTGACTTTGGACCGGATGTAAACAGCTTTTTAAAAAGGTTTTTCATCATGTCCCCTCCTCACTTTAAGCATTAGACTGACAGAATTCTCCTTTTATTTTTCCTATAAAGTTACTTAATATACCTTCTGCTCCAAGGAGTATTTTGTAGAAGAACAAAAAAAGAGCCCCAAAAGGACTCTGTATTTCTATTTCTTCTATTTCTGTGATCGTCTGATAATCTCAACCACATCAAAAATACGAATATGATATATATTCTTCTCCAAATCCTTTATGGTCAGCTTGTTCTCCTTATAACGAAAGGATTGGATTCTTCCCGTAATCTGGATAACATCACCTTCAAACCAGATCGACATTTTAAACACTTCTTTTGCCATATACATATGGCGCAGCAATTTCTTTATATATTGAATATCGGGAATGTCAGGAAACAGTAAAAACCCCTGAACTGTCCGATCCGCATCATTTTTCCATAGATACATGGACTGGTTCTCTAATTTATTCTCTTTTTTGTGTTCCATGGCAATTCCCCCTTTTTAATCATTTTCGTTCATACTTCCTAACAGGTAACCTTCATACTCCCCATAACCTATAGGTATATCCGATGTTTGCCACTACTAGTTCACAGTTTATTCCTCGTATTCAGACATGTCAACCGTTTGAAAGTTCACTATATTTATTTTACCGGGAATAAAGAAAAGCTAGCTTTTCGTTAGGAACTCCTAATGGAAACAAATTTCAATAAAGTTTTAGAGCAGTACACTCCCATGATACACCATATCATTAAATCATTGAATATCTATAAAGATAAAGACCGTTATTTTCATGAAGCCACCATTGCCTTGTGGGAAACTGCTAGTTCGCATGATAGCACGAAAGGATCGTTTACTTCCTATGCATATTCATCCGTCAGGGGAAAATTGCTTAATCACCTGAAAAAACAAATGAAATGGGAAGCCACTCACACCTTTGTCGAACACTTGCCAGAGCAGTCTTTTGAATCTTCCTACTTCGAAATGGAGGGATTGGAGAAATACACAAGGCACCTTACCAAAAAGCAAAATATATGGCTTATTGAATTCATATGGAATGGAAAAAGAGTAGAAGAAATTGCCAGACAGGAGGGCGTTTCCATAAGTGCCGTCAAATCATGGAGGGAGGAAGCATTAAAAAAGTTAAGAAAAGCATACACTTCATAAATAATAACAGGTAGCGAAGGGCCATGGCCCCGCTACCTGATTTAGCTTCTTGCTTCTTGCATGTATTGGTAGACCACTTCACCATTATGCTTTGCAATTCCTCGGAAATGCTTGAAATCATCGCGAGCAACCAGTACTTTTCTAAAAATCATGAACTCCTCTTTTTGAATCCTATATTCATGTAACTCACCATTTTTGAGTTTGTCCAATACTTCCTCAGCTAACGATTCATTCATTCCCATCACTCCAACTTCATAAATTCCAACTTCCATTTTACCATAAAGTTTTAATAAAAACCTGACAAAAACGACCCGGTCCTTATCTAAAAATTTTAGTTGTTAGGTTTTTTGCCGCTGTTCCTTTCCGCAAATGGCTTCGCTTTCCGCGGACCGCCCACAGGAAAGCGATGCGCCTGGAACGGAGATCCACCGCATTAAGACAACCATACAAAGTTTTATGCTTTTCTTACAAAAAAACCCCTTCCTTGAACGGAAGGGATTCCATGGGGGATAAGGAATAGAATGAATGGGGCATTAAGAAGCCCTACTTATCTATATGTTATTTCAGGGTTATCGGTTACATAACAGTATAGAAAAACAAATTAAATGAAAATTTAGAAAAAATACATTGAAACTATTTACGTTTTTACAAAAATAATGCAAAATGTATGTAACACTTTTACCAAACCACTATTTTACAATAAAAAGAAACTAGAAAGCATTTACTTTCTGCTGGGATACCATTTATATAGGGGGAGATTAAATTGAAAAAAGCGGAAGTGGGAAATATCATAGAATTTCGGGAAGGTCTTCAAGGGGTAGTAGAAAAAGTAAATGAGAACTCTGTTATTGTCGACATGACCTATATGAACAATTATCGTGACTTGGAACTTGAACAGCGTACAGTTGTAAATCATAAAAATTATAAGATTGTTAGAGGATTGTAGGCTATAGATTACCTTTTCAAACCAAAAGGCTGTTTTCGGAAACTTGTTGCTTTTACGTATTTTTATATTAACCGTTATACTCCTTGCTGTCGTGCTCTTTTCCTGGCTGTACAGGAAAAACGGCATGCTATTTTAGAGTAGATAAGCAATAAAAAGTCCAATTACCGACTTTTTACAAGAGGATAACAACAATCTTTGAGAAAAGAGCCAACCAAAAAGGGCTCACCGAGGTTATATCTCCTCAGGAGTCCTTTTTTTAGCCTGTTTCCTCCTCTAAAATTTCCAGTATAACGGCGGTCCTTTCTTTATCCAGCTTGACGGAAAAATGCGTTTCCTCACTTATGTTCAAGTTACGCCTAATCTCAATAGGGATATTGACCTTCCCATTGTTGGAAACAATAGATTCATTATAAATATGCTCTTCATTGATCGGTTTCATGACTAACCCTAAAGGTTGTTCCATAATCATTAGTACATCGCCATCGGAAATTTGCAACTGTTCACGAATTGACTTGGGAATGGTTAAATGGCCAGATTTACGAATCCTTCTAAATTCTTTCGTTTGGCTCATAGAGGACACTCCTATTTTTTTATACTTATTCCCTGCTTTGTGGAAATGAAAACGAAACTCCCTCTTATAAAGCAAATAGTCCAAACAAATGATGTTACACGCTTTAACTCCTTCTGATTGCTGATCCAAGTTCTCCTATTTTAGCAATAAGGTCCGACTCCACTACATGGACACCATCTCTTGCATCTTTCAAGAATTTCACCATAGCCTGTGCAACCACTTTGCCCTGAACTGACCTGTACTTCTTCAACTTACCTTTCAAAATAGGATTAATCGCATTCCCTAATACTTCCCCAATTCTTTCGCCCATCCTGAATTCCTCCCTATCACCAAGAAGTAAAGATGGTCTGAAAATATAGGTAGAAGGAATTCCTATTTCAGATAACGCTTTTTCCATCTCGCCTTTTATATGATTGTAGAAGAACCTAGAGTTGGCATCCGCACCTATGGCGGAAACGACTGCTACCCTCTTTACTCCACACTCTTTGGCAAGACGGGCTGCCTTCACCACATAGTCATAATCAACTTTTCGAAAATTCTCTTGCGTTCCTGCTTTTTTTTTCGTTGTACCAAGGCAGATGTAGAGATCGTCCACGTGGAAATATTGCTTATAGGAGGACAGACTATCAAAATCAGCTTTAATTTCGGTTAATTTTTGGTGCTTCTCCTGGAGTTGCCTTCTAACTAAAATAGTCAAAGTTCCATAATCCGGATTTCGTAAAATCTCTTCCTTCAGGTGAGCTCCTATCAGACCAGTTGCTCCTATTACCAAAGCACTTCTTTTATAGTTCATCTCAGGTACTCCTCTGCCTTTTGTTACTTCCTTTATACCAAATTGAGGCGTTTTCTACAACTATTCCCTCTTTTTTGACAATTCATTCCGATCTGAAGTTGCCGGTGGTTTTTCCATCCAACGGTGGGTTACCATGATATCCGCCCCTGATTTGGCAAGCAATGCCGATTCGGAGGAAAGCTTCTCGTACTTAATCGCAATATCTGTTCGATGGCTGGCAGAAGATGCCGTCGCATAATTTCCTATTCCAGCAGCTATCATAAAACTGTTGTGAAACATCATCAACTTATCGGAAAAAGGCGGTATCTTTGAATCCGTAATGGAATAGTCAGCTGACATGGGAGCTTGTACATCATCCTTCATCAAAATATCAATGAAAGTCTTAATATGTCTATGCGCCAACTGCTTGCCTTTCAACATAAATTCACGGACTTCTTTATGGATTGCCGCCTGTGAAAATGCAGTACATAGCATCATTCCAATCTGGTTTGTCTCAATATTAAGGCTAAGATGGGTAACTTCAATGGTGTTCAAAGTCCTTTTATTGACGAACGGGTTCAGTCCACTAAAGTATTTTTGGTCATCTACAAATTGAGCCTTTTCCGGAATAATGGTGTATGGTTTTTTTGTATATAATCCTCTTTCCAATAAAAGTTCTGTGGATTCGTCAAATAGTTCAACCGTTCGTTGCAAAAAAGTAGTATAAAGTTGTCTTATATCCTTTCTTGACACAGCTCCAAGACATGCACCATATGTGACCATCCCTATTTTAGCCATTTGAAGTACATAAGATAGCTTAAAGGAATCCGAAAATAGCCGTGGAGCTTGAAGATTAATATCGTTTTCTGAAAATGCTATGGGCAGTGGGTATTGCTCCTTCCAAAATACAGACTTTAATTCGTTTTCATTATTGGACGCAACATCGTATGCCTTTGCAACCACTTCCCTAATTTCTTTGTCTTCCACACATTCCAAAAAGTACCGCAGCACACACGCGGACATCGAATTGTTCAAGTATAACGTCCATAATGTACTTGTCTCTGCACAAGTCAATTCCGAGAGATGGTTTGTCATACGCTTCTCCTCCTTTGTTTTTGTTATTATTTTCAAAGGAAGAGGTTTTTAGTAGAAGTAAATGTCAAAAAAAAGAAACACAACCAAAGTTGTGTCCCTTTTTTTATCTAGGCTATTTTTTAATAGATTGTTGCTATTTACTAGTAAAAAGTAGGCATTTGGACTTTTTACTAGTGTATCTACTTTCAAAATATCATGCAGTTTCTCCTGAATAACCAGGAAAAGAGCACGACAGTAACAATTATTACGGTTGTTTTAAAAATACGAAAAAGCAACAAAGTTTGCGAAAACAGCCTTTATCTATTATCAATTTTTTCCGGATACAAGTCATGATTCATCAGACGGTATTGTGCCATCTCTTCATATTTCGTACCTGGTTTTCCGTAATTTGTATAAGGATCAATGGAAATCCCGCCACGTGGGGTGAATTTGCCCCAAACCTCGATATAGCGTGGATCCATCAGTTCAATCAAGTCGTTCATAATAATATTCATGCAATCCTCATGAAAGTCCCCGTGGTTACGGAAACTGAACAAGTACAGCTTCAAAGATTTGCTCTCCACCATCAATTCACTTGGAATGTAGCTGATATAAATGGTCGCAAAATCCGGTTGATTTGTTTTTGGGCAAAGGCTTGTAAATTCTGGACAGTTGAATTTAACGAAATAATCCCTGTTCGGATGTTTGTTTTCGAATGTTTCCAACACCTCCGGGGAGTAGTTGAATAAATAGCCTGTACCTTGATTCCCAAGCAAAGTTACACCTTCCAGTTCTGAGTCTTTTCTTCCTGACATGTTCATTCTCTCCTTTTTCTACACTCCGCGTTTATTGCCCCATACTAGCGTGTGCAGCTGTGGCAATACGCGGACATTGTTCATTTCATGATCCTTCATTACTTGATCGATCAGCCACTCATATTGGTTTAACAGTTTAGTGACAAGCTTTTCATCATCTTCTGTAGTTGTATCTTCATTCCCAACCTGGACGTAGAAAGCCACTTCGGGGTATCTTTGATGGATTTTTTTGGCATAGGCCAAATCCGCTTCATCAAATACTACCACTTTCAATGAGACATTTTCGAGATTCACTCTTTTCAGTAAATCGTCCAGAATGGTAAAATTGGTATCCATGCCTGAGCTTGGTGGTTTTGGTGATATGGTCAGGTCATCGATATGCTGTAGCCAATCCTGCCATTTGCTACCCTGGGTTTCTAGCGCCACTTTTATATCGCTTTCATATAAAATCTGAACTAGTTCACCAATATTTTTTAAAAGCGCTGGATTCCCCCCGGAAATGGTTACATGATTGAAGGATTTTCCGCCAATTTCGCGCAATTGATCAAAGATTTCCTGAGCGGACATCAATATGATATCATCCTTAGCAGTTCCATCCCATGTAAAAGCGGAGTCACACCAGGAGCAGCGGTAATCACAACCTGCCGTGCGGACGAACATGGTTTTTTGGCCGATGACCATTCCTTCTCCTTGAATGGTGGGGCCGAAAATTTCTAACACAGGTATTGTATTACGCATTTTTCTTCCCCTTCTTTGGACGGTACATACAATAGCTTGTTGGTGTCTCCCTAACAAACACCTGCAAGCAGGTCGGTTTCGAAGGTAACGTCTGTAAATGATTTTCGATTGTTTCCCACATGATTCTTGCCACCACTTCTGTTGTTGGGAAAAAATTCGGATCTTGATCATTAAAGACGTCTTTATGATCATTTAGGATTGTATGGTCGAATTTATCATGTAAAAGCTTTTTTAAAGCTTGGAAATTGACAAGAAAACCTGCCTCATCCAGGTCATCTCCTGCAACGGTTACATTGACGAAGTAGGTATGCCCATGGATTTGTTTGCATTTCCCGGCGGCATCTGTCGGAACATAATGCGCTGCCGCTATATGCATATCTTTATTTAGCTCATAGCAATAATCGTGCTGAACCTGCGGATAAATTTGTTGCATCATGAGGATACAACTCCTTTATTTTTAGTGTAAAGATAGTCATCCAAGCCACGTTTTCTCAGTTTACATGCAGGACAATCGCCACATCCATCTGCAATTACCCCATTGTAACAGGTTAAAGTTTTCGTTCTTACATATTCAAGGGAATCCAGATCATCTGCTAGTTTCCACGTTTCCGCCTTGTTCAGCCACATTAATGGTGTGTGAATCACAAACGGATAGTCCATGGAAAGGTTCAAGGTCACATTCATCGATTTGATGAATACATCGCGGCAGTCCGGGTAACCGCTGAAGTCCGTTTCGCATACGCCTGTCACGATATGTTTAGCATCTATCTGCTTAGCTGCTACAGCTGCAAAGGATAGGAAGAGAAGGTTTCTACCGTCTACAAACGTGCTCGGCAATTCCCCGTCTTTTTCTTCGATTTCAATATCATCTCTTGTAAGCGCATTAGGTGTTAATTGCCCAAGTAGGGACATATCCAGTATGCGGTGTTTTACACCAAGTTCTTTTGCTATGTTTTTTGCACATTCAATTTCCAGTTCATGGCGCTGCCCATAATGGAAGGTGACAGCTTCCACTTCATCAAATTTCTTCATTGCCCAAAGCAGACACGTGGTGCTGTCCTGCCCGCCACTGAACACGACCATCGCTTTTCCCTTTTGCTTCATCGTGTCATCACTCCTTCAATTATCACAATCTATAATCAATCAAAAAAACACTAACCAAAAATAATGGAGGCTAGCGCATAACTTCAGAAAAAATAAAAAAACTATATCCTAAGGAATATAGTTTGGTATCTGTCCTTAGTTTTTTATAGAGGGTATTTGCTAGAACCTCTCCTGACGACCAAAGCGGACGTAAGTCTTTATTCAATTTAACTTTGTTACTATAACATATTTCCATTCAAGATTCTACTTTTTGTTGCATGATATTTGAAATATCGTTTACTTTAACTAATAGCTTTTAGACAGCATTCATACATTCCAAAGGAGTGTTATACATGGCACGGTCTGCAACTCTATTACGCTTACGAACAAGCTTTTGGTATCTACCATCTTTTTATGGAGGACTTGCATTCCTCCTCGCGATAGGAACACTTTTATTGGATAATTATCTTCTGTCTAGCACAAATGCGAAAAATCAGATTCCAGCAATTTTCCTTTCAGACATTGGGTTATCTCAAACTATTTTGAGCTCGATTGCATCTTCCCTGTTAACGATGACAACCATCACTTTTTCAACCATTCTCGTTGTATTGACCACTTATCTGTCGGAATTCTCTCCCCGTGCCTTGCAGAATTTCATTACCGACCATTCCACTCAAAGAGTACTCGGCATTTTTACGGCAGGGTTTATCTACTGCATCTATTGCTTCTATTTTTAAAAGAAACGACAGAAGAACAGCTCTTTCTTGTCCCTTCCTTTGCTGTAGCCATTGCCATACTCTGTTTAATTGTATTCGTCTTTTTCATTCAGCATGTTACTACTTGGATTCAGGTCAGTAATTTATTGCATAACATTACCGTCGAAACAATGGAATGTATGGAAGAATTGTTCGAAGAGAGTGACGCCTCCATTCATGATGCTCCATGGGAGGATTGGGAGAGCCAGGAAATCTCCACGAAAGAACCTGTGACAATCATGAGCAAGGAACCTGGGTATGTTCAGTATATTGATGTAGAGGCATTAGTGAAAGAAGCATATGGGGCGGACTGCATTGTCCGGGTCGAGAGGCAGCAAGGGGATTATATCAATGAACATACACCCATTCTCTCTGTTTGGGGATCAGGTAACGTAATTGATAAAGAATCTTTCCGATCATTGATTACCGTTTCCATTGCACGCGCTCCCCTGGAAGATGTAGAATTCGGAATAAGAAAAGTGACCGAAATCGGGGTAAGGGCCCTATCATCCGGAATAAACGATCCAAGTACAGCTGTCCATTGTATCGAACAACTTGGCACTCTGTTATCCAAGCTTACATCTATGCAAGGACCTCAGCCATATTTCAATGATAAAAATAGAAACTTGCGAGTGATTGTCAGAACACCCGACTTTTTTGATTACCTTGATATAGCTTTTTCTCCGATACTGCGTTACGGAAAAGTGGACATTGATGTTATTTCATCCATTATTCATGTACTCAAATTAATTTCCGACCATTCACCAGCTTTCCGTAAAGAAGCCATTTGGAAGTACACAAAACATACGATGGAATCCATCAAAGAAGAAACATATTATGAATTGGAAAAAGAGAGGTTGAACAGGAATCTAAAAGAGCTCTGTTATTCGCTTGGAAATGGAAAGGAATATCAACGGTTATGGGTGTAGTAAAGAGCCACTCCTATTATATTGGGAATGGCTCTTTATATTGTAGGTATATTTGATTTTTTTAGGTTTTACTAAGTCCCACGTTACCTATCAAGTACCCCAACTCCCAGCACCATGTTGTTCCACAGAACATCTTCCACCTTTTCCTGCTTTTCTTTTGGGCATTGGATCACTAATACGATATCGGCATCAGAGCCCCGCTTACGCAAAGAGTGCTCACTTTTTTTAGTAAAATAATAGTCAATTAAAAATCCAGCAAGGCAACCAAAGACAAGCCCAAAAAGCCCCCAAAGAATCGGCCCCAGATAAAATACATATCCGTATATGACTCCCAGAAGCATGAAAATGATACCGAAGATAGCCGCCAAGTCAACAAGGCTTCGTCCGTCAGAACGATGCATGGAGTCAATGACTTTCGTTTGGTATTTTATCTTATCTAGTGGCATGACCAGAATCTGTTCCTCAGTAAGTCCCAAGTCTTCCAGTTCACGTAATGTAAGCTCCATTTCCATGTTATATTTGAATGTCGCGAAAATGTACATTACCTTCCAGCTCTTTTCTATATCGGCATTTTAAACTGAATATTCTGGTACTTTTTCTTCAATTCTCTTGCAAGGTACTTATCTATAAATTTATTCAGTTCTACTGCGCTGACATATGAATCATACGCGGCAAAACAATAGAGGGACGGTATAAACAGGAACCATTGTGGAACCAATATTTTCGTTGCCCCCTGGAAATTCCCCAAAAGTGTCATATGGATGGCAGGGAAGACATTTGCTACATATGTAATAATCAGCCACCATGTCAGAACAAAAATGACGGAAAGGACCCTTGTAACATAAAGGTTTCCCAATCCAGGTGTCAAAAGTGACCAGATAACCGCAAGTAAAGGATTCTTCTTATCCAATACATTGATTTCTATAGAGGAAGTATTCTTTATAAGAACCGGAAAATCTTCGTGATAAGCTAATGTGTAGTGCTTATTCATTTCAACTGTCAGCCGATAGCTATCCCAGATGGAAAAAACGTACATACAAATATATAAAATGATCCAATGTTGATCTAGCACCGCAATTGCCTCTTCAAACCTCCCAATCATCGATAGGAAAATTGCTTCATTTAAATGCGCCATAGAATTGATGATTACTTCCCATGATATTAAAATGAAAGCAGTCAAATATTTGGATAGCATGAAATGGCCGAATCCAGGAAAAGCTGCTCCCCACCAAGCCACAACAAACGGTTTTCTATAATGTAAAAGACTAGTTGTATAGGGGCTTAATATAGCAACATATCTCTTTTTTCCCTGTGGAATCCCCATACTTCAAACCCCTTTTTTGTAATATCTTCCCATAGTATGTTTTCTAATACCTTTCAATATACACCGCCGGTTGCCGTTCATACAGAGAAGGAGCCTCTTCGCCTTGGCAGAATGGCCCCTTCTCTAACCCCTTATTTATTCTTTCCGGCCTCATCTGCAAGCTGTTCAAAGCTTTTTACTTTCCCATGTTCATTCTGAGACTGCTTTCTCACTTTACGCTGTCTTTCCTGCTGACTTTTAGATTGTGTCATTTTCACATCTCCTTCGTTTGAAAGATATATTATCTTCATTAGTATGTACGTTTATATGGAGGGTCTTAACTGTTAAAATAAGGGCAGACAGACTTAGTCCGGGGGAAAACAAATGATACAATTACGCCACACAATATTGATCTGGATTTTAGCAAACCTTTTATTAGGAATCAGCTTTCAGCTTACTAACCATTTTTGGATTCTGTTTTCCATTTCTCTTTTCATACTAATGCTCCTCGGTTTAAATTGCGGAAAGACTGACTCCCGTAAAAAGAAGCCTCTCACTTTACAGGATGTCATTTTCGGATTAATTACCGGCTCGATTTTGTATGGTGCTTTTTTGACAGCATACCTCTTATTAAAAGTTCTACCATTGCCTTTACTGCCTTTTGTGGACGAATTGTACAGAATTGTCGGGCCGTCGAGTTGGTGGCATTACGTTGCACTTGTTCTTATCATCATACCTGGAGAAGAAGTTTTTTGGAGAAGATTTGTTCAGCCGAGGGTGGTGAAGGTAGTAGGACGGTTTCAAGGCGTGCTTGTTGCAGCAGGCATGTATGCCATAGCCCACATATGGACAGGGAATCCCATGCTTGTTGCAGCAGCTGCGACAGCAGGAATTGCGTGGGGGGCTTTATACGAATGGAAGAAATCACTCTCCCTTATCATCATCTCCCACCTTGTTTTTGATTTATGGCTATTGGTAATTTTTCCATTGAATTTCTAAATTCTGATATCGTTCTTGGTAATTTTGAGATAAAATAGAATCTTATGATATTGATTTAGGAGGTGATTTCGTGGACGCTTTATATTTATTTCTGTTAGCTGCAGTGATAGCAAGCTTTGGGATTTCCATTGTATTAAGATCTAGCATGGAAAAGCTTGTACTTGAACCAGGATCCTTTCCTCAGATACAAAGTAAGTTTTTTATTTATGTAGCCATTATTGAGGTCATTCCAATCATTATGATCGTTTTTGGTTTCATTAGCTTGATGGATTCTACTGTCAGCGTAATGATACCTTTAGTTATTGTAGGTGCAAGTGTACTGGTTAACTTCATCATGAATTTGATGAAAAAGTCCACCTTGGAAACTCAGGCACCAGATCTTAAGGAGAAGTTGATGATATTCTTCCTAATGGGTAATGTCTTGATGACAGCCATTCCAATAGTGGCAGTAGTTGCGACTTTCGTACGATAGTCTGTATTCACTTATTAAGTTACATCTACCGTTGATCTCCGTTACGGGCGGTCCGGGAGCCTCCTCGGCTTTACCGAGGGCACTGAAAAACTGAAAACAAATTGTTTTTAATGGTTTCTAGCTGTGGATTGGAGCAAATAGCGTAGACTCCTGCAGGGGAGTAGCGACAATGTTGAGACCCCGCAGGGCGCAGCCCGAGGAGGCTCAAGGTCGCCCCGCGGAAAGCGAAGCTATTTGCGGAAATCAACAGCGGTGTTTACCCAAGAACTAAAATTCAGTACTTTTTCAGTGCCTCGCTTTACCTGCGGGGTATCCCCTCTGCCCCTTCCTCCCGAGGGAGTCTGCGCACATTCCACTACGATCAACTTGGTTATTGCATTATCAAAATTTATTTAGACTCTAAAGGGTAAAATGAAATTTCCACTCTTCTCTTTCAATGAGATCTCATTTTCGAATAATTAGTAGAAAAAGAAACGCCATACTAACATAGCCGAAAAACGGATAAAGATGTTCAATCAAACTGCCATACCCGATTTGACTGATCATATAGATGATACTGACTAGGACAACGGTAATCACATATCTTGATACTTTCAACATACTTTCCAACTGCCTTTGCAGCCCAAATATATCACTAACTACCGACGTAAAAATCTCTCCGTATATCACAAACACATAAATTCCGAAAAAAGAAAGCATACTCATTTTAACTACTTCCGCCATGGGAATTTCGAAGACCTGAAAGTTGGGAAGCGAAGCAATCGAAATGTGGCAGGTCAACAATATGAAGCATAAAACGGCCCCACCAATAAACCCTCCCCGCTTGATCACCCAGTCGTCCTTTGCCTCAGTTGCCAAAGGTACTAGCACAGGCTGAGCCATTGCAAGGTTGAAAGCTACATACATGAATGGTGCAATCCACCCCTTTACACCTGTACTTACCGGGCTGAGGCTCATGAAGGACAAGCCATTTTCCAATATAGCGTTTCCGGCAATGATAAAGCTGAAAATAATCATCACAGGAACGACAATCAAATTGACCCCCACCAAACCTTTCACTCCGAACAGAACAACACTCACTGCAAGCACTACCGTAACAAGCAAACCGAGTTGAAACGACCAGCCAAGCTGTTCCTCAAATACCGCTCCTGCTCCGGAAAGCATGACTGCTCCTACACATATCAGGATAATCAGCATGAAAATATTCACTACAGTCCCTGCTGATACACCAAATAAATATTCATTAAATTCTTTATAGGAATTGGCTCTGATTCGTTTTGAAATAAGCATCATCTTTGTTCCTAGCCAAATAAACAGAAACCCGCTAATTAGAATAGTAAAAAAACCGATCCAGCCATATTGTGTGAAAAACTGGACAATCTCTTTGCCAGTGGCAAATCCAGCTCCCACTATGGTTCCCACATATACCGCTCCAATTTGACATGCACTCAGCCAGCTGCGTTTCACGATTGCCCCACCCTCTTCTTTCCTCCATAAATAAAAACAGCTTGTCACATATATATGAGACAAGCCGGTTAGAAAGAAGAGCGTTTTTTCTATATGGTCACTTTTTCAGGTGTGTGTCTGTAATCACCTTTTAGAGAAAAATAGGTGATTAGCGGGTTATCGATAAGGACCCTTTCGATATTTCCAGTTTCAACAACCACCGTGCTGTAGGTTGGACGTGCCAGCACCTTTGTATCATAAGGAAGTTTAATATCAACCTCGTTGCTGAAAAGAACCCATCTCGAAGGAGACTGTCTCTCATCATGGAATTCCACGTAGGCGGGAACTTCCGCTACTGGACGGTTTATCTGAATGATATCCTCAAGGATGGCACTTGCCGTTGGGAACATACCTGCCCCCGGTCCATTCAGCTGGATATTTCCTACAAGATCGGTGTCAACGGATACCCCGTTCTGTACTCCCTCTACCTGATAGAATGGATGCTCTGATGTGACCAAGGCCGGCTCTACCTTACAATGAATTTCTCCTTTTTCCTTGAAGAGAGTCACAATATGCCTGAATCGCAATCCAAGCTCATTCGCGCGATCAATATAATCGGCAGAAATACTTGTAATTCCTTTTCTAGTACAGGTTTGTTCATCAGGTGTTTGCCCATAGATAAGTTGACTAAGCACCAATCCTTTGTAATATGCATCATGCCCCTCAATATCATTTGTCGGATCTGATTCAGCATAGCCATTTTCTTGTGCCAATTTTAAGGTGTCTTCAAATGAATGCCCATCCTTTCTCATTTTGGTCAAAATGAAATTTGATGTTCCATTCAATATGGCTTCCACCCTTTGGATCCGGTTCACTTGCAACAGTTGCCTGATGGTTTGTATAACAGGGATACCTCCCGCAACCGTTGCCTCAAATCCTACCGTTACGCCTTTTTTCTTTGCCAATGCAAGTAACTCTTCCCCGTGATGTGCAAACATCTCTTTATTAGCCGTCACAATATGGCACCCTTTGTTTATCGCTCTTTTCAGATAAGTATTTCCTGGTTCGCAGCCTACTATGGCATCGACGACCACATGCAAATCCGGCAATGCTAAAATTTCTTCGAAGCGGTCAGTCAGCAGGACCCCTTCTTCTTGAGATTCCTTATGCTTCTCTAAGTTCTTGACTAATATTCCCACAATCCTCACTCTTTCACCCAATACCTGTTCCAACCTTGACTGATGAGAATTGATGGATTGACGGACACCTTTCCCTACCGTTCCAAACCCCAGTAACGCCACATTTATGCCAGACATCGTGTCACTTCCTTTTTCTCTAGTAAGCTTTTAACATGCTGTCCCCATTTTTCAAATTCCACCAGGAAGCCATCATGCCCGAATATCGTTTCCACTTCTATAAATTCTGCTTCTTTATTAAGTTCTTTTAATTGCTCTATTGCATTCTTCGCAAGTTGTGGAGGGTAGAGAAGGTCCCCTGTAAAGCTGAACATACACACCTTTGCTTCTACCTTGGACAGAGCATTTAGCCAGCCGCCTCTTTCATGGCCAATATCGAATTGGTCCATTGCCTGAAGAAGAACAAGATAGCTATTGGCATCAAACCGCCGGGAAAATTTCTCTCCCTGATATTTCATATAAGAATCAACTTGATATTCAATTCCTTTTCCTTCCTTTCTCTCCCTGTTAAATCTGTCGTTGAATAAGGATTCCGAACGATAGGTCACAAGTCCAACCATTCTGGCAATTTCCAATCCTTTTATATGGGCACCATTCGGATAGTTTCCGCTGTCCCATGCTGGATCTGAGATGATTGCATGTCTGCCGATAGAGTTGTAGGCAAGAGCATAGTCGGTAAAATAGGGAGTGACTGCCAACGGAACCAGAATCTCCGAAAACTCTGGGTAAAGCACCCCCCATTCCAGCACTTGCATTCCACCGAGTGAACCTCCAATAATTGCTTTCACACTTTTGATGCCGATTCTTGTTAATGCTTTGTGTTGAGAATGGACCATGTCTCTAATTGTAACCGTTGGAAAATTCGCTCCATATTTTTCACCGGTTTTTGGATTGATACTGGTAGGGCCAGTAGACCCGTTACCTCCTCCAAGAACATTCATCGTAATCACTTGAAATCTATTCGTATCTATATAAAGGTCAGGTCCTATGAATGTACTCCACCAGCCAGGGCAACCTTCTGTACCTACTGATTCCTGATTTCCGGTAAGCGCATGGCACACGACCACCACATCTCCATCCCGCTTACCGACCCTTTCGTAGGCAATCTCTACATCCGGGAGCTTCTCCCCATTTTCTAATAAGAGTGTACCTATCGACACTTTATTAATGGTTTGTTCTGATTGACAACTCACATTTCCCACTCTTTTCTATATATTTTGACTCACTGCAGCATGTTTTGACTTTCCGGTAGCAATGAATAATGCCTGATCTAGGTCTTTTTTCAAATCCTGTAGGGATTCAATGCCGACAGACAGACGGATAAGGTCCTCAGTAACTCCGGATTTTTTCAAATTGTCACCTGTCAACTGCTGATGTGTTGTCGACGCAGGGTGGATGATAAGTGATTTGGCATCCCCAACATTTGCTACGTGCGACCAAAGCTTAACATTATCAATGGCTTTTCTGCCTGCTTCCCTTCCACCTTTGATTCCAAAATTAACAATTGAACCATTTCCGTCACCAAGATATTTTCTGGCAAGCGGATGGGCCGGATGATCCGGAAGACCAGGGTAGGAAACCCATTCCACTGCAGGATGATCTTGCAAGTATTTCGCCAGTTCCAGGGCATTTTCATTATGCTTCTCCACTCTTAAATGCAAGGTTTCTAGTCCCTGTAATAGTAGAAATGCATTCTGTGGACTTAGGCATGCACCAAAGTCTCTTAAAAGTTGTACTCTGAGTTTGACTGCAAATGCCAAGTTTCCAAAAGTTTGTGCGTATTTGATGCCATTATAGCTTTCATCCGGCTCCGTAAATCCAGGGAAATTAGGATGATCCCAGTTGAATTTCCCTCCATCGACTACCACCCCACCGATTGTCGTTCCATGGCCACCAATCCATTTGGTAGCAGAGTGTACGACGATATCCGCCCCCCATTTAATTGGATTACAAAGGTAAGGGGAAGCAAATGTATTGTCTATGATAAGAGGAATCGAATTATCATGTGCCACCTTGGCTACCGCCTCCACATCAAGTACTCGCAGGCTCGGATTTCCGATGATCTCCCCGAACAAAGCTTTTGTTTTCGGTGTAATCGCGTTTCGGAAGTTCTCCGGATTTGTCGCATCAACAAATTTAACTTTGATTCCGTATTTCGGAAGGGTGACAGCAAAAAGATTATACGTTCCTCCATACAGGTTTTCCGCTGCAACAATTTCATCACCTGCATGAGCGATATTTAAAATGGCAAGAGCAATTGCGGACATCCCGGAACTCGTAGCCACGGCAGCCGCTCCGCCTTCCAAAAGGGCAAGCCTTTGCTCCAACACATCCACTGTCGGGTTCATGATTCGTGTGTAAATGTTTCCGAATTCGTTAAGTGCGAATAGATTTTGGGCATGATCGGTGTTGTCGAACACATAGGAAGTTGTTTGGTAGATTGGAACTGCTCGAGAACCTGTAGTAGGGTCTGGTGTTTGCCCACCGTGTAGTAATAACGTTTCTACTTCATAATTTTGGTTACTCATTATAGATTCCTCCGATTTTTTAATTTAGAATTTTAAAACGACGAAGTCAAATCACATGTTACTTAAAATTATTATAGAAATCTTAGCTGTTGATTGGAGCACAGGGCGAAGACTCCAGCGGGAGGTAGCACTTAGTGGAGACCCCATAGGCTTGCCGAGGAGGCTCCACAAGTGCCCCGCGGAAAGCGAAGCCCAGTGCGGAAATCAACAGCGACGTATTACAGACTCAAAAAATAAAAACCCCTTCATAAGAAGAGGTTGAAATTCCTCCTCTTATCTCTCAGGCTACTCTGCCTGCAGGATTTAGCACCAACTCAAGAATGTTGATTCTTGAAGGTTGCCGGACTTCATAGGGCCTGATCCCTCAGTCACTCTGGATAAGAGTTATTTAGTTGAGTAACACGTTAACTTGAAAATAGTATTTAATTTACGTTATTTATCAGATTGGCTAAATATAACTAATTTTTACAATCCTCCTTGAGAAATAATAAAAACCCCTTCATAAGAAGAGGTTATCGTCATAAGCCCTCTTCTTATTTTTCAGATACAAGATCTGCAGAAATTAGCACCTTTTCAAACATACATTGCAGGTTGCCGGGCTTCATTGGGTCTGTCCCTCCGCCACTCTAAATAAGAAGTGTTGCTATTAAGTTATATGGTATTTGTTTTGCTTTTTGCAATTATAGCAACTGTGAAGGACATAAGTCAATAAAATATTCTGAACTTCCCCCTTTTTTTATTGTATGAGTAAACGTAGAATATGTTAGAAAATTTAACTGATAGAGCAAGTCTTAAACATCTAGTTCTTTATTCAAGTCTAAGCCTATACCACGTCTATAAAGCCGGAATCCCCTACTTTTAAATTCAGGGATATAGAACTTCATCTTTTCGTCTTGAGAATTCCCGATGAAAATCAAGTTATATCTGGTTAAACCCTGTAGGTTGAATAATCTAAGCACTTCGTCGACCTCATTTACATCTTTAACAATACCGTTAACCTTTTCCTGAAGAACAATTTTCTCTTCCATTAACGAATTGGTATTCTCCACCTTTGTCTTCGACTGACAGGCAGATACATTGAAAAGCAGAACAAAGGAAAACAACACATGAAACATACAAGTCACGAAACTTACCTCCCACACTTATCGTGACCCTGATACTATTCAATATGTGTTTTACCGTAACTTGTTACAAAACTGTAATTATTCTAGCTCGTATTCATGAAGATGGACAAAGCTGAAGCCTTGTTCAATCAAAGTGAGAATTGCCTCTTTTACTCCCTCTGCCGTTTCACTCGCCGGTTGGTTCATATGCAGGATGATGATGGAACCCGGTTGTGCTGTAAGCATTTCTTGCACCACTTCATCTTTGGTAAAGGTAGCCCCGCCGTCTCCTATAACATCAAAATTAACTACTTGTACCCCTAAATCCTCCGCAATTTGCACGGATATTTCATCATAGAAGGCTGTACCGGACCGGAAATATTGAGGGATCGTACCTGCTATTTCTAAGATTTTCATTTGATTATTCATTATTTCATCGATTATCTCGAATTGAGTGGAAGTGCTTGCTATTCCCCACGCACTGCGAGGAGTAGTGGATAACGGTTTATGTTCCGTACCATGATTCTGAATCGTGAATAACGGCATTTTTGACAATTCAACAAACGTCTCGAATTGTTCATCAATCCACCTTGCATTAACGAATAAATCAGCCTTTATATTATTTTCGATTAAGAAAGTAATCAATTCTTCATCATACCCGCTTCCATTTTCCCCACCGCAGGCATCTAGAGTAAGCGCTATAACTTTATCCTCTGTATCCATTCTTGTTTTTACTCCGGAAACGTACTCGGAAAATTGCGACGAATTACCATACACTTGACCATTTACTTCTATGGCAAGCTCTTTAAGTTCTTTTCTTTCTTCTTCCCTTTTCTCTAGTTCGTGCTCTTCAACAAGCCCTTCATTACTTTCAGATACTTCATCATCCTCAAGTTTATTGTTACTCTCTATACCGCTATCTACTGTTACATTGTTGATGACTGTTGGATTACTCGCACACCCTGTTGACACCAATAGCATAAACAAAATAACCCCTACCCTTTTCCCCATTTTACTTACATCCCCTATGCAATTCGACATATTACTTCCAAAGAAACAACTATATTAACCAAGAAAAACCGAGCAAAAAACGACCGGTACTACTGAAACAAGATATCATTAGATATTTGTATAATCGCCGCTGTTCCTTTCGGTGAATGAAACCACCTAGTTGATTGTAGTGGAAGGCGCGCAGACTCCCAAGGGAGGAAGGGACAGGTAAGACCCCGCAACGGAGGAGGCCACTGAAAAAGTACTGAATTTTAGTTCTTGGGTAAACACCGCTGTGGATTTCCGCAAATAGCTTCGCTTTCCGCGGGGCGACCTTGAGCCTCCTCGGGCTGCGCCCTGCGGGGTCTCAAGATTGTCGCTACTCCCCTGCATGAATCTACGCTATTTGCTCCAATCCACAGCTAGAAACCATTAATAACAATTCGTTTTCAGTTTTTCAGTGCCGTCCAACGGAATGAGGAGGCTTACGGACCGCCCGCAGGAATGCGAAGCGCCTGAAACGGAAATCAACAGAATTATTATTCTTCAAAAAAAGATGACTAGCTGAAGACCCTCCTTAGCTAAAAGGGGAGCATCAGCTAGTCAGCCTATATCCAGTTTTCTATGTTGTTGGAATGGTTTCTGTTAGTGGAAAGGCTTTGATTGCTTTAAGTGTGATTTCTTTTTCATCAAACGGTACAGATTCTTTTCCGATCAATTGGTAATTTTCATGTCCCTTGCCTGCGATGAGAATAACATCCCCTTCTCCTGCAACTTCCACTGCACGGATAATCGCCTGCTCACGATCTGGAATGCATTCGAAGTTTTCATGAATAGCGCCTGCTGCCATACCTTGTACAATTTCCTCGCCCGGCTCATCTAATGGATTGTCCGTTGTGAAAATGACATACTCAGATTTCTCGGTAGCAATCCTTCCCATCTTCGGTCGCTTATCTTTGTCTCTTCCGCCACCAGTACCGATAATAGAGATGATTTTATGATTGGAAAACATGCGGATACTGTCCAACACCTTGCCGATTGCATCTTCCGTATGTGCATAGTCAATAATGACGTTCCGCTTATCGCCTGTCTTTAGTGTCTGCATGCGACCGCTTGGTGGAGGTGTTTCCCTTAGATGATTTAATATTCTTTCAAATGGCATTCCTTTATCCCATAGAACACAAATTACAGATAGAACATTATACACATTAAATTCGCCAACGAAAGGAATTTCCATTTCAAATTCACCAAAGTTCGTTTCAAGTATAAAGCTTGTCTTATTTTCAAAGAATTTGATATCCCTTGCTTTAAAGTCCGCCTCATTCTTAATTCCATACGTGATGATTCTCGCACTTGTCATAGTGGTATAGTCATCGGTTGCTTCGTCATCCGCATTCAGGATAGCTGCTTTATCCTTGCGCATATCCTGTCCAAGTTGGGAGAAGAGCAAGCCTTTCGCATTTTTATAATGCTCCATCGTTCCATGGAAGTCCAAGTGGTCCTGGGTCAGGTTTGTGAATACACCGTTCTGGAACTCAACCCCTGCAAGTCGCCCTAGGACCAGACCATGGGAAGATACTTCCATCACCACATCTGTCACGCCTGCTTCCACCATATCCTTCAGCATCCTTTGCATCGTTAGCACATCGCTTGTTGTGTTCTTGCTCTCGAATTTCTCTCCATCGATATCAATTTCGATCGTACCGCTTAGGCCGGTTTTATAACCTTCTTTTCTCATGACATTATTGATGACGCTTGACACTGTCGTCTTTCCGTTCGTTCCGGTTACACCAATAATCCGCAGTTTTGTAGAAGGATAGTCGAAGAACACATTTGCAAGCTGACCCAAAGCACGTTCGGTATCTCTTACATGTACATAACACACTCGTTCATCCATTTGGTCCGGGAGATCCTGCACAACGATGACACTTGCACCTTTTTCAATCGCCGATGAAATGTAGCGGTGCCCATCCACCGTATAACCTTTAATGCAGACAAAAACGGAATCTGTAGTCACTTGTCTAGAATCAGAAAAAATATTGGAAACGGAAAGAGGAAACTCTCCGTACACTTTTAAAGTTGAAACATTGGAAAATAAAACATTAGTCTTCACTATAGCCACTTCCTTTTCTGATACTAAAAATGTTAATTATAGTATCTTCATTAAAATCTCTATGTACCTTACCGCTTTTTGCTAAAAATATAATGAGTAGCATTCACCTATTTTGGTTATACTGTACCCTCTATTCTACAAAATTTGCGGAAAAAGTGAAAGAAAAAGCCAAAATAAAAGCTGCCGTGGAATAACGACAGCTTCAGGTATTTATAATTCTTTATCATTTACATCATTCAGGTAAGATTCAATTTCCCCTACAACCGACTCTACGCAACCGTCTTCAAATGGAGAACGTAGACCTGCAAACTTCACTAGGACCACAAAGGACTTGCTTCCTCCCTGTTTGCAAAGCTCCAGGTAGGAGTTCCACGCTGACTCGGGGTTCTCTTGAGAGAGCTTCCAATATTGCAAAGCACAAATTTGAGCCAATGTGTAGTCGATATAATAGAACGGTGTACGGTAGATATGGCCTTGACGCTGCCAGAACCCACCAGCCTCCAAATAGGCATTCCCATCAAAATCACGACCAGGCATATATTTCTGTTCAATTTCTCTCCATGCTTTGTTCCTTTCCACAGGAGTGGCGTCCGGGTTGTCGTACACGAAGTGTTGAAATTCATCTACTGCCACTCCGTACGGAAGAAATGAAATTGATCCACTCAAATGTGAAAACTTGTACTTCTCCGTATCTTCCTTGAAAAACAATTCCATCCACGGCCAAGTAAAGAACTCCATGCTCATGGAGTGGATCTCACACGCCTCATAAGTAGGCCAGTTATACTCCGGCACATCAAAATCACGGCTCATATACACCTGGAAAGCATGTCCCGCTTCGTGAGTAAGAACGTCAATATCACCACTTGTACCATTAAAGTTCGAGAAAATATAAGGCGTTTTGTATGTTGGAATATATGTGCAGTATCCCCCAGCTTCTTTCCCTTTTTTCGCCACAAGGTCCATTAGGTTCTTATCAATCATGAATTGGAAGAACTCCTTTGTTTCTTCGGATAGCTCTTCATACATCTGCTTTCCATTATCGATAATCCATTCTGGAGTCCCCTTTGGTTTTGCGTTTCCAGTTTTGAATTTAAAGCCTTCGTCATAATACTTCAGAGAATCGACACCAATACGCTCCTGCTGTCTTCCAGCAAGTTTTGCTACCAGTGGGACAATGAATTCTTTAACTTGGTTGCGGAACTTTGCAACCATTTCCGCATTATAATCGGTACGTGTCATACGGGCATAGCCAAGCTCCACGAAGTTTTTATAGCCCAGCTTTTTCGCCATTTTGGTACGGACTTTTACAAGCTGATCGAAGATTTCATCGAATTCTTCTTGGTTTTTCTGGAAGAAACCGAATTTCGCTTCGCTTGCCTGCTTGCGGATTTCACGGTCTTCGGACTCTGTATAAGGATCCAATTGAGCGAGAGTCAGTTCTTCACCGTTGAAATCAATCTTTGCAGAAGCAACCAGTTTGGAGTATTTGGTCGTCAGTTTATTCTCAAGTTGCAGGTCTTCAATAATCGAGTCATCAAACGTCTTCAATTCACATTCTGCCAGTGCGAAAAGCTGTGTTCCCCATTTCGCCTCCAGCTCCTTGCGGAAAGGTGACTTAACGAGCGCTTTGTAGAATTTGGTATCCCAGGACTTCGTTAGAGGCTCGATCTCATCCAGAAAATCCTGTTCCTCTTTGTAGAACTCATCATTTGTATCGATTGAATGGCGAATATACACCAAATTGAAGTCCGTGCTTAAATGATTACGGACATCATTGATTTCTTGAATCGCTTTCTCCTGCTCTTCAACAGAACCTGCCGCCTCAAACCTCTCCAAAGCAGCCATAAACTTCTTCTCCACCTCATCCACATTCGGACGAGTATAACTAAATTCCTCAAATCTCATATGTACTATCCCCTTTACAAACAGACTTCACCTTATATAAATTCGACATGGATCAAAAAATCCCTTGTGGGGTCTGACCCCTTTTGCAAAAAAAAAAATGACCTTCAGTAGTTGAAGGTCATTTTTTGTGTGTTGCTACGTTCAGTCCGAGCTTTTTGATTAGTTCGATGGCTTGTTCTTTTTCCTGTTGTGTCAGGCCGTCCATCAGGCCGTGGATGTGTTGTTCATGCTTCGGGAAGATTCCGTGGAGCAGCTTTTTGCCATCCTCGGTTATTTGCGCATAGGTTACCCTTCTGTCTTTTGGACAGGCTTTTCGGGCAAGAAGCCCTTTACTTTCCAGCTTATCAACCACATATGTGATGCTGCCACTTGCTAATAGAATTTTCCCGCCAATCTGTTGAAGCGGCTGATCACCTTTATGATATAGAAGTTCAAGTACTGCAAATTCAGTCGGGTTTAACTGGAAACTTTGAATGGATTGGTTTGCTTGATCGTTTACTGCACGAAAAGCTCTGGATAGGACGATAAATAGTTTTAAAGAAGTATCGAGCTCGTGTCTTTCTGCCATATTAGTCATTCCTTTTTTCTTTTTATAAAATATCTTGAATTAAAACTAATGGTATAGCAATTGAAGTAATACGTCAATGCATATTCTAGAAATTGTAAATCATAGCAGGAGAGTTAAACACCCTCTCCCCATATTACCTTCCAATTGCGATTTACCGTCGCATCAATCACTTTGTTCTCCATTATATAGTTTGCAATCAATTCGGACATGTCCAACGGGATGTCTTTCACAACCTGCTTATCTCGATACATGGTGTAGTCTCCTCCACCACCTGCACGGTAGTTATTCATCACTACATCAAATTCCTCATTCATAACAATCGAAACACCGTTTCGCTCCAGTTTTACCACTCTTTCACCTATTGGCTTTCGAATATCCAGAACATACTCAATTCCTTCCCACATATCGTAATTATAGTGCTGAGGCTTTGGGGTGGTGAATGACGGATTCACTTCCAATTCCCCATCCTTCCCAATATTGAAATAGGAGGCTGAACGCTCTAATGCATCTTTTATATCTTGGCCTGATATCCGAATAACCTTCAACGTGTTAGGATAGATATAATTTGATACGATATCCCTCATGGTGACATTTGCAGGAAATCCCGGGGAATTATTATGAAAAAGAGCAGTGTTAGAAATGGAAGCACCAGAAACCTTCATTTGAACTTTATTGATGAATTCGATGAGAGCATTATCTTGTGTACGTATATCAAGGGCATTCTCTACAAGCATATCGCCGTTGATATTTCCAATCGGCATATCCAGCCATGACTGTGTGGCTTGTTCATATTCTTTAATCAAAGCTACTATCTCGTGATCTGTTTCTACATGTGCCACTGATTTTAGTTCTGCTTCTTTACTCCTGACCTTCCATGTATCATTCTCTCTCTCAAATATTACAGTCGCCTTTCCTATCGTTTGACCGTTCACCCCTGGTTGCACTACAAGAACACCATTGATGGTCGTGGCAATTGTCCGATGTTGATGTCCTGTCAGCAGGATATCGATACCCTCTATTTTGCTGCAGATTTCATAACCTTGATTTTCATCTGTAAGGTTTTCTGTTGCTTCCCCTGTAAACGGATCACGCTCGAAACCACCATGATAGCTGACAATTAACAAGTCAGGATTTTCTTTTTCTCGAATGTCGGATACCCATTTTTCAGTGGAAACCAATGCGTTTTCAAAAGATAGACCTTCAATATGATCCGGGTTTTCCCAATTGGGTATGTAATGTGTTGTTATTCCTAAAACAGCCACTTTTAGAGAATCGAAAGTTTTGATCATATAAGGCTTTCCTAAAAAGGGTGTTCCAGTTTGTTGATCAAGAATGTTTGCAGATAACCACGAAACTCTGATGTATGAACAGCATTCTTCAAAACTCCAAAACCATAATTAAATTCATGATTTCCAACTACTGCAGCATCAAAATTCAAATGATTCAATACACGGATTATCGGATTTTCCTTGTCGGCTTGTTTTTTTACATAATGATAGGTCAAAGGTGTTCCTTGTATCAGGTCCCCATTGTCGATTAATAGAATGTGCTCTTCCTTTTCCCGCTCCTCTTTGATGATAGTTGATACTTTTGCCAATCCCAGAGGTGCCGGTTCATTGTTTCCATAGCTTAATGGCAAGATCGATCCGTGAACATCGCTTGTTTCAAGTATCGTTAATTTCAGCTTCACTTTGTTACCTCCTCAATGAATCTCTGAATGAAATAGAAAAGGCTGATCACGAAGATCAACCCGATAGCGCTTATACGATTCTTTTACGAATAGATGAGGATAGGAAGTCTATAATCGTTACCACTACAATGATAACCAATAAAATCAGCCCCATCTGTTCCCAGTTACGATTCATTTGTGCGAATTGAATGAGTGTCCCGATACCACCTGCACCGACAATACCGAGAATTGTAGATGCACGAACGTCTATTTCGAAACGATAGATGGCATAGGAAAGAAATTCGGGAATAATCTGTGGAATAACCCCTTGGAAAAGGATTTGGATCTTATTAGCTCCACTTGCTTCCATGGCTTCCACTATGTTCATATCAATGGATTCCAACACTTCCGAGTAGAGTTTCCCAAGCATACCAGTAGAACCGATCGCGATGGCAAGTACCCCTGCGAAGGGATTCGGGCCAACTGCAACGACGAATAGTATCGCCAAAATAAGGTCAGGAAATGCTCTTATAGCACTCAAGATCCATTTACCAAAAGTTGTTAGCACCTTACTCTTAGTCATGTTCTGAGCCGCCAGGAAACCTAAGGGAACTGCTAGTATCGCAGCCATCAGAGACCCTGCAAAAGCAATGTACAACGTCTCAACCATCGCAGACCACACTTTTCCGAAGGCAGACCACTCGGGACTGAAAAGCTTTGGTATTACACGATGAAAGTTGTTGACCATTCTTTCTGCTGCACGTGCCCAGTTAATGTCGATTCCGACAAAAGTCCAAATATACATAAGTGTTAGAAATACAAAGATTCCCCAGTTTCTTAATTTCTTAAATATGGATGTTTTCTTTTTGGGAGGTAAAACGAGTTCCATTATACAATCGCCTCCCTGATCTTAGTTGAAATATATTCAATAATTACTACTAGTGCAAAAATAACCAAGATGATTAACATTGCATTTGGATAGTTATAGAACCTCAATTGCTGACTAAGTATTATCCCTATTCCTCCCGCACCTACCAGACCAAGGACTACTGAAGCACGGATATTTATTTCAAATACATAAAGGACAAATGATACAAACTGCGGCAATATTTGAGGAATTAGGGCAAATCTGATTTTCTGCATTGTATTTGCTCCTGAAGCACTCATTGCTTCCATCGGATTCATATCAACGGATTCAATTGTTTCACTGATTAATTTTGCTAAAATCCCCAAAGAGAAAATAATAAGTGCCAAAATACCAGGTAGTACACCGATACCGAATAATCCTACAAAAATTACGGCAAGTACCAAGTCGGGAATGGTACGCAAAATATTTAACATCGAACGAACAAATGTATAAACAAATTTATTGGTGGTAACATTCTGAGCTGCCAACAAACTTAACGGTACACATAAAATTGCCGCAATAGTTGTTGCAATTATGGCCATTTGGATAGTTGTAGCCAAAGGATCTAAAATATGTACAAAAACGTTCAGGTTTGGTGGAAAGAATTTCACCATAACTTTGAACATATTTGGAATCCCGTTAATCAAATCCCCGATTGTGGCATTCGTCTTAACAGTACTTAAAATATAAAAGCCGATTACGAGGGAGAAAATTACTGTAAGCTTCATTTTTGTTTTTGCAGGAAGGAGTGAAGGTGGTGTTTTAGTCTCTTCTAGCTTCACTGTTCTACACCTCCGCGCAAATCGTCTTCCCGAATTGCACGACCATAAATTTGTTCGAACGTTTTTTCCGTTACTTCCGATACAGGTCCGTCAAACACTACTTCTCCTGCTCTCATACCGATGATGCGATCCGCATATTCCATCGCCATATCAATAAAGTGAAGGTTTACTATAGTAGTAATCTTGTCCTCTTTATTGATTTTTTTCAAATAAGTCATAACCTGATGGGAGGTTGGAGGATCAAGTGAAGCAACCGGCTCATCAGCCAGAATGTATTTTGGTTTTTGAGTCAAAACCCTTGCAATACTGACACGTTGCTGCTGTCCACCACTAAGTTCATCAGCACGGTTATAAAGCTTCTCCTCAATATTTACACGTTTCAAACTTTCATAAGCCAGTGCCATGTCTTCTTTTTTGAATAGATTGAACATGGAACGCAATGTTCCTGTATATCCTAAACGACCAGCAAGTACGTTTTTCAGAACATTCGATCTTTTTACAAGATTATAGTTCTGAAAAATCATTCCCACTTTAGTTCGAAGTTTTCTAAGATCAGTGTTACGGTAAGCCAGAATGTTTTGATTATCTACATTAAGTTCTCCGGAAGTTGGAGTAACCAATCGGTTGATACTTCTGATGAAAGTTGATTTACCTGCACCGGACAGGCCGACAATAACAACAAATTCGCCCTCATTGATTGTTACATTAATATTCTTCAACCCTTGCGTTCCGTTCGGGTACACTAAGGAAACATCTTTGAACTGTATCATGTTGCAAACCCCCTCAATTCTATACATACAAACAAAATAGGGGAAGCAACCTCCCCCTAGATTGCGGACCTTATTAAATTAGAAAGAAATTGAATCTTTGAATTTTTCATACGTTTCTTTTACAACTTTGTATTCTTCATCAGATGCTTCACTGATTGCATCCCAGTTGTAAACGTCGTTCATAATTTGAATCATTTCTTCATCGTCATTGAAAGAAAGGAATGCATCTTTAATTTGTTGAACCAACTCGTCATCAAGCTCTTTCGTCACAGAGATTGTGTCGTTTGGAATATCTGCAGTGTAACCAAGAATTTTCAGTTTTTCCATAATATCAGGGTACTCTTCCTCAAGTTTACCGATACGTACATCATCAAAAGTAGTCGCTACGTCAGCGTCACCTTCATATACTGCGATTGCAGCTGTATCATGTCCACCAGTTTGAATTGTGTCTGAGAAAAAGTTAGTTTGTAAATCTTGTGTGCTTGCAATATCAAACTCATCCATTAATTGAGAAGCTGGGAAAAGAAAACCAGATGTAGAAGTTGCATCTGCATATGCCCAAACTTTACCTTCCAAATCAGCTAATGATTCGATACCTGAATCGGCTCTAACTACATATTGAGCTTTATAAGTACCGCTTCCGTATCTCATAGATTTTAAGATTACTTCAGCTCCGTACTGCTCGTTAGCGAGAACATAACCAAATGCAGGAATGAAACCAACATGTACAGTGTTTGAACCCATTGCTTCGATTAAAGCAGTATAGTCAGTCATAACGCGACCTTCCACTTCCACTCCTAATTCTTCACCTAAACGGTCCGCCAAAGGTTGTACAGTGTCAGCAATTTGATCTGAATCTTGGGAAGGTACAAATCCCATTACGATCTTTTCCGGTTTAATTTGCTCTCCGGAGTCCCCATTAGAACCGGAATTCTCAGTGCCCGAGTTGTTGCTGCCACATGCAGCCAAGCTGATTGCTAGGATCGCAACCAAAAAGATGGATAAAAACTTTTTCATTCTTCTTTTTCCCCCTAAGAAATTATGATGGTGTTCTCTCACAATTAAAATTATAACGAATCTATTAGATGTAAGGCTACATTTTTTTCTGTTTTTTTACAAAATGTTAAAAATATTTACTTTTCATTGCATTATTATCAGCTTTTTACTATAACTTTAACAATCTCTTTACACTTAATTAATGTTTTCGACATTAATCTCATGTTTTCACGCTCTAAAATGAGGAAAGAGGTCAGATGATTGATGAGAGACGACATGCCTTCAATCCGAATGTGGTATATATACTATAGTTATTAGCTAGGTAGTTGTATCTCACAGAATTATTGGTACAATATCTATATCGCAAATACACTTAGATAAGAGAGGAAATAGATATGAAAGAAGCTTTGTTAGGAAGTGTACTGGCGGCCATGTCCACCGGTGTTGGTGCCTTACCTATCTTATTTTTGAAAAATACGTTGACCCATCGGTGGAAAGATACGTTACTTGCATTTACGGCTGGAATTATGATGGCTGCCGCCACTTTAAGTTTAATACCTGAAGCTCTTTCATATGGAGGGTTCCTACCGTTAGGAATCGGGTTGCTTTTAGGTGTCTTTACATTGACACTTCTGGAAAAGTCCATTCCTCATATTGATTTGGAACATAGTATAAAAGGGATAGCTTTTGATCAAAAAGCGATGCTCATTGTTGCGGCAATTACCCTGCACAATATCCCTGAAGGCCTTTCAGTTGGGGTTAGTTACGCTTCTGACGCAGAAGAGACAGGAAACTTGATAGCATTTGCGATAGGATTGCAAAATGCTCCGGAAGGATTTCTCGTGGCATTATTTTTAATCAATCAAAAAATAACAAGGATGAAGGCTTTTATCGTAGCAACTTTAACTGGGGCAGTTGAAGTACCAATGGCAATACTCGGCTACTATTTGACTTCGGTGGTTGCCTCGCTTGTTCCATATGGACTAGCTTTTGCTGCTGGTGCAATGTTATATATCATTTATAAGGAACTGATTCCAGAAAGTCATGGTGACGGACATGAAACGTCTTCAACATACTCATTTATAATCGGTCTTCTGTTCATGATCTTTTTAATACAAATTTTCTAGCCGTTCTTGTTGAGTGGCTTTTTTTTCCGCCAAATATTAGTATTCAGATTGTTTTTTCTCGTAAATTATTTCTTGGTATTGGTAAATCAACTTGTCGAGATCCTGGCTACATTTCACAGTCTGTTCACTGATATAACCAGTCTTGTTTGCAACTGTCATCATATTATCCCTTTTTTCCTTAATTAGTAGTAACAGTTGATCTACATACCCTTCATATGACAATGTCATTCGCCTCTTCTCTCTCTAAATTCCACAATTGAAATTATTACAATGATTTCTATAATTGTAAATAGAATCGCAAAGTTAGACATTTTTTTCATTGAATTTTTTTCGACAGTTAGGATAAAAATAGTACAAACAACCTAGAGAGAGTAAGATTGAATACAAAACTTAGCAAAAGTAAGTCGCAAAATTTGTCGATAGCTATGTACTATAGAATGAGAGAAGCAGGTGGGTTATGAAATGTTTGGTAGTTGGAATCATGAGCTTTGCTGTTGCGTTTAATGCCTCTTTTCTAACGGCATCCGCAGAGCACCATTCAAACAAAGTGGCCATTGTCATCGACGACTTCGGCAACAATATGAAGGGAACAGAGGAGATTCTTCAATTGCCTGTATCGTTGACAGTTGCTGTCATGCCTTTTTTATCATCAACCAAAAAAGATGCTGAAATGGCACATCGTTTAGGTCATGAAGTGATACTTCATCTGCCAATGGAGCCTCTAAAAGGGAAAAGAAGCTGGCTTGGTCCTGGAGCCATCACATCCAACCTCTCAGACAAAGAAATCTATAAAAGAGTAAATGAAGCCATTGATTCTGTCCCTTATGCAGTAGGAATCAATAACCACATGGGATCAAAGATAACCGCCGATAAACGTATTATGAAAGTGATCCTTGGCATATGTAAAGAACGCAATCTATATTATTTGGATAGTAAAACGACTAAAAAGAGTGTTGTTGCCGAGTTGGCTACGGAAATGGGAGTACCTTTTTTGGAGAACGAGTTATTCTTTGATGAAGTATTTACTACGAACCACATTGTAAAACAGACCACCCAGTTAATCAAAAAGACAGAAGTGGATGATTCCATCATTGCCATTGGACATGTCGGGGTGGTCGGTGAGAAAACCGCAAGTGTTCTGAAACAGTATATACCAAAGTTAAAGGATAAAGCGGAGATTGTCACATTATCGAACATATTAATTGATAAAGAAATACTGATATATTAAAAAACGAGCAGTCCCGTGATTTGGACTGCTCGCTTTATTATTTTTGCACATCAATTTGATCGACATGTGTAACACGGAATTCCTTTTCTCCGAGCTTCTTAACCAATTTGTCCAGCTTTTCCTGCGGCAATTCTGCAGGAAGGTTCACAATGATACGACGCAAGTATTTCTCCCCATTATCAAGTGTCAGCATACCATCTATGTTGACGTCCTTCATCATCGAAACGAGGTCTTTAATTGCTCCCTTATGTTCAATAGTTGCAATCGTGAGGGTATATCCACCAGTTTTCATTCCGAATGAATCGGCAAGAACATCCATGACATTTGCATGTGTAAGAATTCCGAGAAATTCCTTTTCCTCATTTAAAACAGCAATAAACGGGAGACGTTTAATGGTGAAAAACGCTTTAAAGAAGGAATCATCCTCAAAGATGAATGCATCTTGATTTTTCAAGAGCACTTCAATTGAATCTTCTCCACTCCCCTTTTCTTCGTAAAGATAATCAAGAAGATGGACTTTATAGACAAGGCCAAAGAAGGTATGGCCGTCATTCGAAAGAATCGGAATGCATCGGTAACCTGTATTCTTGATTTTTTCATAGGCTTGTTTAATCGTATAAGTCGGTTCACAGTATTGAACCTCATGCTTTGGCACAAAATTGTATCGGACCTTCATTTGTGTCACTCCTTCATCAATATGTATGTCATAAAACTACTATAACATTAGCATATTTAGGTTTTAAGGTAAAGAAAATTCATAATATTATAACTTCTTGATCGCTCCCTATTTTGCTGCGTTCGCTGCGACCTGTACCGCATCCCAAACCGTTGCATACGGTGGTGCATAGCAAAGGTCAAGCATTCCGATTTGTGTGGTAGTCAATCCACACGTAATTGCCGTTGCGTAAACGTCCAGTCGTTTTGCAATGGAAGTATCCTTTCCAATAAGTTGTGCACCAAGCAGCTTTTTTGATACTTTTTCATAAACTAGTTTGATATGGATGGTTTCTGCGTCAGGATAGTAGGAAGCATGATTATTTGTTTCAATGCTCACACTATCATAGTCCATTTCTTCTTTTTTTGCTTCTTTTTCGGTCAGACCCGTCATAGCTGCAGTCCATTCCATTATCTTGACAACATTCGTTCCGAGTATCCCTGAAAAACTGGTTGGAATTCCAGCAAGGTTATCAGCAACCACTCTTCCGTGCTTGTTTGCTGTTGTTCCTAATGCGATATTGACAGGTTTGTTTAGAAGAAGGTGATTGCTTGTGGCACAATCACCGGCTGCAAAGATGGATGGAAGGCTCGTTTGCTGATGCGAATCAACAATGATGGCACCATTATCAAGCATATCCAAGTCCAGATCCTTAACAAACTCCGTGTTAGGTTTATTCCCAATATTAACTATTACCGCATCCACTTTATAAGAATCTTCATTTGTCTCAATATGTGTCACTTTTTGCCCGGACATTCTAAGTTCTTTCACTTCTTCACCGGTCCGGATCGAAACACGTCCTTGCAAAGAATCCGCAATGATATTGGCCATATCTTCATCATAATTTGGCAAAATCTGATCTTGAAGCTCAATGACCACAACCTCTTTCCCCAACTCCATCATCGTTTCTACCAGTTCCATTCCAATATATCCACCACCGATGATTCCTACCTTTTTCACCTCTGTGTCCAAAAAATAATCCCGCATTCGGATGCCATCATTCAGTGTTTTTAATGTGTGGACATTGGTAGCCTCCTCTGGTATGAAAGGTGGCACAATCGGCTTGGATCCCGTTGCAATCAAAAGTTTATCATAGCTGACACCTGTTTTCTCTCCTGTCTTGAGGTTTTTTACTTCCACTTTTTTATTGTCGGCATCAACATTGATTACTTCATGATGGATATGAACCTGGATGTCACGTTCTTCAAATTCTTCCACGGTCCTTGCCAAAAGATCTTCATGGGATTTCGTCACCCCCGATATGTAATACGGCAAACCGCATGCACCATATGATACATGTGAATCTTTTTCAAATACGGTAATTTTCACCGTCTCATCCAATCTTCTCAATTTGGAAGCCGCACTCATTCCTCCTGCTATTCCACCTATAATAACAACATGCTCCATTGTGTTTCCTCCTAAAGATGTTCTTCTTTATTTTCTACCATTATATTCCCTCTTAGAGGATAAAGTAGTCATGATTAATTGCGTCTGGGCAAAAGTTATATGGAGTTCGTTTGACTCCTGCAGCTTTCCTTTAATACTGCATCAGTAAAACTAAGAAAAACCAGGAAAAACCGCCTAGTTGATTGTAGTGGAAGGCGCGCAGACTCCCGCGGGAGGAAGGGACAGGTAAGACCCCGCAACGGAGGGGGCCACTGAAAAAGTACTGAATTTTAGTTCTTTGGTAAACACCGCTGTTGATTTCCGCAAATAGCTTCGCTTTCCGCGGGGCGACCTTGAGCCTCCTCGGGCTGTGCCCTGCGGGGTCTCAAGATTGTCCTACTCCCCTGCAGGAGTCTACGCTATTTACTCCAATCCACAGCTAGAAACCATTAAAAACAATTCGTTTTCAGTTTTTCAGTGCTCTCCAACGGAGTGAGGAGGCTTACGGACCGCCCGCAGGAAAGCGAAGCGCCTGGAACGGGAATCAACAGAAATATATACTTACTTCAAAAAAAGATGACCCTCAATGCGCAAGGATCACCTTTTCCAAATCAGTGCTTTACTTCCTCTTTCTCATAAATTGGTACCCAGCCCTCTGTTGTGACGAAGATTCGAACCGCCACCACTTTGCGGTCATCCATTAGAGTGAAATAGTGTCGAACATTCGGGGGTACAGAAATCAAATCACCTGGCTCAAGCTCTACATCGAAGAATGAACCATCCTTCCCTTGAATAACGAAGATCCCATGGCCGCTTACAATAAAACGCACTTCATCATCGGTGTGGTGATGCTCTTTGTTGAAGTTCTGCAGAAGCTGCTCCAGGTTCGGTGTTGTTTCAGATAAAGAAATGACATCTTGTGCTTTGTATCCTCTTTTTAATGAAATCGCAGCAATCTCATTCTTAAAAACCGTTAAGATTTCTTCCTTGTTCTCATCGGATAATGAGAAGTTTTCCTGTAGATGTTCTGGAAGCTGGGCAATATCCCAGTTTTCATAGATTACTTCATTTTCATTTAAGAAGCTTTCCACTTGTTCCTTTCCGCTGATTCTTTCATTGGTTTCATGCAATCTGATTTCTGCCATGATTGTTTCCTCCTTTAAAATTTTTATCTCATTGGATGATGTTGATGTAGTTATATGGATATTTTGGGTTGCACCAAGTTTTTTACGCTGAGGAGCTTCAGGTGATAGGAAAATAGGAATTCCCATGCCTCCAGATATTTCTTTGCTTCAAAGGCTGTTCTTCCCCAAACGGTTATTCCATGATTCCTTATAAGAACGGCCCCTGCATCAGCCTTCACATACTGGGAGAATTCTTCCGACAATGCTGGTATCTCGGCATGATTCCTTATAATCGGGATTTTCACTTCAGCATCCTCCTCCCAGATACCGAAGGCTTTGATGATTTCCTGTCCTTTAAATGTAATTTCACCATAGTCACCGTATAATTCGGATATTACATTATTGTCTATAGTGTGGACATGCAGGGAACAACCTGCAGCCGTCTGCCGGTACACCATAAGATGCAGCAATGTTTCTGCTGAAGGCCTCAATTCTGTATTTCCCACGGCTTTTCCTTGTTCATCCACAAGCAGAAAATCCTCTGAGGTTATCTTTCTCTTATCCTTACCACTTGCGGAAACGAGGAATTGCAACGGCTCATCTGACACTTTTATGGAAAGATTTCCACTTGTACCAAAAAACCAGTCACGTTCAGCCAACTCTTCTTTCACATCAGAAAGCTCTGTCCACTTCTTCACCAATTGACTCATGCCGTCACCTCCCTTTTTTTCAAAATTTCCATTACATCAAAGAATGTTTCAAATGGTAAGAAAGGAATGGAGTACTCCTCGCACTTTTCGATCAGGAAATCCCTGGCTATCACCTGATCTGCAAGTTTTGCCGCTTCAAGATCCGTGATGGAATCTCCAATAACAATTTTATAGGTGTTTGGTTCTGCAAGCTTTCGAATAATCGATGGCTTGCAGCAGCCACAATCGTTCTCACATCCAGAATCACATGAATGAGGCCAAAGGATGTTTATTTTTTCCCCTGTAAAGTCGGAGCCGTTGCAATAGATGTTCTCTTCTTCCACCAACTCTTCCAAAAGTGGTTCAACAAAGAAGTCTATGCCTCCGGAGACAATATAGAGCGGGATTCCCTCTTCCTTGGTGAAAGCGACAAACTCTTTGAAACCTTCCCTGATTTCAGCATGATTAATAATATAATTGCTGATATCCTCTTTCTGGTCGGAAGGAAGTAGAGCAAACATTTTCCCCACTCCTTCCTTGATGGAAATCTCCTGGGATAGCACTTTATCCTTAATATCGTCCCATTCTTTTGGGGCGTATTTTTTCATGATGGCAATGATATTATCACTATTGGTGATGGTTCCATCAAAGTCGCAAAAAATCATTTGCTTTTTCACTGTCATTTGGTAACCTCCACACTTCCCCACTGCTTGAGGGCAACTTGCAGCTCAAAATGCGTTTCCGAGTAGCCAGCAAGTGTATGGCCTCCCAATACCGCTTCCACCGCTTGTCGGAAGGCTTTCCCCCCGGCTGCAGCTCCAAGTTCATGACCGTGGACCCCTCCTCCTGCATTGATGACTGCATCGTTTCCAAAGTCCTGATAGAGCAGCGGAACCAATCCTGGATGGATTCCTGCTGAAGGCACAGGCAAGGTCGCTTTTATCTGAACGTCCTCTTCTGTTAGTGCATCACGTATTCCCAGAGCCTGTTCTTTTGGCAATGCAACACTTCCGTAAGGGGAAGGGAACAAGGAAAAGTCAGCTCCTGCATATCGTAGTAATTTTCCCAACAGTAGTTCATTGGAAATACCGTAAAATTCAGATGGTGTTACCGCCCCACTAACTGCCGGATGCGCCATCATCGGAATGGACACTTCCTTGTCTTCCGCAAGACTTTGTAGTGTATCGAGGCCATATGCAAAAACATTGAATAACAGAAAATCGGCACCGAGTTCTGAGGCCCTTTTCGCTTTATCTTTAAGATCAAATGTACGACCTGTCAGGTTGACTGCATATCTTGCACGATGACCTGTCTCCTCTTTCACTTCCTCCAGTATCCTTCTGCCTTCGGTTATCCGCTGTTCGAACGGGGTAAGTTCGTTTTCAAAAAGTATCTCGTCATCCTTGATGAAATCCACTCCTCCTAGCGCCTGCTCCTTCAACTGATTGCTAAGATAGCCGAGGTCCCTGCCGATGACACCTTTAAATATACTCATGATAAAAGGTCTATGATGAACCCCTGTAACGGAACGTAGTCCTTCTATTCCGAACTTCGGCCCAGAATAAGTACGCTTCAAGTCATTCCCGAACTCTAGGTCAATCAATTTTATCTCTCCATCTAGTGACAATTTGCCAAATACAGTTGTCAAAATGGCAGGAAGGTCATTACTGAAATTCACGCCTGGATAAGCAATTTTTACGATTCCACGAGTAACCGTTTTTCCCAAATAAGCGTTCACCCTGTCACTTGAAGAAAGTTCTTTCACGCTTACAACTCTGCCTTTATGCTTTCTTAATTGCTCTTGTTCAAGCTGTGGAAGGTCTGTCCACGATCCGATTGTAAGCCCAAGTGCGATTCCTTCCGCTTTTTTCACAAGGTCATCTTTATGGTCATGAACCAGATAGGTTGCTAGAATTTCTGACATTATGTACACCCTTTCTCTTTTAAAACATAGGCTCTGTTAAACACCGCTGTTGATTTCCGCACCGGGCTTCGCTTTCCTCGGGGCACTTGTGGAGCCTCCTCGGCAAGCCTGCGGGGTCTCCACTAAGCGCTACCTCCCGAAGGAGTCTCCGCCCTGTGCTACAATCAACAGCTAGAGTCCCTATGATTAAATTGGTATTTTAAGTAAGTTGAAAACATAAAAAACCCCTTCGATAAGAAGAGGTTAGTACACCTAACATCCTCTTATCTATCAGCCTCGTGCTGCAAGATTTAGCACCGTGCTTATTGGAATAAGTCGGTTGCCGGGTTTCATCGGGCTAGTCCCTCCACCTGCTCTTGATAAGATTGGATAATATATTATTTTTGCTCGGTCATTGAGCCAATTTTTCAATTCATAAATTCTAGTTGAGATTATGCCATCATTTTGAAAGGTTGTCAACAGACTATTCAGAAAATCTTTAATTCTCTGATCCGTTGAACTGCTTCTTTCAATCTTTCGGTAGTTGTCAACAAACCGACACGTACATATCCATCACCATAAGCACCGAACCCTTTTCCCGGTGCCACCACAACATGGGCTTCATAGAGCAGCTTGTCCGCAAATTGCTCTGAAGTGAAACCTTCCGGGACCTTTAGCCATGCAAAAAAAGATCCTTTCGGAGCCGTTACCTCCCAGCCGATCTCCTGCACTCCATGAATCAGGACATTACGTCGTTCTTCATACAAATCCACCAAGTCCTCTACGCATTGTTGCGTATCAAGCAATGCCGTTACAGCAGCTTCTTGAATCGCACCAAAAATACTGACATACATATGATCCTGCAGAAGGTTGATGGCTCTTATGACACTTGCATTCCCAACAGCAAATCCTACTCGCCAACCGGCCATATTAAAAGTTTTCGACAATGTGTATATTTCTATGCCGACATCTTTCGCCCCAGTCGTCTGAAGAAAGCTCTTCGGTTTTTTTCCATCAAACCCGATAGCACCATACGCGAAGTCGTGTACAACACAAATATCGTGCTTGTTTGCAAGATCCACGGTTTTTTTGAAAAACGCAGAAGTCGCAACTGCCCCTGTCGGATTATTAGGATAATTGAGGAACATAAGCTTTGCTTTTGCTAAAACTTCCGGATTGATGTCTTCATAGTTTGGTAAAAAATGATATAATTCTTTTAATGGCATGTATTCCATTTTAGCTTTTGCCAATGCCACACCGGACCAATAATCCGGATAGCCAGGATCTGGGACAAGCACCGTATCGCCTTCATTCAGTAAGCACTGGGGAACTTCCACAAGTCCTGCTTTACCACCAAAGAGAATGGCAACTTCCGTATCCGGATCTATGTCGACGTCATATTCCCTTTTATAAAATGTCGCGATGGCTTCTTTGAAAAATTGGTGTCCCTGAAATGGTGAATATTTATGATGATTCGGTTTATCCGCTGCTTCCTGCAACGATTTTACGATATGTTCTGGCGTAGGTTGGTCAGGGTTTCCTTGGCCAAGATTGATGACATCATGCCCTTGTGCCATAACGCTTCCCACTTTTTCAACCAAAGAGGCAAAAAACTGTTTCGGCAATCTATTTAAAAGTTCAGATTGTTGGAAATGTTTCAACTTGTTCACCTACTTTTAAAATTCTTGAAATCCTAGTCACAAATAATATATTGTTAGAATCAACTTGTAAAGTATTTTTTCTACGGAGGGATGGTCTTATGAACTGGAAAATAGCTTGTATTCAATTTGATATAGCCTTCGGTGACCCCGAAGCAAATATAGAAAAAGTGTGTGAATTATTGAAGAAGGCTGGAGCCGACAATCCCGACATTATTGTTCTACCTGAACTCTGGTCTACAGGTTACGATCTGAGCCGACTTGATAAAATAGCGGATTCCGGCGGTTTCGTCACCACAAAACTCCTGAAGTCCGCAGCAAAAGATCTGGATGCCCACATTGTTGGTGGCTCTATTGCCAAGAAGACAAATAAAGGAATCTATAATACGATGCTCACTGTAAATAAAGACGGGGAAGTTGCAGGGGAATATAGCAAGCTGCACCTATTCCGGTTAATGGATGAGCACCACTTCCTGCAGCCAGGCAAGACGGATGGCATGTTCGAACTTGACGGGGAAACCTGCGCAGGCTTCATCTGCTATGATATCCGCTTTCCTGAATGGATACGTGCCCACACCACTAAAGATGCTAAAGCGATTTTCGTTGTTGCTGAGTGGCCTTTGGCGAGGGTAGACCATTGGCGCACCCTACTTATCGCACGCGCTATCGAAAACCAGTGCTATGTAATTGCATGTAACCGATCTGGTGCAGACCCTAAAAATGCCTTCGCAGGACATTCCATGATTATTGACCCATGGGGCGAAATATTGGCTGAAGCTGGTGAAGGAGAAGAAATCATCACAGCTCAAGTTGACTTGTCTAAAGTGGACGAAGTTAGAAAAAGAATTCCAATTTTCGAAGATAGAAGACCGCAGTATTATTGATTCGGTTAGCTATAAGTTAATGGCCGCATAACGAAAAAGCAATTAATGCTTGGAGCTGACTGAGGATTCTTCACGTCCAGTTCCAAGCTACTTTTTTTGAATAACTAACCGAAATGGATCCATAGCACATACATGGAAAGCGGCCTTGACCAATCTTTTGTCAACACAGACTTATAGTTCCCTCTTGTCCTCTACATTTCAAACTCTTAAGCGCATATTTCAACTTCACATCCATACTACATCCCTCTTTCTTTTTCATCCCCCCACTCAGATTGTTTTTCTCTTTAGTATAGTTACTTTTTTCAACCGTTAAGCGGGAGCAATTCCCCCATATATCACAGCAATCCCTCCATCATCTCAATAATCCCCCCAATAAACAGCGTATTCCCCCCATTTTAGACAGAATTCCAACCAGAGAACTAGATATTCCCCCCACAAACGAGTGTTTTTCCCCCATTACTAAAAAAAACATATACAGCCCAAAACAAAAAGGACCCCGAGATGGAGTCCTTTTCTATTTGGCTAGCATTAGCATTATTTTGTAACGTTAGCAGCTTGAGGTCCACGAGCGCCTTCAACGATTTCGAAAGAAACTTCTTGACCTTCTTCTAAAGATTTGAAACCATCGCCTTGGATTGCGGAGAAGTGTACGAATACGTCGTCTTGACCTTCAACTTCGATGAATCCAAAACCTTTTTCTGCATTGAACCATTTTACTTTACCTTGTAACATGTTTGTTCCTCCTTGTGGTTTACCCACGTAAATATTACTATTCTTGCTCTTTTAAACACTTCAAGACGAAAACTTGTTTCTGACTTTCCATATTCTCGAACAAAAATAATAGTTTAATAATAACAGGTTTCCTCCATTTTTACAAGATATTAAGCAAACAATTCATACAATTCCATCTAATTCTTCGAAATTGTCAAATTGCTATTTTAAAAAATCTGTTGACATATTCCTTACCGACTTGTTATTATTTTCAACAAGCAATAATTTTCACACAATTTAATACATTCGCGAATTTTTTGCGATCTCTTATCAAGAGCAGGTGGAGGGATTTGGCCCGATGATACCCAGCAACCGACCGTAATACTGTTGTGAGACAGGGCGTTACATACATTGTGACGCCGAACGTAAACGTTCATAAGGCACGGTGCTAATTCCAGCAGAAGAAATTTCTGGCAGATAAGAGGGGAGAAGTCAATCCTTCAAGCCTCTTTCTTATGGAAAGGGGCTTTTATTTATGAAAAATGGCCCCTCACTCATTATATAAACAATACTTTAAGACTCGGGGGTATTTAAAATGACAATAACTGCGACCGCAAAATATGAACCATTAACAGAAACTACAGCCGTATCACTGGCAAAGGACTTGGAATTCTTTAGAGAAGGCGCGCTACTTCATTGCCGGGAAATCGGCGATGGAAACTTGAATCTCGTGTTCCATATCAGAGATGAAAATAACACAGGTATCATTATCAAACAGGCACTTCCATATGCCAAAGTGGTCGGTGAGAGCTGGCCGCTTACCCTTCAACGTGCCACAATAGAAGGAAACTATCTGAAGAATGCTGCGATACTTGTCCCAAATCTTGTTCCGAAAGTATATTACACAAACGAAGCATTGGCGATCACGATCATGGAAGATCTTTCGCATCTTGAAATTGTAAGAAATGGCTTTATCAATGGCAAGGATTACCCCTTGCTTTCCAAGCACATTGGGGAGTATTTGGCCAAAACTTTATTCTATTCTTCGGATTTCGGTTTGAACCAGCAGGAAAAAAAGAATCTTCAGCAACAATTTGCCAATCCTGAACTTTGTAAAATAACGGAGGATCTTGTTTTCACAGACCCTTTCTTCGATAGTGAGACGAACAGTTATGAACCAGAACTTCTTGGTGCAGTTGAAGAACTTTGGAAAGATGAGACAGTAAAGCTGGAAGTAGCGAAACTGAAATACAAGTTTCTGACAAACGGGGAAGCACTTCTACATGGAGATCTTCATACTGGAAGCATTTTTGCAAGTGAAATTGATACAAAGGTAATTGATCCGGAATTTGCTTACTTTGGTCCCATCGGATTTGATGTAGGTCAATTTTTTGCCAATGTTTTAATACAGGCCATCACTAGGGGAGACGAAAACCGCTTAGCTATTATCGCACATCTACATCAAGTCTGGGAGGCTTTCACTACCACTTTCACCGACCTTTGGAAAACCGAGAGCGTGGAGCAATTCACCGTAACCCCAGGTTATTTAGATTATGTGTTAAAAAAAGTTTTTGCGGAGGCGATCGGCTTTGCTGGATGTGAAGTTATTAGACGGACCATAGGATTGGCACATGTAGCAGACCTTGACACCATCCAACCCTATGCAAAGCGCATTTCAACAAAGCAAAAGGCATTGGACCTTGGAAGATTATTAATTTTGGACGCAATAACCTTCAAGAATACAAAAGAGATTGAAGCATCATTTGAGAATGTTATAAAGGGGAATTAACGAATTATGACTATAACTCTTAACTTGCCACTATCTGTAGAGTGGAAGGATACGTATATTCGATTATTAGATCAACAGAAATTGCCGCAAGAAACCGTCTTTCTTGACCTGAAAACGATCGGTGATGTGCATGATGCTATTGTCACATTAAAAGTAAGAGGTGCACCAGCCATCGGAATTACTGCCGCTTACGGACTTGCGCTAGCCGCAAACTCCTATGAAACTGATAATCTGGCTGATTTTAATATCCTGTTAAAAAAGGATAAGGACTATCTTGCTTCCTCCCGCCCAACTGCGGTCAACTTGTTTTGGGCGATTGACCGGCTGGTGCAAGTCGCATTGAAAGCTTCATCTGTAAACGAAGCAAAAACAATTCTCGTTCACGAAGCCATCCAGATCCAGCTTGAGGATGAAGCCACATGCCGACAAATCGGAGAGCACGCTCTTACCCTTTTTCGGAAAAATGATAAAGTCCTGACAATCTGCAATGCAGGGTCTATTGCAACAGCAAGGTATGGCACCGCATTGGCTCCTTTTCACCTTGCGAAAGAACAGGATTTCCCTCTTAGTGTTTTTGCGTGTGAAACTAGACCGGTTCTACAGGGAGCACGTTTAACCGCATGGGAGCTGCAACAATCAGGTGTGGATGTCACTTTGATTACTGATAACATGGCTGCCCATACAATTAAAACAAAAGAAATCGCCGCCATAATTGTCGGGGCAGACCGTATTACCGCAAACGGGGATACTGCGAACAAAATCGGTACATATGGTCTTGCCATTCTAGCAAAATACTTTGGGATTCCCTTTTATGTTGCTGCACCATTATCTACTTTTGACCTTTCCAGAAAGAGCGGAGAAGAGATTGAAATCGAAGAAAGAGATTCAAAAGAGATCACCCATCTTGGGGGCCACCTAATCGCCCCTGAGAGCATTCCCGTTTTTAACCCGGCGTTTGATGTAACACCAAATGACCTGATTACCGCCATCATTACGGAGAAAGGGATTATCCAAGGTAACTACACCGAAGCTATCCCAGCCTTATTCGATAACTAACACAACAAAAACCGGGCAAATACCGCCCGGTCCTCTTGAAACAAAATATCATTAGATGTTTGTTTAATCACCGCTGTTACTTTCCGCAAATAGCTGCGCTTTCCACGGGGCGACCTTGAGCCTCCTCGGCGTTGCCTGTGGGGTCTCAAGATTGTCGCTACTCCCCCGTAGGAGTCTACGCCATTTGCTCCAATCCACAGCTAGAAACCATTCACCTCTTTTAGATAGTTTTTATTTAACCCTTCGGTGAATGATATTACCTTGTTGATTGGAGTGGAAGGCGCGCAGACTCCTGCGGGAGGAAGGGACTGGAAAGACCCCTGAAGCGTTGTGAGGAGGCTTTCGGACCGCCCGCGGAAAGCAAAGCGCCTGGAACGGAAATCAACCGGTTTTTATCCTTTCGTACCTTTCACCAAAAGGATCCATTTCAGCAAATGGATCCTTTAAATATGTATGGATAGTAGTACTACTTATAGTTCTGATGTTGTTCTCGTATTTCTTACTTAGCCCACATTTCCCTAGGATTCAATTCATAAATACCCGCTTCCCTATACATATAATGATTGATGATAAATTCCCTTCTTATCGTTGCAAAGTCCTCATGAAACTGTTGAATATGCTCATTTATCTCCTTCTCACTATATTTCTTTCCTAGTTCCAAACCTTTTACGATGTGTTCAAAAATAATCAATTTCTTCTTCCTTTGCGCCGGGATGGTTTTTAACGTTCCGTCCTTCGCAAGAAAGTTTTGCAGGATCTGCTCCCTCTCCTTCAGTTCTTCCATTGTCTTTTCCCCTTTGCCACTCCTACTTAAGACGATAAACAGACCTTCATGGTGAATCTCCAAAGCCTTCTGATTCAAGTAGTAATAGACCGTATTTTTTTCTCTTCTTTCATAAACCGCACTTATCTCTTTCAGTTTTGAAACGTGATGAGAAATGGTGGGCGGTTTCACTCCTAATCTTTCTGCAAGTTCTTGTCCACTTAGAGGTTCCTCCTCCGAAGCTAATAAAACCAACAGCTTGATTCTTGTTTTATCACCCATCACCTTATAGAAATTCACAAGCTTATCCAGTTGCAGAACTCTCAACCCCCTATTCAAATAGATTCGATGTTTATCTAATTAGATATTAATCTAATCTACTGGAATTTTCAACCCTTTTTCTTCCCCTTTTTTAGAATTGTATCTTTATCTTGTTCACTGATGATATTCAGCTTCGTTAAAACCTCTGTGTAAAAAATGAGTTTATTTGTTTTCCCCACCACTACCATCTCCTGTTTTGCCCTTGAGCAACTTTTTTTGTCTTAGTAAATTATATGAAGGTAAATAAAAGTTGATACTGCTTAACCGAATGAATGCAAAAAAAATACGATAGATTTATAATCTATCGCAGGCTGTTGACAAAGCTTTGAAGATATTTAAAACTGCATCTAGCTGTTGATCTCCGTTCCAGGCGCTTCGCTTTCCGCGGGCGGTCCGGAAGCCTCCTCAGGCTACGCCTTGCGGGGTCTTCCCTGTCCCTTCCTCCCGCAGGAGTCTGCGCGCCTTCCACTGCGATCAACCTGGTTAGTGCATATTCCATAGAATAAAATAAATTTGTCTACACACTGCGATAGATTTATAATCTATCGTACAATTTCCTATGCCAAAATACCTTCTAGTTTCAAAAGTTGTTCTTTCATTCCGATTTTATCCCCTGCATACCCGACAAGGTCTTTATTCTTTCCGATGACACGGTGGCATGGAATGACAATCGGTAATGGATTTCTTCGATTTGCCTGACCGATAGCTCTAACCGCCAATGGCCTGTTAATCTCTTTAGCTATATCCTGGTAACATTTCACTTCGCCATAGGGGATGTTGCTCAATGCTTGCCAGACTTCCATCTGAAAATCTGTCCCCTTCATTTTAAAAGGGACATCAAAGGTGGAACGCTTTCCTAGAAAATACTCTTCCATCTGTTTCGTTACAAGTTTGCATAATGGATGAGCAGCATCAAACACAAACCGTTCTCCTTCCGGATCAAGGACCAGGAAATCATCATTGAATTCAATTCTTACAAGATAATTTGTGTCGCAGATTATATATATTTTACCGATAGGTGTGTCAAGACTATTATAATAGAGCATCTTTTCTTCCCCTTTTTACCGTAGTTTGATATCAATGGCCAGACGGAGAGCCAATAGGAAGCCTGATATCGAAGGTCGTTCCTCTACCGAGCTCGCTGTTCACTTCAATGGTACCATTGTGTTCCTCTACTATTTTATAGCTTACCATAAGCCCAAGCCCCGTACCACGATCCTTCGTCGTATAGAACGGTTCACCAAGTTTCTTTAGCTTGTCCTCCGGTATCCCGATTCCTTCATCCATAATCGAAATAAGCACCTGTTCCCCTTCTACTTTTGAGAGCGATACAGAAACCGTTCCCCCTTTCGGCATCACTTCTATCGCATTTTTAAGTATATTGATAAACACCTGTTTTAATTGATTTGGTTCACAATGAATATCAGGTAATCCTTCTTCAATGGTGGTGACGAATTGGACATTATCCAGTGATGCCTGCGCACTTAATAGGTCCAGCGTTTCCTTCATAATGACTGTTACACTCTTTTTTTGATAGGAGATTGCCTGTGGTTTGGCCAGAACAAGAAATTCGGTAATAATGGACTCTATCCTTTTTAATTCAGAGGTGATGACATCGAAGTACATCCCATACTGGTCTTCTTCCATGCTATTTTGCAACAATTGAATAAAGCCCTTCAATGCCGTCATCGGATTTCTTATTTCATGGGCGATACCTGCAGCCAGTTCCCCAACAACGGTAAGAGTATCCGATTTTCTAAGTTGATCTTCCATTTCCCTTTTTTCGGTGATATTACGGAAAATGGTCATGTGTAGCCCTTCAATGACATTTTTCTTTGCCGAGTATTCGATAATCTGCATTCCTATTTCATCTTCGAGGATAACCTCTCCACTTAGTTCTTCGTTATTTGGACATTCTTTCCATTGCTTTAGCAAATCCTGCAGTTGCTCATGCTTAATATAGTAGTGTAGATAGTTCGCCATTAATTCGTCTTTTGAATGACTCAGGATTTTACTGGCATTCGGATTGGCATCAATGATATTACACCTACTATCCCATAGTATGATTCCATCCATTGTGTTATCGAAAATCTTCCTGAATTTCTGTTCACTTTCCCTTAAATCCTTTTCCATTTTCCTGCGTTCGCTGACGTTCCGGAAAATAATCATATTGTACCCATCAATGATCCCTTTATTGGCTGTAAATTCGAGAAGCTTCTTCTGTCCATTAGGCATATGGAACTCCAGCTCTTCCCTTATTTCCCCCTTGGCTCCAAACTGTTTCACGATGGAAAACACTCTTTTCGTATGTCTTGGAACAAAGCTGTGAAGCTTGGAGTGAATCAGCTCATCCAACGGAAGTTCGAATGCTCTGCTGGCTGCCGGGTTTGCCCTCATGATTTTTCCGTTATTATCAACTAGTACTATCGCATCTAAGGCATGTTGAAACATCTCTCTGAATCTTTCCTCGCTCTTCTGAAGCTGAAGCTCCATGTTTCGCTTTTCCGTCACATCCCTCATAATCGCAAGGTAATAGTCATCATAAATGTTCGCTGTAATCGTCACCTCGAAAGTCTTACGCTCGCCAGTCTGAAGAATGACCGGTAACTCCCCTCTCACTCTTCCATGATTATCAAGTAAATCCCAGATTTTCTTCATCTTGTATTGAAAATCTTCCTCTACAAAGTCATCGAGTTTAGATTGAAGAAGGTCAAGTTTCGGCATGGCAAAGTTTGAACAGAAGGCAGGGTTTACGTCAATAAAATATCCCTCCCTATCAAACACAACAATGCCATCCACCGCTCTGTTAATAACATCATGATACATCTGCTTGCTTTTGTTCGACTCTTTCTCCAGCATCTTCCTGGCCGTTATATCACGGATGATGCATATGTCCAATCCACTTTCATCTGGATTTCTCACTGCCGAATATTCCACAAATTTTATTGCTCCATTGTCCAGACGAACAATCAATTCGTTTTCCAATTCCCCGAATTCATCCAATTGGGCTTCTTGAAGTTCCACTTCCTCTTTGGACATCAAATCAAGGAAATCATGCAATTTTCTTTTCAACAGGTCCTCCCTTGACAATTCAAATAGCTCGCAAGCCTTTGGGTTCACCTGGAAAAATTCCAAGTTTTCATTGAATAATATGATGGCATCATTGGCATGTTCAAATGTAAGCTGCAGAAATCGGTTTTCCTTTTCAAGCGTTTTAAGTTTTTTCGTCAGAGTTTCTATTTCTGCCTCCAACTTTTTGGTTTCTTCCTTTACCATGTGTTGGATCATAATCTTCCCCCACTTATCGTTTATTTTCCATTAGTCTTTATGTCTAGTTAACTACATTATCTATCTGCAATATTTATTATTTGTGATTAAAACGTACTTCTGCTAGTTGTTAAAATTCTACGTTTCCCATCTAAAATCCTTTCTTCTACATTTAAAGCAATAAAAAAGTCATTTCAGAAATCTTATTGTAATATTTACTACTTTCCTGTAGATAATGGAGGATGGAGGAAAGTTTTACAAGGCGCATAAAAAACCAGAGAATTCATTACTCCTCCCTATCAATTATGATAAACTGTATTGGTTATAGAATTTTTATCACTAGGAGTTTGATGGATTTATCATGAAAATAATTGCGACAACTTTAAATGCAAAATATATCCACACCAATCTTGCCATCCGTTACTTAAAAGCATATGCGGAGCCAGAATACACAGTAGATATAGTCGAATTTACCATTAAAGATCCGGTCATGAATATCGTGTCGGACTTGATTCAAAGAAAACCTGATGTTATTGGATTCAGTTGTTATATATGGAATATAGAAGAAACAATAAAAGTCATGAGCATGTTAAAAAAAATCAACCCTAATCTGATACTTGTACTTGGTGGTCCGGAAGTGACATACGATGTGTCCGAATGGCTCGACCGTTTAACAGACGTTGACTTCATCGTGCTTGGAGAAGGGGAAATTACTTTCAAGCAACTTCTACATGAGCTTGAAGGCGAGCGAAACTTCTCTTCCATTAGCGGCTTGGCTTATCGGGAAGAAAACGAAAAGAAAATATCTCCTCAACGCAACAAAGTGGACTTGAAGGAGCTTCCTTCCCCTTACCGCTTTGAAGAAGACCTGTCAGAGTTGGGAAAAAGAGTTACTTACTTTGAAACGAGCAGGGGCTGTCCGTTCAGCTGTCAATTCTGCCTCTCTTCTATTGAAGTGGGTGTACGATATTTTGACCGAGAAAAAGTAAAAGAGGATATTCGCTTCCTGATGAAAAATGGAGCCAAGACCATCAAATTTGTGGACCGCACCTTCAACATCAGCCGCAGCTATGCAATGGAAATGTTCCGCTTCCTTATTGATGAGCATCTGCCAGGGACAGTCTTCCAATTTGAAATCACAGCTGACATCATGCGGCCGGAAGTTATTGAGTTTTTGAACCAGGAGGCACCTGCCGGCTTGTTCCGATTTGAAATTGGTGTACAATCAACCAACGACGAAACAAACGAGCTTGTGATGAGGAAACAGAATTTCTCCAAACTTTCCCGTACTGTAACCATGGTAAAAGAAGGCGGAAAGATTGATCAGCATCTTGATTTGATTGCAGGATTACCGGAAGAGGATTACCACTCTTTCAAAAAAACCTTCAATGACGTATTCGCACTCCGTCCAGAGGAACTGCAGCTCGGTTTCTTGAAAATGCTTCGTGGAACCGGCCTTAGAATCCGATCCAGTGAGCATAATTACATTTACATGGATCACGCTCCCTATGAGATATTGGGCAATAACCTCCTAAGCTTCGATGATATTATTCGTATCAAGCAAGTTGAGGATGTACTTGAGAAGTATTGGAACGACCATAGAATGGACGCCACCGTCGAGCATCTTGTTACAGATGTATTTAATACGCCATTCGATTTCTTCCAGGATTTCGGTTCTTATTGGGACAAACAAGGCTGGTCCAGAATCGGCCATCAGCTGGAAGATCTCTACAGGCGTCTTTATGCCTTCTTATTAGAAGTGAATAAGACCGCTATAGATGTCGTTGAAGGTATGATGAAATATGATTACTTACGACACCAGAAGTTCAAGCCCCGGAAACCATGGTGGCAGGATCGTCTTGAAAAAGACATCAGAAACAACATCTATAAACAAGTTTTGGATACACCAGTTTTATTGGGTGAAGAATTCGCTTCTCTACAATTAAACGAAAAAGAGCTATACAAACATACCATGATTGAATCCATCAATTTTGATTTGAGTCTTTACCTAGAAAAAGGTCAAATCATTAAAAAAGAATGCTTTGTGTTGGTGTATTTCAACCAAACCACAAACAAAACGATGATGTTTCCTATCGCATCAGAAGCAAGAAAAACTGCCAGCTGAATTCAGCTAGCAGTTTTTCTTTTGGTTTTTATTGTTCTTCTTATTGTTGGCTTCAATGGCATTTTCAAAAGCTTTCGCTGCATTGGGGTCCCCGAATTCCGGACCGAATTCCTCATTCAAGCTGTCACGTGAAATCGCATGCTCCTCTTTGTGTGCCTGCTTTTGCTTTTTCTTTTTTGAATCCATTCGCAAATCCCCCTCTACTTTCCTTGTCGACCTTTTTTAGAATTGCGGTTTGCACCGCGAATCATATCCTCTTGTTGATATTCAGCAGAAAACTCCGTATCCGGCAAGCTTTCCTTTGGTGTTTTATTATTATTCTGCGCTGCATCATGCGCAACTTTTCTCTTAGCCAATGCGATCACCCCCGTGTTAATAGGTTGCCCCTTTGTCATTTTTCACATTCTTCATATGCAATTAAAACAATTTCCTCCCCAATTTCTTCGCGCAATTTTTGCTCATACTTCGTGATCTGTTCTAACTTGTCCTGTGAAAGGTCTGCAATCTCAAATTTCTCCGCCACTTGATTCTTCCTCCTTTTTCTTGGTACATACTTATTTATTTTAAAGAAATGCTAAAACTATACATTCTATGGAGGTGAAATTGTATGAAAGATAAGGATGACTCACTCGAATTGCCTTATATGGAGGAGACAATGCCGCATCAGGTTAATTCAACTTCCTTCAAAGGCTCCAACATGAAAATGCAGCCACCATTTGTCAACGAACACGGAATTGTCATCGGGGATAGCAAATACAATTCGGAGGAATCGCCATTAAATAATTGGAGCGAAGACGTTGATCCCGCCGTCATGGCAGGCGACCAATGGGTGCATCCGACAAATGATATCGGATGGAATTCATCTGAAAACCGTGACCTTGTAGAAAAATCCAAAAAGCCACAGGGAATTCCCTTTACACACCCAGATAAAGATGTGAGTTACGGCAGAGATTGAAGAATCAAAAAAAATTCCTTTGGGGGGTCAGACCCCCAAAGGAATTTCCGCTCTAACGTCGAATTGTTTTATTTTCCACCAGTAAAGGAGATTCCTTTAATGAAGTAACGGTTAAAGAAGCCGTAGATGAGCAGTACTGGCAGGGTGAAGACCATGGATGCGGCCATGATATAGTTCCAGTAGCTGATGTATTGGCCTTTAAATGTGTTCAATCCGAGTGGTAATGTGAACATCGATGGATCCGACAGAATAATCAAAGGACGCATAAAGTCGTTCCAGAAGCCCATGAATACGAATATCGCTTGGGCAGCAAGTGCCGGTTTCGCCAAAGGAATCACTATCTTAAAGAAAGTGCCGAATCTGCTCAGTCCGTCCATTTCCGCCGCTTCTTCCAGTTCTTTTGGGAAATTGATGAAGAATTGTCTCATCATGAAGATGAAAGTTGCATTGATCATTGCAGGTACAATCATCCCTTGATAGGAATTCAACCAACCTAATTCACGAAGAATCAAGTAGTTAGGAATCATCGTTACTTGGGCAGGAATCATCAATACCGCAAGTATAATGATAAACAGCGTTTTACGTCCAGGAAAGCTGAGTCTTGCCAGAGCATATCCTGCCATTGAATTGAATAACAGGTTCAAAGATGTACCCGCCAACCCAATAATCAAGCTGTTCAACAGCCAACGAGGGAACAGCTCCTGTTCTAAGAAGATCTGTTTATAGTTATCAAATGTGAAATTTCTCGGTATGAAATTGATCGTCCCACTGACGATCTCCTCTAGCGTTTTAAAGGAAGAAGAGACTGCCCATATAAAGGGAACAAGTGTAATAACCGCATATAGAACGAGAATCCCATACAAAAATGCTTTTCCGATGCTAAGCTTCTTTTTCATGACACAGCCCCCTTAATATAGAGATTCTTCTTTGGAAAATTTACGTTGCAATAATGTCGCTACTAGTATTACGAGGGATAGCATAACAGCAATAGCTGCGGCATAACCCATGGTCCCAAGACTCTTAAATGCATATTGGTAAATCAATAATACAACTGTCAATGTAGAGTTATCCGGTCCACCTGATCCCCCTGAGAAAATAAAGGACTGGTCAAAGAGCTGGAAAGTCCCGATCAGGCCCATAATGACAACAAAGGATGTCACCGGCCGTAAGTTTGGAACTGTAATGTAGATGAATTTCTTGAACGCGTTGGCTCCATCAAGTTCTGCCGCTTCGTATAAAGATTCAGGAATATCCTGGAGGGCAGCAAGATAAATAACCATAAAGAATGGTGCCGTAGCCCAAATATTCATAATCATGATTGCTATTAATGCTACACTTGGATCCCCTATCCAATTATAGGTAGGTAGTCCGACCGTAGATAAAATTTCATTCACTAGTCCATTCTGATTGTACATCCACATAAAAATCAAAGTTAATACTGCAGAGGATGTCAGTGTCGGAAGGAAATAGACGATACGGAAGATGCTTTGCCCTTTCAAGCCCGCGTTTAACGTTGCAGCCAGAATGAGTGCAAGCAATGTCTGAATTGGAACTACTATAATGACATATTTGAATGTATTCCAAAGCGCACGTATTGCCCGGCCATCATCCGATATATTCGTAAAATTGCTTAATCCTACAAATTCATATGTTGCCGTACCTAATAGCTGTACCTTATGGAAAGATAAGAAAAATGCATAGATAATCGGGCCGATAATGAATAATGCAAGTACGAAAATCGTTGGGGCCATAAAAGAATAGCCTTGTGTAGCCTCGCGTAATGACCGCTTTGAATAGGTACGTTTTTTCTTCATTTTCTTCACTCCTTTTCCCTTCCAAGAGTTCTATTTATCTACATGAACTCTTTCTAAAGAAGAAAAACCATGCATTTCCTCTTCACAAAGAAAGCAGTAGCGACTCCACAAGTTAAGTGCCTGACTGCCCGTCTAACCAAGACGGACAGAACGGCACATGGGAGTCCAATCAAACTTCTAGCAACAATTACTCGCCAATTTCTCTGTTTGCTTGTTCTTCCGCTTCTTTCAACGCTTCATCCAGCGGGCGCTGTCCTAGGAAGGCAGAAACAAATTGGTTGTTAAAATTATTCATGATTGTTGGTAAATTCACACCATTAGCCCAAACCGTTGCGTAAGATGCACCAGAAACAAGAGCTGCACGTTTTTCATCCTGATCAAAGCCAAGTTTTTCTGCTACAGACTTCCTTGTCGGCAACGCAAACCCCTTGGACGTCCAGATTTCCATACCTTCCGGACCAGTCAGGAATTCAATTAACTTCCAGGACGCTTCTTTTTTCTCGGATCCTGCATTCATAACGTAGGAAACTGTATAAGCCATAGTGGATTGCTCGCCATTGACAGTCGGAAGTTCCGCCGTTCCATAATCGACATTAGGGAATGTATCTTCAAGAAAAGGGATTACCCAGTTCCCCTCGATTACCATCGCCGCTTTTTCCTGTCCGAACATTTCTCCACCCCAGTTTGCCCCTACATCAGTGGCTTGGGCTGCTGTTTTATCTTCATTACGTTGGTCGATAATCGGCTGTAAGGCTTCAATAACTTTGTCATCCCCAAAGTTCGCTTTATCATCCTTCACCACTTCTCCACCAAGTGATTCTGCAATATAGTACATCCTTGCAAGTTCAGGTGCCACGCCAAGACCTACTACCCCGTCTTTCGTTAACTCCTTGGATACTTCACGAACTTCATCCCATGTAGTTGGCACTTCTACACCGGCCTCTTCGAACATCTTCTTATTATAAAATAAAGCCAGGGTGGAGTAGTCTTTCGGGAATCCATATGTTACTCCATCCTTTTGAAAAGCTTCCAAAAGCGGTTGTTCAAAATCCTCTACATCAAATTTGTCAGTCACATAATCATCAAGTGGCTCAAGCACCCCTGTTTCAATAAGTGCAGGGGCTTCAAAAGCATCCAAATAGAAGACATCCGGTGCTTCTCCACCAATAAGACGTGTTTTCATAACATCCATATACTGATCAGAAATTACTTCATGTTTAACTTTAATATTCGGATTTTCTTCTTCAAAAGCATCCAAAGCTTCCTTGAGAAGACGTGTTTCAGAGGGATTCCCACCCCATCCGGCAAGAGTGATTTCCACAGAATCACCGGAACCATCCGAAGAACCGCTGCTTCCACCGCTACAACCTGATAACACTCCCCCAACAAGCATTGTCGTGACACCTAATGCAGCCAACCATTTTTTTGCTTTCATCTTATTACCCCTCTTCCTATTTTTATATAGTAGCTCCACTGGAAAACCTAATATTGCACTACTTCATAACCTGTTGTGTTTTCCTTAATGTTAAGCTCCACACTTCCATGTGCATTTCTTACAGCAGTTACCGATAAATGACCCTCACCAATTTTAACTTTCTCCACTTCCAATAGGTTCATCCCATTTGGTAATACCGGCGACAATACTATCTTTTTCTCTAGTGCATCCGGGAAAAGACCAAGAATTGATTGAACAAATACAAGTGATGTCCCTGCCGCCCAAGCCTGTGGTGAGCATGCAACAGGGTACTTGACCGCTTTTCCTACAGAATGATCGTAACCACAGAACAGCTCTGGCAACCGATCATATTCGAAGTGGGATGCCGCTTCAATAAGTCCTTCGATTACTACGTTTGCTGCTTCCTGCTCCTTGATTTTTGACATTCCAAGCAATACCATGCTGTTGTCGTGCGGCCAGATACTGCCATCATGATAACTCATCGGATTATAACCCGCTTCCTCAGTTCCCATCGTACGAATACCAAAGCCAGAGAACATTTTAGGAGAAATAAGTGTTTCAATGACCGCTTTTGCTTTTTCCTCATCCAACATTTCGGAGAAAAGTACATGTCCAGGATTGGATGTAATGGTTCCAACTTGCTGTTTATCGCGGTCCAAAGCAATTGCATAGTAATTGACATCATCCATCCAGAACGCTTCATCATATTTGATCTTCAGCTTTTGGCTTTGGTCTCTTAATGCTTCCGCCTTCTCTTTATTACCAAGCTTGTCAAAGATCGAAGCCAAGCCCATTTTCGCTTGGAACACATAGCCCTGTACTTCTGAAAGGGCAATAGGGGTGGTAGCATAATCACCATTGCGATGAACGATTGAGTCGCCAGAATCCTTCCACCCTTGGTTGGCGATACCTTTACTCGCTTCCTGGTGATATTCCACAAATAAGTCTCCATCTCTATCCCCATACTGGTCTATCCAGGTTAATGCCGCTTCGATATTTGATTCCAAATCCTTTACCACTTTAAGGTCTCCAGTCCATTTCACATACTCTGTCAAAAGGATCAAGAAAAGGGGAGTTGCATCGATTGTTCCGTAATATGGAGTGAACGGGATCTGCTCGGTAGTCGAAAGTTCCCCAAAACGAATCTCATGCATTATTTTCCCCGGTTGTTCATCTCGCCATGGATCCACTTGCGCTCCTTGTTTGCTTGCCATGGTGTAAAGAGTTCCTTTGGCCACTTCCGGCTGAAAGGCTAGCATCTGAAGTGCTGCAATCAGACTATCTCTTCCAAAAGGAACTCCAAACCAAGGCAATCCTGCCACAGGGAACTTGCCGTATCCAAGATCGGTCAATAACACTCGTAAGTCCCCTAATCCTCGGTCCACCAAACGTTGTAAAGGGAGACAATCCGTTTTCACCTTTGTTATATCCTTATTCCAGCCTTCGTAGGAGTTCTTTAACTTCTCCAAAGCGTCAGGTGCGGAAAGAAGATTAGCTGCCACTTGCTCGCCATGCTGCGGTTGTACCTTTAACGTGATTGACTGCTCTTCTTCATGCCCCAACTCAAAATGGAATTGAACAGCACCAGATTCGGAATCAGTTGATTTTGCTTCCATGTCCCATTCAATATACGTTCGGCGTGCAAGATTATCTGCTCCTTCGTAATGGAACGTCAACGACTTTCCATCCACTGTCTGGCCGGACCTTTTGCCAATATCCCCGTTCTGGAAACCGCGGACGATGAACATATCCGCAAAATCCACATCCATGTGAACACTTAAATCAAAGCTCACATTTTTGGGAAAATAATTTTTAACTTTCAACGTCTCATAGAAAACATCATTATAGATGAAGCGGGTACGTTTAATCTCTACTGACTCCCTCCATAAAATAAGCTTTCCGTCTTTTTCCATGTGTGGGTTGGTCATTAAAATGGTCGCCATGTAGTTTTCTGCCGCATCTGAGTGCAGGAGGATTGGCTCTTCTCCATTGATTTTTACATCTAATTTGCTTAAGAAACGGGTGTCCTTTGTGTATAACCCCAGCCCATAAGAATGATTTTCCGGGATATCCCCATTTTGATCAGTAAGCAAAAATAAATCATTCTCTTTTATCACTCTGTAATCCATTGTTGTACCTCCTAGGCTATAATGAATCCGAAACGTTTTGGTTTATAGCTTTAATAACATTTCACCTGTTAAAAAGTTGCGCCTTTTCGAAACTGCACTTTTTTCCAAAACGTTTCGGATTTTCTAGTTGTAAAAAAGCACTTGAATAGTGCCCATTTTATGTTGACTCTCTTAGGATGAGTTTCGTATCAATAATTTTTGCATGAGATTGTTCTTTACCTTCCAACATGTCGATAAGAAGAACTGCCGCTTCATATCCCAAATTAAATTTGTCCTGACGGATCGTTGACAAACTTGGATTAGAATAGGACGCCAGCATAATGTCGTCATACCCAATCACTGCAATATCTTTTGGTACTTTCTTCCCGATTGCCTTTATTGCCCTCAGAACACCTAACGCCATCAGATCACTTGCACAGAAAACAGCTGTAATCTCAGGATTGTCAGTCAGAAGCTTCGCTGCTACTTCTTCCGCCACTTTCTCCTTGAACTCACCGTTTCGTATCCAATCTTGACGGTATGGCAGCTCCTCCTCATTGAGAGCTTCAAAATACCCTTGCAAACGCCTCATACTCACATCCGCTTTCTCATGCCCGTTAATCATGGCGATATTGGAATGTCCACGTTCTATCAAGTGAGCGACCGCTTTTTTTGCACCTTCCACATTGTCGGTCGTAACATAGCCGACAGTATCGGACTCCTTAGGAATATCCACGAGTACACATGGTATGTCACTTTCCACTACTTCCTGCAAATAAGGATCATCCATCTTGATCCCCTGTAAAATCACCCCATCCACTCGCCTTTCCCTACAAAGCTGGGTGTATGTCTTTTGACTCTGTTTGGTGGATGTAGTGCTGAAAAGTACCAGATCGTAGTCGGAATTGGCCGAAGCTTCATTGATTCCACAGAGAACTTCGAACGTGAAATTATCCTTTACCCCTTCCCTGTTCATATCAGAAACAAGGAGTCCAATCGTTTTTGACTTTTTCATCACAAGGCTTCTGGCAACCGAGTTGGGACTGTAATTTAACTCCTTAGCTACATCTTCAATCCTTTTTTTCGTCTTTTGATTTACATCAGAATAACCGTTTAGTGCTCTTGAAACAGTTGTGACAGAAACACCAGCCACCCTTGCTATATCTTTAATTGTCGTCATGGTATTCCTCCCAAAACGTTTCGGATAACTTATTACAAGAAGATTAACATGAACTTGTAAGCGATTGCAATATATTTTGTAAAAATTCTTTATATTTACACAAAAAATATCCCAAAAATAAAAAGAGAGACCTAAACAGTCTCTCCTTCATCATTATTCAAATGCTACCCAATAATAACTCGCTCAACAGGATAATGGTATTTAGGCGGTTTATGCTTACTCTCAAGAATGAACAGGAAAGTCAATAGCCCTACCCTACCAATGAACATCAAACATATGATAATCAACTTTCCAATACTGGAAAGATCCGGCGTAATTCCCATCGACAAGCCGGTTGTTCCAAAGGCAGAACAAACTTCAAAAATAATCTTAATCAATTCAAATTCCTCTGTCACACTGAGAATTATAATGGATGAAAAACAAATGAGGATTGCCAGTAATAATACAACCAGCGATTTAATAATGTCTTCCTCATGGATTTCCCGCCCAAACAATTTGATGTTTTTATGTCCTCTCGCAAAATGAAAGAGAAAGAGAATATTCAGGGCAAAAGTCGTGGTTCTAATTCCCCCGCCGACAGAACTAGGAGATGCCCCGATGAACATCAATCCGCACATCACTAGTAATGTGGGCATGGTAAATTCGCTGACATCCATCGTTGAAAGTCCACCACTCCTTGTGGTCACGGACTGGAACATCGCATAGAAAAGGGATTCATGCCATGTCATCCCTTTAAAATAAGAATTGAATTCCAAAATGAGAATAGCCACTGTTCCAAGTGTAATTAAACAAGCAAACGTGATGCTTGTAATTTTTGTGAATAAAGAAAAGCGGAAGCGTCCTTTCTTATTCACAATAAACTCCTTGACTTCAACCAAAACCGGAAACCCTATCGCTCCAGCCGTTATTAAAATCATCACGATAAATTGTACAAAATAATCGTTCGCGAATGGTACCAGGGATTGACCTGTAATGTCAAAACCTCCATTTGTTGTCGCACTTACAGATGCAAAAAAACCATGGAAGAAGGCTTCCTGCCATGTATCGTAGTAGGAGAGAAAATGGGTACCCAAAATTAGTGCGCCAAGTAATTCAATTGTAAGTATCAATACCAAAATCTGTTTGATTAATTTTACAATGCCCGAAAGATTGGACTGGTTCTGGTCAATCATCATCAGCCTTCTCTCTCGAAGTCCGATTTTCCTTCCAAGGAGCAGCCAGATAAATGTCCCAACGGCCATTACACCTACCCCGCCAAATTGGAGTACAAAAGCCAGAATGAAAACTCCCGGAACAGTAAAGGTTTCTGCTGTATTGACTACAGTCAATCCTGTCACACTCACCGCACTAACAGCGGTAAAAAGAGCGTTAATAAAGCTCCAATCAACTCCTTCAAATCTTGCAGCAGGTAAGCTCAGCAAGGATACCGCCACCAAAACAGCAATAAAGTAGAAGCTGACGATGAGCTGAGCAGGAGATAAATTATGTACTGTCTTGCTAAATGAACTTTTTAATTTTATCATAATTGCCCTTTCAGATACCCATGAATTTCGTACGCCCCCTTTAAAAGGAGGGAATTGCCAGGGTTTATTAATCCCCACTAATATTACAGTATTTGTCTAATACTTTCCAGTATGGATTACAAAGAAAATCTCATACTAACTTTACAGCTTTAATAAGAAAGTACTGACAACTTCCTTTTAGAGTTGAACTAGAAAAGGAGTGATAGGAATGGCACGTAGTAATAAATTGCTAGTACCTGGAATCGAGCAGGCTCTCGACCAAATCAAATATGAAATTGCACAGGAATTTGGTGTATCCCTTGGGTCTGATACTGCTGCACGCTCCAATGGTTCTGTTGGTGGAGAAATCACAAAGCGTCTAGTAGCTCAAGCACAATCTCAATTACACGGAAAATAATTCAATATGAATGGATAGAACCCAGAGTATCTAAACTCTGGGTTCCTCTTATGTATAATCATGATGGTATAGTTATTAATAGATGATTGCAGAATCAATGATTCCCTTTTTTATGTTCGTGCTTCTTTTCTTCGCGCTTGTTTTTCCCGTGGGCATTCCCTCTATCATCTTTGTTCTTACCTTTGGCATGGTGGTCCTTTGAGGATTCATTCTTTCTTTCACCTTTGCCATTTTGCTTGTGGTGTTTGTGCTCTTGTCTTTCTTCTTTCTGCCGGGTTTGCTCACCTTTTTTTTCTTGTTTTCGTTGGCTTTGCAATTCTTTTTTCTCTTGTTTGCGATCTTGTTGTAATTCTCTTTTCTTTTCTTTACGAAGTTCTTTTAATTCTTTTCTTTCCTTTATTTCTTCTTTACTCTGCTCTTTATTCTTGCTTCTATCCTCTTGACGCTCTTTCTTTTTTGCCACAACAAAGTCGGGAGGTCCAGCTTTTTCATCTTTCGCGTTGGCGTGCTTGACTTCAAGTGGCTTATGGTTCAGCGGTGCAGAAGGTACTGTTTCCGTTTTGGATGTATCTTCATTATCCACCAGTTCCGTTTTCTTTTCTTTCTGAATGTATTTCCCTGGGGACATTCCCTCTTTTATAGCATCCGAGCGTTCTTGGATGGTGGTTTCGAGAGTTGTAATACTCACCTTATCTTGTTGGACCTTTTCAGAAATGGTCGTAATCTTTGTTTGCATCAATGCTTTCCATCCAATATTATCTTCATTAGTCACGACTGATGCAATCAGCACCTCGCTATTTTCAGTAAGGAAGCCTTTTTGTCGAAAAATATCAAATATTTGGGAGGAAACATTTGCAAGGTCCTTTTTCTCCCAATCCACCAGTTGTTTGATTATATCCTCGCCTTCTTGATTGTAGGCGTCCATGGAGATTACCTCCATGTCTTTATTAACTCCTAGTTCAATACTTGGGTTAACGTCAACCGAAACGTACGCATAAACCTGGTTACTTGCATATTTAGGATACAGAGAGAATGCCAAAATGATGGCTGTCAATACACCGATGACTGCCCACTTTGTACGAAAAACAGAAGTTTTTTTCTGTTCTCTTACAACCTCTGCCCTATGCAAAGGAAAAAAAACGATTTCTTCCCCTAAATCAATTTGCCCCTTTTGTTTTCTTGACTTTAAAAACTCGCCTTCAGGGGTCAGAATGGTGACATGTTCATCATGAACTTCGAGCACAATCCCTTTTTTCACTCGTAATCGCCCCTTTTAAATAATCTTTCAAATATATATAATCCCCCGATAATATAATGGAAACAGCAATAATGTATTTACGGTTGCGCTCTATTGTTTTTCTACTTACATCCACCAGACCTTCCAACTGCTTCATTGGCAGCATCTTCTTTTCGAATAGATGGTTTTTCAGATCCTGGTTCTGGACTAGAGTATGCGCTACTTCTATGGCGTTCTGTCTGGCATCTGCATGTTTAGGAGAGCATTCCAGAAGATCGGCAAAGCTCAAACCGAATTCCATTAACACCGTTTGATAGTATCTTATCTCTTCTCTACGATGCTCCTGATCAATCTGCTTATTGAACTCCTCCACGGACAACGTCGCTTCTATCTTATTGGACGCATAGTCATCCTGATCCACTTCCTGCTCAGACATCGTAACGGTTGAGTTTTTGCTTTCTTTTCTTATATAGTCAATAACTCTACGCTTGATGATCAAATCTGCAAAAGAAATCAAGGAACTCCCTTTTTCTTTGGAGTATTTCTCTATAGCTTCATTAAAAGCGATTAAACCGATACTGAATTCGTCATCCGTTTCACTTATATACCTTTTACACACAGATGACACTGCTTTTGCGATAAAAGGTTTATATTTATTAATAAGATTATTTTGTAGTTGAATGTTGCCAGCTTGTATTTCCAGCACTTCATCTTCAAGAGTCTTCGTGCGTCGTTTGCCAAATTTAAAAAGTAGGCTCAGCACTGGCTTCACCTCTCCCCCTGCTTATATGTATTCCATTTTACAAGTAGTTGTAATTATAAGCATATATTAAGAAGGAGCTTTTTCATCTATAGAAAAAGTCACCTGTCTATATATAAAGGTGTACTTTTATCTATAAAATGTCAATGTAAAAACCTGTTAAGAACTCTCTGGATGTAATATAAAGGTAATATAAGTCACATAATTCCATTGCAAAATTTTCAGAGGTATTTTTTATTGAATTGATATTACAGTTTTCTATACAATCATCGTTCTTTTTTTTCTTTTTCTGCTTCCTCCTTTGCATCCATGATCAAATATCATCGACTAGTCATTTAAATGTTACGTGAATGTTTCATTTTTTTCGGGGGCGAGTCAAAAAATATTTTTATAATACTTCGAAATACCTAATAAATTTAACTTCTAGTGCTTTTGTTCAGGGATACTTCCAAAAAGAAGTTTCACATGATATTTATTCCACAGTCTGTGTAACTCCTGTAGATTTTCGTTCCAGGTGTTCGCTTTCCACGGGGCGGTGCTTGAGCCTCCTCACAACGCTTCAGGGGTCTCAAGTCTACCGCTACCTCCCGTAGGAGTCTCACACCTTGCACTACAATCTTCAGGGAGATTCTATATGAAAACGATTCTGTAAAGACTGTCAAAAGAAAGAGAAGCCGAGGTCAGCTTCCCTTTAGGAAATATGAATATGTTTCATCACATCATATTTATGCTCGTTATAGTACTTCACCATGGTGGCTGCAGTTAGTTGGAATGGAGGACAGACAATTCCGGATTCCTCTAAAATGCTTCTGGCCACTGTACAATCGAAACTCCCTTTCCATGTAAAATAATCCAATGCTTCACGTTCCACCTTCATCCACTTTCTGGCCGTTGGAACACGGAGGAATGTTTTTGCCAAAGGAAGTGGAATCGAGCCTTTTGGTACCTTTTTTAGTAATTTATCCATTAATACTGTATAAGCTTCTCTTATCGTGATAGGCTCAGGGTTGGTTAGATGGAGCGTTTTACCTAGTGCTCGCTCCGAGTGGGTAAGAAAGCATGTACTTTTGACAATATAATCAATTGGTACAACATTAAATTCCGCCTCGCCCTTCCCCAGATGCGGGATCAATGGAAGAAAACGAAGGGAGTTAAGGAAATTCAACATGAGATATGGACCATCAAATTTAGTGGTTTCACCGGTTTGACTGTGCCCTTTGACTATTCCTGGACGGATGATGGTAATGGGAAGCTTAGTTTTCTCTTTTTCCACCAAGACCTCTGCCAAGTATTTTGTTTCTTCATAATGATTTTTAAAGGAGCATTCATGAACGAGCTCACCCTCGAGGATCTTCCCTTCCCTTTTTCCAGCTACATAAGCTGTACTGAAATACATAAACCGTTTCAAATTGGGCAAACCCCTTAGCCATCTGAGCACTTCCTGCGTACCATTAACATTCACTTGAAAAGCGATTTCTTTTTTGACGGCCAAATCATAAATGGCAGCCAAATGAAAAACATATTGAGTTCGGTCTCGAACCATCTCCTGGTCCTCTTCCTTCATCATTAAATCCGGCTGTGTGATATCTCCCTCTATAATATGAAAAGATGTCTGCGGATACAGGCGTTGATAGGTTTGCATGATGGGAAGAGCCATGCTTTTTTGTGTGGGAAGAACCAACAGGAAAATATATGATACTTCCTTTTTCGTTACTAAAAGTTCACGAACCAATTCCTGACAAATAAACCCCGGAAATCCAGTAAAAAAATACCCACTCAACCGTCCTATCCCCTTCCATTATTTATAATACTTATCTTTTATAATAAGGATAAACTACCTTTGAGTACCTGAATAGTACTTTTGTCAAAATTTTATAACTTAGGTGATAAAGCATGCATACAATGTGGAAAGGCTCCATCAGTTTCGGCTTGGTCAATATTCCAATCAAAATGTATTCCGCAACAGAGGACAAGGACATTAAGCTCAGGACATTGCATAAAGAATGCAACAGTCCTATAAAGTATGAAAAGGTCTGTCCAAACTGTGATAAAGAAGTGGAACAGAGTGACCTTGTTAAAGGATATGAGTATGTCAAAGGAAAATATGTCATTTTATCAGACGACGAGCTGAAGGAATTAAAAGAAGAACATGAAGATAAAAGTGTAAAGATTATTGATTTTGTCAAACTCGAGGACATCGACCCCATCTACTTCAATCGCTCCTATTTCCTGGGACCTGGGGAAAACGGCAGCAAAGCCTATTCTCTTTTGCGTGAAGCCCTGGATGATTCCAAAAAAATTGGAGTGGCCGAGATTACCATCCGCTCCAAACAACAGCTTGCCATCGTCCGGGTCTATAATGACTGCTTGGTTATGGAAACAGTCCATTACCCGGATGAAGTGCGAAATGTTTCCGATGTACCAAGCGTGCCGGAAAGAAAAGATGTGGATCAAAAAGAGTTGGATACTGCCATAACATTAATTGATCAATTAACAACTGAATTCGATCCCGAAAAATACCATGATGATTACCGGGAAGCCGTCCTACGACTCGTTCAAGAGAAAATCAATAAGGAAGAAGGAACCACCACCCCGACAGAATCAGATAAGACCAATGTGGTGGATCTCATGAGTGCTTTGCAGGCAAGCATTGAACGGACAAAAGATCAGGGAGATAAACCAGTCAAAAAGAAAGCGGAGTCAAAAACAAAGTCTGAAGAAAACAAAGCAACTGAAAAAGCCAAGCCGAAAAAACGGACAACGAGAAAAAAGAAAGCATCTAGCTGACAGGTTAGATGTTTTCTCCTGTTTGTTTTCGGTCCTAAATAATCCAAAAGGAGGTGCTGTTCCTTGATTAAACCGATGCTTCCAACCCTTCACCGTGATGCACCTGTAGGAAAGGATTGGGTTTATGAGGTGAAGTATGACGGGTTTCGTTGTCTCGCTACCATAGAATCGTCCAAAATTACGCTACAAAGCAGAAATGGGCTTGATTTAAATTTGTCCTTCCCGGAAGTGGTGAACTATTTAGAAGAGCTGACTAGAGAAGCAGATTTTGTTTCCTTGCTCCCTTTAACTCTAGATGGTGAGCTGGCAGTATTGACCTCCCCTGCTAAAGCAAACTTTTCCGCCATCCAAAAGCGGGGGCGGACAAAAACAACAGAAAGGATTGCTATACTTGCCAAGGATCATCCAGCCACCTTACTTGCTTTTGACATCATTAAACTTGGAGGCAAAAGGCTAACCGGGGACACTTTCAAAGAACGCAAAGAAAAACTACAATCGATTTTTATTCAGTTCAGCCTGCCAGTATCCCCTGTGGTTTCTGACCAAATACGACTTCAGTTCATTCCCTCTTTTAGGGACTTAGAGGAGCTTTGGGATGAAGTCAAACTGCAACAAGGGGAAGGAATCATCGCAAAGAAATGGAATAGTACATATAAAATTGGAAAAAGGACATCAGATTGGATCAAAGTGAAAAATTATAAGACCATTACTTGTTTCATCACTTCCTATCAGAAGGAAAACGGGTATTTTCATGTGGGGGTATTTGACGGGAAGAAAAGCAAGGAGATTGGTCTGTTTTCTCATGGCATCTCTTCTGAAGAAAGAACCGCTTTATTAAGTGTCATAAAGGAAAACAGTTTTAAAGAGGACCAGCACTATATATATGTTCAACCGGGAATATGTGTTGACATCTATTATTTGGAACTCTATCAACACCAACTTCGCCATCCTGAATTTAAGCAGTTCCGTTTTGATGTTGATGTAAACGATTGTACCTTGAAGCAGTTGGCAAAACGGGAGCTTCCTGCTTCTGTTTCTATCACGAATCCGGACAAGCCGCTTTGGCAAGATCCATTGGTCACCAAACAGGATTACCTTGAATTTCTATCATGTTGTGCTCCTTTTGTGCTTCCATTCCTGAAGAACAGACTACTAACGGTCATCCGCTATCCTCATGGTATGTATGGAGAAAGCTTTTATCAGAAGAACTGTCCTGACTATGCACCTGAATTTGTTGAAACCCATATGGGGCAGGATATTCACTATATGATGTGCAATAACCTTGAAACATTGATCTGGTTAGGAAATCAATTGGCGTTGGAATTTCATGTGCCTTTCCAAACGGTACATACAGTTGAACCTGGCGAAATTGTTTTTGACCTGGACCCACCCTCTAAAGAGGATTTTTCAGGAGCAGTCACAGGAGCGTTAATGATGAAGGAGGTATTCGATCAGCTTGAACTCAGATCATTCATAAAAACATCAGGTAGAAAGGGGCTGCAGGTCTATATCCCTCTACCTGACGGGAGATTCTCTTACGAGGATACGAGAAAATTTACGGAGTTTATTGCAAATTACCTTGTGTCTAAGGAACCTTCCCTCTTTACTGTCGAGCGGCTTAAAAAAAATAGAGAAAATAGAGTGTATGTCGACTTTGTTCAGCACGCTGAAGGCAAAACCATTATCGCACCCTATTCACTGAGGGGGAATAACTTACCTACAGTTGCTACTCCTTTAGAGTGGAACGAGGTAACGGAAAATTTGAGACCGGAGGATTTTACATTGTTTACGGTATTGGAACGATTGAAAGTAAACGGAGATCCTTTTCAACAATTCTATGCATGGAAAGCGAAGCAACCGTTTGAAAAGGTCCTATCCTTTCTAAGAAATAACTGAAAAATAGCTTGAATATGGAACTAGAGTCCCAAAAATGTATAACATCATTAGCCAATGGAAAAAATGGACACTAAAAAAGGAAAAGGTGATTGTTGTGCAAGCCTTTGCCGTTGTCCATCCCATTGTCGAATTTGATGATAGCTTAATCATAGAATTTATTGACGAAACCGAACCTGAAGACAGTCGCAGATACCGCCTGTTTTTAAGGAAACAATCAATGCAAGTAACTAAGCTGATAGTGTACCGCCCTAAGCTTGAATGCTGGCAGGATATAACATCTATGATTTCCACTTTCTATTTGGCTTCCCTGAAATCAAAACTACTAGAGCAGTCCGCAGAATATATAGACAATAAAGACGCAATCTCCTAATACTTTGCATTTACGTATTTATATTAATATACGATGCCCTATATTGATTCTTGGTTCGCACTTTCATACCAAATACAAAGTTAACAACAAGCTGGTAACACCAACAAACACTGAAGCTATAAGCCCTGCAACAAATGGCTTCCACCCCAGGCTTTGTATATTTCTCCATTGCACTTGAAGTCCGATTCCTGCCATGACCATAATTATCAGGAACTTCGCAACCTGGCCAAGATACTCACTGAGCATTTCTGATATGACTCCCGTCGAATACAATCCACTCATCAATAAAAAGCCAAGCACGAATATCGGAAAAGCTCCCTTAATGCTGGTATGCTCATCATTTTTTCGGACGACAATAAATGAGACCGCTAATACAAGCGGAAGAATGAATAGTGTTCGCACAAGCTTGACGGTTGTGGCAACCTCCCCAACTTCATCACCAAGCAAATACCCGACAGCTACAACCGATGAGGTATCGTGGATGGATGTACCTGCCCATATTCCCATCTGAAGCGTTGACAGATGGAGCCATTGACCGAGGAAAGGATATAGGAAGGTTGCTAGGATATTAAAGAAGAAAATGGTAGAAACCGCATAGGCCACTACTGTTTCCTTCGCATGCACCACACCTTTTATCACAGAAATGGCAGTGGCACCACAAATACTTGTTCCTACACCAATCAGCAAGGATAGTATTTTGTCTATTTTCAGAAGTTTTCCTACTAATAGCGTGACCGAAATCCCCCCTACAACTACAAAAAGGATGACCAGAATCGATTGAGAACCGATGTCCAGGATACTTTTAAAGGACAATGTTGCACCAAGTAACACAATAGCTACCTTCAGCCATTTTTTAATGACTAGATCCACTCCTGCCATGTACTTTTCATCTATATTCACACTGTTTCTTATCAGGATTCCAATCAACAAAGCAAATATCACTCCGCCAATGGAAGGGAAATACTCGCCAAAAAACTTGGCAGCGACCGCAATTAAAAGTACCAGTAGTATTCCAGGAATCCATCTATTAAGTTTTTTCATTTGTATTACCCCTAACACTTCTAAATGAACACTTCCCCTATTTTATAGAATTAAAAAAAGACTGTCGAGCACTTTTCGACAGTCTAATGAAAATTCCGGATTATGCTTCCAATCGATGGAAATGTTTTCTCAACCCTTCTCCCAAAACATTAAAAGTCAATACGCTGAAGGCAAGGGCCAGTGCAGGAAAAAATGGAATCCAGAAGGCTCGCAACAGGTCCCCTCTCGCCTGTCCAAGCAATGTTGCCCAATTAAGGCTCGTGTTTTCGATGATTCCCGACCCGTAAGACAATTGGACGAACTGTTGTGTTATGAAGATACTAAAGATGCCAAGCTGACCTATTAACAAAGCGATTCTCCCCATATCAAGAAAAAATTGAACAACCAGGTCTGGCAAAGCATTCGGAATGAAATACTTGCTAAATAGAGTAATAGAAGATACCCCCACCGTAATACCCGCTTCCACGTATGGGGTATTTTTTATGGAATGGAACTGGCTTTGCAGAACTGTTCCCACCCTTCCGACTTCAATGGATGCAAGTATGACAATGGCCCAAAAGAAGCGGTGCTCATGAAAAAAGATGATAGGCAAGCTCAATAGGATAATAGCAGAAAAAATTACTGGCAATGCCGAGAAAATCTGGTTCCAACCTTGCAGGATCCAGTGGGCTGCCCCCTTTTTATTAACAGATAGTAATGCTAATACTATTGCAATGAAATAACGCAGTATTGCCACCGCAAGTATCAGCCCCAGTGTTTCCTTAGCACCCACTACAATGATACTTAATAGATCCCTACCTTCTTTATCTGATCCAAACAGAAAATCTCTTGAAGGTTCAAACGGTGCCGTTTCAACGCCGGAATCTGTAAAAACCACTCGTTTCGATTCAAGTACTGTATCTATAAACGGTAGATAGGGACCAACTAAGGTTATCAGCACCAGAAAAATAAAAAATCCACTTCCGATTATCAATGTCCAATTACGTTTCATTTTGTCTGCTCCCTACCTTGCTTCCATTTTCTTCATTAAAATTATAGAGATGATCTGCGAGAGGAATACAATGACCATAAAGCTGAGCCCAAATCCAATGATGAGACCGGACTCATTTACATAGCGCATACTTCCTGACAAAGAACTTTTAACATCAAGCGCCTGAAACATTCTATATGCCGCACCTCTATAATCCAAGAGCCACTCTACAATCAATAGATTGGATAATAAATAGAGCATCACAGCCGGGAAGTTTGAAATGATTGGATACACACTGTTTCTGAGCATATGCTTCCATAGAACCCTTTCTTTGGAGAGTCCTTTGGAGCGGGCAACTTGTATGTAAGGCTTCCCTTTTTCGTTCCCTAGGGTCGCCGAAGTGATTCTTGCTACATAGAGCATGGGGTACAAGGCAACCAATCCACCGGCTATGAGGAAACTGAACCAATGGTCATGGCCGAAAATCTTGATGAATGGAAAATGAAAGATGATCAGCCATTGAAGACAAATAATCAGAAAGAAATCGGGAATAGATTGTATCAACCATGTAAGGCCTTTTCCAAATACATTCCAACCGTTGAAGCGGTCAAAAAAATCAAAAATCCCTTTTAAAACACCGAAGATTACGGTTATGGCACACGCGGTGAAAATAACCTTGAGGCTTCTGCTAAGATGGGGCCATAGCTCCTCCTCGGCAGGTTTGTTATATCTTGTCATTCCCAGTGTGTCATTTTCTCTCACATCTATAATGAACATGGAAATATTATGCTGATATGCTCCCCACGAAAACTCATAACCATACTCCAAAGTCTGTGCCCTTCCCTGAACAGCGATGTCCGGCTGCCTTGGAAACAATACAGCAAGGATCAAAAGTACAGCAATCAACAGAAAGAACAGGAATGACTTTGTTATGTTCCACAAAATCCCCATCTCAGTACCCCCCAAAATAATTTCACGATATCCGAAATACTTTTTATATAGTAAAATACTACCACTGTTCATTTTGTAATTCTATAAAAATATTAACTATTCCGACATTTATTAATAAGGCTAGTCGTTGAAATCTAAAGGACTTCATAGTAATATAGTGATTTATGATAGAATCGATTAAAGCTTGATACATTGGGCTCGGTGTGTATGGAGTTTTCTTATATCGCTTATTCCACCGATCAATAAAGAGTTGAATAGTCTCTCAGAAAAATAACACATGGATGCACCCACCCGAAGGAGGTTTGTGCTTTGTATAAAACGATTGATTGGTTCACCAATTTCTTTACAGCCGATTATTGGACTAATCTGGAGTTCTGGCTGGATTTAGGGGTTTCCCTAATCATCCTGTTGCTTTTCCTGTTATGGAGAAAGCTTTTCACCAAGTATTTTTTCAAAGGGATATTAGCTTTTTCCCGGAAAACGCCTACTGATCTTTTCACTTATCTTGTGCTGGCCTTTGATAAACCGGTCAGAATGTTTTTCGTCATTTTGGGGATATTTTTCGCCCTTAAAACAGCTCCGTTTACCCTAATGGAGCCTGTAACATTATCTAAGATAATGCGATCATCGATTATTGGATTATTTTCCTGGGGGATTTTCAATTTCATCCCATATTCATCCAATCTTTTCACCAACCTTTCCAACCGTCTGGATTTTGAAGTAGATAAGATTGTCATGCCCTTTGTCACAAAGGTATTGCGTTTCATTCTACTCGCATTGACTTTCAGTATTGTGCTGGAGGTTTGGGAATATGATGTGGGTGCAATTGTAGCCGGGCTTGGCCTTGGAGGTCTTGCATTTGCCTTGGCCGCGCAGGAATCCCTGAAGAACCTGTTAGGTGGATTCATCATTGTGACAGAAAAACCATTTACAATGGGGGATTGGATCAAGACGCCAAGTGTGGAAGGTGTGGTAGAGGATATCTCCTTCCGCAGTACGCAGGTTAGAACCTTTGCGCAAGCTATAGTAACTGTTCCTAATGCTACTTTATCAAATGAACCGATTACGAACTGGTCAAAAATGGGGAAGCGGCAAGTCAGCTTTAAGCTAGGTGTTCAATATGATACATCACGTATAAGTCTGGAAAGAGTAGTCCGGCGTATTGAAAACATGCTGCATAATCATAAAGACATCGACCAGGAAACCATTCTAGTCCGTTTTGACAGCTTTGGTGCAAGCAGCTTAGATATCTTTCTCTACTTCTTTACGAAATCCATCATGTGGGGAGAATATTTGGAAGTCAAAGAGGATATTAACTTCAAAATAATGGAGATCCTGGAGGAAGAAGATGTGGTTGTGGCCTTCCCTACCAGAACATTGCATTTTGAAAAAGGACCGCAGGAAGAAAAAGTGAAAGAACTTAGTGTTAGTGGCGAAAAGGCATAACCCGTTGGCAATTGGGTTATGCCTTTTTTATGTTATTCACTTTTTTGCTTGGTACATCGTAAAAGAAATAATGGTATTCTGTCTTCAATTCCGTTGTTGTCATTCCGTCTAAAATGAGTGAATCATAGACACCTATTAATAGAAGCTTGTTAATATAATGTTCACGTTGCTTCTCCAATGCTTTTTGGAGCTTTTTACTCATCTGCCTCCACTCCCATTTTCAATATTTATTAAGTATTGTACCCGACAAATATTGATGCAGGATAAAGCCAGTGTAAAGATTTTTTAAAGCTGTTTTCGTAAATTTTGTTGCTTTTTCGTATTTATCAATCACCCGTTATATCCCTTCCTGTCGTGCTCTTTTCCCGGGTACACTGAGTAATATACATGCCTATTTTAGAGTAGATAAGCCGTGAAAAATCCAAAGGCCGATTTTTCTTGTGAAAAATCCAAAGGCCGATTTTTCTTGTGAAAAATCCAAAGACCGAGTTTTCTTGTGAAAAATCCAAAGACCGAGTTTTCTTGTGAAAAATCCAAAGGCCGATTTTTCTTGTAAAAAGTCCAATAGCCGACTTTTTACTAGTGTATAGCAACAATCTTTGAGAAAAGAGCCTTTTTAAAATCATTTCGGGGTGAAGTGCTGCCATTCAGGAGGGAGCAAGTTTCTGTATTTAGGTTGAAAATACCGATCATCGAGAAAGAGGATAAATCCTGTGTCTTCCTCACTTCGGATTAGCCTTCCACCTGCCTGCTGAACCTTGTTCATTCCAGGATAAACATAGGCGAAATCAAAGCCATTATGACCTAGTTCCTGAAAATATTCTTTCATGACATTTCTTTCGGGGGATAGCCTCGGCAAGCCGACACCTACAATCCCCACACCTTTCAACCGGTCGCCCTTCAAATCTATCCCCTCGGAAAAAATTCCGCCCAACACGGCAAAGGCGATAAATGTGCCTTTTCTGTCAGCAGAGAAGTTCAGTAAAAAGTCCTCCCTCTCCTCTTCTGTCATCACCGGTTGCTGTAGGACGGTTTCAATGGAATCTTCTACCGCATACTCCTTGTATGCTTCAAAGACCAGGGTCAAATACTCATAAGATGGGAAAAAGATGAGAAAATTCCCTTCTTTAGCATGGAAAACCTCCCTGATGGCATCAATGATCAGAATCACGGATGACTCCCGATCTTTATATTTTGTAGATACTTTTTTGGCATAAACCTCTAGCTGCTCAGGTTTAAAAGGAGTTGGGATGGAAAGATGATAGTCATTCCTCTCCCCACCGAGCACAGTCTGGAAATAGCCCAGTGGATGTAAAGTTGCAGAGAAGAACACAGTGGCAACCGTCTTACTCGTCAACCGCTTGATTGCTGCGGAGGAATCCATGCATGCCAACTTTACGAGCACTTCGCTCTGAAAGATCGACACAATCGTCTTATAGCGTTCATCATATTCCTTTGCGATGCGCAGGAAATCCTGCCCTTCAAAATAGGCCGTCAGCACTTCCTCATGGGCCATTCCTGATGGATGACGTACCAACCATTGTTCACAAGCTTCCACCGCTTCCGTCAACACCTCCACCAGATGATCCGGCTTTTCTTCAAATACAAAATCGTTCGAAACAAGCATCTCCTTTTTCCACTTTAAGAGTGCATCATTTACCGCTTTTATTTTTTTGAAGAGCTCCTTATCTAGGTTTTTCACTTCCCTGCTTGCCTGCAGGAAAACAGATTTCGTCAGATTGGCAGAAAACATCTCCCTGGAACGGTCAACCAGGTTATGCGCTTCATCCACCAGAAGAACTGTTTCTTTATGAAAATCTCCCCACCGTTGCAGTTTAACTTTTGGGTCAAAAAAGTAATTGTAGTCACAGATGACAACATCAGCAAACAACGCAAGATCCAAAGAGAACTCAAAAGGACACAGCCTGTGTTTTTGCGCATATCTCTCTATCGTTTCCCTGTTCATAAGTTGTTCATTCTGCAAGATATCGATTATTCCATCTTTCAACCTATCATAATGCCCATCTGCATACGGGCAGAATTCTTTTTGACATATCGTTTCTTCCTGAAAGCAGATTTTATCCTTAGCAGTTATCGTCACCACTTTAATGGCTAACCCTTTATCCATTAACAGCCGAAAAGCTTCTTCAGCCACCAATCTTGTAATCGTTTTTGCAGTCAAATACATGATTTTTTCCGGTGTGCCCTTTTGCAAGGACATGACAGCTGGAAAAATGGTTGCAATCGTCTTGCCTATCCCTGTTGCTGCTTTGGCAAACAGTCTCTTTTCTTCCATAATAGTTTTGTACACAGCCTTGGCAAGATCTCTCTGTCCGGTGCGATAGGATGTATATGGGAAATTCATATTCCTTATGCTCTCCGTTCTTGCTTCATTAAAAGCCAGCAAGTTCTTATGAAATTCAATGTACGCCTGGGTCACTTCCTGTACAAAGCCGGAAAGTTCGGTCACCCTATACTCCTTTTTAAATGTCCGTTCCTCAAAGCTGCTTCTTTTCGCATACACCATATGCACCGTTATGGTTTCCAGATTGTGTTTCAAACAATAGATATAGGCATACATTTTCAGTTGAGCCCAATATGTCGGGAAATCCTGTTCGGTAATGGCGCTCAAATCCCTTGCTGTCGTCTTGATCTCTTCTATAATCACTTGTTTATCCGTACGGTATATTCCATCACATCTTCCCTCTATATGTAACGCGTAGCCATTCAACGGGATATCAATGGAAAGGTGTACTTCCTTTTCATAGTCTTCCCCTCTATTTCCTTGAAGTCGTTGGTGTGTTTTCGTACCTTCATGCATAACATTTGCCCCTGTAAATCTGCTGTCTATGCTGCCACCCATCATTACAAATTCTACAAGCTTTCTAACTGAGACAGATAATTTCTTCATGATTAAAAACTCCCGAGGTTTATATTCCTTTAAGTATAACAAAAGAACTTTTGGTCTCATGCATAAATAAATCTATTTGTTAGGAAAATATAGTAAAACCCTGTTTCTAAAGGAGGTGAATGAGACCATGATGAACAACGACCCTCTTGTTCTTACCACTAAATTGGAGGAAAACCTGCTTCATTTAAGGGAAACTTTCGTCCATACGGAGGATTTCATTATGGAGTCTCTTCACCGGTACAACGAAGAAGCTTACTTATTATACATCGACACAATCATAGATAAAAAACTCGTGGAAGAAAAAATTATAAAGCCGATGCTTGGAACAGGCTCTGCAAGTCAAGCTTTGGTTAAAGAAACAAACAGTATGAAAGAAGTAGCAAATTATTTATTACATGGAAATTGCATCCTATTGAAAAAAGATTCAGAGCTTGCACAGGTGTTTGATGCTTCATACTTTAAAACACGGAATATATCGGAGCCAGAAACGGAAGGTGTCATCCGGGGTTCGCATGAAGGTTTTATAGAATCATTAGGAAGCGTCTTCACAATTCAAACTTGAAGATTAAGTTTTTCACGATCGGAAATGATTCCCACACCAAAGTGAGCATAATTTACCTTGATCATATAGCAAATAAGAATACAGTTCAATTGATTGAAAATAAGCTTACTGAAATCGATATCGACTTTGTCCTTGCTCCAGGACATATCGAGGAATTTTTAAGTAATAATTTTTCAATATTCCCGACCATGCTTAGTACGGAAAGGGCTGATCGTACTGTCGCCAACTTGATGGATGGTAGGGTTGCCATTATTGCCGAAAACAGTCCTGGAGCCCTCTTAGCACCCACTACCTTTTTTACTTTCTATCAGTCACCTGATGATTACAACAGCAGGTGGTATATTGGACCCTTTATTCGTTTTTTGCGTATTCTCGGATTTTTGATTTCTGTTCTCCTTCCAGCTTTGTACATAGCCATCGTTTCATTGGAATATGTTCCTTACCCTCCCTTAGTGGAGGCTTTTGCAATGCAAATTACATTAGAGATTTTAAGGGAGGCTTCCATCAGGCTACCAAGCAGGATTGGTCAAACCATTGGTGTAGTCGGAGGATTGGTAATCGGGACAGCAGTTGTAGAAGCTAACCTAGTCTCTAATACCATGATAATTGTGGTTGCTATCACCGCCATTTCCTCTTTCATTGTTCCGATTACAGAAATGGGTTCCTCTATCAGATTGTTGGGTTTTCCATTTATGCTAATAGCATCCATGTTCGGATTGATCGGAATGAGCTTTTTGTTTATGTTTGTATTAATTCACTTATGTAAATTAGAGTCATTTGGCACCCCTTATTTTGCACCGTTTTCCACATTAAAATGGACAGAGATGAAAGACACATTGATTAGGGTCCCCTTGCCATTCATTAGAACACGTCCAAAAGACACTTTGCCGCAAAAGAAGAAAAAGACAATTAAGTAAACTCCCCTTCTGATATAAAAGTAAACATAGATTTAAAAATATCCGGTTCCATTGTAGAGTATCCAAAAGATGGGCTCATAGATAAAAAAGTAGTTAAGGAATTGGAAAAAAAAGCTGCTAAGCATATAGAGCTTCAGGCTCAAGAAGTGATAAAGATTATACAAGAAGCGAATAGTGACGTATTGAAAATCGGGCAGAATATTAAAGTTCATCACAATAAAACATGGAAAGAGATTAAGTGGCGAGAAGTATATCCCACTATTGAAATCATTCCAAACGTAAGTGTGCATATCACAGGTACGGGGATTATCAATTAAAAGGAGGAGTAGGTCCGTTTCTGGACCTACTCCTCTAGCATTATGCCTTTGACGCACAACAAGTTTGGGGCTAGTTAAAAACTCCTAACAACCCCTTGTACCACTCTCTTCCACTGTTCCTCTTTCGATATTGCCGCCTCATTATCCCCATTTTGCAACCCGTAATCACCAAATTGAGAATGGTTTCCACCTTGAACAATAATCGTGTAGGTCTGTGATGGCAGACGAGAATCCGCTTCTGTCAGGGCCTCCTCATCTATTACACCATCCAGCTGTCCTTCTAATGTGATAACCTCTCCTTTAAATGAAGTTAAATCATCACCTTCTGCTGGGTAGGCTGCCATCAGAATCAAGCCTGACACTTTTTCGGGGTTATTTTTTACATATCTTGCTGCCATTGTTCCTCCAAGGGAATGACCGGCAATAACCCACTCCCGATCGGGAAATTTTTTCATTACTTTATTTGCTTTATTTGGATTCAACACCGCAAGATGCAGCGGCATTTTGGCGATGATAAATGGGACTCCTTGCTCTGCAGCCAACTTCGCGATTGGAGCGTATGCGGCCGCCTCCACTCTTCCCCCAGGGTAAAAGATGACTCCAATTTCGTCGTTTTCTTCTTTTGGAAAAAAGGAGATCCATCCCCTGTCTTCTTTTACGACAACTTTGTCTGTCGACTCCATACTGTCTTGATTGACTAATTTATAAGGTGTAGCAAGCAGATAGAGACAGGCAACAGCTGCTACACTAACAATGATACCAATGGTTACCAAACTGTTCTTTTGCCATTTTTTCATTTTAGTACCTCACCATAATAGATTAGGTCTATTGTATGAAAAGTAGGATGGGAAAGCAAATTTTGACAGCTAGTCTTTTATAAGTATTGCTCTCACGGGGCTTCCATCTGCGCCTTTAAGCTTTAATGGTAGTGCAATCAACTGGTATTCGCCTTCTTCCACTTTCCTCAGGTCTAACCCTTCGAGAATGCAGATATTTGCTTGGTGCAAGGTATGGTGGATAGGCAGGTCCTTGCTGTCGAGCTCATCCACACTTGGGAGATCTACTCCGATAAGAGGTATTTGCATTTTTTCCAGAAGCTTAACCACTTCAACAGATATAGTTGGTATTTTAACAGGGAACTCCTCTTCCATTTCCCATGCATTTGTTTTAAAAAGAATTCGTTTCGTTGGATGAAGAGATATGGTTTCCTCCACATGGTTCAGCTCAACTGTTTCATGTTGGCTTACATCCACTACAACTGCAGGTCCCATGAAGATAGAGAGATCCAAATCATCCATTCTTTTTCCATTATCATCAAAGTGAAATGGTGCATCCACATGAGTTGCAGTATGAACGCTCATTTTGACACTTCCGACATTGACTGATCCTGTGTGCTCCTTTGACCAGTTTACAGTGTAATTGAATGGAGTATCCCCTGGCCATGTAGGGGTACTCTCACTAAGTTGTCTTGATATATCGTACACTTTCATTTGCTTGCTTCCCCCTTATGCTACCACTTCTCGTTCATTAGAGTGCTTTTCATAGTGCTTCTCTTGCATAATCTGCTTTACTATTTGAACCGTCTCATATACATCTTTGTAAGTAGTATAGAGTGCAACAGGTGCAAGTCGGATAATATTCGGTTTGCGGAAATCAGGTACGACCCCTAATTCCTTTAATGATTTACATATCCGGGCTGCTTCCGGATGCTCGAGGCTGACGTGACCTCCGCGGTAAGTATCCACTTTTGGATTTGTAAGCTGGAAATTGAATCCGGATAGTTCTTGTTCAATAAGTTCCATCAATACTCTTGTCTGGTGCAGGGATTTCTGGCGGATTTTCACCATTCCTACCTCTTCAAACATTTGTAATGACCCAAGCAATGGAGCCATACTAAATATGTGAGGTGTTCCGATCTGGTATGCTCCACTCGTAGTTGCAGGCGTAAAGGTATGCTCCATATCAAATTGCTTTTGCTTATCTGACCCGAACCAGCCCGTTAAACCGGGAGTCTCATGGAAGTGCTTCTCATGTACAAACAGTGAACCTACTCCACCGGGACCGGCATTGAGGTACTTGTAATTGCACCAATACGCGAAGTCCACTTGCCAATTGTGGAACTCATGAGGAATGGCACCTACCGAATGGCAGCCGTCCCAACCAACTAAAATGCCTTTTTCATGTGCAGCCTTCGTTATTTTTTCAATGTTGAACAGTTGCCCACTGCGATATAGCACAGTCGGCAAAATGAGCATCGCCACGTCTTCATTCAGAGAATGGATAATATCCTCCTCGTTAATGGTATGGCCATCCCGGCTTTTCACTCTTATAAGATGCTCTTCCGGGTTTAAGCCCTTTAGCTTTAGGATGCTCTGTATCGCGTAGATGTCAGAGGGAAAATTCAATTCATCCGCAACGATTTTCGTCCTGTTCCCTTCCGGTTTATAGAACGTTGCAAGTAACTGGTGAAGGTTACTCGTTGTGGAACCTGTCACCATCACTTCTTCCTTTTTCGCTCCAACTAATGTTGCACTTAACTCCCCTAGCTTTTCCGCAAAATAGAACCAAGGCTCATCCCCGCTTGTCCAGCCATCTATTCCAAGGTTCTTCCACGTATCCAGCATACTCAATAAAGATGCCTCTGCTCTCTTCGATAGAAGTCCAAGTGAGTTTCCATCCATATAGATTGAATCTTTTTTTATGTAAAATTCTTTACGATATTCCTTTAAGGAATCTTTTTCATCCCATTTTTGAATCTGTTCCGTTGTTATCGGCATTATGTACTCCCCCTTTGCTTTCCTTCACATTATCTCATTGTTCTGTTAAATTGGACAAGAAAAAAAGACCCTATAAAGAGTCCTCTAAAGTACATTGTGAGTTAATTTAAGAAAAAGCTCCTGCATTTTCTTTTCTGCAAGATCATTTACTATATTTCTTGTTTGCAAGGAAGGATTACCATTGATTCGGAAGCTAAAGTCAAGAATTTCTGGATGCATTTCGGAATACATAAATTCGATTTTCACTTTATGTCCTTCTGAGTCCATCATCAGGGTGCATACTTTATTGCCCATAAATTCTGTGATTTTCACGACGGATTCCTCCTTCTCTCCTTTCACATACAATTACTATTTCTACAGATATGGACAAAAACCTTTGTTTTCACAACAAATTATTTGAATTTTTTGCAAAAAAATAAGCGGAAATTTAATCCGCTTAAAAGTTCTTTTTCAAATAATTGTTCACTCTTCTGATTTCTCGGCTGTTACCTTGCGCATGGGTAATACCCCAAATGTTTGTTTCGCCTTCTTCCTCTGTAACTTCATTTAGTGTTACATCCAAATCATGAAAAATGCGGTGTAAATATTTGAGCGCCGTTCTGTCATCGTTTCTCTCGACAAGGGTGATAAGCGCACTGGCATTTTCCATATCATTCCATACTTTGGATGGAGCAAACCCCTCCGCTTTTAGCCATTTTACGGCCGCCTTCAGTTCTTTCCATTCATCGGACGTTTTTAAATTACGAAGGTTGACTGTGTCAGCGCCTCCCCATCCTGTCACATTGTTTAAATATTTATGTTGGACCGATAAAACCTCTAACGTGCTTATCTCCCTGTTTTCCTGATATATAATATCATCCTCATATTCCTGATGATCAATCTCCTGAACACTTGCTAGCGTAGTCGAGGAAAACAACGAACCCCCATCTACATAATCGTAATAATGATATCCGATGACGCCAATTATAGAAATCATCATAAATGCAGAGATAAATTTCAACAAAGCCCTCACTCCCAATACGTCATGCCCTATCTGACCCTTTGCTTTGCCCTCCACCTCGTTTATTGGTAGGATTAAAAGAAAAAGCAATAGGTGAGAATTCATGAAAAAACAACTTGTTATCTCTATTATCGTCTGTTCACTCATAATGTTAACAGCCTGCGGGGAACAAAAAGAGACAAATGAGCCTGGACCCCTGGATGGCCTATTTGCTGGCACCGAGCTTTCCTATGATGAGTATAAATTCATCATGGAGCATATCGTAGATCGCGCCAGGGAAATGGAAATCGAAAACAAAGAGCTGGAAAAATGGGTAATCCGTGTAATCGGTGATGAAAGGCTTATGAACAAAAGAGACCTTACCAAAGAGGAAGCCATGGAGAAAGCGGATTATAATCTTAAGTATTACGAAGCATTTATGTCCGTTGCCGAAAATAAATATAATGTTTCTGTTTCAGAAGATGAACTGGATGCATGGATAAAAGAAGGGCCGGACCAAAGTGAGTTTCCTCAGCAAAAAGCGTATGCTGAAGCATTAAATATGACGCTAGAGGAATTGAATCATGAATATGACAGGGACTTATATAAACAAACAATAATGATGGAAAAACTCCAACCAGTGTTACAAGAAGCATACGGTACAACTGATGGAGATGAAGTTGGCGAGAAATTCAATGAGGAAATAGAAGGTCAAATAAAATAGGACGGCCCATACCGGGACCGTCCCAGACTGTTGACAAAGCTTTGAAAATATTTGAAACTGCATCTAGCTGTTGATATCTCCGTTCCAGGCGCTTCGCTTTCCGCGGGCGGTCCGGAAGCCTCCTCAGGCTAAGCGAGGGCACTGAAAAACTGAAAACAAATTGTTTTTAATGGTTTCTAGCTGTGGATTGGAGCAAATAGCGTAGACTCCTGCAGGGGAGTAGCGACAATCTTGAGACCCCGCAGGGCGCAGCCCGAGGAGGCTCAAGGTCGCCCCGCGGAAAGCGAAGCTATTTGCGGAAATCAACAGCGGTGTTTACCCAAGAACTAAAATTCAGTACTTTTTCAGTGGCCTCGGCTACGCCTTGCGGGGTCTTCCCTGTCCCCTCCTCCCGCAGTAGTCTGCGCGCCTTCCACTGCGATCAACCTGGTTAATGCATATTCCATAGAATAAAATAACTTTGTCTACACACTGGGACGACCCATACATGGATCGTCCTAATTTATTTTCTATGATGAATAAGGTTTGAAATAGACGCCCGCTTATCCTTGTCCCGATACACCCTCATCATTTCCATCGAGAATATGCAACAGATTAACCAGATGAGCCCGACGGCATAACCCGCCAGTATATCACTCGGATAATGGACATAAAGGTAGACCCTGCTGAGGCCTACACTGATGATAAGAACCGACAACAGACCGATTGCAAGCATTCTCGTTTTAAAGAAACGTTTCTCTCTTCCAATAAAGTAGATAAGAAACCCGTATAATATAAAACTCCCTAGCGCATGACCGCTTGGAAAGCTAAATCCGTTTCCATCGTATTCCGGAGCCAATGAAGGCCGCTCCCGCTGAAAGACGTATTTTAAGACAAAGATGAAACTACCTCCCCCAGCAATCGCCAGGACGAAAAACAGGATACCTAGCACATCCCGTTTTCTCAACCAAAGGAATAAGACCGTAAAAACGCTAGCTATCGTTATCCACCAGACAGAACCTGTTTCTGTTATAAGCTTGAACACAGTGTTTAAGGTTCCGTTTTCTACGGATTGAAAATACTCCATAATTACATGGTCAAATGTGAATTTCTCCTGTTCCCACACATCCTCTGCCAGCTCAAGGAACAGAACGGTTGCAGTGATCATGAGTCCTATCCCAGCAAGAATAAGCAATCCTGGCGCCCATACTTTTTTAAAATCTATCTGCTCTTTCCAGTAGCGAGCTTCTTCTTTAAAATTCATCCTATCGCCTCGTTTATATTTTCAGTTGCCTATTACCTTATTCCACTTTAGCAACCTCATAAAACTTTCTACTTGGGATGTGATGGTGAGAAAACTCTGGCGCATACTATTTGTGAGGCAGTTTTTTTTATTCTTGACCATGAAACGAATACATCATCCAGAACCCGATATCCTGAAATCCGATACGCTTGTAGATCACTCCTGCATTTGGGTTGTCATAGAACAGGCACAACTCTTTGCCCTCTCCAAGGAGCTTGGTACACAATTTGACCATACACTGCGTTGCATATCCTTTCTTTTTAAAGGCGTCCAAGGTTGCTACCCCCACTACCATGGCAGAAAGGGTGTTTTCTGCTGTAGTGGAAGCGGTAGAAACCATTCTACCGTTTTCCTCCACATAATAGGACCGGGAAACCCCTTCTTCTAGCCCACGCCTTTTTCTTTCCACTGTAATGTTGGAGTCACTGAACTCTGGGATGGAATTCAATAATTCAACCAGTTTTTCGGCATCTTGTGAAGTGGCCTGAAGGACTGCGGAAGTATCAACAGTTTTTGCTAAACCCGATGACAGAGCTGTACATTTTGCATAATAGGTCTGTCTCTTTCTTTTTAAACGATGCTTGACAAACGGTTCAATCTTCGCAGTTATTTCTTTCAAACCTGACATCATATTGAAATTCGGATCACTCAGCATAATGTTCGCAAAGCCTTCTGCATCAAAGTTTGAATTTGCATAAGGGATATAATTTTCTTCATATTTCAGTAGAACGGCTTTAAGCGCCCCACCTTCGTCAAATTCCCCCCACAACTTCTGAAAATCCTTTTCGTATCCGTAAGCCTCGATGTCCCCAATTATAAACAGGTTTTCTGCCGGCTGTTCACCCAAAAAAGCAAAGCATACATCGTGGTCCCTTTCTGTCAGTCTTCTGATCATAATAATTACCTCTCCCTATTTAATAGTTGGAAATATTCTCATATTTTAATAGAAATATGTTCAAAGGGGAAGGGAAATTTTATTTTACCGTTACCCAAAAATCAGATGCCAAAAAAAAGAGGCCACCCAATCACATTAGGCAACCCCTCTTCCTCTAAATTACTTATAAACTTTAACTTGTACTTCTTGTACACCATAGTTGATAGCATCTTTGTATTCTGGAATGAAGATATCAATTTTGTTTCCTTTGATTGCTCCACCAGTATCTCCAGCGATTGCTTCACCATATCCTTCAACCCAAACTTTGGATCCTAGAGGAATAACATCTGGATCAACAGAGATTACTTTCATGTCAGGATTTTCCAACAAGTTGATTCCTGTTGCAGTAATACCGGAGCAACCTTCACATGTTGCTGTGTAAGCAGTCGCTGTCATCGTTAATTCCTGCGCTACTTCCGGATCAGCTGCTGTTTCTTCTTCTTGAGCCGGCTCTTCTGTTACAGGTTCTTCAGCTGGTGCTTCTTCTGCTGGCTCTTCTGTTACAGGTTCTTCAGCTGGCACTTCTTCCGCTGGTTCTTCTGTTACAGGCTCTTCAGCTGGTGCTTCTTCTGCTGGTTCTTCTGTTACAGGTTCTTCAGCAGGTTCTTCAGCAGGTACTTCTTCCGCTGGCTCTTCTGTTACAGGCTCTTCAGCTGGTGCTTCTTCTGCTGGCGCCTCTTCTTTGACAGGAGCTTCTACAGGGACTGGATTACCATTCACATAAATTACTAGATCGTCTCCTGCATAAATTAAATCAGGGTTAGCAATGGAATTCCATTCTGCTAGTTTCTGATAGGTAACACCTTCATAGTTTTGGGAGATTCCCCATAACGTATCGCCCTTTTCAATTTTGTAGCGTTCAGATAATGCCACTTTTAATTGATCTTGTGGGAAGATAACGTCGCTTGATAGTCCGTTCCAATCTTTTATCTCTTCTACTGATATGTTATTAGCTTTAGCGATGTCCCAAAGAGTATCGCCTTTCTTTACCGTAACTTCTGCAGCAGAGGCATTCGCACCTAAACTGAACGTGCCTGCAAGGGCCGCTGCCGTTACCAAGGATACCATGGTCTTTTTCATACTAAATACCTCCTATGTATTTGACTCAGTGGTACCATCATAACATTTTTCTGATAGATTCAAAGAACAGTAGAATAACATTTAGGTTACGTACATAACGAGTATATTAAGGGACTATTACGAGTTTTCCTTATATTAGAAGGATAAGGAAAACTATTCTAGTAGAGGGTTATTGATCCAAAAAATAAGGCTGAACCTGGAATTTCTCCAAAGCTCAGCCCTTGTTTACTTTACTGTGTTAAACTATTTTATTTTCTTAAAAGTGATCTGATACCATCCACCCTCTTTAATAACCGGCTTCAATTTTTCCACTTTCAGTTGTGCCATATCGGCTAGATGTTCGAGATCACTTTCTGATGGGAGAGGGTACAAATTATCGAACGCTGTAAAAAAACTGTTGAACACGCTGGAAAATTGTCCTCCATGCTTTGAATTATGAATAGGTGTTACCACCGATAACGTCCCTTTTTTCGGAAGCCATTCGCTGATTCTCTTGAACAGTTGGATTCGGTCATCCGGGGATATATAATGAAGAATATTGTTCAACATGACAAAGTCCACTTTTTCATCTGGTGACCATTTATGAACATCCTCACAAACTATCTTGATTTGTTCTTGTTTTTCACAGTTTCTGCTTGCTTCTTCTGCCACATCTTCATTCAACTCTATCCCGAGCATCGTTGCTTTAGGAAACTTTTGTGAGAGTTTCAGAAGATAGCCTCCACTACCACAACCAACATCCACCACTGTTTTCGGTTTGGCCTTTTTCATTACATTCATGACCCTCGGTATGGCCAGCTGCTCCAACAGTGAGGACGTTTGCGCCACGACCATGCCATGTTCCTTTTGATTAAACTGTTCTTTCTTTTCTGTTTTCATCATCTTCGGATATTTTATCAGTGTCGGAATATGCAACTCCATCATTTCTTTCAACAGTACACCAGTGGACCTCGGGTTATTCTTACTGGAAGGGACCATGAACTTTTTGACCGTCTGGTAGCGTTCTTTGGATTTCTTTTTCAAATAGCCGATGACCCCGCCAACCTCAACCCATCTTTTTAAAAGATCTTCTTTCAAGTCTTGTTCCTGAGCAACTTCCATTATTGTCTTCGGTTTCTTGAATGCTTCATATAAATCCAGTTCATATCCAACATAGGCATGCCAACTATAAAGGAATGGTAGATTTCTTTTCATATACCCTCTTGCTTTTAAAAGCCTTACATATTCACTTATCATACCTATGCTTCCTCCTTCTTCTCTCTCCACGGGTAATCTTCTTCTTCTGTAAAAAGATGTCGACGATCGATTAGGTGATTTTCCCGCTCCTTCCTTTTAGGGGCCACCCCGGTCTGAATGACCCGGTCAACCAGTGACTCCTTCCATATGCCGAGTCCGGAAATATTCAACATATGCTTAGTATGAAGAACCGGATCATTCGTGAGCTGTTCCATCACCTTACTTCTCCAAGACACCAAGGATTTTAAAGGCCTGGAATAGGCAAGAGCTGAAAGATGGCTCAATTTTAATACATGTCGGACCCTAGGCTTCCTTACATTTTCGTAATAGGAAAGTTTCTCGGTGCTATGCTGGTCATTGTCGTACATCCAACAAAGGAGTTCACCTAACACATCACCATCTTGAATGGCGAGGTTCATCCCTTCACCTGCCATCGGATGGACGCTATGCGCTGCATCCCCAAGCAATGCCACGTTATCCTTCACATAGTTGGAAACATGATAATGTACCGGAATCATAAGTTGGATTTTTTTCCATGAATCGATTTGTTGTACATAACCATCCAGTTCAGGATAAAGTTCCAAATACTTTTTATAAAAAGATTCCAGCCCTTCTTCTATCATTTCCTTGTAGGTACCTTTAGGAATCAGATACACCGTTCGCACAAGATTATCCGGTAAAGGGAAAAGTCCAAGGAATGTATCATCAGTGGAGATAATTTTTCCCTCTGTCAATGTTTCAGGCCTCGGAAAGGTAACGGTCAGAAAGTGATGGTCATACTTCTTCTCCTTTTTCGGCACACCCATCGTTTCTCTGATTTTCGATTTACGGCCCTCTGCACTAATGTAGTAATCTGCCTCAAGCAATACTTCTTCTTTTTCTATTCTCACCTTTGCTTTTTTACCTTCAAAGCCTATAAACCTTCCAGGCTGTATATATTTGAAGGAAGGGTATTTCTCAGCTTCCTCTAGTAGGATTTTTTTCAATGTTTCATGGGGAATCATCAACGCGAAGTTATATGGTTCCGGTAATATGTTATAACTCATGGATTGCATCGGTAGGGAGGGCTTCTTATCGAGCTTATTCTTTTCTATCAGCTCTATTTTGTTTATAATATGACCTTGGTCCAATACACTTTTGAGAATTCCATTCTTCTCAAAGATCTGCAACGTCTTCGGCTGCACCAATTCTCCCTTGTACATATGAGTACTACCTTTGACCTGTTCCACAACCGTAACCCCAATACCACACTTCGCAAGCTTCAGCGCTACCGTCAATCCGCCAACACCGCCCCCAATCACCAACACATTCGCTTTCATTACCATCACCACCTCTACTCCATTCATTCCACTAAACCAAAAAAGCAAAACGTGTTAACTCTCTAAAAAATGGGTCACAAAATAAAAGGTCAAATAAAGCAAATAAAGGGTCAGACCCCAGCAGGATTTTCGACCCTTGTGTCGAAAGCCACAATATGTACACCCTCCTCCTAAAACCCAAAACAAAAAAACAACCTCTCTGGCCTACAAAGCCAAAAAAATTGTTTTCATTATGTCACCTTATATAGAAGAAACACGTCAAAAACTTTACCTGTACCTGCCGCCCCCGGTAGACCGCTTCAGGGCTTCGATGTCCTCTTCAACAGTTACCCAACGCTCTTCCATCAAAGCTTTCGCATCAGCAATACCCTGATTGTAATAATACGGCCCTAGTTCTTTCATAAAGACGTCCAATAGAAGGTCCGCTCCAAGTTCACCGATCTCTTCGTCGCGTTCATCCTGAAAATAGGCTTGTATCTTGCCTATCATCTGGTCTTTCATTTCTTTTGGAATGGAAATCATTTTAGTACACACACCTTTAGACGTAGATTAGCCACTTTGCTCCGCTGCTTCCAAGAGTGGCTCATACATCATAATAGCATGATTTTCGGTAATATATTGGTCATCAACTTTATTCCCATCCAAATTCATGACTTTTCGGTGAATGATGTTGTGACGAAGATAACCTCCCCAATACGCTGTTGTGATACTATGTTCCTTTTCATACACTTTATATTGATGAAGCGGGGGATTGGCCATTCTCCACTCCCCAACCAAATAGTCTCCTTCCAGCCAAACACATAGTTGAAAAGGCTGGTCTGAATCATTTCTAAGCTGCAAATCCAGATAATTATATGAGCAGGTCGCTCCACTTCCAAACGGCTGAGTCCTCCTGCTATCAGGAAAAACATCAAAACTGTGGCGGTACCGCTCCGTAACGGTTAGCGGAGTATGCAACGTCATCCAGTAGATAAGATTAGACAATTGACACAACCCTCCGCCAAGTCCAGGTTTATATGTGCCATAAAAAAGCACCATACCATCCACATAGCCCTTCCTTCTTGTAGGGTTTCCAATAAGTTTCCAATACGAAAATGTTTCTCCTGGCCTGATGACAAGACCATTCAGCTTTTCCACAGCAAGTCTCAAATTGATCACTTTTTTATGCTGATACCACATATCCACATTCTTCAACTTCCGCAGGGTTGGAGTTTTATGAGCGAAAGCTTTATATGGAAGCTTTTCATTTGTTAACTCTTCCGCATAAGTTTTATCCCCCATTTTCCATTCAAACCAGCGCTTTATTATGTAAAATTGCGTTCCAAGCCAAATACGAAATGCAGACCTTTTCTTCGGTCTTAAATCAACATGATTCATCAAACATCCTCCTCCCAGTATATTCCTATACATTAGACGTTTGAGGGCAACTATAAGTTTCAAAATATTTAAAAAACTAAAACTAAAAAGGAAATGTTTCCATCTTATTTCACTCCCATATTTTCTCAAGGATAATTTTCCCCCTTTATTAAAAACTATAAAAGTAGCAACGCAAAAGAAGAAAAGAACCTACCAAAAAGCAGGTGAATGTAATGGAACTTTATGAGCAAGCACAATCATCTTCCCTTAAGGAAGGAGATGTCGTTTACCTATTTTATCGCAACCCCCATACTCAGAATGTCGCAACTGTCCAGCAAGCAAGCATTGTGGCAAATCCTTATGAGGACGGACAATTATCTATTTTCTTATATGACACCTACTATCCTTTATCTGATGAATTTGTGTTTTTCACGTCTCTAGAGGAAGCGGAAGCACTGTATAACGATTATTTTGGACCAACATACGAATAATAAGGAGGGATTTGATTGAAGCCGTTTGTTCCACAGCTTGTTTATATTGAACCAAAGGCCCTCGACTACCCGCTTGGGATGGAATTGAAAGAGAAGTTTGAGTCGATGGGATTGGAGATTCGGGAAACCACTTCACATAATCAAATTAGAAACCTTCCTGGAGATAATGATTTTCAAAAATACAGAACCGCTAAATCGACGCTTGTTGTCGGAGTAAGAAAAACATTGAAGTTCGATTCATCCAAACCTTCCGCAGAATATGCAATCCCCTTCGCTACTGGCTGTATGGGGCATTGCCACTATTGTTACTTACAAACAACAATGGGAAGCAAACCCTATATCCGAACATACGTAAATCTGGACGAGATATTTGACGCTGCCGATAAATACATGCAGGAACGCGCTCCCGAAATCACGAGATTTGAGGCCTCATGTACCTCGGATATCGTAGGAATTGACCATCTGACACATTCCTTAAAAAAAGCGATAGAGTACTTCGGTAAATCAGAACATGGTCTCCTACGCTTTGTTACGAAATTCCATCATGTCGATCATCTTTTAGATGCCGATCACCGCGGAAAAACTAGATTCCGCTTCAGTGTCAATGCCGATTACGTCATCAAAAACTTTGAACCGGGAACCTCTTCTCTAGACCTTAGAATAGAAGCAGCCGCTAAAGTGGCAAATGCAGATTATCCGCTTGGATTTATCGTCGCTCCCATCTACTTGCACGATGGATGGGAGGAAGGTTACAAGACTTTGTTCCAGAAGCTTTACGACAAACTTCCTGCCAGCGCAACTGAGGACCTGACCTTTGAATTGATTCAGCACAGATTCACCAAGCCTGCCAAAAGGGTCATCCAGCAGAACTATCCAATGACAAAGCTTGAACTTGATGAAGCAAAACGCCAATACAAATGGGGACGTTATGGAATCGGAAAGTATGTCTATAAAAAGGATGAGGCAACGGAAATCAAGGAGACTTTATCTGAATATATCCATTCGTATTTTCCACAGGCGAGGATTGAGTATTTTACATGATACTTTTCAACTAAAAAACAGCATCCCTATAATTCCAAGGGATACTGTTTTTCAATTGTATATTTGAAACATTCTCTAGTACTTCACCATCTCAGACAACAAATAATGATAAATAAGCTTCTCCGTATTCCGGATGGAACTCTCATGAGTCCGTTCAAACGCATGGGAGGATTCTATTCCAGGTCCTATGAGACCATGGATGATATCGTGACCTGAACGGATGGCAGCAGATGCGTCCGAACCGTAGAATGGATAGATATCCACTTTGTAATCTACATTGTTTTTATTGGCAAGGTCGACAAGATGCTTTCTTAGGCCATAATGATATGGACCGCTTGAATCCTTTACACAGATGGAAACCGTGTATTCATCCGAGGATTGTCCATCCCCCAGAGCTCCCATATCTACTGCAAGATATTCCACTGTTTCCGGAGTGATGTTGGAGTTACCGCCATAGCCAATCTCTTCATTATTGGAAATCAAGAAATGTGTCGTGTATGGAAGTGTTATTTTTTCAGATTGAATGAATTTGATCAGTTTAAGCAAGATTGCGACGCTTGCTTTGTCGTCCAGATGTCTCGACTTAATATAGCCACTGTCTGTAATTTGAACACGAGGATCGAATGAAACAAAGTCCCCCACTTCAATTCCAAGTGCTCGCACCTCTTTGGCGTTGGTTACTTTTTCGTCGATTCGGACTTCAATATTTTCATCGTTTCTGGGAGCATCTCCTGCATTTTTATACACATGGACAGAGGTCTGGTGCATTAGAATTGTTCCCGTATATATTTTCCCTGAAGAGGTTTCTATTTGACAGTATTCCCCCTCCACTGAATTCCAGCGGAAACCACCTACTGTAGTAAGCTTTAATCTTCCGTTGGATTTAACCTCTTTCACCATGGCACCGAGGGTATCTACATGCGCTGTCAGCATACGATGCTCTTTGTCATTGCTCCCTTTAATGGTAGCAATTAATCCACCTTTTCTATTTCGGTATGTCTCCACGCCACATTCTCCAAGATACTTTTCCACTAAATTGATTACTTTCTCCGTGTTGCCTGAAGGGCTCGGTATGGAAACAAGATCTTTTATTAATGAAAAGGTTTCCTGTACATTTGATTGATAGGTCATATAGACACTTCCTTTGCTACTAATATTTACCTCCATTTAGCATAAAAGAAAAAACTGCTCTTGTATAGTCCGTTGTCAAGGGGGCTTATATACGATTTCTTACTCCGTGATGCCCTGTACCGAATAGGCGAGATGTGGTAACAGAATCATCATTTCGAAAAATCAAGCAAAAGATTAATAGATAATAAACTCAAGAGGGTTGACTTCTTGCACAGTTCATGTATAATAAGGGTTTGGGTGCAAGCCCATTAATATTAGTAACTTGATATAGAAAGGAAGAACGTTATGACATTCTTAAGCAATACCAACGTGTCACAAGGATGCACTGGCGTTCCATATAGTTTTTCACAGAGGCTTAATCGATCTGGCACGGCCTAGGAGCCGTAAGGACGTATGAGAGGTAGGGCTTACGTTGTTTAAGTAAGGGAAACTACCATGGAATTATACCGCGGCAAACGAATATAATACTTTTATGTCATTTTATAAATCATGCCCATGTAGGGGACAACTTATAATGCTTGTGATGAAGCAAGTTACTAATTGCGCTATACATCATTTAATTAGCGCCTTTATTCGAATAAATAAGATAGAAGCAAGTTGTCCTTTGTGATAACTTGCTTTTATTTTTGTCATCATTGATTTGAATTTTTTGTATGATGTCTGTATAATAAAATGCTGATTGTCTATTATGCACGGAAAAATAAAAACTATCTTTGTGCGAGGAGGCTCCACAATTGCCCCGCGGAAAGCGAAGCCTGGCACGGAGATCAACAGCGATGTATAATAGGACCACGTTTTAAGGGGGAATTGGATGTCTTTTACAAGCTTATTCATGGCCGAAGAGGAGACAAAAGATAAAGAGGAAATCAAACAGGAACTGGATGACTTGGAATTCCAAATGTTCCGCATGAAAGAGAACATGAAAGAAATTGCAAAGAAATGGCAAGTGATCGGCATCGACCAGACAAAAGAAGATAACTGGGTCGTTATCTATACAAACTACGATAACAACTCCTGTAAAATCATGCTCAACGATTGTGAGTCTGCCTATCGCGGCCAGTGGGACTTTTCCATCCAGGCGACCTACAAAGAAGATGACACCATTTTCATTGGTGATATTAAGGGTCCTGAAAACAAAGGCTACGGCACCATCTGCCTGAACTATTTAAAAGAAGTTGCCAAAGATCAGAACATCCAATATATTTCTGGTGATATTGCCAAACGTGACTGGGACCACGTGGACCGTCTTGTTCACTTCTATGAAAAAAATGACTTCCAGGTGGAAATCGATCAGGAGACTATGTCTGGTGAGATTGTCTGGCGGCCATACTAAATAATTGTAAAAGGATTGATGGAATGACTGTTAAAGTACTCGGCTCCACTGTTGATTACAAAACACGCTGCATCCACTACCATTCAGAGAAGGATATCATCGCCATTAAGTTCCATTGCTGCGGCGTTTATTACCCTTGCTACAAATGCCATGAAGAGCATGCTCGTCACCCTATCAGCGTCTGGCCAAAAGAGGAGTTTCACGCAAAAGCTATTCTATGTGGGAACTGCCAGAACGAACTAACAATCCACGAGTACTTGAACAGCCATTCGATTTGCCCAAAATGTCATTCATCATTCAATCCTGGTTGTCAGCTGCATTATCATCTATATTTCGAAAAATAGAGACCCCTTAATGGCTCTCTATTTTTTTCACTCTTCACAAAGCTTGTGATTGACTTTCGTTGGAGGCTGTTCTAGCCAGCCATGCTTGACCATAAGCTTTGCTCCACCTGCTGCAAACGTCATCACTTCCCCCATTATCTTTATATACATCAAAGCAAGGTCCTTGCGAGGGCTCAACGCCATTGATAATCCGTAACTGGCCGTTCCATACGAAATCAAATGTGTGACGTGATTCAACATAAAGCGATTCGAAAAAGGTGCTACTGTTGCATCCATCACTTCACTTCCATAAGTGGAGGGGACATTACAATCCTCTTTCAGCAGGATAGTAGAAAACACCGTTACATATTTATTCGCCAGCAGTTTACCCTTCTCAAAATACGCACACAGTTTCTTGTCATCTGTCACCTGCATAAACCCTTTCAACAAAGCTTTCCCTAGCGCATTGGAACGAACATTCTGAAAGAGTTGGTTCATTTCGATTACAGTCAACGGCCGCTTCTCATCCGTTAATCCAGCAAAAAAATGGCCATTTTTCACAAATTCTATAGTTTCCGGAGTGGAGATATATGGTGGCCTTGAATGGATTCCCTTCGCCAACAGAAGCCTCTTCCCCATCTCCGTCACTTTCTGAAGAGCATCAAGATGCAGATGAAAAACCTCTCTGACATCTTTACGAGATACCTCAGAAACAGCAAGAGAAAATCCGTTCAACGCAAACTTGGCCATTCCATCTATGTAATGAAGATAGAATACATCAGAAAATAGACGTGGAGCTTTTGGATTTATGTCTTCTGAAGTTATTCCTCTTGGAACAGGGAAATTCTCTTTTTTGAAAATTTTTATATAATCTTGAACATGTCGCTTGGAGACTTGCAAGCAATATTCCACATACTCTGCATTATCAGGATCGTCCACATGCATTAAGAAATAACTGAACATATGATGAACGGACGTTTCAAAAAGATAGCTGCTCCACAAGTGCCCTATTTCCGCTGAGGTGAGACGAATGTGTTCGTGGGTGTTCTCCATATTTGAATGGACCTGCCTTTCAATATATAAAATTTCTATTAGTTAGTTTGTTTCAATATCTTAAAATTATTCTGGTCTAATTAGTATGTAGGCGAAAGATATTCCTATTGAATATCTTTCTTGGATTGTTTACGGAGCTTTCTATCTAAACAAAATAAAAAATAGACAAGCGAGTTTACGCTTATCTATCTCTTAATCACTATTAGTCGTCGTATCTGCTACTGCTAGATCCCCAACTGTTGCATCCACATTTATGATGACGGCGGCGTGACATCGTCCCCATAACAGCATTGTCCGTTTCATGGCGGCGTCTACAATGATGATGACATTCACATTTCTTCTTGCAGCATTTTTTGCATTCTACATATAATACTCCCATATTTTTCACCCCCTCTATCAATCTACTAAAAGTATATTCATTCTGATAGAAAATGCCTGTGTCATTTAATTAATATCCATAAAAATAGACAAGCGATCATTTCGCCTGCCTCTACTAAATCTTTCTATTGATATTTCTCCAATGCGGATTGAAGCTTCAATGCCAATCCAATATCCCCTTTAACCTTCAGCTTTCCAGTCATATAGGCCATCGTGGTATTGAAATTACCTTCTATCATTTTCAAAACATTTTCGTCCGATAATTGTAGTGTGCAGTCCGGAGATTTACCCTCCCCCTCTGCCATCTCTACCTGGCCCTCATGAAATGCAAACTGATACACTTTATCGTCATTTAAATTGAACTGATATACTGCGTTCAAACGTTGAATCCCTTCAGGTTGTGCATTCATTTTCAGCTGAAGTTCCTGAAATGCATTTTCCACACTCATCTTCTAATCCCCTTTTTTATAAGGCTCTTTTCTCAAAGATTGTTTCTATTCACTAGTAAAAAATCGGCCTTTGGATTTTTTACCGCTTATCGACTCTAAATTAGGCATGCAGTCTATCCCGTATCGCGAGGAAAAGAGCACGATAGCAAGGAATATAACGGTTGGTCTATAAATACGAAAAAGCAACAAAGTTTACGAAAACAGCCTTTTATAAAGTATATATTCTTATTTCGTTATAACTTATAGATATCCTTTATTTACCTCGGGAGATATTAAACTGTCATGGAAAACTTAAACCGTGGTTAATTTTGTGCATCTACAGGGACTACCCATGATACTATATCCAACAACCTCAATGCCTCTTTTCTTCATAAAACGCACACTGATGTTCTTTTCCATATGACTTGAAGCAAGAACAATCACTTTCTCTCCATTCAACTGTTTATGATTACGCTGCAGATAGGCAACAGGTATATTGGTTGTGTTTGGGACCGTATCTTGCACATAATTATAATCCCTAACATCTACAATCAAAATAAAGGAATCACTCTGCTCTAAATCCCTCACACAAGGTACACCTATAACAGGAACATATCTATTGTAAATAGAAAAAGTAACCAATGTAATAACTAAGACAATGATAAATATAATCAAACCTTTCCCTCCAGAAAGAACTTTTTTGTCCTCTTAGAATATACCCCTATAGGTATATTGTCAACTACAATGATTCATACAAAAAAAAAGGACAATTCACTTGGGAATGCACTTCAACAACTAACTATTTTACAATTCCGAACCCCAATTAGGATTGGAGCTTGTCAATCCTCCACCGCAGCCACAATCGGACGAGGACGAAGCCTGTAAATTTCTTACTTCATTTGTTCGACCTATTGAATAACTTGAAGTTTGACCAAAAGAATCTGCACCGGAACCAGGATTGGAACAAGTGATGCTGATGACATAGTTTGTGACCAAACTAAATGGAACATTAAGCTTTCCCAATTGCTAACAATGTCTGCGGAAATGATCGTATTATTAATCACAGCATTCTGAACCGTAGAAGATCCAATTGTTTGACCAACCTACCACCTAGACTACTTTTCGCGAATAAGGAGGACCAATAGAAAAAAGCTCCAATCCTCTACTAAAAAAAGGATTGAAGCTTCTATAGATGATCTGAGAGGGATTCGAACCCCCGACCCCTACCCTGTCAAGGTAGTGTTCTCCCACTGAACTATCAGATCTTGAATGCGACTGTAAATATTATTATAGATAGTTCCCTGTTGTTTGTAAAGGAAATTCTTCAAAAGAAAAACCGCTCAACACGGAACGGTTAAACTCGCATTCTTTTTTCTTTTCTGCCAGAAGCAAAAGCATCAATCATCAGGATTATGGCCGTTATGGTATGAAGAATCCAGCCAAGCAAAAAGACCCAACCTAAACAGGAGGCAACAATCCCCCAAATGCTACCGTGAAACTTTTGACCTTCTTTGGCACTAAACACCAATGTAATGATATGTAAAATTAACATAAGCCCTAATGGGGAATACCCGAACCCCATTACAGTTAAGCCTCCAAGAAACGGGATTGCCAAAAACGCCTCCATTCCGCCAGTCACCCATTTTAACGTAGTAGATGGTTTCACAAAAAATCACCTTCCCTCTCTTTATATTACAAGTATATTCCATCCTCTGCAGAAAACAACTAGAATATACGTTCGCTTTTTTCTTGTATATAAAACGTATGTTCGCATATAATATAAGCTAAGGAGATGATAACATGAATCAATTGCTTGAGCAATATAGAGTGGCCAGGATTCCCATCGAAATGATTTACATGGCTAACGATGGATCCATCACACATAGAAACATCATGGCTTTGCATATCAACAACAAAACAATGACTGCTTTTTGCTACCTTCGTCAAACGAAAAGGACTTTTCTTCTAGAGAATATATTATCCTTTCGTCCTCTGAAGAAGAAATATGTGAATGAGGTCATCTGATAAAACACATTTCTTGCACACTCTCCCCTAATTATGATATTCTATAAAGAAACACATTTTTACAGGAGGGAGACTTTAATGAGAGACGTAACACTAACAGATATTTTTACACACACAATTACACAGAAATATTTGAAACGTTCCGGGGTTGCCCATGCCCTCGAAGTGGCCAATCATGCCTTCCACTTGGCATTCAAATACAATGTAAGTGTCGATCTGGCTACAAAGGCGGCATTGCTTCATGATATCGGCCATTATGAATGGTATCGACAAGGAAAATGGGACTATGAGTTGTATAGAGAAAACGATATCCATGCGATCAAAGGTGCAGAACGCGCGCACAAATTATTGATCCGTTTAGGAGAAAGCCCGCAAAAAGCCAAAGAGATATCAGTGGCAATTCTTCTTCACACTGATTCATACCTACCTGAAATTGATGTAAAACGAAGCCCTTTACAAAAGGTAGTAAAGCTTGCGGATGAAATGGACGAGGAAACAGGCGGCAACCACCACTACAAGCAAATTGATAAAGCTGCAGCCCTTGAAAAAATCAACTACCTGGACCAACTTGTCAATCACTATCTACCAAAACAACAACTATCTTCCCACTCGCACGAACAATCGATCTGAGCTTAGAGGTAGCCGATGCTGCCACCTCTTCATTTGCACAAATATGAAAACCCTTACTTAGCAAGATAATAGTCATACCCGCTTGTTTTTCTGAAACCTGCATCCTCATACAAGTTTAAGGCACGTTCATTTTTGACATCCACATCCAGCCTGAGGGTTTTATTTGGGTAACTATCTTTTATCACCTGGATTATTTCCTCCAGTACGGCTCTACCGTATCCTTTCCCTCTTTCAGTTGGCGTTACCGTAAAGGCACTTATATACATGGACTCCCCTTCATCACTGACAGTTAATGTCGCGATAGGAACCTCTTCCTTTGCAACTAGAAACAACTCATATCCAGGCTTCGTCCTATTCCGTGCAATGAGGCTTCTCACCTTATCATCTGTCGGTCCAAAACCGAATCCATCTGATAAAAGCTTTACTATAACTTCCACATCCTCATCTTTCGCCTTTTGTATGGACAAGACATCAAGACCACTATAAAGGTTATGGAAATCGGATTTATATTCCATGGTGAATTCAGAAAAAGAGTATGTTGCCTTCATTTTTAACGCCAGATGTTTCGCCGGATCCGATTTTGCGGGACAGACAAAGTGCACTTCCTCTGCATCACGTGCACGAGTAACTTTCTTCGCTTGTTCCACTAATTGTGTGAAATGTCCTTGATTACGGTATGCAGGATGAACCATCCCTGCAAGTTCCATCTTCTTCGGGTCGACAAAAGAGTAAAGCCCCAGGAATCCAATTAATGTTCCTTTCTCGCGAGCCAAGATAAAACTGTGATGTCCATCATCCGCTTTTTGCAACATCGATACATTAATACTCGCGCTGATTTCGAACGAATCATGCGTTTCGCACTCTTTCAAAAGCTGCACCACTTCTTTGTATTCTTCTGGAGATAAATTGTTTGTCTTTTTAATTTCCATTTACTACCCTCTTTTGTGATTAATATAAAAGGCTGTTTTCGTAAACTTTGTTGCTTTTTCGTATTTATAGACCAACCGTTATATTCCTTGCTATCGTGCTCTTTTCTTGGCTATACGGGATAGACTGCATGCCTAATTTAGAGTATGTAATAAGCGGTGAAAAATCCAAAGGCCAATCTTTTACTATGAATAGCAACAATCTTTGAGAAAAGAGCCAAATAAAAAACACCCACATGACATCATATGAGTGTTCGACATTTATTAGTATTTCTCCTTTTAGTCGGTTACTTTTTTTAAATCCTCCATGATGTCTTCCAGAGGCACATCCAAGCCACTATAAGATTCCCGCACATACCCTTCCTTGTCTACAAGGAAAATACTCGTACTATGCATATACTGGTCGGAACCTTCTTCTTTAGAAGCTGGTACCATGAAAGAAACATTTGCAAAGCGTTCAATCGTTTCTTGATCGTAACCTGTGACAAAATCCCAATGTGTATAATCCGCTTTATAAAGATCTCCATATTCCTTCAACGCGTCTGGAGAATCATTCTCAGGGTCGATACTGAATGAAACAATCGGCACTTCCACTCCGGATTCCTTCATTTCTCGCTGCACCCTTGCCATGTTTGCAGTCATTGGAGGACAAACGGTATCACAATTGGTGAAGATGAAATTAGCCAGCCAAAACTCCCCGTCTGTATCAGAGGTGGAAAAAGGCTGATCATCCTGATTAATCCCTTCAAGTTCCCCAACTTCCAATTTCATTGAAAATTCTTCATCTAAGTTAACTTCATTGCTGCCACATCCGGCAAGAAGAAGCAAAAACAAAACTGTTACAAATGGCCAGAGCCTTTTCAAACAGATCCCTCCAAACTCGTAAAAATGACTGTTTTCGTAAACCTTGTTGCTTTTCGTATTAATAAATTTGCCGTTATATTCCTTGCTGTCGTGCTCTTTTCCTGCCTATACCGAATAGAATCCATGCCTATTTTAGAGTTGGTAAGCGGCAAAAAGTCCAATTACCGACTTTTTAGTAGCGAATAGCAACAATCCTTGAGAAAAGAGCCTAAAAAAAGTGTCGAGACCATTATAGCCCGACACTCCTTTATAATGCTAGTCAACGAACTGAGTATCAATGAATTCTTTAAAATCTGGTTTCTCTTTCAAGAATTTCAGATCAAAGGAAGAGTTGGCAAATTCCTGGACCACTTCTGCGTCCACTTCATGAGTGAAACGGATTCTTTCCCATGCAGAATCGATGACTTCTTTGGATAATTCTTGGTTTGTCAGTTCTTTAATAGAGTTGATGGCAATCTCTTTTGACTCTTCAGGATTTTCAGAGATGAAATCCACGGAATCCTGATGCGCATCCACAAGCTTCTGAACTAACTCGTTGTTTTCTTCAATCAATTTTCCACTTGTAACCAAGATAGTATTTGGTAACGTCGTGCCGAATGAAATTTCATCACTGTCCACTAGAATGTTGGCACCATGTTCAATAGATAGAAGAGACGCCCATGGTTCTGGAACTGCAGCTGCATCTACGTTTTTGGATTCAAACATTCCGCCATACTGGGCTGGGTTCCCTGTTACATGCTTCATGCTTCCACCAATACGGGCAGACGTTAATCCGAAGTCTTTCAGGAATGTTTCCATCTGCACATCATGTGTGCACCCAACCCCAGGAGTGATAAATGTTGCCCCGTCAAGCCCTTCAACAGTTGTGATACCACTTTCCTTGCTCGCAATAATTACCGTACCACCAGATGATGCTCCAGCCACAACCTTTACATCTGCCCCACTTACATAGTTGTTCATCGCCGGTCCAGGACCAACCAATCCAGCATGGATATCACCTGTTTTCAGAGCCGTCATGAATGCGCCGCCATCAGGGAATGTTTTATATTCCACTTCATACTTGTCACCCAAGGCTTCTTCGTACAAAGCCTTCTCGCGTGCAACCATCGCCGGCACGTGATCAATATTAGGAAAATATCCGATAACGACTTTCTCTTTGCCATTGGATCCACTTGTGCTTGATCCACATCCCGCTAGAGCCCCCATTAATATTAGAAACAATGCACTAACCAACAACCAACCTTTTTTCATCTCTTTTCCTCCCATACTCTCCATTTATGATTCCAAGCCCCAGCGTTTAATGACATTTTTCTCAAAGCGCTGGAAGATAACTAGATCTACCACTGAACCGATAACACAAATGATGATGATGACCCCGAATACAAGGCTCATCTGTCCGAAGTCTGCTGCATACTTTAATGTGTACCCAAGTCCCGGCCCCATGCTTAGCAATTCAGCTGCCATCAGCGCACGCCAGGCAAAGGCCCAGGCTAGTCTTGCACCAGTCACAGCATAAGGGACTGAAGCCGGTAAAATGATTTTCCAGAACATTTCAATGCCAGATGCACCCATTGTGGACGCCGCTTTAATGTATAACGGAGGGACACTCTTGATTCCCATCCTCATGTTGATCGTCATTACTAACGTTCCGCCAAGGGTAACGATGAAAATAATAGCCGTCTCGTTAAAACCGAACCAGATGATGGCTAGTGGCAACCATACAATACTCGGCACACTTTGTAAGGCAAGAACCAGGGTTCCTACCGTTTCATCCGCCGTTTTTGACTTGGCAAGCCAAATCCCGAGCAGCGTTCCTATATTTAACGCTAAAAACAAACCAATCCCAAGCCTTTTAAAGCTTGCAGCCAAATCATATACTAAGGTTTTATCCGTAAATCCCTGGTATAGTGCCACTGCCACATTGGAAGGCTTTGGCATAACTGCCGGGGACCACCCGATAAGCAGAACTGCTACTTCCCAAATAATAAATAATGAGGCAAAAAATATGAGGCGCTTTACTCCTGCTTTCATCGGCTCAGCTCCTCTTGTACGACCTTGTCGATCTCTTTTTCCAGCATGCTGCTGATTTCCGCTTCCAGTAGTGCCACTTTCTCACTCGTACGTAAGCGAGGTCGCTCCACATCCACTTTTATATCCGCAATGATGGTTCCGGGTCTTGTTCCCATCACCAGTATTCTATCTGATAGTTTAATGGATTCATGGATACTATGTGTCACAAACAATACTGTCTTCTTCGTTTGCAGCCATATGGACTCCAACTCCTGTTGCATTCTCAACCTCGTCTGTTCGTCAAGTGCACCGAATGGTTCATCCATTAAGAGCACCGTTGGATCCATAGCTAATGCACGTGCAATGGAAACTCTCTGTTGCATCCCCCCTGATAATTCATGAGGATACTGCTTAAGGTTGCCGCCAAGCTGCACCATCTTTAAATAATGGAGGGCCCTTAACTCCCTTTCTTCCTTGTTTTTCATGTCACGGATGGCAAATAGGACATTTTCCTCCACTGTCATCCAAGGAAACAGCGCAGCCTGCTGGAACACCATCCCTCTGTCTTTGCCCGGTTTGGTAATAGCCGATCCTTTCAGTCGGATTTCTCCTTCTGTTGGTTTAAGTAAACCTGCCACCATGGAGAGTAATGTGGATTTCCCACAGCCCGATGGCCCAAGAATGGAAACGAACTCTCCTTCTTGAATGTCAATATTTATAGACGAAAGTACTGTATTATCAATATTTTGTTGCGTGTAAACTTTTGAGATATCCGAGATTTGTAAAAACAACTTATGCACCTACTTTGCACTTTTCATATAATCCATATTAGTTTAATCGGATTAATGGGATAAAATATATTATATAACGTATGTGCGAAAGGTCAATATATTGACAGAAAATAATTGAATTTTTTTGCGGATCGCTTTTTTAAGTAATCGCTTGAACTCCCGTTAATACCAACCACAAGAAGTTGTAATCGACATCAAGACTAACCATTCAACATACCGGGGAAAGATATGGTATGATAATGGGTAAAGCGCTTACCAGAATACATAAGGCACCACGGGAGGTAATAACAATGAGTAAAAGTGTTGGGCGTATTGAAGAGTTTACACTCTACAGTAACGAATTGAACGAAGAAATGACATTGATGGTATATACACCAGCTAACTATTCCCCACTATACAAATACAACATTCTGATCGCTCAGGATGGAAAAGATTATTTCACTCTTGGGCGAATTGGCAGCACGACTGATAAATTGCTTGCAGCCAATGAAATGCAAAATACCATTATAGTAGGGATTCCATATAACGATGTGAAGGACCGCTGGGATAAGTATCATCCGGACGGAAGCAAGAACAGTGCATACATCCGCTTCCTTGCACATGAGTTGACTCCATATATCGATGAAAAATATCCATCGTACCAGATGGGAATGGGGCGGGCTCTAATCGGGGACTCTCTGGCAGCAACGGTTTCCTTGATGACAGCACTTTCCTATCCACATACATTCGGAAAAGTAATCATGCAATCTCCTTATGTAGACGAGAAAGTGATGCAGAAAGTAGAAGAGTTCGCACAACCATCCTTCCTATCCCTTTATCATGTGATCGGAACAAAGGAAACCGAAGTTCCAACCACAAAAGGCGAAAAGAAAAATTTCATCGAACCGAACCGCTCATTGCATCAACTAATGAAAGAAAAAGGCTTCTCGGTCTTCTATGAAGAATTCGAAGGAACACACACGTGGACCTACTGGCAACCAGACCTAAAACAAGCCCTGCCGAATATGCTATCCTAGACTAAAGACCAAAGTAGAACAAGTATTTTGCGTTAAATTCCCTATAGCTTTCCGTTCCGGATGTTCGCTTTCCGCGGGGCGGTGCTTGAGCCTCCTCACTTCTTTGCGGGTTCTCAAGTCTACCGCTATCTCCCGCAGGAGTCTCACATCCTGCACTCCAAGCTACAGGGGAAATCCTTTATTCTTGGTACACTTCATTTACAGCGATAGTTATTTAAGAATGATAAACAAACTTTCCTATCCATTTCAAAAAAATTAAGATAAAATGAAATTATAAGTTACTATATTAAAACGCAAATAGGAGGGATATTGGATGAAATATGGAATAGCTATTTTTCCAACAAAAAAATTACAAGATCTCGCGAATTCATTTCGAAAACGTTATGATGCTCACTACGCATTGATTCCGCCGCATGTGACATTGAAAACAGCCTTTGAAATTGATGAAAATGATATGAAATCTGTGACCGATGAGCTTGCTGCTATCGCAAAAGATACAGCTCCAATCCCTTTGAACATTTATAAAGTGAGCTCCTTCGCTCCAGTAAACAATGTAATTTATCTTAAAGTAGACCCAACAGATGACCTAGTATCCTTGCATGAAAAGCTTCATTCCGGAAAGGGGTACTTCCAGGATAACCGTGAATTTTCTTATGTTCCCCACATAACCATCGCGCAGAACTTGTCAGATGATGAGCATTCTGATGTGTTGGGTACGTTGAAAATGACCAACATAGAACATGAAGAGATGGTAGACCGCTTCCACCTTCTATATCAACTCGAAGATGGCATGTGGACCGTCTATGAAACATTCCGTTTCGGAAAGGACTGCTGAGTCTTGCATGTACAACTAGTGGATAATGAAAAAGAACTTCAGGATGCATATTCTGTTCGTAAGACAGTGTTTGTCGAAGAACAAAATGTACCGTTAGTAGAAGAAATAGATCAATATGAAGAGGATGCCACTCATTTCGTGTTATATGATGAGGACCAGCCCGTTGGTGCAGGCCGCTTTCGTATTGTTGAGGGAAAAGGAAAAGTGGAACGCATCTGCGTCCTTCCTTCCTATCGTTCATCAAAAGGGGCAGGACGCCTTATTATGGATACTATCGAAGAGTATGCAAAAACAAAAGAAATGCATGTACTGAAATTAAATGCACAAACACATGCCGAAGCATTTTATGCGAAGCTGGGCTATGAAACCGTGTCCGATATTTTCCTGGACGCCGGAATTCCCCATGTGACCATGACCAAAAATATTTAAAAGGATGACTCTCCAAGGGAAACCTGCCGAGAGCCATCCTCTTTTTTTATCATAGTTTATCTCCCCTTTACTCATACTATTGGTATGGAACGAGAAAAAAGGATGACAAAGATATTATGATGGATTTCGGTCGGATAGCTATAGAGCTCGTAATTGGTTTTTTTGCATTATATATCATCACACAACTGCTTGGAAAAACACAAATCACCCAAATCACTCCCTTTGATTTCATTTCAGCCCTTGTTCTTGGGGAGCTTGTGGGAAATGCTTTGTATGATAATGAAATTGGTGTAGCGAAAATAATCTTCGCTTTGGGGATGTGGGGAATCTTAATCTTCCTTTTGGAAACCATTACACAAAAGTGGCGAAAAACACGTGGAATATTGGAGGGGAGACCATCTATCGTCATACATAAGGGGATAATAAACAAAAAAGAATTAAAGAAATCCAAACTCGACATTGACCAACTCCGCCACCTCCTTCGATCAAAAGGAGCGTTTTCCATTCAGGAGGTGGAGTATGCCATCCTGGAAACAGATGGAACAGTAAGTGTAATGAAGAAGCATGACTATGGTGCACCTACGAATAAAGAATTGAACATTCCTCCAAGTAACGTAACATTGCCTATCCCTGTCATATCGGATGGGGAGATCTTGACAGACAATCTGGATGAATTCAATCTTTCCGAGCAATGGCTGTTGAATGAAATAAAAAAAATAGGCTACCACACTCCCAAGGACATTGTGTTTGCAGAATGGGAAGAAGGAAAGCCTATTTATGTGATGCCCTACTCTGAAGAGGATTCGACCAGTAATTGATTGTCGCGCACTTGCAATACCACTTTTTGCTCCTTCATCAGCTTAGTCAAGTAAGCCGTCACTGCAGTTCGAAACAGCATAAAGGATGGAACGTTCCGAATGGTGATATTTTTTTGCGTACAAGCCTTTGTGACCAATTGTTCAAGCGGAATACCAGTGGGCTCTTGTTCAATCAGGGACAGAAGCAGTGTTTCAATCTGATTGTGTACTCTAATATTTTCTTCGATTGTAGATTGCAGATTCGCTTCAAAGCTTCCGTGTCCAGGTACGGCCCCTGAACATGGGAGCTTTTTTATTTTCTCCAACGTTTCCACAGTTTGCTTCGCATCCACTATGTATGGAATACCATGTTTATGTATGACATCCGTTCCAAAGTAGCCATCGGCAGCAAAAAGAACACCATCCACCATCACTCCGAATTGATGATAGCTGTGTCCAGGCAAGGAAACCGTTTCAAAATGAGCATCCCCCTGTTCCACTGCCCCTTCTTCCGTTAGCACCATGTCAACCTGGATCGGTTTGCCTTCCAAAAATTTATTCCTCCACTCCTTGATCGGGTTAGCCCCATGAAACAAATACAAAGGCTCCATCATCGGCTCCTGAAGGATGGCAGCCTCAAATTTCGGTGCTAGTGTATAAACGTCCTGTTTTTGCTGAAGATACGCCGCACCGCCATAGTGATCCGCATGTGCGTGTGTGATGAAAAGATGTGTAAGAGGAAGGGTTTTTTCAGCAAGCTTTTTGATGACTTTTTTCATCGTCTGGTCTTCTAGGCCTGCATCTATTAGCATTCCTTCTTTTTCAGAAAAGCGTACATATCCAATATTGACGGATGCATGAAAATAATAGACATTCTCGGTTAATTGATGAAACTCCACTTTATATGCACTCCTTGTTTCATGAAGTTTTATACAAGTTCGTTAAAGAGGCGACCTTTTCCTGTTATGTCCGCCAATAATTTATCGGAGATATCGGCAGCCTGTTTTTCTTTTTTATGGTTCAACTGATTATGCTGGGTATTTTTGTGAACCTCCTGCCAGGTAAGTTGCGGATCTATTCGATAAAAGGTCGGTCTAACAACAGGGTCAAGCCTGATTCGTTGCTTTTCAGAAATAGTTCGGTTTGCGTATTGTGTATAGGCATCCAATTGCACGGGTAATACATATCCCATTACGTTTCTCCCCTTCCTGATCTTAGTTTCATTTTTCCCTCAATTTACAAAACACAAACTTCCTCCCCTTCGTGTTCTCTCTATATAATATGTGTTACTATGAATAAGATTGACTGGTATAAAGGAGTCTGTACATATGAAGTCAGCTGTATGGAATGAACGCGCAATACATATTGGAACAATGTCAAGAGAGATGTATCAAGAGATATATGACTCTGGAGTTAAGGGCCGACTCTCTTGTAAAACCTGTGGCAATAAGGTCAGGCTGTATCTTGGCCTGCAAAAAGAACCACATTTTTATCACATAGATGCAGGAATTGAACATGAGGAAGAAAAGGAATTGACCAAAACGAATACGACGATGGCAGGGATGGCGGAAAAAAAGGAATATGTCGAACGTGACGGTTTCCGTTATCCGAAATCAAGGACCATCGTAGCGGAAAAAGAAAGTTCCGAGGAAACTTGGAAGAAGCCGAAGCCGCTTACACATCTCCCTATCTTTATTAAAGAACATACGAAAAGCCACAAGAATTTAAGTGGGTTTTTCCATACTTTGCAAGAAAAAAACATATTTCTGGATCCGATGCAGCAAGAAGCTGTTTCAACCGTTGACGGACCATTGCTCGTATTGGCGGGGGCCGGCAGCGGGAAAACACGGGTACTGATTACTCGTGTTGCGTATATGGTTCAGGACCAGCAGATCGATCCGAGGTCGGTAATGCTCATCACCTTTACAGCCAAGGCAGCCAACGAAATGAAGGAAAGGCTCCGTTTATATGAAGCTCCTGGTTCGCGTACGTTTGCGAACCTCCTTTCCGGCACATTTCATAGCATTTTCTATAGGATGCTACAGCATCATCACTCAGCCCGTTGGAATTGTGACAACCTCTTGAAATGGGATTGGCAAAAGGAGCAGTTTCTGAAACAGGCCGGACGAAAAATTGGTCTCGATGAAAAAGATTTTCCCTTTGACCAAGCCATCCAGCAGATCGGCTATTGGAAAAACAACATGCAAACACCTAAAATGATTAAAGCTGAAGGTAAGCTGGAAGAACAGTTTCAATCATTGTATCAGGACTATGAAGATTGGAAGAAAGAAAAGAATGTGTTCGACTTTGATGACATGCTTCTCGGCTGTTATGAACTACTTTTGGAAAATCCCGCTCTGCTGGCAAAATACCAGGAGCGATTCCAATACTTCCTAATTGATGAGTTTCAGGACGTCAACAAAGTACAGTATGAAACCATGAAATTACTGGCCAAGAGTGGAAATATCTGCGCTGTTGGTGATGATGATCAGTCCATCTATGCCTTCCGCGGTAGCAGTCCGGACTACATCTTGAACTTCCACCGTGATTTCCCGTCGACGAAAGTCGTGACACTTTCTGAGAATTACCGGTCTACCCATTCCGTTGTAGCCTCGGCAAACCAGGTGATTGAAAGGAACCAAAATCGCCGTGTGAAAAAGATGATTGCCCAGCGTGACAATAAACGGTTTCCCACCCTTTTCTATCCCTATGATGAGGAAGAGGAAGCCACCATCATTGTGCAGGATATGAAGGAACAGATTGAAAAAGGCGCCAGCCCTAGTGATTTGGCAGTCTTGTACAGAACCCACAGTGCAGCACGTGCCATTTTCGAGAGGCTATCACAATCTGGTCTTCCGTTCAAACTTGACCAAGATTATGAAAGTTTTTATAAAAGAAGGATTGTAAAAGGGATGTTGGGCTTTTTACGTTTGAGCAGAGATTCCAATGATGTTCAAGCGTTGTCGGATATAATGCCGGCCCTTTTCCTAAAACAATCCAACTTGCAAGATGCAAAAGCAATAAGTATTCTGGAAGATTGCAGTTTAGTAGAATCATTGAGTAAGCTAACAAATGTCCAACCCTTCCAAGTGAAGAAAATAAAGCGCATCATCCCTTTATTCAAGTCGCTAGCCAACATATCCCCTTCTGTTTCTCTAGAGATGATCGAAAAGGACATGGGGTTTGATGACTATATAAAAAAGCGTGGAAATGAAGGCAATGCGCTGGAAAAAGGGTCTGATGACATCCGAGATCTGAAGGTGGTAGCCCGTAAATTTAAGACCACCACTGAATTTCTTGACCATGTGGATGATATGATCGCCAAAACGGACGAGATGAAAAGGTTGAGCAAACAGTACAGCAATGCCATCCATCTTTCTACCATCCACCGTTCGAAAGGACTGGAATATACCAACGTATATGTCCTAAGCGCCGTGGATGGCAGTCTGCCACATGACTTTGCCCTAGAATCCCACCGCAACGGCGAACCTCTGGCCCTAGAAGAGGAGCGTCGACTCCTGTATGTGGCAATGACACGCGCTAAAGAAACGTTACACCTTTCCATTCCGATGAATCGACGGGGAAAAAAGGCTTACATGACCAGATTTCTTAAAGATATTCTATAAAAAGAACGCAATTCCTCCTTTATCATAGGAATTGCGTTCTTTCTTTTTGTCAACCTTTAATTGATAGAAAAAATATATTTTTCGAATAGTGTAAAAGTACGTTTCATGCCCCCCTATCTGGGTATGTACCTCTTATATGAGTAGAAAGGGGGACATTTTTATGAGAACATTGGCTCCTCATACTAACTGTTCCATCACACAATTGTCCGATGAATCCCTCCAGTTTGCATACGATAATGCGATTGAAGAAAACCTGGACCAATACTTTATTAAACTGCTGGAAGCTGAGCTGATGAAACGGAAAAAAGCCCCATTGTACAACTTATCCTCCCTTTCCAATTTATAAAATGTTACTATTTAGAATATAATTAATTTATTGGAAAAGGGGTTTCAAGATGGCGAATGTTACACATGAAGCTAATGATTTGCAATATGGATTCCACAGGACAACAGCAATAAACCTATTCAATGAAGTATGGGACCTGATGGAGAAAAAAGATCGCACTTCGGAAGAGGATTTCCAGATGATACATAAAGCACATGCCTCCCGCTTCCACTGGGGCGAAATCGGTGAGCCGGTCAATTTCTCCCGCGGAGAATGGCAGGTTTCCAGAGTCTATGCCGTACTTAATCGACCGGAGCCATGCCTTGAACATGCAAGAAGAAACCTCAGAATCGTGCAGCAAAATGATATCAAGGACTTTGATCTCGCATGTGCATACGAAGCCCTTGCTCGTGCCTACAGCCTGACGGGAGATACTGAAGCAAAAGCAAAATACCTTACCCTCGCCCACGAAGCAGCCGCATCTATCGAAAAAGAAGGCAACCGAAATGTTGTCCTTCAGGATTTGGGGACGATAAAATAGAAGGTTGGTTTCAAGTTGATTTTAAAAAGTGGTGCGGAGGATTTGAATAAATCCAGATTGAGGAACCTAATTTTAAAACATCAAGCAGCGTTGGTTTCCATTGACGTGATCTATTACATACTTTAGCGAAGTCACATAGCTGATGATTGGAGCGAAAGGCGTAGACTCCAGGGGGAGGTAACGGTAGTCGGGAGACCGCAGGCTTGCCGAGGAGGCTCCCGCACCGCCCCGCGGAAAGCGAAGCCTTACGTGTAAATCATCAGCGGGGTTCTAACTAACCCAAAAATAAAAAACATCTGCCCCTCCCACTACAAAGTGGACGGCAGATGTTTTTTTCACTTCTTCTTCTCATTCAACATTTTCGAAATAGTTCCCATATCCACAGGCTTATTTCCATTAATCAATGTATTAACAATCTTATCTTCCAATTCCTGCGGCACCTTTTTGTTCGCCATCATCGCCACACGAGAAACCAGATTGCGGACTGTCTGCTCGTCTTTGAAATTTGCATTCTGCATGGAATTGGCAAGCTCGAATACGTCCTTCATGCTTACCCCAGTTTTCTTTTCAATGCCCTTAAAAATATTATTATCCACCAAACATCCTCCTCTCGGATATATCACATTGTATGTGAGAGAGCCTATCGGTGTGACTTTAATAATTTTCGTCCCGGAACCTTTCCATCAATAGGTAAAGCAGAAAAGCACGGGGACTGCTCCCGCACTTTCCTTATTTACACTATTTATTAATAAAATTTAGATGCACCCACGATAATTAAAAGAATGAATAGAACAACGATTAACACGAATGTGCCGCCTTGGTTGCCGCCACAACCGTAGCCATAACCGGCGCCACCTACGCCATAAGGATAGCCTCCATAGTAACCCATAATCTCGCACCTCCTTGATGAAGTTTCCCTATTACTATATGTATCTTTTGAAAAACGGTATGGGCGTTTTTGGGTGCAATGCGCAGTTTCGGTAATTTTTTTTGGGTAGATGACTTATTTCCTTATTAGAGATGTAACCGGTGGCTAACTATTGGATGCAGGCCGTTTGTCGTCATCCAACTAGGAATAAAAAAGACGAAGGATTATATATCACCCTTCGCAATTCTTAAGCATCTTTATTTTTTTCCACGGTACCGAACTGGCTTCCCCTTCCATCCAACGTTCCAGATTTCCGATATCCCTATTCATCTGCGATTCCAACAGTTGCATCTGTTTAAAAGCATCATCCATACTGGTGATATCGGCCTTAGCCAGCTTATCAGTTTCCGCAAGTCCTTCATGCACCTTCCACCGTTCAAAAAGAAACTTCAAGTGCTCTTCACCAAAATCAAATTCGCTCATTCCCTACTCACCTCAAAACAGTATATGAGTTAGGCGACCTGAAGGAAGCTTACCTTTTTAACAATGGGCGGAGCTTACCGCTTATTTCTTCGAGGCTTTTGGCTGTATCTTCATAAAAATTTTTGTTTTCTATAGAATGAACTATTACACTCAAAAACTCCAAGTCGGATGAACATTTATCAAGGGTTACAAGGGTTAGCACCTTGTCTTTTTTAGGAGCCGACCTAATATGATCATTGTATAAGTCGAAGGTCAAATCCCCTAATGAATCAACTTGGGCGAGGAATACATTCTCTATCAGGATATTCCGCTTTTCCAGTTCAGCCTGTAACCACGCACGGTTCAGGCCAATTTGTGCCAGCGGTTCGTCCAGGATGTCCCCGTCCATGATGACTGTCTGAGGCTCTCTCAAATGTGGAACAACTGGATGCAAGTCACCATAAGTGGCCGGCTGCTTTGCCTTCTTCACAAGAACACTTAGATCTCCGTTGGATTCGAGCGTTGCAAACTCAATATCGTCTATCGAGAAAATATCCTTTTTACGCAGTTGCTCCAGAAACTCGTCAATCGTGTATTTTTCTCTTCGAAGGTTCTGCTCAAGTATCTTCCCATCTCTCACAAAAACGGTCGCATTCCCTTCGATAAAATCCCTAAAACGCTTGTTCCTAAGGGATACCTGAGAGGTAACCAGTGGGAAGAGGGACCAGATTAGAATACTCGTCACACCATTCTTCAAATCCAAATCCTTATCCATCGATAGAGTTCCCGCGATATCCCCTACCGTAATTCCCACAATATACTCAAAAAAAGACAGCTTTGACAGCTGCTTCTTTCCCAAAAGCTTCGTAATAATAAACAACCCAATAATAATAGAAAAAGACCGAACAGCAATTTCAATCCACTGAGGCAAAACAAAATCCTCCTTTGTAGGGGGAGAAGCGCGCTTTAGCACTTCAGAGAAGTGCCGAGGGTCTGACCCGCTCCCCTTTAGAGTATTAAAGTACTTGCCCCTCCCTCTCTCACATTTTCTTGAGACGTTGGTCGATGTTTTGGAGGATGTCGTCGATTTTCATCATGGATTCATGGTAGGCGTTTTGAGCGTTTGGCTCCTCTGCTTCCATGGCATAGACGTGCAGGTTGTTGCGGATCATTTTCAGGCTTGCACGGTTGTAGGTCAGCATCAGTTTCTCATCCATCTTCCACACCACCTATCCTTTCGGTTTGAATATCAACGCTCCAATGAAACCGAACACGATTGCTGCCGAGATACCAGAGCTTGTCACTTCAAACATTCCTGTCAACACACCGACTAGCCCATGTTTTTGTGCCTCTTCCAACGCTCCATGAACAAGTGCGTTTCCGAAGCTTGTGATTGGAACTGTCGCACCTGCTCCAGCGAAAGCAATCAACGGCTCATACAATCCTAATCCATCCAACACCGCACCCCCTACCACCAACGCACTCAATGTGTGGGCAGGAGTGAGTTTGAATACATCAAACATGATCTGACCAATTAAACAGATTAACCCTCCAACCACAAAGGCCCAAAAGAAGGATAACAACATTAGCTGACACCTCCCATCTCAATGGATACCGCATGCGCAATACAAGGGATAGATTCTTTCTGCTGAAAGGAAACGGGCGAAAGCAACGCTCCAGTCGCAACAAGCAGAATGCGCTTATACGTCCCCTTTTTCATTTCATTCAATAAATGCCCATACAACACAACCGCAGAACAGCCCGCTCCACTTCCCCCGGCCAGCACAGGCTGGCTTTTGTCATAGATCATTAATCCGCAGTCCTGATACTTTGAATCTTCCATTTGCAACCCTTTTTCCTTCAATAACTCAAGAGATACCTTCCTGCCAATTTCCCCGAGGTCACCTGTGACAATCAGATCGTAGTAAGAAGGATCTCTGCCTGTATCCTTGAAATGTGCTTCGATTGTATCCACAGCAGCTGGTGCCATCGCACCTCCCATATTGAAGGGATCCTTTAGTCCCATGTTGATCACCTTTCCGATGGTCGCAGATGTCACATGCGGACCGACTCCAACATTACTCACAAGCCCCACACCAGCCCCTGTAACAGTCCATTGAGCTGTGGGAGGTTTCTGCCCTCCATATTCCGTCGGATAACGGAACTGCTTCTCTACTGCAGCATTGTGGCTTGAGGCACCGGTCAAACAATACTTCGCTCCGCCATAGTTGACAAGGAAGCTAGCTAGTGCAAGTCCCTCCATCGATGTCGAGCATGCACCAAACACACCGAGATATGGGATGCCTAGTAATTCCGCAGCGAAATTAGATGGCGTCATCTGGTTGATTAGGTCACCTGCGAGTAAAAACTGGACATTGGATAGCTCCAGCGCCGCCTTTTTCACTGCCGTCTCGCACGCCTCCTCAAGCAGCACCCGATGTGCCTTTTCATAACTGTCCTGTTCTAGCCAGAGATCCTTATGTAGCATGTCAAAGTCATTGGCCAGCAATCCATTTGCTTCAAAAGGGCCTCCGATGGCAGCACTTGACGTGATGACAGGCTTATTGGCAAAAATCCATGATTGTTTTCCCTGCAGCATCAGAATCCTCCTAACGAAACGACGATGGTTTTAATCAATGCGACCACAAAGGCTGAGAATACGCCAAACAATATGACCGAACCTGCGAGCTTGAACATGTTGGAGCCCACCCCAAGGACAAAGCCTTCCGTTTTATGCTCGATACATGCAGAAATGACGGCGTTCCCGAACCCCGTTACAGGTACAGCACTACCAGCTCCAGCAAACTGTGCAATCCGGTCATACACCCCGAATCCCGTCAATAGCATCGCAATGAAAATCATCGTAGCAACGGTTGGGTTCCCCGCGGTCACTTCAGTAAAATTGAAAAAATATATGTACATCAGCTGAATAGCCTGTCCAACGATACAAAAGACTCCCCCAACCAGAAAGGCGATGACGCAGTTCTTCCACACTGGCCGCTTCAATTCCATGGTCTGTTCAAATTGCTGATAGGCTTTCTGCTCTGGGGTAAGCTGCTTGTCTTTCCCGCTCATCTACGAACACCTCCTATGCCTTTTCTTCCCTCAATGTTTTCATTTTCTCAATACGCTTATCTAGCTCTTTTTCCGATATGTCTTTTTGCTCTACATCCCGTCTCAGCCTTTCGATTTCAAGACGGATCTTCAGGTCATGGGAAACAACCACATTTTCATCCGGAAATTCCTCTTCCAGAGCCTTTTTCACTTTCTTTTCAATCTTTTCGGTAAAAAACTTCTGATACTGAGCCACATGGAAGGCGACGACAAGTTCATCTTCGGTATCATAGGCGATGGCACCTTTCACCTCTTTAAAGTCTGTTGCAATTTTTTCAGCACGTTCTTCCTTATCCGATTTTTCTTTCTGTTCATTGGAGGTCCTCATGACCGTATCTTCTACCCGTTCTTTGACTTCTCCGTTCCCACACGCCGCTACAACGGAAATAGAAATGAGCAATACTATGCAACAAGCGAATGCTTTCATTTTTTCACCTCATTTTCAAAAATGCTCTATCAATTAATATTCTTATCCTGTTAGGAAATTATGTATTTTTTCCTTGAGTCCACTACATTTAGTAAATTAGGACCATCTAAATGGATTGGAGCGGAGGGCACTCGACTCCGGAGGGAGGTTGAGGGAAACGGGAGACCCCGCAGGCTTGCCGAGGAAGCTACCGGCCCTCCCCGCGGAAAGCGAGTGCCCGCTGCGGAAAGGAACGGTCAAACTTCAACGCCAATAACAACATTCATTTAGATGACAGCCAAAAATAAAACAGCCCTCCACCAGGAGAGCCACATTCAATCGATTATTCTTGCCACAATACTTTCCAGAATTCCAGCCAAACCGGCTGCCGCGAAAATAATCAGTACCGGCTGCCCGACAATCGGGTAGAACGTCATCAAAAAAAACAATCCGGTTGTAACCCAGACACCCGTACACCAATAGCAGCTAAGTAACTCCCCGATCCAGCGCCTGAGTCCTTTACCTTTGATGACGATATATTCCTCTATTTCTCCTTTATCATTCTTCTCCTCAATTTCTTCCATAAAAGGCTTCCGTAAAAATCCTGCTATTTTATCCAGCACAATCAGTCGAGTCAAACGGAAACTGGCAAGTCCAAGCAGAAGAAACCAAAACCAGCTTTCAAGCAAGAAAAATTCCCCCTTTCATATTGATAATATGTATGAAAGGGGGAATTAGTCTTTTATGCGCTTAATCTTGTTGAATTACTTTTGTCTTTTTTCCACAGCCACAACCGGAGGATTTCTTTTTTGTTTTTGACTTCTTTTTAGAAGAAATGACATTCACTTGACCAGTTGTAGGTTTATTCTGACCTGAGTAATGATAATAGTTCATATGCAACCTCCAATTTGTTGGTAGTATAATATAGTACTATCTTATGCGATTTTTGACAAAAAGGTTTTCCGCATATATCACCACTCGTATAGGTTTATGTGTTTTTTTTCAAATTATTATAGAACCAAGACTGCATCCTCTTATCGGGCTCTGGTGATGCAACAGGCTTTTGGGGTATCAGATTGGAGACGACCGTCGACTCATGGATCAGTTGATTCCCCTGTTTCTCCAATTCACTTACACATTTATTGAGTTTCTTTATATCATCAACAAAAAGGGAATTCTCACCCTGCAGATTTTTCAGTTCCTCTTTCAGATCCGCGACCTCTTTCCGGTACGCTTTATTTTCCTTTTCCAGCTCCGTAACCTCTTTCTGGTACGCCTTATTTTCCTCTTCCCGTTGCGCAATTTCATTCCTATATGCCATATTCTCCTCTTCTAGTTTTTCATTAATGTCGGCCACTTGTTGATAGCCCATCTTCTCCTGGTTCGAACTTTCTATCTTCATGAGGAGACTTTTTACCGTTTCCTTAACCATTTCATACTCTTTTTCCAGATCCATGTTGATGGTGCTCTGTTTTGCAAGTTCTCTTTTCGCCTTGACCAGTTCTGCCGAAAGTGCTTCGTTCACTTCAATCGCTTTCAGGTGAGCCGTTCTTTCCTTTTCACATTGTTGCTTCAAGCCGCTTACCTCATTGCTAATCGTAACAAGTTTGTTTTGGTGTTCCTCCCTTTGTTTGGAGAGGTCTTTTTTTAGTTCAAATACCTCATCTTGAAGTGTGGCAGTCCTGCTCACATGCAGTTCCCTTTGCTTTGATATCTCTTTTTGGTAATCCACTATTTCCTGTTGGAGGTGATTGGCCTTTTCCTCTCCCTGACTTTTTAATTCAGCCAGTTCATTTGTGAGATCCTCTATTTTCCGTTCATATTCTGTTCTTTCCTTTTCTATATGTTTCAGATAAGTTTTGCTGTTCAGTTTCTCCACATCTGCAGTAAGGCGTCTCACTTCTGCCCCCAGGTGGATTATTTTCTGCTGCAAAATCACTTTATCGTCATTATTGAAGTTCTTCATGCTTATCCCTCCATAAAACTTTCCCTTTTTACAAGTAATTCTTTACAAGCGGGAAATATGACAATCTGATGCAAAAATTAAATTTGGGTTTTTGTCTCAGCACACTTACCCACCAAATTCATACTATACATTAGTCCCGTAACCCAAATGGGTATTAAATGAATAGGAGGAGTTTTTAGTGAGTCATAAAGAAACTGAAAGAGTCTGTATAAAGGCTCGAAAAGTTTACGACTGGGTAACTCGTCAAGTGCAGGTTTCCCCTAAAAGTATATGTAACTCAGATTTAAGAGGGGTTTTTGCTTGCGATTGGGAGCACGATGATGACGCAAACATTGCTGATATTCTATGTGAAAAAGATCCAAAAATCGGTCCTTTAGCAGTAGAATGTTACCTATCTGATGAGCACGGTCGTAAAATTGATATAATGGCAGCACACCACCACCGCCATCATAAAGGGTTTATCTGCAAGGAAATTGAGCAACCAGGTGGACGTCCGACTGTAGATGTAGAACTTCCAGATGGCACAGAGATTGAATTACAACGCGTTAAAGTTCTTATCAAAGGGTTTGTAACAGTGCAGCTTGTAGACGAAAAAGGCCGAGTAAGATGTTGCTCTGCTGCACTACCATTTGCAACCGTTCAAACTTTCTTACTTTGTGCTCCAGACGGCACAGAGCTAGATTGCCATGTAACATTCTTTGAGTGTGATTCCAACCTAATCGCAACAGACGACTTCCAACAACTAGATGTAACACTTGCACTTTGCTTAGACCTTCAAATGGAAGCAGACGTAAAACTAGAAGTGGAAGCAAGAATCTGCCGTCCACGTGAGGAAATTATCGAAGGCCTTCTGTGCCCACCAAAACAATTTCCAGACCAATGCCCAGAAATCTTCCCTGCACATAAACGCCCAAGATAAGTACCATATACAAAATAATCACTTTCTAGAACAGCCAAAAGGATCGGAGGGTTATCCGGTGCTTTTTGGCTGTTTTTATTGTGTTCATATTATAATTTGTCCGAAACATAGGATGGAATAAAAAGCAAAAAGGAGTGTTGTACCGTGGATCAGCAAGGAGAATTATTTCTAACTAAGCAGCAGGTCATCTACTACCGGGCAGAGGTAGCTAAGTATAAGGAAAAGATTCGAGAATTGGAAAGATTGGTGGACAAGGAGATTATAAGGAATAAATATCTGCAGGCAAAAATACGGGAATTGAATAGTGACAAGATTGCTAGATATGTAGAGGAAATACACCAGTTGCGGAAGAAAGTGCTGGAACTCGAGGTGGAGTTGGAGGAAGAAAGGAATATCCAGGAATCCTTGGTCCATATATCTGAGATTGCTGTAGAGCAAAAAAAAGAAGAGAAAATAGATTTCTATAGCTATTTTAACTATTCGATTATCCTGCCAACTGAAGGGGAAGATACGGTTAGTATTTATGGAGATTTCACAATTATGAATTCCGAGGAAGTCCCATTGGAGAATTTTGTTGTTTGTTTTAAAGTAAAGCCTGTGGGCGGCGTGATAACATTATCTGGAAAGGTATCCGATCCAATGTTGCTGCAAGGTCCTGGAAAAAATCGTGAGGATATTGAATGGATCTATGCTGTTAATGATTGGCGTAAAAGAATCATCAAAGAAGGAAAGTACTGGGTACAACCGGTCCATTCACCTAAAGAAAACCGGTTAACATTCAAAACTTTTGAAATTTCAATCAATAAACAATCTTACTCAGGCAATGTCAGCATGGAAGCTTTTACATATTTCGAAACTAATCCAACTCCGCTTACTTCCCTCAATAAAATAAAACTTCAAATCCCATAGGCCAAATTACTAGATTTATAGAAAAAAAGGCACTTGTACTAAGGTAAACGCCCTCTCATAATAGACTAACTAGAATACATTAATGTAGGAAGTAAAAATTCCTAAAGAACTTAAAATCCAGAGGGAGGCAAAAAATAATGAGTTTTTATTATGAGCAAAAAGGTTGTTGTGGTAAGAAAGAAGAGCACAAGAAAGAAGAGCACAAGAAGGAAGAGAAACACGAATTGGACTGTTTCTGCGGTAAAGGAATCAGACAGTTTCTTGGTCAACAGGTAACTGTTTTTGTTGAAGGTGATGCATTGGGACCAGGTTTACTGACTTGCTTTGATGAAAAAACTGGATTGGTTACACTAGTATTAGATGCAACCACAGTTTACTACATCTGCTGCAGAAAGATTGATTATATTCAACCAGTTATAGCCGGGGCCTAATATAAGCACAAAATATTCCCTACCCATGTTAATCACCTTTAACATGGGTTCTTATTTAATTCCGCTTAAATTATTCATTTCACAATCCTATATCCCGCTAATAGCCTACTAGATTTAAAGGAGGTGAATTATATGAGTCATTATGTTGATCCTGCCTGTTTTTGCGGTAAGGGATTAAGACCTTTTTTGGGACGAACTGTTATCGTAACAGTCAATGGAACTGCATTACCCGCCGGATTGTTAGCTTGTTTTGATGAAAGGACTGGTATTGTAACCCTTGTAATTTCCCTAACGGATGTGAGATATATTTGTTGTGGAAATATTCGCTCCATCCAACCCGCTACACCTGCAAATGGTGGATAACCATTCTATACTTGGATAACAAACCTATAGTCAGAATGCCTCGTCCTTCTTTTCATAGTTCGAGGCATTTTTTAAAAAAATAGCTGTGCAACTACGCACAGCTACCTATTTATAAATCATATTAAAAGTAACACTGCCAAGTTTTTTTCTTTGAAACCTTATTCTTCTTTTCTTTTCTTTTTTCTAGCAAGCTTTCTGAAACAAGTTTCTTCTGCCCCATAACCCGCAACACTTTCATCATTCATGCAACTCCCTTCTTCTAGTCTACTATCACACTATTCAATGGTATGAAAATGGTTTGTACTCTTGTTTAGTTTTTTTGTTTTTACGAAAATAAATTCATATATTCATAACACTAGTGTTGCACTAATTAAATTCAACTATTAAAAATACTCAAAATGTTCACTTTTTTAAATTTATGCAAACAAAAAGTCCTTTATAATGGATAAGTCAGGTGGTAACCCGTCCAAATCCACTAAAAAAGGACCAACTCATGGACAAGATTACACGAAAAACTTCATTTGGGCAATGGTTTTCATCAATAAATCTTACATTAATGGAAGATCAGGTGAAAACATTAAAATTAGATCACTATACAAAAAATCTGACGACAGAGAAATTCTTAAAATTACTTCTTTATGCACAACTGCAAGAAGTGGATAGCCTTAATGCATTGAGCGATGCCTTGTTCGATGATCAACTCCAAAAAGCAATTGATCTCGATACGATAAGCATTTCTCAATTGTCTCGACGATTAAATAGCCTAAATCCAGATATGTTTCAAAGGCTGTTTCTTGACCTGGTGGCTAAAATCCATGCAAAAACCCATTACACTAAACTTGTTATGCCACTCAAGATTGTGGACTCCAGTACACTGCCGCTTAACTTGACCCACCATAGGTGGGCAAAATTCCGAAAAACAAAGGCAGGTGTCAAACTTCATTTGCGCCTAGTTTTTATGGAGAAGGGTATATCCTATCCGGAAAAAGCAGTGATCACAACAGCAAAAGAACATGATCGTGGTCAGCTTGAAGTGATGGTGGATGACAAAGAGTGCATGTTCTCCACCCCTATCATCGTCAATTTCCCGACAACCGGGGCCGGCTACACAAATGTCAAGGTTGGTATCTTCGAGGCGGCCGCGACCGGTCGATTGATCATGACAGAATACTTCGCGGAAATGGAGAACTTTTTCGAGTATGACAAAGAGATTGTCGGCTACAAGGATAAGGGTGATCTGATGAAGAAGTTGGATTACTACATTGAAAATCCGGATGAAGCAAAGAGAATAGCGCTGGCAGGTCAAAAGAAGTGCTTAGAAAACCATACCTGGAAAATGAGATTACACTTTTTGTTCCAGTCCATTAAGGTAAAAATACCCAAGTTAAACTGGAAAGATATAAAAAATTAATCCTTTCACTTAATAATGATTAAAAGCAGCCCAGATTACTTGGCTGCTTTTGATTTTCCACATTCCTCATCCGTTATTCCTCTTCCTCTTCCTCAACATCCAGTAAGCTGTCAGATTCACCATCCTGGTATTCGACTGCAATGGTGACCTCTTTCGCTTCTCCATGTTTCACAGCTTTCAGCACAGCGTTCAACGCCTCTTCGGCACTCAGTTCGGGTGAAAGGGTAAACCCACTCTTGAATGTCACCATCAGATTTGCATGTGATACTTCTATGGACACACTGCTCACTCCTGTCGTAAGGATTTAACCTTTAATTAAAGTTTATGCTGAAGGTGAGGACTTTCATGAGTCATTTTGAAAGAAGGAGCATTGCCCTAGTTAAAGGGACTCGCCTACTCATCAGTTATTATTTCTTACTTCAACCAATACATCTCTCATCTTTTCCAGCTCTTCCTGCTTGACGGTAATCGTGTCTTCGAGCATTTTTTCATAAATTTTTAAAATGAGCTGGCCATATTGGGTGCCAGGCACAGCCCAACGCCCATTGAGGTCAATCCATCCAGGTGCTATTCCTCTTGTGACCAGGTTAAAGCGTGGATCGACTTTAGGGTAGGTTGATGGCAGCGGGTCACGGTTTGCATAGGCAAACAGATGTTGGATATGGGCAAGTACTCCTTCTTCCGGCGTTGAGAATGTGGCACCACGTACTTCCCCACCTGTAGCACCGATACCTGCGTAGTTGTTCTGTTGCGGTTTGACGATACCGGTAAATCGGAAATAGTTCGTTTCATGAATGGCTTGGGCAAAAGCAATGTCACCCCTAATCTTGTATGCTTCCCCTAGTTCGATATAGTACTCGCCAAGCAATGGAGCATTGGGGTTGATCGTTTTGGCGAATGCATCCAGCTCATACGCCTTCATGACAGTTTTTCCTTCAATGGATAGACCTGTCGGTTCCGGAGCGGACGGTGGTGCTGGCGGCGTTGGGTTAGGTAGAGGAGTTGGAGTGGCGGGCATGGTTGATTCAACTAGGATGAAAGCTTCTGCACCAAGTTTGTTAATCTGTTCTACCAACTTCTCGGCATTATTCCTATCTTTAAATGCACCCGCTTGCACTCGGAAATATGGTGCACCGTTTAGTGTGGTCGTCGCAATGAATGCGGTGATCCCTTTTTCCTGAAGGAATTTCAATCTAGTTTCTGCATTTTTTCTGTCCTTAAAAGAACCTGCAATCACTTTATACAAATTGGTGGTCACCTTCCTTGGCAGGGCCAAAGCTTTTGCAAGTCCTTCACCGATAGCAGCTGACACATCCTCTTTGAAGCTTTCATGCTGGATGAGCGCACGGTCCTCGGTCGTATCAAGAAACAGAATCTCCAATAGTACGGAAGGCATCGATGTCTCTCTCAACACATGGAAGTTTGCCGCTTTGATTCCTCTATCTCTTCGATTGTATTTACCTGTGACCACATTAATGACTTCTCTATGAATAATTTCTTGGTGCGTTTTCGTTTCACTAGAGACGGAACCATTAAATCGAAAGCTCTCAAAACCGCTTCCACCACCTGCATTATGGTGGATCGAACAGAAGTAATCCGCCTTTACTGAGTTTGCTAGATTTGACCTAGCTTCCAAACTGACCGTGGAATCCCCCTCTCTTGTCATCATCACTTTCCCTTCATATTCCTTTTCCAAATATGTTCTCACGCGTTTTGCAATGTCCAAGTTCACATCTTTTTCCGGGAGCCTCTGATACACAGCCCCCGGGTCTTGACCACCATGGCCAGGGTCCAATACTATCAATTTCATCTGGTGATTCCCTCCTTTTGCTATAGAATATGCTAGATTAAGAAGGGTGGTTTGGGTGAATGACAGTATGGCGGAATATTTTTAATAGAATAGTTAAAGAGAATTAAAAGCAAACACAAATCTATTAATTTCATCTATGTAAAATTAGCTACACTCGGATACAGCCATTTCTATCATAAATGAGGAAAAATGTCAGAAATTGTCCTGACACCTTTATTTCCTCCTTTTATTAGTTCGTTCGATTTCATTAATCAATTTTATATACTCTTCATTAATCCCAATATCAAATCGTTCACTGTTAACAACTTTTCCATAGCATTCTTCTTGAGATAACAGATCTTTAATTGCATCAGTAAGCTGCAGCTCCCCTCCTGCTGGTGCTTGTTTATAATTCAATATGGTTAGAATCTCAGGGGTGAAAATATATCTGCCGATTACAGCAAAATTGGATGGAGCATTTTCACTAGGCTTTTCTACTATATTATTTAATTTAAACACCCCATTACTTTTTGGCTCACCACTTATAACACCGTAATGCTTCAATTTCGACTCTTCCACTTCTTTTATTCCGATGACTGTTTTTCCGAATTTATTGTATTGGTTTATAAGCTGTTTTAAAGCAGGCTCCTTTTCTGAAATCATAATATCATCCGGCAAAAGCACAGCAAATGGCTCATCCCCAATAAATGATTTCCCGATTCTTATTGCATCTCCCAGACCTTTTGCATATGGTTGGCGGATATAATGAATCGGGACTGAGGGTACCGGTACAATTTCAATCAGATGATGTTTATTTTCCCTTTCCAGAAAGGCCTCAAGCTCTAAGGATTCATCAAAGTAATCAACAATCATGTTTTTCTTTTTTGATACAATCATCAATATTTGTTCGATACCGGATTCGATAGCTTCCTCCACCACATAATGAATAGCAGGCTTTAAATCTATCGGAAACATCTCTTTTGGTAGTACCTTAGTGATGGGTAACCCCCGAGTTCCGTAGCCTGCTGCTGGTATTATCGCTTTTTTCACCACACTAAACCCCTCTATTCCTGTCTTTTTCATATCGTATTCATTATTAATAGACCAGAAAGTTGTCTTATGGAAAAAGGGCATTATACTCAGTTTCCTTAATTCTTTTTGGGCGGTGTATTCGTCACAATCCGTCTTTGTCCAGTAATAGTATATTAAAGGCTGTTATCGTAAACTTTGTTGCTTTTACGTATTTATAAACCAACCGTTATATTCCTTTCTGTCGTGCTCTTTTCATGGCTGTACAGGATAACTTGCATGCCAATTTTATAGTAGATAAGCAGTAAAAAGTCCAAATGCCGACTTTTTACAAGCGAATAGCAACAATCTTTGAGAAAAGAGCCATATTAAATGAAATTGCCTGGTTTATATTGGTTAAACCAAAAAGGAGTGTAAGCCTTGAACATCTGCATCATAGGGGCCGGTTATGTAGGGCTCACCACCTCTGCCGTACTGGCGGAATTCGGACATCTTGTTCATTGCGTGGATATCAATTCAGATAAAATACAGAAGCTTCAAAAAGGGTATGTTCCTATTTACGAACCGCAATTAAAAGAATTAATCTGTAAAAATAACGACAAAATAACTTTCTCAACAAATCTACCCGATTCTATTCAGAGTTGTACCGTCATCTTTGTGACAGTCGGAACTCCTGGCTTAACAGACGGAAGCACTGATTTAAGCTTTCTTTATTCTGTTTTCACAACCATTGCACAACATATTCAAAGTTATAAAACCATCATTATCAAAAGTACAGTGCCACCGGGAACAAACCAAAAAATGCACCAGTATCTGCTGGCAAAAGGAGTATCCCCTTCCATGTTTAATATCGTGTCCAACCCTGAATTTCTGCGGGAGGGTTCTGCCATACATGATATGTTCCATCCAGATAGAACGATTATAGGGATAGCAGAATTTGATAAACGATCTGAAGTGATTATAAGGGAAATTTATCAACCTTTAAGCGCCCCATTTATCGTCACAAGCTGGAATGGAGCAGAAATGATCAAGTATGCATCAAACGCCTTTCTTGCCACTAAAATATCATTCATAAATGAGATTGCTCGAATTTGCGACTTTTATGGGGCAGATGTCTTGGATGTTGCAAAAGGCTTGGGAGCAGATCCAAGGATAGGCCCGCTTTTTCTTCAAGCTGGAATAGGCTACGGTGGGTCTTGTTTTCCAAAGGATTTACAAGCATTGCAGAGTATTGCTGCTACCAAATTAGTCAGCACCCCCATTTTGGATGCGGTGCATGAAGTAAATTCCTCACAACTGGAATGGTATATAAAAAAATTGCAGGAAGAGCTTCCTTCTATCCGGGATAAAAAAGTGACCGTCCTTGGAATAGCGTTTAAACCGAATACAGATGATATAAGGCATTCCCCTGCGATAGCACTTATTCAACAGCTGCATTCCCTGGGAGCCGATGTCCATACGTATGATCCGAAAGCGTTTTTACCGGCTGATTTACGTCATATAGCCACTCAGCATAAATCACTGAAATCATCCTATATTGATTCAGAAGCGGTCATCATCGCCACAGATTGGCTGGAGATATGTCAACTAGACTGGAAGCATGTTAAAGCACATCTTAAGGGTAATTTAATCCTCGACGGCAGAAACTGTATAAATAGGGAAGAAGTATTGGGATTTGGACTGAACTTCAAAGGGGTTGGACGTGGATGAGAGTTTTAGTTACGGGAGCTGCCGGTTTTATCGGCTCGCATCTATGTGAAAAATTACTAATGGAGCCAACCTGCGAAGTGATCGGAGTGGATACCTTTATCGGCCCTACATCACCATCCTTCAAAAAGAAGAACATTCAAGCATTAAGGAAGCACACTCTCTTCACCTTTCAAGATTTGAATCTATTACACTGTGACCTTCACCAACTATTAAAAGGGGTGGATGTCATCTATCATCTGGCCGCAATACCTGGAGTGAGAACGAGCTGGGGAGAAGAATTTACCCCTTACGTGAACCATAACATCCTCATGACACAACGCCTTTTGGAAGCCGCGAAAGATTACAACATTAAGCGATTCATCTATATATCTACTTCCTCGGTATATGGAGAAAAAGCTGGAAAGGTATCAGAAGGAGCATTTACAGAACCGTTGTCCCCCTATGGCATAACAAAGCTTTCCGGGGAGCACTTATGCAGAGTTTATGAAAAAAGCTTTGGACTTCCTCTTGTCATATTGCGCTACTTTACCGTTTATGGACCTAGACAACGACCTGACATGGCCTTCCATCGCTTCATCAAACAACTGCTGATAAACCAGCCTATCACTGTTTTTGGAGATGGGCTGCAGTCGAGGGACTTTACCTATATCGATGATTGTGTGACAGCAACGAAAGCGGCATTAACTTCGGACGACGCAATAGGTGAAACTATTAATATTGGTGGCAAAGAAAGAGCATCTGTACTGGAAATCATCGCATTATTGGAACAGATTACAGGGAAAAAAGCTTTGCTATCTTTTTCTGATACGGTAAAAGGTGAGCCAAAGCACACATGGGCGGATATTGGTAAAGCGGAGAGGTTGCTAAATTATTCACCTCTAATTCCCTTAACAGATGGGCTGGAAAGGGAATACCATTATTTGAAGAACTTATATGGAGAAATGTTGACATGAAATTAGCGATTATTTGTACAGAGAAGCTTCCGGCCCCCTCGATAAAAGGTGGCGCCATCCAAATGATGATCGACGGGGTGACCCCTTATCTATCAAAGGTATATGAGTTAACCATTTTTTCTGTGTCAGATCCAGACCTTCCAGATCGTGAAGAAGAAAATGGTGTCCAGTATATTCGCTTCCCTCGTGAAGAGTATCGCCTACATGTTGCCAACGAACTGATGTATCATCAATTTGATGTGATCCATGTCTGTAACAGGCCGAAAAATGTCCTATTATATAAACACTCTTCTCCAGATAGTAAAATCGTCTTAAGCCTTCACAATGATATGTTTTCGATAAGAAAACTTTCTGAAGCTGAGGGAGAAGAAGTGGTGGAGATTGTTAGTGCCATTACGACAGTCAGTAACTATATTAAAGAAACGGTTATCAAACGGTTCCCGAAAGCAGAAGACAAAATAAGGGTCGTGTATTCCGGGGTGGATTTGTCCTCCTATCCATTAAGAAAAAGTAAAGAATGGCAGCAGATAAGAAGTAATTTTCGCAAGAGGTACAATCTGGAAGATAAAAAAGTCATTCTTTTTGTTGGGCGTTTAAGTAAAACGAAAGGTCCACACTTACTTATCCAAGCAATGCAAGCATTAGAAAAAAAACACGATAATCTTGTATTGCTGATAGTTGGCGGGAAATGGTTCAGTGACGATGGTATGAATAGCTATGTCCGTGCCCTATACAAATTAGCTCAGCGGTTAAAAGAGAAGGTGATATTCACCAAGTACATTCCTGCAGAATTAATCCATGAAGCTTTTGTCTCCGGAGATGTGTTTGTATGCAGCTCCCAATGGAATGAACCATTAGCAAGAGTGCACTATGAGGCTATGGCAGCCGGAATTCCATTGATTACTACCAACAGGGGCGGAAATGCAGAAGTAATCCTTGATAACTTCAATGGTTTGATTATAGACGATTATAGTAACCCTTCCGCTTTTGCAAAATCTATACACTATGTACTCAAAGAGCCGGAAATTTGTGGATGGATGTGCCATAATGGAAGAAAATTCATTGAGGTTAATTTCACCTTCAAACACGTTGCCGACCGCCTTATTACTGTATATGAGAAGGTAATACTCTAATTTGTAACAAAGAGAAAAGTGCCAGATTCCCTTTAAAGGATTCTGGCACTTATTTTGTATTACTCTATTCCTCTTCTTCTTCGTCTTCGTCGTCTTCATCGTCTTCGTCATCTTCATCTTCATCGTCATCGTCTTCATCGTCGTCATCGTCATCGTCTTCATCGTCATCATCGTCGTCATCATCGTCATCGTCGTCTTCATCGTCATCGTCATCATCGTCTTGGTCATCATCGTCATCGTCGTCTTCGTCGTCAGCTTCTGCTACCTCTTCATCCTCCTCATCGTCATCATCATCATCACCATCGTCGTCATTATGATAATCCCTTTTGAAACCATCACTATACTCTGCGGCAATTTTCACTTCAGCTACTTCCCCATCCTTAATTGCGTTCAAAAGAGCACTTAAAGCTTCTTCTGCACTAAGATCTGGAGATAAACTAAAATCTTTGTCAAAATCAAGTTTCAGTTTTGCTTTCCGTAATTCATTTGACATTCTTCTCACTCCTACTCACATAAATAATTGATATATTACCAATTTATGCAATTACCTACACCTTTAATGAACCCATTTTTTAAATTCCGCGCTTTTTTTGACTAGAGGTTGACTTAAAGGCAATCCAAGGTAGCTTTAAGTCTGTTTCCTCCACGATTATAGTTATTTTTATTTTGGAAAACGGGATTTTTTCCTCTTCTTCCATGATTTCTTCATTTTCTTCTACTTCATCATTGTTTGTAGAAAAATCAGATTCGACTGATTCTTCATTTATAATAATATCCTGTTCAACAACTTCTTTATTTTCTGAAAGAGGTTCCTTCTTTATCGCCCCCTGTACCTGATTCTTCAATTCACCACTCATCGACAGCTCTACTAATTCGTTCTTTAGCAGGGAGTGCAACTTGGAATGAACAGTTGTCTCGTTTAATACGAGTTGGTCAGGATTTTGTAGCATTTTTTCATACTCCGCCATATTCCATCCCATTGGACCTGGAGGTGAGAAGGTGAATTTTTCCAACTCCAACTTTGGAATTTTAGGACTTTCCGCCATTTTAGTTTCCCTCCTTGTTTGAAGAAGTGATTTCTTTAAAAATGGAAGGATACTGCTTTAGGAAGATACCCTTAGACTCTTCAAGCGCAATAATATTCTGCAATGCCCATATATATTTTTCATCTGACCATGACCTTTTTTGAGCTAAGAAATATTTATGGGCAATCGCACAAAAAAGATGAGGAAATTGTAAATCGATTGAAAGGATTCGGTAGTACTCCTCAGCCAATGGATTGGCTGTTTGGTAGGCCCGTAATAAGTCAAATACAAGGTTCTCATCCCAAACAGAAAACTTCTTCATCATTTTGTTTAAAATAATTCGTATATCACGGGTTGGTAGATCATAGGTTACCGAGTGTAACTCTTTCATAAACAGGGCGTCTTCCACTTCTGTAAATCTTGCTAAAGTGAAATCTTGCTGGCAGAAGCCTTTTAAACTACTGACTTCTCTAGAAATCTCCGTATAGATTGGTTCTTCTAGAGAAGCCAATGCCAATTGTGCCCGAGAAATCATTTCATCTACATGCTCTAAAAATAATAGGGAGAAAGCATCATCAGGATACGATTGGGCAATCGTTTTGTTTCCTTCCAGCTCTTGAAGTTTCCAACGAAATAATTTATGCCACTTACCTAGCCTGCCTCGAGTTTTACTCTCTTCCGCCGTTACATACCCTTTTGAAGATTGATAGAAATTACCAGCAAATTCCATAGCCTTTAGCATTTGCTCCTTGTTGTAATAGATCACTTCGTTGCCTTCTACTTTATCGAACAGAACATAACTAACCGATCCCGCACCAATGCAGATACCACCATTTTTCGTTTCATGAATCGGTGTTATCGCAAGTCCTTTTTGGTGTAGATGCTGATGAGCCCCCGCGATAAACAGCATTCTTTCCGGCTTCATGCTTGCTTGCTTTAGAATCTTTATCCCTTCTGGTGTATCAACTTCCCAAGTAGTTCTCCCGCTTCTACTGGATATTAGCCGAACATCGGAAATATCAAACGGATAAAAATCCAATACTAGTTGCAAGTGATCTTTTTCCATCTCTTGATTTTCTTCCAAAAGTCATCACCTCTCTTTAATTACCAGTGGCTTCTTTATACACCGCCATCAGATTATTCTCTACATTCCTCCAGCTGAAGTCCCTTTCTACTTTTTCACGCCCATATCTTCCTAGTCTTTCTCTCTTATTGGAATCATGTAATAAGGAGTTAATTAGAGTCGCATAACTTTCAGGATCTTCGAATTGATCAACAACATATCCGTTTTTCCCTTCATTGATGACCTCGGGATTCCCACCACGCTTACTCGTTATAATTGGCAATCCGGCAGCCATGGCTTCATAATGGACCCTTGCTAGTGGTTCCTGCCATTGGGAGGAACAGACAAATACATCCGACATGGCAAATAATTTCGGAATATCCACTGGTTTAACAAATTTAATGAACAATACATTTTCTTGATACATGGCACCAAGTGTATAAAGATGCTTCACGTAATTGTTTACCTGGTCATCACCAAACCACTTGGATCCTATGAATACCATCGTGACATTTGGGTGCTCTTTTTTTATAGACGGAAGTGCTTGTAACAGAATATGAGGTCCTTTTACCTTACTGAGCCTTCCTACAAAAAGAATGACCTTTCTATTCGAAAGTCCCAGCTCGCTTCTTATACTGCTTCTTCCCTGGCCTCCCTTTGAAGTCCACGGTGGCTGGAATGTATCTAAATCTACTCCAGAATATACGGTTTTTACTTTTGATTTTGCAAATGGAAATCGGTCTGTAATGGTTCTTCCAATAAAATCACTGACTGTAACTACCTTTGACACAAAGTTTAAGCACTCTTTTCCTTCTTGATCACTTAATTTCTCATAAGTAAACATTTCGTTATGGACACTTAATACTATTTTGGATGCAGGTGTTGCTTCCTTTACCGATTTCACCCATAACGGGCGATTACATAAATGGATGACATCATAGGTTTCTTGTTGAAGATGAGTAATGATTGAAGTCAGATAATTTTTTTCGTCAAAACGAATGTAGCGTACATTTCCTCTTTTTTCCTGCTTCTCCAGTTCCTCATGCTGAATAGAAAAAATGGTAACATCATGTTTTTTCCCAATAATGGCAGCAACAGAGTCAATATATATTTGAATTGCACCACCACGAATTGCCGGTACCGGAAGTTTTTCAGTAGCAATATAGGCTATTTTCATTTGTGACCTCCTTTTACCTAAAAACGGTAGTTTATAAGTATGGTATGGATGAGCAGGTTTAAAAGTACCTTTTCCTCTTATTCTTTTAGGAAAAAGGGCCCTTACCTTATTTAGTACGCATACGGTGAAAAAAACACACCCTTCAATAACATTTCTTCCGTTACGACCATACCTTAATTTAAAGGTCCCTTCCTGATTGGGAGGAAAATCAATTTTAGGCTGTCTGCTACCGCAACATAAAGCAGACTTCTAAAGAGGAAGGTGGAACGTTTGTTGGAAGAAAATAATCATAATCAAAAAGAAAATTCGGCTGAATATGTACTGACTCCCGAAGAGGAACAAAAGCTTATCACACTAGCAGAAACAATCATCAAGAACTGGGAGGTAACCGTAAATTCAGTAGAAGTGATCCAAGGAGGTCAAATGGCAATAGTATGGAAAATCCATACTATTGAGGGCCCCATATGCTTAAAGAGAATACACAGACCAGAGAAAAAAGCCTTGTTTTCCATCAATGCACAAAATTATCTGGCATTAAAAGGAATGAGAGTACCAGGAATCATCCCTAATAAGAATGGGATTCTTTACACAAAGCACGGCCCTTTCCTATTTGTCGTCTATGAGTGGATAGAAGGACGGCCATTTGAATTGACCGTTCAAGAAGATCTTGAGTTTATCATGAAGGGATTGGCTGAATTTCATACTGCCTCTATTGGATATCGCCCTCCGGAAGGTGTCCCTATTTTCACAAAACTTGGTCGATGGCCAAACCACTACATTAAACGTTGTCAGCAGATGGAAACCTGGAAGTTATTAGCGAAATCGCTGCCTGATGATCCGTTTTCCAAACTCTACTTAGCGGAAGCGGATTTCTTTATAAAGGAAGGACGGGATACACTAAAAAGATTATTGGATTCGGAATACCTGGATTGGGTGGGAACGGTAAAAGGAATGCCAAACCTCTGTCACCAAGATTATGGAACGGGGAACTCTCTTCTTGGGGATGACGGCCAAATCTGGGTAATTGATCTTGATACCGTATCATTCGATCTACCTATCCGTGATTTGCGTAAAATGATCATTCCACTATTGGATACAACAGGAGTTTGGAACGACGATCAATTTAATATCATGATTAATGCATACGAATCTGTCTCTCCTTTAACTGAAAAACAAAAGGAAATCATGTTTATCGATATGTTATTTCCATATGAGCTTTACGATGTTATCCGGGAAAGATATGTAAGAAAATCACCTTTGTTGGAAACTGAACTGGCTGAGGCATTTGAATACGAGCGAATCAAGTCAGGTGCATTAAATCAACTGATAAAATAACCCTTCAATCATTTTTGATAGTGATTTGAGGGAGACGGATAACCACGTCCCTTTCAAACCATCTTTCGTACACATAAGTGTATTACACTTTAAACTATATATAATTCTTTGTTTGATTTAACCAGTAATCAGAACCAAGGGTGTTGAAAAAGTATTGACATTTTTGAGTAGTCCACTCAAGATTTTTCTGAAATTTTTCATTTTTAATAAGACTTAGCCCCTGTTCTCCATGGCCAGGGGCTAAATCTATCGATTTCATCTGGTGATTCCCTCCTTTTGCTATAGAATATGCTAGATTCCTGAGGGTGGTATGAGTGAATATGGAAGGCGAGAATTATTTTCAACAGAAAAATAGAGTTAATATATTTCAATGTTATTTAGTATTTTTAATAAATTCTTTATCTTCGGGACAAGTGCCCTTCCAATACATACACCGGTGAGTATTATGTACTAAGAAAACTTAGTTCTTTGAAAAAAGGAGGTGAGAATTATGGGATTATACTACGATAAAGGAATGGGTAGTAGCTGCTGTTCATGGAAAAAACATGAAAAAGAAGACCAAAATTGTTTTTGCGGGAGGTACACTGAAGACTTCATCAATCAAGTTGTCACAGTTACCTATACTGGGGGTCCAAGTGGAGGAAGACAAAGAACTGGTACACTTATGGACTTCAAGAAAAAACCTGGAATTTTAATTTTGGCTGTTCCTGCTGATACAGAGGAAGATGAACCTGCCCAAATCTTGCATATCTGCTGTAAGTCTGTAACTAGTATTATTCAGTCACTTCCGGCATAAAACATGAAAAAGCCGCATAAATCCTATGCGGCTTTTCCCTTATAATATGTGGTACCCAGAGTCAACGTGAATGTTTTCCCCAGTGATTCCACGAGACAAATTACTGAACAAGAACAAAGCAGTGTCCCCAACCTCTTCTTGAGTAGTTACTCTACGCAATGGGGCTGTTTCTTCAATTTCTTTTAAAATGGAGTTAAAATCACTTACACCTTTTGCGGAAAGCGTACGGATCGGTCCAGCGGAAATGGAGTTCACGCGGATGCCAACTTTTCCAAGGTCATTTGCAAGGTATTTCACACTTGCGTCAAGACTTGCCTTTGCAACACCCATAACGTTGTAGTTCGGAACCACTTTTTCACCACCAAGGTATGTTAACGTAACGATGCTGCCACCATCTGTCATTAGGTCCTTCGCTTCTTTTGCTACAGCTGTTAACGAATAAGAGCTGATGTTGTGAGCAAGCATGAACCCGTCTCTCGTTGTATTCATATAATCGCCTTGCAGCTCTTCTTTGTTTGCAAATGCGATACAGTGTGCTACACCGTGTATCACGCCGACTTCCTCTTTAATCTGTTGGAAGCATGTGTGCACTTCTTCGTCTTTTGTTACATCACATGGAAGGACAATGGAGTCTTTTCTTTCAAGAGATTCCGCAAGCTCTCTTACGCTCTTTTCCAAACGTTCACCAGCGTATGTGAATACGAGGCGTGCTCCTGCATCATGGAGGGATCGGGCAATTCCCCATGCAATACTTCTTTTATTTGCAACACCCATTACTACATATGTACGACCATTTAAGGATAAGTTCATTGTTTTATATCCTCCTATTTATATAAGTTATTAGTACCTAGTCATAATTATAGCATATTGTTGTGGAAATGCGAACTTATTATTTTTTTAGGGTAGTTTGCATTCATAAGGTAAAAGACCGGCTCTGTTATGAACCGGTCTTCTATCCTAGTCGTAATCCCTACCCAACAATACCTCTTTTGGTATCTCCGTCCCACGTGTCCCACGCAGGTCCTCTTTTTCCTCCCGCGGATAGAAGACGATGAAGCTTTCTGGGTTGATTTTTGCAAGTTTCCCTGGAATTTTCTCGAGCTGTGGATGCCAACCTGTCGTTCCTTTTCTGGCGCTGAGTACGACCACTAAATCATCCGGTTCCAAGGTGGGCAGTTTATTTTCATATAATGCCGTCCAGCCCTCGACCCATTCCACGATGGTCGGCGAGTTCGGCTTGATTTCGCGCATATGCGCTTTGTACACATCAGGGAACCCCTTGATAACATAGCATTGGATCGTCGCACCTAGGTTGCTGGCAATCAACTTGATAGTAGCGAGCGCATCCCAATAACCTGGCTTATGATCGATTCCTTTAGGCAGGATAAGCACAATCCGCTTTGTCGTATTCAATGGGTGACCAAGCTTGGAAATCAGTACCGATACATTCGTCTGGTCTAGTACTTGGTCGATGACACCACCGAATATTTTCTGTGGTGCGGTACGCTCCCCGTTCCATCCAGCTACCAATGTGGTAATCCTCTCTTCCGCAATCGCGCGGTTGATACCGATAGCGATGTTTCGGTCTACCCTGGTGGTTACTCGGATTGGCACATCGGCTCCGCTTGAATAGGAAACTGCCTGCCCAAGCATCTTCTCTGCCTTGGCCACATCCCCATCAGCTTTCCACATGTCACGCTGCACGACACTGAGCGCATATAGCGGATGCTCGACGGAATTGGACTGTCGGATGACAAACGCCAGGTCCATCAGTGATTCCATGGTGTTTGGATTGGCAATTGGAATCAAGATACGCTCCGGTGCATCGCCTTTTTGAACAGGCTTCATCTCTTCCTCAAGCGCAAGTTTCCGTCCGTATTTTTCCACCATATACGGACCAAAGATACACGTAATCAGAATCATGATGATGACGCCGTTCACGGTTGCCTGATCAAGCAGACCCACATTGAATCCGACAAGCGTCGCGGCCAGGGTTGCCGCTGCCTGTGGAGTAGTAAGTCCGAATATGACCATACGCTCGTCTTTGGAATACTTGTAGAACTTACTAGTTAACGCTGCCGCAATATACTTACTGAAAAACAGTCCAATTACAATTGCAATCGTTAAAACCCACGCTTTTGGATTTCCGACAAGAACACTTAGGTCCATCAGCATTCCAACCGAAAGCAGGAAAAACGGAATGAAAATGCTGTTGGCCGTAAAACGGATCCGGTTCATCAATGGTCCCTGATCAAAAATGAATCGGTTAAGCGCAAGACCCACCAAGAATGCCCCGATAATCGGCTGAAGCCCTGCAATAAGTGCCAGGGATCCCGCCGTAAAGAGCATAACCATGACATAAATAAACTCTCCCGTCCCTTCTGTCCCAACGTTCCGGAAAAACCATCTGGAAAGAAACGGGGTCCCCAAAAAGATGATTGCGACAAAAACAATCAATGAAAATGTCAATTTCACCCCGAAGAATATATCCAGTTCCCCTGCTGCTGCACCTGTGATAACTGCAAGCACCAATAAGGCAAAGGTATCGGTCAGAATACTTCCACCTACTGCTGTCGTGATGGCCTTGCTTTTACCGATTCCAAGACGACTAGCAATCGGATAGCCAAGCAGGGTATGTGACCCAAGTATCGATCCAATCAGGATGGAAGCTGCTACACTATAGCCGAGCATCAAACTAATTACCGTCCCTACCGCAAGAGGAATCCAGAACGATAGCATTCCATAGACAATACTCCGGTTCCGATATTTCTTGAAGCCATCAAGGTCCATCTCAAGACCCGCAATAAACATGATGAATAGCAACCCGACAGTGCCTAGCAGCTCAATTGTCGAACTTCTCTCCAACACAGCTAATCCATTCGGTCCAATGATAACACCTGCCAAAATCGGTCCGATCAATCCCGGTATTCGCAACAATTTCATGAAATAGGGAAAAATGAAAAAGATAATCATGGCGATTGTAAAAATTAATACCGGTTCCTTGATTGGTAGTTCAAACATTCTATCTTCCCCAATCAGTTCTATTTTTGTATGTAATAAGCAAAGATTATACCATGTTTTTATTACACTAAAACAGTAATCAAGTAAAATTTTTATGATAAATTTTAATAATGGTAAAATGAATATATTAACAGTAGTATGAACTTTTCCCTTCTCGCTCACTCATATGTATGGTGATTCCGGAAAAGTTATGTGTACATATAAAGGAGTGTTATACATGGAGAAAATAGATATAATCGGGGATGTACACGGATGCATCGATGAATTTAGAAATCTTTTAAAGAAGCTTGGTTATACAGAAGAAAACAGTATCTACAGGCATTCGGATGAAAGGAAGCTCGCCTTTGTCGGGGACCTCACCGACCGCGGTCCTGACTCGATTGGTGTGGTGAAAATCGTTTCCGAATTGGTGGAGGCGGGACTTGGCTATTATGTTCCAGGCAATCACTGCAACAAGCTGTACAGATTTTTGATTGGAAACAAAGTCCAGCATACACATGGACTTGAAACGACCGTAGCCGAGTTCGAAGCTCTAACTGGCGCAGACCAGGAAAGCATCCGGCAGACATTTATTAAACTGTATGAGGATGCCCCGCTTTATCAGGTACTAGACAGTGGCAAATTAATTGTCGCCCATGCTGGGATCAAGAAAGAATACATAGGCCAGCAAGGAAAAAAGGTGAAAACTTTTGTCCTCTACGGCGACATCACCGGCGAATTCCATGAGAACGGCATGCCTGTTCGTCGCGATTGGGCACAGGAATATGGCGGCGATGCTTGGGTTGTTTATGGCCATACGCCAGTTCGCGACGTGAGAGTGGTAAACAAAACGGCAAATATTGATACCGGCGCGGTGTTTGGCGGAAAACTTTCCGCACTTCGATATCCTGAAATGGAGACGGTTTCTGTGGATTCAGGGATGCCGTTTGTGAAGGAGAAGTTTCGGGAGCTGTGGGATTGATTTTTGATTCAGGGAGGAGTCTGGTTCCCCTCTCAGGAATTAAAGATTTGTCAATCGGGCGATTACTTATTATACGGGCGAAAATGAAGATATACGGGCGATTTTTCAATTTTATGAGCGAAAAATGAAAATTAAGGGCGACTTTTCCACAACACGGGCCAAAAACGAAAAATACGAACTATTCCTATTTTCGCCTCTCCCCGCTCGTCTCACTACTAACCAAAAAAGAGAAAGCTGACACCTCACTCGTCAGCTCCCCCCCAATACGCTTCTCATATCCTCCGGCAACTCGCATCGGAACATCATGTCCCGCTTATTCACCGGATGAAAGAAGCTCAATTGACAGCTATGCAACGCTTGGCGCACCATACCTGCCAACTCCGAGCCTCCATATAAGCTGTCCCCAAGTAACGGATGTCCAAGATGCGCCATATGCACGCGGATTTGATGGGTGCGCCCTGTCTCCAGTCGCAAAGAAACATGACTCCATCCTTCTCCAGCAAGAAGCACCTCATAATGAGTAACCGCGCGCTGTCCATCCGCACGTACCTCTCGCTCAATGATGCTCGTATCCTTCCGACCGATCGGCGCATCCACCATTCCAGAAGAACAACCCTCTTCACCAATCAGCTCCCCATGCACCAGCGCCTCATACCTACGCTTCACCCCAAAATCCCGCTGCTGCAAGGAAAAAAGGTGATGCGCATGACGGTGCTTAGCAATAAGCATCAGACCTGATGTATCACGATCAAGCCTTGTCACAATGTGAATAGTCGCATGTATGCCCTTGGATTGATAGTATCCTAAAATGCCATTGGCAAGCGTACCGGACCGGTGCTCCCGGGAAGGAATCGATGCTATTCCGGCCGGCTTGTTCACGACCAATACATATTCATCCTCGTAGAAGATATCCAAAGGCATTTCTTCAGCAAGAAGATTTTCACTCGGCTCCTCTTTTGGAAAAAACACTTCAACTAAATCGCCTTCATTTAGTACGTATCGCACAGTAACGGCGCTGCCATTTACATGCAGCGCCCCTCCGTTGAATTTTATGTCAATCAAGGCAGATTTCGAGATTTGTCTTTCTTGTAAAAAGTTCCGTAAAAACTTGCCCTTGTCCTGTACTCCAACCTTAAATGTCAGACAAAATCGTTCCATAGAAACATTCCTCTTATTTATCCGTAATAAATGAATCGCTGACCCGCTTCCAGAACGGGAATGGGCGGAAGCGTGCGAAACGAATTTTTTCTTTTGCTACCCGGCATTGGATTGATTTCACATCTTTATGCAACAATGTCAGATGGTCGACCGTGATCTGATAGTCGACATCGTTCACCGGCTTCAGCAAACAGGTATGGTGCTGAGGCAGAACTAGCGGTGAACCGACCGTACGGAATACCCGATTATTAATGGAAGCCATTTCCGCCAGCTGGATTGCAGGCAAAGATGGATGCAAAATCGCTCCACCAAGGGCTTTGTTATACGCCGTACTTCCTGATGGAGTGGAGATGCACAGTCCATCTCCTCTGAAGGTTTCGAACAGCTGCCCCTTAATCTCCACATCCATCACCAATGTTCCTTCCACACTCTTCACGGTGCATTCGTTCAAGGCAAGATAGCGGGCTTCCCTGCCACCATCATTGTAACGGATAATAACTTCCAACAGCGGGTATTCCACTGTTTGATATGGCGTTTTTGCAATGGCAATCACAAGCTTCTCGATCTCTTCCGGCACCCAATCCGCATAGAATCCGAGGTGACCTGTATGTACTCCGATGAAGGCGGTCTTATCTAACCGACTGCGATAGCGGTGGAAAGCGTAAAGAAGCGTTCCGTCCCCACCGACCGACACAACAAGGTCCGGCTGGTCCTCGTCATATGTCAAATCAAAATCCTGCAAGTATGTTCTCATCTTATGCATTAACGTATTTGAAACCGAGTCCCCTTTGGAGGTTATGGCGAATTTCATAATCCCACCCCTATTCCGTTATTCCGAATCCATCTCTTTTTTTCGTGAAAATATTGCTTGCGCTTCTTGGATTTCTCCACGTATCTGGGACATTTCCGCATCCAACAGATACGCGGCTTCCGCTGCACGTACAAGTCGCTCCTTGATATCCTGTGGAAACTGGCCGCTGTACTTATAGTTCAGCGAGTGTTCGATTGTCGCCCAGAAATTCATAGCTAGCGTTCTGATCTGAATTTCAACAAGGATTTTCTTTTCTCCGTCAATCGTTTGCACAGGATATCGTACTACCACATGGTAAGATCTATATCCACTATTTTTTCGAGACGAGATATAGTCCCGCTCTTCTACAATTTCAAAATCGTTGCGAATACGGAGAATTTCCACCACTCTATGTATATCATCGACGAATTGGCACATCATGCGGACACCGGCGATATCCTGCATCTCGTCCTCTAGTTTCTCAAGTGAAATCCCTTTTCGCGTTGCCTTGTCTAAGATACTTGCAATAGGCTTGACCCGCCCCGTTACAAACTCAATCGGCGAGTGCTCCGATTGCATCATGAACTGGCCACGCATCCCCTTCAATTTCACTTTCATTTCATCTATTGCCTGTTTATAAGGCGCTAAAAACAAATCCCAGTGTTGTATCATAATTGGTCAAACCCCTTAAAAAATCTCGTTTACTCTTCTCTCCATCTCTTCACCATAGTTGGCGTTGTCACGAATATTCTCTATTAGATACCCAAGCTCTTCCTCTATATCTGTCAGTAACAAAGCCATTTTGTCTACTACAAGGACAACGGACCGCTTTTCTTGTAAAGCTTGTTTCAGATCTCCCCAAAAATCATCCCTGATGCTCACATAAATAAATTCCGTCGCGGTTTCCAATTTGTAAATAAACGAGAGGTTGTCTGAATCCACCAGCATTTGATTGCTTGCTGTCACTTGCTCAAGCGGAAAAGAAACCGTATCGGCCTCTAGCAAAAGTTGATGTTCGTTCCATGATGTGTTCTTGATTTCAATTCTTTTTTGCATAATAATCTCCTTCCAAGCTAAATCCTACTCATATATTATCATATTTCCCATCTTTCAACTAAATGGAAACCTCACTTTTTCCCAATTTCCTTTTATATGTGTATGTTCTGATAAACTCCCTGTTGACTTCCTTTTAATTGAGGGGAGTGACGGATTTGAAGATTAGCAATTTTAATAAATTTCAAGGTTTGCGTAATTCCTAGAGGAATGGCACTTTATCATTGCCTTCACCGGGAAACAAAGTAATAATAGAAGTATAACAAATCAGGAGAGGTAAAAATATGAGCCACCAAGAAATCGAAATAGAATTTAAAAACCTACTGACCTTTGATGAATTCACATCTCTCTGTTCGGCATTCAAAGTGAACTCCGAAGACTTTTTTTCTCAAGAAAACCACTATTTTGACACGCCAAGTTTTTCATTAAAAGAAAAGGGGTGTGCCATCCGTGTCCGCCAAAAAGGTGACACCTTCACCCTGACATTAAAGCAACCAGCTACTGAAGGCTTATTGGAAACGCACCAGATCGTATCTGAAGAAGCCTTCACATCAATGAAGGAAGGCACTCATGGCTTAATTCAAGGGACCATTTCCACCATATTAAAGGACGAACTAGGTGTGGATCCTTCCGAAGTGCTGTATTTCGGATCCTTGAAAACAAACCGAGTAGAACTACCATACAAAGATGGCCTTTTGGTTCTTGATGAAAGCAACTACATGGAAACAAGTGACTTTGAAGTGGAGTTTGAAGTGAAAGATTATGCGGAAGGCGAAAAGCTGTTCCATGAGCTCCTGGACGCATACGGCATTCCTTCACGTGAAACCAAAAACAAAATTGTCCGTTTCTATGAAGCAAAAGCCTGCGCGTTGACTGCGAAAGGGGATTCATAATGAATGTAGAACAGCTTCGATCAATGATGCAGCTTCAGGCCATGCAGAACATACAAGGAAATAGAAAGTTGAACACAAACGGAACTACTCATCCCTTCGCATCTATTTTGGAAGGGTTACTGGAGGATGGAAATAAGAACTCTGGACTATTTGGACAAAACACGAATCCATCCGGCCCCCTTCCTTTTTCACACCCATTAAACAATGCGGCTCTTGCCTTGGAAAATATGGTCTCTAGTAGTGTGCAAGTACCCAGTTCTGCTGATGTTACCATGAGTGCAGCGAAACGCTCCAATTTTGAAGACATAATCGAGGAAGCTTCTGCGAAGTATGATGTTGATCCAAAATTGATCAAATCCATCATCCAGCACGAGTCCAACTTCAACCCGAGTGCTGTAAGCCATGCAGGAGCAACAGGCTTGATGCAGCTGATGCCTCTGACTGCTAAGGGGTTAGGCGTGACAAATTCCATGGACCCCAGACAGAACATTATGGGAGGCACCAAATATATTCGCCAGATGCTTGACAAGTACAACGGAAATATAACACTCGCGCTTGCAGCATATAATGCCGGCCCCGGAAATGTGGACAAGTATAACGGGATTCCACCTTTCAAGGAAACGATGAACTATGTACGTAAAGTTACAGGCAGCTTTCAGGCCTAAATAAATACGAGAGCTAAAACCACTTATGCTTAAGATTGCATGAGTGGTTTTTTGTTCAACCGCCCGCTGGAATGCGAAGCGCCTGAAACGGAAGTCAACCGCTTTCCAATTTTTCATATCACCTCTCACACCTTCCTCCCAACTCCCTTTTTTCCCTATTTTTTGCAAGGGTGGAATCGTATTGTTTGAGATATAATAACCACATTGCTAAAATATACATACTATCGTTACTTTGAAATTGATAAGGGGTTAAAAATGATGGATAACATACAATCACCTTTTGAAGCTGTTGGCGGAGAACAAGTTATTCATGAACTTGTAGATGCATTTTACGATCGTGTAGGTCGCCATCCCAGTTTAGCTCCGATTTTCCCAAATGATCTAACGGAAACAGCAAGAAAGCAAAAGCAATTTCTGACCCAGTATTTAGGAGGACCACCTCTTTATACGAGTGAGCATGGGCACCCGATGCTTCGCGCTCGCCATATGCCTTTTGAAATTACACCAAAGCGCGCGAAAGCATGGCTTGCTTGTATGGAGGAAGCAATGGATGAAATTGGACTTGAGGGTTCATATCGAAAAGAATTTTTTCAGCGTTTAGTTTTAACGGCTCAACATATGATCAATACCCCAGACAAACCTGAAGAAAAGGAAGATTCATGTGACCTGTAAAGATAAGAAATTATTCTATTTAAAAAATATTCAACATACTACCAATAAACCGATAGAGATATACTTCTTCATCGATCCGCTCTGTCCGGAGTGCTGGGCATTGGAACCGATGCTAAAGAAGTTATATGTGCAATATGGTCAATATTTTACAATCAAGCATATCGTGACCGGACAGTTGACCTCCCTCAATCTTGCGAAAAAGCATTATGCGGCCTCGATGGCACAGGTGTGGGAACGGACGGCTACTCGCTCAGGCATGTCCTGTGATGGGTCCTTGTGGCTTGAGAATCCGATTGAGTCGCCATATGTTGCATCTGTTGCAATAAAGGCGGCCGAGCTTCAAGGGCGCAGAGCAGGCATCAAATATTTACGGAAAATGCAAGAGGTTCTTTTCCTTGAAAAACAGGACATATCCGAATTGTCGGTGCTAATGGAATGTGCCGAATCAGTCGGGTTGGACATGGAAGAGTTCACGAAGGATATGAACGGGGATTGTGCATCCAAGGCGTTGAACTGCGACTTTAAAATTACGAATGAAATGGACGTTAGCGAAATTCCTACACTTGTCTTCTTCAACGAGAATATCGAAGAAGAAGGCATAAAGGTATCCGGCTATCATTCTTACGAAGTGTATGTGCATATTCTACAGGACATGCTAGGGGAGCAGCCATTCCCGAAGATGCTCCCGCCTTTGGAGGATTTCTTGAAGCAATTCTCATTTGTAGCAACAAAAGAAATATCAGTTGTTTATAACCTTCCGATTGTGGAAGTGGAACGGCAATTGAAGAAACTGCAATTTGCTCAACGAGTGGAGAAAGTCCCTGTGAAATACGGAACGTTCTGGCGGTATATTGCGAATTAAATACAGAGTAATTATACCAGGCTAATTGATAGCCTGGTTTTTTTATTTACTTAAACTAAACAAAGAAAAGCCCCGGTCAACGGGACCAGGGCTCATCGTTTGTCATTAAAGACAACAAAGGGGATGGGAGAAATTTTTCACGGTCAAACAAAGGGGTATATGTTTGTTTGTGAATCGTTTCACAGTTATTAATATATCAGATACTGTCGACTTTTGACAAGTGGTTAGACCTCTAATTCACAACATTGTCACAAACGAATTAAATAGATTTTTTAGATTTTTTTGTTATGAAACTCAATCCAATTACGTACACATAACTAGAAGAGGTACAAGTCTGTTTGAAAGGAGCAGCCTCCATGTCAAAAATCCCGTTCATTCTTTGTATATTGTTCATTCTGTTTAGTCTTTTCATCAATGTCCTTGGACTCATGAAGCTGTACCCAATCTACCTGACCTCACCGTTATTATTTTTTTCCGTTTTTCTATTAATTGTGCTACTGAATAACCAGCGGCGATTCAAAGGATTCAAGTAATTCCATATACCTCCATCCACGTGCTTCCTCCAAAAGCAAAAACCACCTCATACAGCAAAAATTCACTGCACAAGGTGGTCCCCCATTCATTCTAAGAAAGTAACTCTTCCATCTCTTTCAATTTCTCTTCAAACACTTTACAAGCTTCTTCGATCGGGTTGGAATCTGTCATATCCACTCCAGCCTTCTTCAGTACTTCGATTGGATAATCGGAGCTTCCAGCTTTCAGGAATTCCAGGTAACGGTCAACGGCAGGCTGCCCTTCTTCTAGAATTTGTTTGCTTAATGCTGTTGCAGCGCTGTAGCCAGTTGCATACTGGTACACATAATAGTTGTAGTAGAAGTGAGGGATTCTTGCCCACTCCAATCCGATTTCCTCATCAATCGTGAGGTTCTCACCGAAGTATTTCTTGTTCAAGGCATAGTAGGTTTCTGTCAGAAGATCTGCCGTTAGAGCTTCGCCGTTCTGAGCCATCTCGTGGATTTTGTGCTCGAATTCGGCAAACATGGTCTGACGGAATACTGTACCGCGGAAACCTTCCAAGTAATGGTTCAACAAGTATAGACGCTTTTTATCGTCATCAATTGTTTTTAAAAGGTAATCATTCAATAGTGCTTCGTTACATGTAGATGCTACTTCCGCAACGAAGATTGAATAGTTTCCGTACGGGTACGGTTGTGTTTTTCTTGTGTAATAGCTATGAACGGAATGACCGAACTCGTGAGCCAGTGTGAACAAGTTATTCACATTATCCTGCCAGTTCATTAGGATGTATGGATTTGTTCCATACGTGCCCGAAGAATAAGCACCCGAACGCTTCCCTTTGTTCTCTTGGACATCGACCCACCTGTTGTCGAAGCCTTCTTTTACAATATCCAAGTACTCCTGACCAAGTGGGGCAAGTCCTTTCAGCAAATAGTCTTTCGCCTCATCATAGGATACGTTCATGTTTGCTTCTTTAATCAGTGGAGTGTAAAGGTCATACATGTGCAATTCCTCTACCCCAAGGACTTTTTTACGTAGGTCCACATAACGGTGTAGCAGGTGAAGGTTTTTGTTTATTGTGTTCACCAAATTATCATAAACCGTTTCCGGGATATTGTTGTTACTTAATGCAGATTGGCGCGCAGAGTCATAATTGCGGACCTTCGCTTGAAAATTGTCCTTTTTTACTGCTCCACTAAGTGTACTGGAGAAAGTATTGCGGTAGTTCCCGTAAGTTTCGTAGACGGCTTTGAACGCATTTTTTCTAACTTCTTGGTCTTCGCTTTCTAGGAAGCGAATGTAACGGCCGTGTGTGATTTCCACTTCTTCCCCGTTTTCATCTTTTACGGATGGGAAGGTAAGGTCCGCGTTATTCATCATGCCAAAAGTATTGGAAGATGCCGATAATACCTCAGATGCCTCAGCAAGCAATGCTTCTTCTTTTGCGGATAATACGTGAGGGCGCTGACGGTTGATCTCGTCCAAAGAGTGCTCATACAATGCAAGTTCCTTATGTTCTTGAAGGAACCTCGCAATATTCTCTTCCTTCATCGTCAGGATTTCAGGCACTACGAAAGAAAGTGCACTTGCCACTTGTGTGTACAGGTTGGTTGCACGGTCGTTCAATCCCTGGTAGAAGGAGTTCGTCGTGTCCTGGTCATAACGCATATGTGCATATGTATATAGCTTCCCTAAGCGACTAGAGATGGAGTCTTGATATTGCAGCGCTTCATATAAAGTGTCAGCAGACTCGGCAAGTTTCCCTTCGTAATCCTTGATTTTGCCTATCAGACCCTTTACTTCTTGAAACTCTTTTTCCCAAGCCTCGTCACTTGAGAAGATATCCTCTAATCTCCACGTATCCTCCAAAGAAATGTCTTTTCTTTCTTGTATTTTCTTAACAGCAGTTTGTTCCGCCATCGTTTAACCCCCTTTAAAAATAAAAAGTGCATCCCTTAACTAATTCGACGCGCGCTTATTATTCCCTTTTTTCTTTTATTAATTGCAGAATTGTTTTAATCTCAACAACCACTCAAGCTGCGAGCGGTCCTGATGCAACGCTTCTTCCAATGAATGGTACGGTCGCTCTTTTTTCAATTTCCGATATATGACAGGAGTCACCTTCTCCAATACGCCAATGACGACAAGCACGTCCAAATATTCCACAATGGCATCTTCATAGGATCCCCCTTTTACAAGTGGCAGGTCCCTTACCTTTATCTGCGAATTTTTTATCCGTGCTTTAAAGTTTTTCAGAACTGTCGGCAAATGGATGATGGATGATTGCTGTCTTTGGTAGATGGAATCAAAATAAAGCCAGGCTTGCCATTCCAAAATAGGAGAGTGGATCTGGTAGAAGGAAGGAACTGGGAGGCCAATTTCTGCGGGAAACAGGGACAGAGTTATTTTCATCTTATTGTAGCAAAAGCTTCTCAATTTATAATAGGGTTTATAGAGCGAATATTCATAACGCCACTTCAGCTTATATCGGAGGTAGTGCTCTTTCCATGGCGCAGAATGAAAATGTTGGAAAACAGGTTGTTCTATCCAGTTTTTGTGTGTCATGAATGTGAGATAGGTGGTGGAGCTATTGAAGGAGAATGTCGGATACAGATAGAAGAACAAAGATTTTTCAGGGCAAAAGCTCAGGATGTAGGGTGGATTAAGTGGTGATGCTCTCTGGAGAAAACGCCATTGAAACGGGGATAGTTTAATTATCTGGCTCATACTTCCAAGCTTGTCTTTGCCGATAATCCATATAGGTCGGATCCCTTCTCTTTCGTACAGTTTCGTCCTTCGATTAAATTCGGATTGTGAGAGATTGGAGCATTGGAATTCAAAAGCGTACTGCCGGTTGTCCGTTTCCACAAAAACATCCGCTCTCTGATTGGTGCTCGGGATATAATGTTCGAGTGTAGTTTTTTTATAGTGTAGGAGGCTTTCATATAGCTTGGCTTTTCCTTCGAGATGGTAGAGTGTTTCCGATTCTGAGGATGCTTTGCAGGAGTCGTTTATATGGGCAAAGTGGATTTTCCTTACCTGTCCTTTCTTTAATCGGAGCGTGCTATCACAGGCGGGACAATAAAACAGCTCCCCTTTGATCATCCGTTCAATATCCTCCCGTTTTTTCCAGTCGAGCAGGGAGAAGAAAGACCCATCTTTCATTTTAGCAACAAACATTGAAACACACCTTTCCTTTTCATATTTACTTTGCTCTGTAAGTTTTCGTCACCATCAGACAAATTCCTGCAATAAATTTTAAGAAATTTTTTCTTTTTTCACAAGGATCTTTTATTGGACGCTGGTGATTTTTAAATAACCTAGCTGGTGATTGAAGCGAAAGGCGAAGACTCCGGCGGGAGGTAGCGCTTGGTGGAGACCCCGCAGGCTTGCGAGGGCACTGAAAGGCTGAAAACGAATTGTTTTAATGGTTTCTAGCTGTGGATTGGAGCAAATAGCGTAGACTCCTGCAGGGAAGTAGCGACAATCTTGAGACCCCGCAGGGCGCATCCACTGCACCCCTTTTGTTGGACACACCATTAACAATAGGAGGTGTGGTCTGGAATGCCTAAATTCACTAAGGAGGAAAAACTCCTTGCCGCAAGACGATATATAGATGAATTATTTAGTTACCGCGAATTAGCTCAACAACTTGGAGTAGATGATTCTGTACTCCGATATTGGGTGATGTTAGTAAAGCACCACGGTGATCAAGCGTTTGTGTTTCCCTATACAAACTATTCGCCAGCCTTTAAACTGAGGG
>NZ_LFEL01000290.1:0-3003 GCF_001037965.1 Bacillus sp. LL01 | reverse complement strand
AGACTCCGATTTCATACATAATATTCGTTCAAGTGCTAAGAAGTATTCTCTACCACTTGAGGTGATGAATTCAAGCGAAATTCAACATCGTTGGTCTGGATTTTATGTGCCTGAAAATTTCGTTGGTTGTTTTGAACCTAAATCAGGTGTGCTGAAATGCGAGGAAAGTATTAAGGCGTACAAAGAGCTTGCTGAAACACACGGTGCTACGATACTCACAAATAGGAAGGTTAGAGGAATTTCCATTGAAGGTGATAGGGTCACCGTCAAAACGGACGAACAAACCTTTTACTCGAATGCGTTGGTTGTTTCAGCAGGAGCATGGTCTAGGAATCTACTATCCTTGCTCGATTTGGATCTTCCTCTCACACCTGTAAGAAAGACATTTGCTTGGTTTGATGCGGATGAAAAGATGTATAATAATAAGAATTTTCCTGCATTTACATTTGAAACATCTCAAGGACTTTATTACGGGTTTCCAAGTATTGATGGTACAGGTGTAAAGCTCGGTCGTCATGATGGCGGAGACAAAATAAATCCAGATGTTTTAATGAAAGAATTTGGTGAGGTGGTAGAGGATAAAGGGGACTTGATACGTTTTATGAATCAATATATTCCTAACAGCTATAAATTAAAGTATGGAAAAACATGTATGTATACACTTACCCCTGATGACAAATTTATTATAGATATACATCCTAAATACTCTAATGTTGCGATTGCAGCTGGGTTCTCTGGGCATGGATTCAAATTTAGTAGTGCAGTTGGACAGGCTTTAAGTAATCTAATTACTTCAGGAAAGAATGACATAGATATTTCTCAGTTTTCAATTAATAGATTTTAATAAAGTTACTTATAACTAATACTTAAAGATGAACCACTTAACAAATAAGATATTTGCTGCACCGTACAACGATACTGGTAACTAAATCCACTTCATTAATGACGATCACTTTTTAAGGTGGTCGTTTTGTCGTATTTGACACATACTGCGCAGCAACGATGGCCATTATCGTGGAAAGTATTAACAATAATTCGTTATCTTCTAGTATGATTTTTGTATGTAGATTTGTTATTTTGTGAAGTTCTTAACTTAAACTAAGGAGCAGAATACTTGTAGAAGTATGGGGTTTTCATGATAAAAAATACTAAAAAAGGATGTGAATACATGGAAAATACTTTACAGCGTCACAAAGTGAAGTCTTTTTTAAAGGTATTTTTATTGGTCTTAACAATAATATCAATGAGCTTTATAATATGGGCAGGTTTTACTGGAAAAGAGTCTATATTCCCGTATTTACTAAGTGTAACTTTATTTTTCTCCTTCAGTAATTTATTACTGATTGATGAAAATCCAGCAAAACAAAAGTTTTACAGGTTTATATTTATCATGTCTGGTTTGTCAGTTGTATTTGCAATAGTGAACCTGATTTTCCGGGGATAATTGGTAAAGTCGAAAAGAAGCCTTATTGAGTTWACGGGTGCGATGCTTGAACAAGGCATCGCTTGCCTTATTGCGCTAACGAGCAGGATAGTTTAATAAGGGTTCTGAATATGGTGATTTAACATTAGGGGAACTTAGATGAGAAAAAAATTAAAAAAGACCCAAAAAGGGTCAATTTGATACTGATACATTTGATTTAATAAAAAAATTAATCTTTAAGCTGTCGAAGAACATCATTTACATCAACATGTGATCTTTTCTCAATGATTTTACCATCTTCAATTCGTAACTTCATCATAAGAGAGAATCTAACGGTTTTTCCAGTAGCAGGAACACCCAACAATGGGATACCTGTATGAGTTCCTTCAAAGATGAGATATGCTGCTACTTGATCACCTTCAACTATTATGGATTGAATAGGCATTTTAAAGCCAGGGAATGCATCAAAGTTTTTTTTCTCTGATTCTACAAGTCCTTCTAAACCAGGAAAAGGTGTATCCAGTTGTGGATAGAATACAAAGTTCTCATGGCAATAATCTTTAAGTGCCTCATAATTTTCTTGTTCGATGGTTTCATAAAAGCGACGGACCAATTCCTTGTTTGCCTCAACCGACACAACTATCACTCCTTCATAATCTTCCAATATTATTTAAAATGTGTATGATTCTCCGTCATTTGGTACTAATACATTAGATGCGATTTCTTTTTCTTTAGTAAAGCTCTTCAGTTCCTCTTTAGATAGTCCCCAGTGGTTAACAGCTTCCATGTGAACACAAATGATTTTTGCTTCTGGAGCAGCTTTGTACACTTCATAGACATCATCTTTCCCCATGACTAGAGAACCACCCTGGAAGAATTGATTATCCCCAGCATTTACAACAATTACTTCTGGTTTGTTCGTCTCAATTACTTTTTGGACTTCTTCATACCATACAGTATCTCCTGCAACATATAATGTTTTCTCCGTTGGGTGTTTAAATATAACGCCACATACAAGACCAGCAAGTTTTAAGATTTCTCCTCTTCCATGCTCGCCTTTTGTTTTCACTAATTGGATACCTTCAAACTTTGTATCGTCTTGTAAAACCTCTACATTTTGGAAACCAGCGTTTCGAATCTCTGTTGCATCTTCTTCATTTTGGGCAAATATTTTGGTCTCTTTTGGTAAAGCTTCTTTAGCAGCATCATCCCAATGATCATAGTGCAAATGAGTAACAATAACTGCATCTATATCTTTTATAATATTGTCAATGGATGTTGGTAAGCTTACTAAAGGATTGTTTTGATCTTGCCTTGGCGAATTTGGGAAAGGTGGGCAAGTACCTTTTTCCGCTAACATTGGATCGATTAAAAACTTTTTCCCTGCGTATTCCACAACGWTTGTTGCATTACGAATTTGATGTATATTCAAGTTTATTATCTCCTTTTGTATATTAATTTCCTTCGAACAATTTATATTCTATACTATGGTTAATGACCGATACATGGATTAAATAAAGTGTTTTGGTTGTTTGACTTTATTTATGAAAGGAAGTTAGATAGATGTTAGATAACACGGA
>NZ_LFEL01000289.1:0-3013 GCF_001037965.1 Bacillus sp. LL01 | reverse complement strand
TGGTCTTTATGAGAAGTTTGGAGAAGAGCGTGTAATTGACACACCTCTAGCAGAATCAGCGATTGCTGGTGTAGGAATTGGAGCAGCTATGTATGGTATGAGACCTGTTGCTGAAATGCAGTTTGCAGATTTTATAATGCCTGCTGTTAACCAGATTATCTCTGAAGCAGCAAAAATTCGATACCGCTCAAACAATGATTGGAATTGTCCCAWTACAATCCGTGCACCTTATGGTGGTGGAGTTCATGGAGCACTGTACCACTCACAATCAGTTGAAGCGATTTTTGCTAGTGTCCCAGGACTAAAGATTGTAATGCCTTCAACTCCTTATGACGTAAAAGGCTTATTGAAAGCAGCAATCCGTGATGAAGATCCAGTTCTTTTCTTTKAACATAAACGTGCTTACCGTTTGATTAAAGGAGAAGTTCCTGAGGAAGATTACACACTTCCAATTGGTAAAGCAGATGTAAAACGTGAAGGTGAAGACATCACAGTAATTACATATGGCCTTTCTGTTCATTTTGCATTGCAAGCAGCAGAACGTCTTGCTAGTGATGGCATTTCCGCACATGTATTAGACTTGCGTACCGTCTATCCGCTTGATAAAGAAGCCATTATTGAGGCGGCAAGTAAAACAGGTAAAGTGTTGCTTGTTACAGAAGATAATAAAGAAGGAAGCATTATGGGTGAGGTTGCAGCTATTATTGCAGAACATTGCTTATTTGATCTAGATGCACCTGTTCAACGTCTAGCAGGACCTGATGTCCCGGCGATGCCTTATGCTCCTACGATGGAGAAATATTTCATGATTAACCCAGATAAAGTTGAAAAAGCAATGCGAGAGCTTGCAGAATTCTAATCGGAGGGATCCTATGGCTACTGAAATTACAATGCCACAGCTTGGCGAAAGTGTGACGGAAGGTACGATTAGTAAATGGCTTGTTCAACCAGGCGATAAAGTAAATAAATATGATCCGCTTGCAGAAGTGATGACGGATAAAGTAAACGCAGAAGTACCATCTTCATATACAGGTACAATTAAAGAATTACTAGTGAAAGAAGATGAGACGGTAGAAGTTGGCGTTGCAGTTTGTACAATTGAAGTAGAAGGTGAAGACTCTGCTGAATCAACTGAGTCATCAACACCTGAGTCAACTGAAACGACAGACTCTACACCTAAAAACGAGCAAACAGATACATCTCAAAAAGCTCGTTATTCCCCAGCCGTACTAAAAATGTCTGCAGAGCATGGCATCGAACTTTCACAAGTTAAAGGTAGTGGCAAAAGCGGAAGAATCACTCGTAAGGATCTGCAAAAGATTATCGATAATGGCGGTCAGACGAGTGCTCCAAAAGCAGAGGAAAGCCCTGCTTCAGAAGCAAAGCCTGTGGCAAAAGCTCCTGATGTCTCATCAGCACAAACGCAAGTACCAACTACTGAAAAAATAGATATCTCAGTTTCACAAGGTGATATTGAAATTCCAGTTTCAGGTGTACGCAAAGCAATAGCTGCTAACATGGTGAAAAGTAAGCATGAAGCTCCACATGCATGGACAATGGTTGAAGTCGATGTAACAAACCTYGTTCATTTTCGTAACAGCGTGAAGGGTGAGTTTAAACAAAAAGAAGGCTTTAATATTACATTCTTGCCATTCTTTATTAAGGCGACAGTTGAAGCATTGAAAGAATTTCCGCAATTAAACTCTATGTGGGCTGGCGATAAGATTATTCAGAAGAAAGATATCAATGTTTCAATAGCAGTGGCAACAGACGATGCTCTTTATGTTCCTGTTATCAAGCATGCTGATGAAAAATCGATAAAAGGAATTGGTCGTGAAGTTCAAGAGCTTGCAACAAAGGTGCGTACAGGTAAACTATCTGGAGCTGATATGCAAGGTGGAACATTCACAGTGAATAACACAGGCTCATTCGGATCTATACTATCTACGCCAATCATTAATCATCCACAAGCTGCGATTCTTTCTATTGAGTCAATCGTAAAACGTCCAGTGGTAGTTGAAAGCCCAACAGGGGACATGATTGCTATTCGTAGCATGGTCAACCTTTGCTTATCACTAGACCATCGAGTCTTAGATGGACTTGTTTGTGGACGATTCCTGGCACGTGTGAAAGAAATTTTAGAAAATATGACAGAAGAAACAACATCAATTTATTAATGAGTAAGGCCAGTAAGAAGTTTTCTCTAAAACTTCTTACTGGCTTTTTTTACATTTTTCATCCTTTTATCGTACATACTACAAGTAAGAAAACGAGAAAGGGTGACTAAATAATGAAGAAACTACATGGTTTATTTATTGTCGCACAATTAGTTATTGTGTTTGCATTTATTCAGCAGCCACTCATAGATAGTGTTAGTGCAGAAGAAAATATTGAAGTACAAGAATGTGATTGTGATAAGCATCACACAAAGCACAAAGAATTTTATCAGTACATGCGCATACACAAAGATTTTTATTACGAATTGCTTACAGATAAATATGCACCAGAGCAAGCTGAACAATGGAAGAACATTCGCTCTGAGCGTGATCTCTTATTAAAGAAACTCACTGAAGCAAAAAAACGAGGAGAGCTTCTGCACGGAGAAGTGAAATCAAAAGATTGGGTGGAGCAGCACCATTTTCTGCAAAAGCAATTAACAAAGGCAGTAAAAGAACGGGATGAAAAGAAGATAGCAGAGGTACTTCCACAAKTATTTGCTCATTATGAAGCACTAAACAATGAGTTTCAACAGCGAGTAAATGCCTTATCAGATACTCAAACTGAAAAAGAGTAAAAGCTGTGCCTAGRCACAGCTTTTATTTTGATTAATTGTTGTTCAAAATAAAGAAGAACCCTTTACAAATCGTAGTAATTCCGATATAATTCATATTCGTGATAAAACGTAATCGTTACGAAAGGGGTACGTCATGAATTTTAAATCTAGTTTATTTGCTATTATGCTTGTACTATCATCTTTTCTAGCTGCTTGTTGGGGGCAAGATGAAGCTGGAGA
>NZ_LFEL01000029.1:0-11693 GCF_001037965.1 Bacillus sp. LL01 | reverse complement strand
AAAACGGTGCGAACGATTGCGAAGGAGTTTGGCGTATCCAAAAGTACCGTTCATAAAGACCTAACCGAACGCTTGCCAGAAATCAACCCAGAGCTCGCAAATGAAGTGAAAGAAATTCTTGAATATCACAAATCCATTCGTCATCTTCGTGGCGGCGAAGCGACGAAAGTGAAATACAAGAAGACCCAAGATGAGCCTGCTCAACAAATTGTAAAAAGTCGTCAATAATTTTCATTAAAAACATCCCTGTCTGAACAATCTGTGATAAAATTTACAATTAGGTATATCGTAATCAGTAGATACGATCATGTTCGGTTAACAGGGAGGAAAAAGAATCATGTTTGGTAGAGATATTGGAATTGATCTAGGTACTGCAAACGTCCTAGTCTATGTAAAAGGTAGCGGCATTGTTTTAGACGAACCATCCGTTGTAGCATTGGACACACAATCAAAAAGAGTTCTAGCTGTCGGAGAAGAAGCGTTTCGCATGGTTGGACGTACACCAGGAAATATTGTTGCCATGCGCCCTATGAAGGACGGCGTCATCGCAAACTTTGAAATGACTGAATCGATGCTGAAGCATTTTCTTGGCAAGATTAATGTCAAAAGCATGTTCTCAAAGCCACGTATTCTAATTTGTTGCCCAACTAATATCACCTCTGTAGAACAAAAGGCGATTCGTGAGGCAGCAGAAAAGAGTGGCGGTAAGAATGTGTATTTGGAAGAGGAACCGAAAGTTGCTGCAATTGGAGCTGGAATGGATATCTTCCAACCGAGCGGTAACATGGTAGTCGACATAGGCGGTGGAACAACAGATGTTGCTGTTCTTTCAATGGGTGATATCGTCACCGCCTCTTCCATCAAAGTAGCAGGTGACAGGTTCGATTCTGACATCTTAACTTACATCAAAAAGAGGTATAAACTTCTTATCGGAGAACGCACAGCTGAGAACATTAAGATGCAAGTCGCAACAGTATTTCCAGGTGCGCGCGATGAAGAAATGGACATCCGCGGGCGCGATATGGTAAGTGGACTTCCAAAGACAATTACGGTACACTCAAAGGAAATAGAAGAAGCATTGCTTGAATCGGTTTCCTATATTGTACAAGCTGCTAAGCAAGTACTTGAGCAAACGCCACCAGAATTATCAGCGGACATCATTGACCGCGGAGTAATTCTAACAGGTGGAGGAGCGCTTCTGCATGGTATAGATCAACTTCTAGCAGAAGAATTGAAACTGCCAGTACTTGTAGCAGAAGACCCGATGCATTGTGTGGCAAAAGGAACAGGCATCATGCTTGAGAACCTTGACAAGATGTCTAGAAGAGTAAAAATTTAATTACATCTTTAATTAAACCGGTACATGTGGCATTGGCGTAATCGATGCCGCATGTTTTCGTGCTTATCATAATGGTTTTTAAAATGGAGGAAAAACACGATGCTTAGAGGATTGTACGGCGCAGCAGCAGGGATGATTGCCCAGCAACAGCGCCAAGAAATGCTGACCAATAACCTAGCCAATGCGAACACACCAGGATACAAAGCCGACCAAGCATCACTACGTGCGTTTCCTAATATGCTCATTCGTGCAATGGACACAGAGACTCATAAAGGCGCATCTGCCCCAACGATCGGAGAACTGACAACGGGTGTCTACTTACAAGAGCGTATGCCAAACTTCCGCCAAGGAGACATTAATGAAACAGGCAATTCCACGGATATTGCTCTGCTTCAAGGTGTGATGCCTGAGGGGGAATTAGGACGCCCAGGTGCTTTATTTTATACAATTCAAGCTGGAAATGAAGGCGAAGTTCGTTACAGTCGGAACGGGAATTTTACCATTGATGGCGCTGGTTTTCTTACGACGACCGAAGGCCATTATCTACTTGGTACGAATGGACAACCCCTCGAAGTCGGTGAGGAGAACTTTACAATTGATGAAAATGGTCTCCTAACTGCATCTAATGGAGATGCGGTCGGTCAAATGAATATCGCTTATGCAGAGGACCCGATGCTACTTGTCAAAGAAGGTAATGGTTTGCTGCGCTTTACAGAAGAAGGGGAACTTCCTACTGCCATCGGAAATGCTGACATTAGCTTTCAGCTCCAACAAGGGTTTGTTGAACGATCAAATGTTGATGCATCGCAAACAATGACGGAGATGATGAATGCCTACCGCTCATTTGAAGCCAACCAACGCATTCTTCAAGCCTACGACCAAAGCTTAGAAAAAGCAGTCAATGAAGTTGGAAGGATCGGCTAATGGATAAGCAGAAAGTGAGGCAGGTACAATGAATCTAGCGATGATTTCGTCTTCTGTGACAATGGGTCAATTACAACGTAAAATGGATACAGTATCACATAATATTGCAAACAGTAACACGAACGGTTTCAAACGTCGTGAATCCACCTTCTCGGATCTTTTATTCCAGCAGGTTAATAATCAAACGGATACACGCTATGAAACAGGTCGACTCACACCAAACGGCATACGTGTGGGTGCGGGAGCAAAGATTGCTCAAACCGCGCTTAGACTAGAGCAAGGTTCGATTCAAAATACGGATCGTCAATTAGACTTTGCGATCACCGAGCCTCATCACTTTTTTGAAGTGGAGTCGATTGAAGGTGGACAAGCTGTTACCCAGCTGACTCGGGACGGGGCCTTTTATTTAAATGAAGATCCTACTAACCCGAATCGACTGACAATTGTAAATGGAAATGGTGAGTTTTTATTAGACGGAGCAGGGAATCGTTTCTCACTCCCAATGAACTTCACCGATATTAACCTTTCACCAACCGGACAAATTCAAGTAACATTAAATGATAATGAAACGACCGAAAATATTGGCCAAGTACAACTCATTCACGTCTTAAAGCCACATCTACTTGAAGCACACGGTGATACAAGCTTTCGAATTCCTGACCTAGCTGCATTAGGATTAGTTGAGGCAGACGTCACCCAGCAAGTTCCAGGTGGTGAGGGGAAGCTAATGCAAAATGCGCTTGAAGCTTCGAATGTGAATATCGGACACGAAATGAACGAGTTGTTAAACATGCAACGCCACTATCAATTCAATGCACGGGCCGTCTCGATGGCTGACGAAATGAACGGACTCATCAACGGAATTCGACGCTAATGTGCAAATGAGGAGAAGACGATGACTGAACAAGAAAGACAATCGACGACAACTGAACAAGAAACCACTCCTACTGAAATGGAACAGGAAACCCCTGTTGTAGTGGAAGAGGAGGAGGTGCCGAAAAAGAGACGCTTTGGCCTACGCAAAAAAGGCCCGAAAAAAGAACGAATTCGTCTCATTCCAATCTGGCTCCGTCTTATTATCGTAACCGTTCTTGTCGGCGGCTGTCTCCTTCTTGGAATCATCATCGGCTACGGTGTCATCGGAGACGGCGACCCATCTGATGCCCTAAAACCGGAAACCTGGTACCATATCATTGATCTCATGCAAGGAAACCAATAAACCACCCGTAGAGGTGGTTTTTTTGTTGGGGAAGTGGGCTGGGTACGTGTGGAGTTTGGGTATCGCACATAAGTAACCTCGCTCCCCTCTCAACAAAATTTGTAATTTTTTTATCTAAAAAGAAGGATTCGCCCGAATAAGATCGAATAATAAGAATATTGAAAGACAATCGAGTGTTTCCTCGCAACACCCCGCAACTACAAAACAATAGTAGGAGGTCTTATCATGGTTTTAAAGCCCCGCAACACCCCCCTCACTCTGCACAGGCTTGAAGCGTTAATGAAACGCTTGTCCCCACATCATCCGAAACACGCCCTTATTGAAGATGAATATGCGAAACATGCAGCAGGTTACCGAGGTGAGCAACAGCTTGATTATTTCCTTGCTCCATTTATCCGAAAAGATATTCACATTTTGCATGATATCCGCCTTGAACTCGATAATCGTTACTTTCAAATGGACACCCTCATCCTTACTCCGCAGTTCCTTCTCATCCTAGAAGTGAAAAATTTAGTTGGGTCGCTTACTTTTGATCATCAATTTCAACAACTTCTGAGAAAAGTTGATGAGAAAGAGGACGTATTTCCAGATCCGCTCATACAGGTAAAACGCCAAGAAAGTTTTCTGAGTGAATGGCTCACTCGTCATAATATCCCTTCCATCCCCATTACAACTCTTATTGTGATTGCCAATCCTAAAACGAAAATCCAAGCAAATGAACAGCATCAAGAAGCGATTAAAAAAATCACCCACGCTGCCAATGTCCCCAATAAACTTCTTCATTTACAACAGCACTATTCTCAACTTGCTTTATCAAATCAGTTATGCGAACAATTAGCTGATTTACTCCTCAAGAACAATCAACCTTATGATCAACCGATTCTCCCTTTGTATCAATTGAAGCAAGAAGATCTTATTACAGGTGTCTATTGCCCTTATTGTCAAGCTCGTCCTATGAACCGTCTCCATGGCCGCTGGGAATGCCCAGTCTGCAGTGCCATTTCCCATAATGCGCATAAAAGCGCCATCCGTGACTATGCTTTACTCATTGATCCAACCACTTCTAACTGTAAGCTTAGAACCTTCCTCCATCTCACCTCACGATTTACGACGAAACGACTCCTTCAAAGTGTTCGTGCTACACAAACTGGCACTAACAAAGGGTCCACCTATGATCTGAGCAACCTTATAATCGCTCATAAAACTTCCGTACGCTCATAAAAATTCACATTCGCACCTAAAAATAAAATCCCGAACATAAACACGCCGACATCGCACATAAATAAGATAACTCGCACCTAAACATCCCATACTCGCACATAACATCAAAAAAACGCTCATATCTAAACTCATCACCTTCCATATGCTATAATAAACACAACAAAATCGAACCACTGAAAGGAAGATTAACCATGAGCAAACTAACGATTGAACAAATTAAAGAAATCATCCCGCACCGCTACCCATTCCTATTAATTGACCGTATTGAGGAGATCACAGAAGGCGAGCGCGCAGTCGGAATTAAAAATGTCACGGCTAACGAAGAGTACTTTAACGGCCACTTCCCTGACTATCCTGTTATGCCAGGCGTACTGATTATTGAAGCCCTCGCTCAAGTTGGAGCCGTTGCTATGCTTAAAAAAGAAGAAAACCGTGGCAAGCTTGCCTTCTTCGCTGGAATTGATAACTGTCGTTTCAAACGTCAAGTCGTACCAGGTGACCAGCTTAAGCTTGAAGTTGAAATCACGCGTCTTAAAGGACCGATCGGAAAAGGACATGCTATTGCAACCGTAGACGGCGAAGTTGCAGTCGAAACTGACATTATGTTTGCCATCAAGAATTCATAATCCATTTTCGTAAAGGCCGTCCGAATAATTACATAACGCGCCACACAATCTTCATTCGGCCTCAAGTCGGCTTGCAACGATTCACATCAACTGCAAGCCGGCAAAAATAAAAATAAAGCCTCAAACCGCTGACGCATAAGCATTTAAAGTAGATTCGACATAATCCTTGTTTGTGATAAACTGTGTGACACCTTGTGAAGATGCCTAGATCTTACCAAAAAAACCTGCAATCTATAGACGTTGGTGCATAAGCTTGGTAAGATACACACAGACTAACAGCAGGGCATTATGAGTTCAGTACTCAAAAACCAATAAGTTAGTCATATAAATAATCAGGGGGTATTATCAATGAAAAAATTTATGATGACAACAGCAGCAGCTGTATTATCTTTAAGTGTATTAGCAGCATGTGGCGAGCCAGCAGATGATCAACAAGAGGATCCAGCAGTAGAAGATCCAGCAACTGAAGAGCCTGCAATGGATGAGCCAGCAGAAGATCCTGCTATGGAAGAAGAGCCAGCTCTAGACGAAGAGCCAGCTGATGAAGAATTGGATCTTGAAGAAGAAGAAGAAGAAGAAGCTACTAACTAATTCTAGTATGATTCTATGCAGAAACCCCGCTTAAGCGGGGTTTTTTTCTATGGTTTTTTTTCCTCCAAAATTTTGATTTTGTCGAAAAATAATCGGGTTTGACGAAAAAATTTAATAGGCAAATACAAAATCTAGGAGTATAATAATCTAGAAAATTAAATATGGAATTAGTGGAGGATGAAAGAATGAAGCGTCTATTATCAATGTTGGTGGCTGTTGCACTATTATTAACGGTTTTACCTGTTTCAACTTTTGCACTAGATGCAAATGACGCTAGCTTTAACAAGTTTTTACGAGGAATTGGATGGGACAAGCAAGACTATATCGACTACTTAGAGAGTAAAGATTGGTCCCTAGAAGATTTTGATGATGTTGAATGGTTAGGTACACCGCTATCTGAAAATTCAGTCACGAAGGTGTTACAGCAATATGATTTAACACGCGATGAATTGAACCAATTATTTATAGATCATGGTGATATAGAAGAAGGAGAAGATATTCTTGATAGTGAATGGATTATCTTTGAAGAAGAATTAGAGTCCTATGTAGAGTTTTACTTAAATGACGACTGGGGTACTCCTATCACAGAGGAGAACCTTCAAGAGTTATTGAATGAGTATGGATTCGCTAATAAAGAAGAACTAGAGAGCTTCCTTAATGAATACGGGGAGTCAATCGAGGATTTTGAATACATTGAAGATCTAGATTGGACTATTTATTGGTATCTATACGAATATGATGATTTTGATTTGTACGATGATCTAGAAGGTCTTTTCTCAGAAATTGGTCTAACGAGTGACGAGCTAAAGAGATTGATTGATCACTTTATGTCTCTAGACCTTGAAGACCCTGCTTTTCTTGATCGTCTAGTTGCTCTTAATGACCGTTTAATGGCCATTCCTGATTTTGAATCGGCATCAGAATTATCTGCTGAGGAGATTGCTGAGCTTCTATCAATCTTTGATGAAATGTTAGATCTTTTCCAACTAGATGTGAAGTATTATCTTGTGAAGGGTGATGAGAAGAAATCTATTTCGTTTGGGACATTAATGACAATGGACTCAACAAATGGATACGACCTTCTTATTGAACTTTACAATAAACAAGGGGAATTTTTAGCTGATATTTTGTTGACGGCTGACATGTTTGGATCAGATCTTATTAAGAACACAGGTGGCGACCTGAAGGAAGTTGAGAAGGCAATCGCGAAGCCTCAAGCTCAACCTAAAAAAGAAGTGGAAAAAGTAGCTACTGCTCCAGTTAAAACGGTTAAAGGTGGGAGACTTCCTGATACAGCCACTGATTACGCGAACAATATGTTATTTGGCTTAGGTGCATTACTTGCAGGTGTGATTTTGTTCCGTAGAAGAAAAGCTGTTATGAAATAAAGAAACCAAGCACTGGGGGCAAGTTCTGATGAAACGTTTGATTATTTTAATGCTTTCTGTGGTTTTAATTGTCTCCGGGCTATGGTTTACCACCACAAATGGGTACAAGTTTATAAAGGGGTACCTACTCTTTAAGACCTCGGAAAGCCAGCAAACCGTATTGGCCGAGCCTATTGAGCGAGACGAGGAGCCAGAAGCTGAGACACCAGAGGTCGAAACAAAAGAGTCTGTGGCTCCTGATGATCTCTATCCGGTAAGGCCGACAAAAGGTGAACATATCGGTGAGCTTTTGATTCCGAGTTTAGAGGCGGAGTTGCCAATCTATCACGGGACTCATGAGGATGAATTGGAAAAAGGAGTGGGACACTTTGAAGGAAGTGTTCTACCCGGTGAAAATGATAATTCAGTTCTCTCTGGGCACCGCGATACGGTATTTCGAAAATTGGGTGAGGTAGAAAAGGGTGAACTTCTTGTCGTTCGCACGAGTGCGGGAGAATTCACTTATAAAGTAAGAAGAATGCGCATCGTTGATAAAGAAGATCGCACAGTGATCGTGCCAAAGCCAAAAGCAACCTTAACGATTTCTACGTGCTATCCATTTGACTTTATCGGAGCAGCGCCAGATCGCTATATTATTATGGCAGACCTTGTCTCTGCTGATTATGCAAATTAATACTAAAAAACCCTATCTTCCACGTGGAAATAGGGTCTTTTTTAGCTCGTTTTTAAGGTCTGGTACGTAAAGATAAGCTTATCTAACTCCTCGCTGCACTTTAAAACTTCTTTTGAGTTCATCCCGAATCGAAGGGCCGAGTGATGTAGCTCTTCACGCTTAGACTCGATCACTAAAAGCAAGTTCTCTTTATTCATAGTTTTCACCCATTATGGTTGATTTTTTGGCTGTTTTCTAAAAGAATATAAGTGTACTTATTACTAGTTATTTCCTATTCTACTGGATTTTCCAAACGGTTGCCACTGTTTTTACTTCATATTTTAAAATTTGTTTTTTTAGACAAGACAAAAGGTGATGACTGTTTAGTCATCACCTTGTTGAGCTTCTGATGTGAGAGGTAATTCGAGATGTTCTCTCAATTCGTTCGTAACTTGTTGGCGATCTTCCTCAGAAACAATGACGTAATAAATCCCGTCAATTCGTTCATTTTCACCTGTCACAGCCATTTGCTCGACATTATGTCGTGCCCCTCGGTAGTTCGATTGAATTTTCCACATTTCCGTTAGTGTCAAGTCCGTGCGAACAGAACTTCCAACTGTATCAAGAATCTCACCAGCTCTGGAGATAGAGGAAATGTCAGCTGCCTCTAAAATAACCGCTTCGACCACCTCACGCTGACGATCATTTCGCCCAAAGTCTCCTCTGGAATCTTCCTTTCGCATACGTGAGTAAGCTAAGGCTTCTTCACCGCTAAGAACCTGCTCGCCTTCAGAAAAGGTGTATCCGCTCTGGCTAAAAGCAAAGTCATTATCGACTGTGACACCACCAACCGCATCAACAATTCCAATAAAGCCTTCCATATTAATGCTGACATAATGGTCGATCGGAATATCAAGAAAATGCTCAACTGTATCAATCGCCATTTTTACCCCGCCCCATGCGTAGGCATGATTTATCTTTTCCGTTGTCCCACGTCCGATTATTTCTGTACGGGTATCACGAGGAATGCTCAGCATTTTAATTGATTCTTTCTCAGGGTTCACGGTTAGGACGATCATCGTATCCGAGCGTCCTTCAATTTCATCTCCAGTTGAGTCAACCCCTGCTAGTAAAAAGGACATTGGCTCACTTTGCTCGACATCGACTTTTTCTTCACGTTTTTCCGACTTCTCTTCCTCACGCTCAATGGGCTCATAAATATTTTGGGCTGTTTCATTAACAGAGGCCCACAAATAAATTCCAAATCCCGTAATCGAGAGAAGAACGACCACTGCAATCGCTATGAATACTCGTTTCATCACGCATCCTGCTTTCTATAAGTTGTTGCCACTCATTATATAGGAAAAAGCATGGGATGGAAACGAGAAGTGGACGGCATGTAGGGACGACGTAGATAATTTCCAGTATTTTGCTGCATTTACTTAAATAAATGGGGGAGTTGCTAGAATTATTTCTAAGTTTGCAACAATAAAAGAAGGAAATCACAAAAAAACATAGAAAATACTTAAATCCATCCAAAAAAGACCGTTAGACAGCAGCCTCAACGGTCTAAAAACAACTGACCATTTACTAAGCGATACAACACTTCTTCATCCGACCAAGCCCTAGCTACAGCACCAGCCTTCCCTCGTGCCTCACTAAGCGTGCCAGAGTAATACAGCTGACCCTCTTTTAATACGCCGATTTCATCACATAAAAAAATGACCTCGACGACATCATGCGTTGTATATATAATGGTTTTGCCTTCCTTCGCTAACTGTTTAATTAATTGATTGATCTCAAATTTCGATTGAAAGTCAATCCCAACAGTCGGTTCGTCCATGAGAAGGATGTCTGGGTCATGGAGGAGGGCGATGACGATGTTCAACTTTCGCTTCATTCCGCCAGATAACGTCTTTACTTTGTCATTTGCTCGATCACCAAGTCCGATCCTTTCTAAATGAGTAATTAGAGCTGATTTCGTGAGCTTTTTACTGGAAAAAGCACTCCAATAACGAACATTTTCAAATACCGTTAACTCCTCCCAAATCGATAGCTCTTGAGGCACATAGCCAATAAGCTCACGGATTGGTTTTGCTTGTTTTTTGACGTCATAATCGGCGATTGTCACGTTGCCAGCCGAGGCGTTAGTTACCGTAGCTAACACTTTGAGGAGGGTTGATTTTCCAGAGCCATTAGCGCCAAGAAGTCCGTATACTTGGCCTTTTTTAACGGATAAAGAAAGGCGATCAAGAGATTTCTTTTTGCCATACATTTTAGATACTTCATGCACCTCAATCATTTCAAGCCCTCCAATCGTTTAATGGATAAAATAAGCATTCCGCAAGCCACAACACCAGTCATAAAAAAGGTATAGAGTGAAGTTGAATCAGAATAAATCACCGCATGATGAGGAAGAAATGTTGAAGTCACGCGTAACCCTTCAGTTAGTTCATGAACGGGTATGAAACTTCCTCCTACAAGGCTTAGTCCAACGACAATCATCATCCCAAGAATATGATAGTTAACAAGATTTTTACTCCAAGCAGCGAGCAAAAAGGAGATCGCCATACTCACACATCCAAACAGCATCATACTAACGAATAAACTTACACTAGGCTCGACTTTATTTAAGTAGAGTAAAATAAAATAGATAGCCAAAGTCTGCAACATAAAAAAGCTAACATACACCATGAAATGTACAACTAAATATTTTCTGATTCCTGCAAAAGTTGTCCGAACACGAGGGAGGATCAACCCTTTTTCACGAATCACCCAATCTGTCACGAGTATACTGATTAATAGTGTGAAAAAGGTCCACATCCCAAGATACGGGTTCAACCAGTGTCCCATCGTATCACTCGTTTCTCCACCATTAGAAATGTCTCTATAATCAATCGTAAGCAACGGTTCAGGGTCCCACTGGCTTTCACTGAATTCAAAGGTTTCCTGCCACACAACATCTTCTCCGGCTTCCAGTGGTAGCTCTAATAAACTCGATAAAACCAGGACGCGATCAGCAGCATTCACACTACTCGTCAACCTCACAACCATGCTGGCGATGATCTCATTGACTATCCCAGTCGTTAAAGATTGAGGGGAGGTCCACACCTCAATCGTCTTTCGTCGGTCCCCTCGTTTTAACGCCACTTCAAAGTCCTCCTTAATCACATAAACAGAATCGACTTCATGCCTCAAAAGCATGTCGGAAGCTTCATCGCGAGAGGTCGTGACTACAGAGATCCGGTCTTGATTGGAAATATGGTCGACAACAGCCTGTGAAAATGGTTGGTCGTCTTCATCTACTATAGCAATCGGAATCGCGATCTCTTGTTGGCCTTTTTCAACTAATGTCCCAAATAATAACACCCCGCCAATCGGTACCAAAAAGAGTAATAGCAAGGTAGTCGGCTTGAAAAAAAGTTTAAACAGAACCATACGTAACAGCTTCATCAGACTATCTCGCTCCTTTTTGAACCAATATGCCGAATGCAACGAAAATCAAGGACCCCATAACGAAGATGCCTAATGTCGATAGTCCGGTCGTTGCCCCTTGAAGAAGATCAATAGTTGCTCCAAGGGTCCAGAGGTTAATTGTCCATTCACTTAAGTTTCGTAACCAATCAGGGAAATAAAGAGTAGGAACGAAATGTCCACCTAGTATCGCTCCTATCAATATGAACATCCAACTAATGATTTGCACACCTTGCTCTGATCGAATCCACAAAGAAAT
>NZ_LFEL01000288.1:0-3025 GCF_001037965.1 Bacillus sp. LL01 | reverse complement strand
GATCCTAATGCTATGCAAGAGATTGCATCTCCAAAGTTTGATCGATTGAATTATGCAATTGAGGATTATGCAGGTTTCTTACCAGTTGCCAACACTGTGCTTGCCGATACAGATCAATCATTAACATCATATTTAGTGAAATGGATTGCTAAGAAGTCACGTGCTACTGGAAACCACTTGATTCTTCAGGTATTAAATTCATTCAACAAAGTAGATTTAGAAAATTACAAAGGAATTAAAACTACTTTGAATGTAACTCTTGATCCTGCCTTTGCTGAAGCAGCTATCATCATTACAAACCAGGACGGGTTTAACTACCTCGATCAGCTATACGATGGAAATGGACGTCCACTTCTACAACCGGATCCGCAGGATGCGACTCGTAAACTACTTTTTGGTCGTCGAATCGTTGTGCTATCTAATAAAACGAAACCTTCTCAAAACGGTAAGGCACCATTCATTATCGGTGATCTTAAAGAGGCAGTCGTCTATTGGGACCGTCAACAAATGTTGCTAGACATGACAAAAGAAGGCGGCCAGGCATGGAGAACAAACACAACTGAATTCCGAGTGATTGAACRTGAAGATGTTACGAAATGGGATGAAGAAGCAATTGTATATGGTGAGATTGATATTACAAACCAACCTGAAACAATTCCAGAAGGGTAAGGTGATAGCTGATGAAAGCTAGAGTAATTAAACGTTTCCGTGATAAATTCACTAAGAAAGCTCATAATTTTGGAACTCTGTACGAAGGATCTAAAGAACGGATTGAAGAGCTACAAAGTTTCGGTTGGTTAGGTGAAACCGAGAAGGAAGCAACAAATGCCCACGATGAACATCTAAACGGCAGTATAGCAGAAGTAAAGGCAAAAACAGAGGGCTTTTCTGTTGATGCTTTTGAAGAATTACTAGACCAAGAGAAGCAATCAAAAAATCGAAAAGGCGTCATTGAATATTTTGAATCAATGATAGAGATCGGCAAATCAAGTGAACCACCAGACGGAGAGGGCGAATAATCGTCCTCTTTTTTGAGGTGATATAGATGGAACTAGAAGAATTAAAAAAATATATCCGCATTGACTTTGAGGATGATGATCAAGAAATACTAGCCTTTTACGATCGGGCGAAAATTTATTTAAAAAACCAAGTCGGGCCCATTGATGAAACGAATGTGGACATGATGAAACAGTATGACCAAGCATGCGCGATGTTGGTCCAACATTGGTATGACAACCGAGAATCCTTTCGGATTGGTAATGCTTCTTATGAAATTCCCTATTCCTTAGACAGCATCGTCCGTCAATTGAAGTATTGCTATGGCGGTGATGCTTAATGAATCCAGGTGACTTGAGGCAACAGCTGACCTTTCAAGTGCCTAGCGGTGAAACGGACGACGATGGTTTTCCAATTCATGAACCATCCACATACACTGTTGCACGAGGAAAGCTAAAGACCTTAAAGGGAAAGACCTTTTATACGGCTRCACAGTCAAACATGGAGCATAACCGAGTTTTTACAATCCGGTATCAGTCCAAATTGATGGACGGAGTGAGACCTAGAAACCTCACAGTATTGTGGAAGGGTATTCCACATACTGTTGAGTCCATCGAAAATGATGACGGTCTGAACACTTCTATGACGGTTATTTTAAAGGCGGTGAGTTGATGATCTTTGAGATGGAGGGTTTAGAAGAGCTGATGAGATCGCTTGAAACTAATGCGAAAGAGGCAGAGAAAACCAAGGAGTTGGCACTGAAAGCCGGCGCAGAGGTTATGCAAGAAGAAACAAAAGCAATAGCAGCTAAAGTTTWAAAGCGTCGATCGAGTAACCTTTATAACCACATTGAGATATCAGATGTAGATAAAGATGATGTGTTTGTGTATGTCGATAATCAGGGGAAAGCTTATTATGGTCACATGCATGAAAACGGCACATCCAAAATGCCAGCTCGTCCATTCATGGGCCCCGCTTTTAATCGCAGTCGTGTGAAGATCAATCAGGCTATGGCAACTAAGATGAGACAAGCTCTAGGATGGGGCTTATGAATATAAATAGTCTTATCCTTTCCACACTAGGAGATGTCGGTGTTCCAGTTAGTTTTTTAAACTACACAGGTAGTGATCAAACGTACATCACCTTTTTTGAATATGATCAAGGAGCTTTATTAGAAGCTGATGATGAAGAAGTATCAACCGTTTACTATATTCAAGTGGATGTTTACTCTCCTGGCAACTATCTAAACTTGGTCAATCAAGTTAAGCAAAAAATGAAACAAGCAGGCTTTAAGAAAAATGCTGAAACAGAAATGTATGAGAATGATACGAAGCTCTTTCACAAAGTGCTTCGTTTTTATTTTATTTCCGAAACGGAGGAATAGAGAATGGCTACAATTGGTTTACGTGATGTTTACGCTGCAAAGATTTTAACTGATGGTGATGAAGGAACAACCTACGACGATCCTATGCGAGCAGGAAAGGCGATTACAGCTAATGTRCAACCGCAATTTAATACAGCGGATTTAWGAGCAKATGACGGTGTGGCAGAAACCGCTGAATCCCGAGGTATTACAAATGTGACGCTTAACACGGATGATTTGTCTCCTGAAGTTCAAGCTTATCTATTAGGGAAGAAAATTAACAGTGACGGTGTATTAATTGATAGTGAAGATGATCGCCCACCGTACGTTGCGTTAATGTTTAGAGCTGAAAAAGCAAACGGGGCATACCGCTATGTTGTGTTGTATAAAGGAAAATTTACTCCACCAGAATCCAATTATGAAACCAAACAAGAAACACCAGCCTTCCAAACACCATCGATTAACGGACGCTTCTTACGACGTCAATCAGATAACAAAGTTGGTGCTCAAGTTGATGAAGATGGTGACGGTGTAGATGAAGCTATCACAGATAATTGGTTTAAAGATGTCTACGAAGAAACGCAGGAGGCTTAAAGTATGAATCTAGTTCTTAAAAAGATTGAAGAGGTAAACGGAAAAACTACAGTAAAAGATGAAGTTTATTCA
>NZ_LFEL01000287.1:0-3025 GCF_001037965.1 Bacillus sp. LL01 | reverse complement strand
GTAAAATAAATAACACGACAAGCAACGCAAATCCGTTATATCCATGTCCATAAGAGTTACCCATTGTGAAATCCTCCTCCCTGTTAGTAAAGTGTTAAACCGTAAAGAGGTGTGTAGAAGATGCTAGCACCAAGCTGCACCGACAATTACTAATAAGATGAACAACACCACGATTAACGCAAAACCACCACCATGATATCCTTGAGACATAAGAACACCTCCTCTTTGCTTTGTTAGGATATACTATGCAATCGCCTCGTTTAGGTACTAGGCGATTGCCCTAAATATCTATTTCAAGTTTTCGATTCCTTTGGAAAACCTTTCTTTAAAACCTTAATATATGGTATAGTATTTTCTGTATTAAGGTTCGACTACTCATTGTGTAAACCTAATTATTTATAAGCGCCACAACCTGAATCCTTATTAAATAGATGTTTCCAAAACACATGACTAGCGACAATTTGAGGAGTGGAATAAATGAATAAACGAATAATCGCCGCGGTAGGTCTAGCGTGTCTAACTGCTCTTGCAGCTTGTAACAACGAAGAAACAACATCTGATTCTGAGGTAGTTGTAACCGTTGAGGGAAATGAAATAACAGAAGCTGAGTTTTTCGATAAAATGAAAGAACGTTATGGTCAAGCTACTTTAGAAGAAATGGTTCAACGCATCTTGATCGCTGACGCCAAGGAAGAATTAGGTGTTACAGATGAAGAAGTTGAAGAAGGTATTGCAAACTTTAAAGGACAATTAAACGTAGAATCTGACGAGGAGCTTCTTGAAATCCTTGAAGCACAATTTAATATGTCTTATGAATCTATGGATGAATTTGTTGAAGACATGGTAGTACCACCAATCGTTTTGGATAAGCTTGCGAAATCAGAGGTTAATGTGACTGAAGAAGACAAACGAGCTTACTACGAAGAGAATGAAGAATTATACGCTGAACAAGTTGAAGCAAGCCATATTCTTGTTGAAGATGAAGATACTGCAAACGAAGTTCTTCAGAAGCTAGAAGAAGGCGAAGAATTTGCCGATTTAGCTACTGAATATTCAATGGATGGATCTGCTACACGTGGCGGAGAGCTAGGTTTCTTTGGAGAAGGTGAAATGGTTTCCGAGTTTGAAGAAGCTGCCTTCAACCTTGAAGTAGGAGAAGTCAGCGACGCCGTAGAATCTCAATATGGATACCATATTATTAAAGTAACCGATCGCAAGTCAGATTATGAAGACTTTGCAGATGATATTGAACAAGCTCTTATTCAAGAACAGTCTAAATCAACTGAAGAAGTTTTACGTGACTTGATCGACAATGCGGAAATTGACGTGAAAGATCCTGAATTCGCTGACCTCTTTGMTGAAAATGAAGAAGCGGAAGAAATAAACGAATAATGAATAGAAACCAACGCTATTGTAACTGGTGTTGGTTTTTTGTATTTTGGAAGTAAGCCCAAATTACACATATGCCTATGTCAAAAATTAGACACCTGCATACGTTAGATTAAGGGAGCACCCCAATTATGGAAACGAAAGGATGAGTAACATGTCAAAAAATGGTCCAATCCAAGGCTATGATTGCAATTACGGCGATAACGGATTTACTGTACTCGTAATACTCTTTATCCTATTAGTCATTGTAGGAGCAACATTCTACTGCTAAATAGAAAAGCGGAGTGGCTCGTTTAGGTAAGAGCACGGTGGAGCTTTGGCAATGAGAAGCGCCTTTTGCTTCATTTGACAAAGTGAAGTGACCGATGACCTGAGCCAMGAAGCTAGACAAGACAAGCGGAAGCGACTGGTCTGGCATGCGGAAAAATAAAGGGAGTAATATGAAGTCGCTCTTGGACTTCATTTGATTCACCGTTTGTTCCCCGCAGGGCAAGGAGCCCTGCAGCTAGACACCAATGCGGAAACGAGTCGCTTTACTCGCACAAAAAGGTCGTAGCTAATGCTACGACCTTTCTTTGATGCGGCGTGCTTTCTCTTCCGCTAGTCTTTCCATATAGACATTACCTTCTTTTTCAATCCATTCTTGCTCAAATTCCCGCTCTTCCTTCGAATATTTCACAGACAAGTATCCACTAAGTAAAATCCCTGCAATAACGAAATAGACCCACCATGGGCTTGCTAGAAGAGCTGCTCCTATCGCTGTTTGAGTCAAAACAAACAATGCAGCTAAGATAATTAACAAAATCAGTGCTAAGCGTTGGTTTTTTTGACGTTTGTCCATCTCTTTTTCCCCCTTGCTTGTCTTCTTGTAGTAATGAATATGTCGCTAGGGGGAAAACTAGAACCTAGATATCTAATGGCGGTTCATGAAAAGTTGGTTTATAGAAACTACGGTTGTCTAAAGCCATAACACGTTCTGAGAAATCTCCTGGTTGGACACGTTCAAGTGCTCGGTCCATCATATTAATTTTCGCATCAACATTATCAATCATATGAAGCACTTCAGCTTCGCGAACGACAGGTACTTTTGGTGAGCCCCATTCGCCTTTTCCATGATGGCTTAACACCATATGTTGAAGAATTAATACTTCTTCCCCATCAAGCTCAAGCTCTTTAGCTGCTTCTGCAATCTCATTGACCATAATGGAAATGTGACCTATAAGCTTTCCTTCAACCGTGTATTTTGTATCAATTGGTCCAGATAACTCACGAACCTTACCTAAGTCATGTAGAATCACACCTGCATAAAGAAGGTCTTTATCTAACGTTGGATAGAGAATGGCTAAGTCTTTGGCAATTTTCAACATCGACACAACATGATATGCAAGCCCGGATACGAATTCATGATGATTTTTTGTCGCAGCTGGTGACTCAAGGAATGCCTGCTGGTGCTTCTTCAATAGAAAGCGAGTGATACGCTGAATCGTTGGGTTTTTCATTTCAAAAATGTATTGTGTTACTTCTTCAAGCATATCTTCTGGTGATATCGGAGCGGAGCGCACAAAATCTGCCACTTTCACATTATCCATTGCCGTCGTTGGACGGATGCTGCCAATCTTTAGTTGAAGGCGTCCAC
>NZ_LFEL01000286.1:0-3027 GCF_001037965.1 Bacillus sp. LL01 | reverse complement strand
TGGGGGGATTTTTACTCCTACTGAGGCAGCAGCAGTAGCAGTATTTTATGCATTATTTGTAGGCTTAGTGCTTTACCGAGACTTAAAGCTACATCACCTTCCAAAAATCTTAATAGATGCCTCTGTTCAAACGGCTGTAGTCATGCTTATTGTAGGAGCTGCATCCATTTTTTCATACATTATTACAACCCAAAGAATTGCGATTACTATTTCTGATTTAATGTTATCCATAACAGAGAACAAGGTCCTCATCCTGCTTATGGTAACCGTGATTTTACTCATCATTGGTGCTTTTATTGACGCCATTTCAGCTTTTTATCTGCTTGTTCCAATTTTATTACCAATCATGCTCCAAATTGGAGTAGATCCAACCACATTTGGAGTGTTTATGACGGTTAACCTTGCCATCGGTTTATTTACTCCTCCGGTAGGTTTGAATCTATATGTAGCAAGTGGTATATCAAAATTGCCATTAAAAGATGTCACTAGGGGTATTATACCGTTCTTGATTGCTTCAATTATTGTATTATTACTCATTACCTTTATCCCAGCTTTATCTAATTGGTTGCCTGACCTTTTAGGTATGTAAAAATAAGATGATTATTTGGGGGGATTTGATGTCACGTGTGGATCACTCATTTATTGTGCAAGAAAATAAGATGATTTTTGGTTCATTGACAGCAGGTACAGACCTAATAGAAGGAATTCTTGAAGAGTGTCGAAAGCACAACGTTTCTTCAGGAATGGTGACATGTATCGGTTCACTAAAGAAAGTAGGCTATGTATTGTTCCAAACAAAAGACGGCGTTCCTAGTGGATACGGAAAAGACATCCATATTTCTCAGCCTGTTGAATTGATTCAATGTACAGGATTTATCTGTGTAGATGATCAACAGAAATTAGACTTGCATTTGCATGGTCTTGTTGTTGAAGAGAACGGGAAAATTAGTGGAGGCCATTTTTTAAGAGGGAAAAACCCGACACTCATTACTGTAGAATTTTCAATCATTTATGGCGGTGATATTAAAGCAGTTAGAACGTTTGATGAAAACTTGAAATTTAAAGTGATTAATTACTCTAATTAATAAATCAACTAATTATATGAGAGGAGAGGGAGTATGCAAACATTAGGTAATATTGCTAAAAAAACGTTGGTTCAATGCGGTTCTAAAGTGGCGGTGAAAGACTCAAGGGGAGAGATGACTTTCTCTGAATTAAGAGAAGCTTCTTGCAAACTTGCCCATGCTTTACTAAATACGGGGCTGAAAAAAGGAGATCGCGTCGCTATTTTAATGTCGAATAGAAAAGAGCATATTGAACTAGACTTAGCAATCGCTTTCACCGGTTTAATTAAAGTTCCCGTAAACTATCGCTTACATCCTAGTGAGTTAACCTACATTGTTGAAAACTCTGGTGCCAGCTTATTAATAGGTGAAGAAGCGTTAATTAATAGCGTCCCTCTAGCAATTAAAAAGATTGATATTGATACGGAGTACCACTCGTTTATCGCAAAGTTTCCTACCGCTTTTCCAGAAGTGGAGGTAGAAGAGGATGATTTATTTACCCTCATGTATACTTCCGGTACAACGGGAAAGCCAAAAGGCGGTATGTTAAGCCATCGGAATATGGTTGCTAGTGCATTATCATTAAATATGGCCTGTCAAATTACGTATGAAGATATCATAGGGCACGTAGCACCTTTAACCCATGGCAGTAACTTCTTGTCACAATGTGCATTATTCTTTGGTTTAAAACAAGTAATATTTAATAAATTTGATCCTAAGGAATTTATTGAGGGCTTAGAAAAAGAGAAGATATCGGTTATTTTTCTAGTCCCAACATTAGTGAATTTAATGATTCATGATGAGCTTTTTGACCCTGAAAAGTTGAGGTATATAAAATCTATTAATATGGCAGGGTCTCCAATTGCTGTTGAGAAATTAAATAAAGCTTTATCCTTATTAGGACCAAAGTTAGCGGAAACATACGGGCTAGTTGAAGCACCGATGACCATAACCATGATGCCCAAAGAAGAACTAGGCTCTAAACCAGATTCTTGTGGTGCTATTGGACCTTTTGTGGATGTAAGATTAGTTCAGTCTAATGGAGAAGAAGTTGCGCTAGGTGAGATTGGTGAAGTGACTTGCCGAGGTCCGTTAGTCACGAAGGGGTATTGGAATAATGAAGAGGCAACCCAAAATGCATTTAAAGATGGTTGGTTTTATACAGGTGATTTAGGCTGGATGGATGAAAACGGATATTTAAGACTAGTAGATCGAGCGAAAGATATGATTATTACTGGAGGATTGAATGTCTATCCGAGAGAAGTGGAAGAAGTTCTCAATCAACACCCTAATGTCAAGGAAACATGCGTATTCGGTGTTCAAGATGAGAAATGGGGAGAGTCCATTTGGGCCCATGTAGTGCTSAGTGATCCTACTAGTACAGTAAGCGAGGAAGACTTAATTGAGTTGTGCAAGATGAACTTGGCGGGTTATAAAAAACCAAAAACAATAGAGTTTGTTCCTACCTTACCCAAAAATAGCTATGGAAAAATTATGAGGAAGACATTGAGAGATCAGTACAAAGTAACGACTTAATATGTTATTAAAGGAACTTAGGGTTGAAAAAAAATAGAGGAAGGAGAGAGTTTTATTAACACAATTCAAATGATTTTCTCAAAACATTTACCCCTTTTAATCGTTGTTGTGGCTGTGTTTACTTTCTTCTTCCCCTATTATATGGATGTGGCAAATTGGGTACCAAGCTTTTTACTCGCAATTGTCATCTTCTTTACAGGGCTATCTATGAAAGTAGATGCTATAAAATCAATGAAATCAAACTATTATCCATTACTGTTGGCGACTGTATTTAAATGGACATTTACCGTGTTAATCTCTGTTTTCCTTGCATATGCTATTTTTTCTTCGCGCCCTGAAATTGCTGCAGGTGTTATTTTGTCCGGCACGGTACCGAATGCAACAGCTGCTACATTATATACGTTTATAGCTGGTGGGAATGCTTCTT
>NZ_LFEL01000285.1:0-3033 GCF_001037965.1 Bacillus sp. LL01 | reverse complement strand
ACATGAAGTAAAAGGGAGTGAAGGAGAGACATTGGGTGTTGTCTCCGCCATCTTTGATGTGAACTTTTTATGGGAACGTTTGGCTCACTTTGGTAAGCAACAAAAAAGTCATGGATTAGATGGGTATGCTTTTTTAGWGAATGATCAAGGAAATCTCATTGCACATCCAAATGAGAACTTAATCCTTTCATATAACTATTTGGAGCAAAATGAATTAACAAGTGWGGCCTTATTAGGCTTGGTCCAAAACCGAAACTTATTTCATAGTAAGAGCAACGATATGATTCAAACCTTTGCAAGAGTCGCTAAAGCTCAAGGATTTGATAACGAATGGTATGTTGGGGTCTCTGTTCCACAGGATCGTATTAGTTCTCCAGTAAATGAACTCATTATTAAATACTTGATCTTATTTGGTTGCGTGCTTCTTATTACTTCCTTTGCTGTATTAAAGTTGTCATCTTATATCGTAAAGCCACTGCAACGACTTGTTTTTGCAACGAGTGACTTTGCATTTGGGAAAAAAGTCTATCCACTTGCACCTGATGCTTATCATGAGGTTGATACGTTAACTAGAACATTTAATATGATGACAAGGCGCTTAGTGGAAAGAGAGAAAAGTCACCGTAAGTCTACGCTTATATTAGAAACAACGGACAATGGTGTGCTTGCTTTTCAACAAAGTAGTCAGCGAGTTACGACGTTTAATAGACAGTGTGAGCAGTTGTTTGCGCTTGAAAAAGAGCAAGTCATTGGGTCAACACTTGATCAAGTAATTGAGACGAATAAGGCATTCGAGCAATTTATTGAAAACTCAAAGCTAGCTGATGTGCTGCATAATAAAGATTTTAATAAGAAGTATGAGTTTGAGTTTTATTTTAATGGTCAAAAACGAATCTTCTTTGCAAGTGTCTCAACCTTGCCAAAGCTTAATAACAAAGAAGAGTTAGAAGATGTTTTATTGATTTTCATAGATATTACAGATAAACGCAAAATGGAGCAAGAGCTTGTACGCTCAGAAAAGCTCCAATTAGTTGGTCAACTAGCAGSAGGTTTCGCTCATGAAATTCGTAACCCGCTGACAACCATTCGTGGATTCATGCAAATTTTCCATCAATCTGATGCGACAAAGGGTGAGCATAAGGTTCATTACGATGTGATCATTAAAGAGATTGACCGAGTGAATTCGATTATTGGTGAACTACTGCAGATGGCTAATCCAAAATCGGTCTCCACCAAATCGGAAACGAATATTGGTGAGCTTTTAACTGATATTTTTACGTTGTATAAACCAGAAGCAACGGAGAAAGAGATCGCAATGAAGTTGCATCTAGAACCAATGCCAACGGTGTATCTCGATCGGAGTAAGCTTCATCAAGTTGTCATGAATCTTGTCAAAAATGGACTTGAAGCGATGGATGGAAGTGGAAAGTTAATTCTAAATGCTACTGAGAATAGTGAAAGAGAAACGATTGAAATCTCCATTGAAGATACGGGTGTCGGAATGGATGAGAAAACAGTTGAAATGCTTGGAACACCTTTCTTTACAACAAAAGAAACAGGGACAGGCTTAGGGTTGATGACCTCCTTCCGTATTGTTGAAGAACTGGGTGGAGAGATATCTGTGAGTAGTATTGAGGGAGTTGGTACAACATTCACGATTCAATTACCCTTACATGAAGTAAAAATGTATCAATAAAAAGTCTGGCTGCATCATGCAGCCAGACTTTTAACGTTGATCGAGTTTTGTGTAAATATCAGCTAATGCTTGTTCGAACTTGCCCGTTCGTTTTGGTTCGAAATAGCGGGCCTTTTTTATTTTGTCGGGTAAGTATTGCTGTTTTACCCAGCCATGCTCAAAATTATGTGGGTATTGATATTCTACGCCTCTACCTAGTTGATGTGCCCCTTTGTAGTGGGCATCTTTCAAGTGCTTAGGAACATCACCAACGGCTCCTWGGCGAATATCAGCAAGTGCGGCATCGATTGCCGTATATGCAGAATTCGATTTGGGAGAAAGACATAGCTCAACGACAGCATTGGCAAGTGGAATCCTGGCCTCTGGCATCCCGAGTCGTTCGGCAGCCTCTATTGCCGCAAGCGTTCTTGCACCAGCTTGAGGATTAGCGAGGCCGATATCTTCATAGGAGATGACAAGAAGCCGTCTCGCGATACTTGTGAGGTCTCCTGCTTCAAGCAACCTTGCTAAATAATGAAGTCCAGCATTCACATCACTTCCCCGAATCGATTTCTGGAAAGCTGATAACACATCATAATGGGCATCGCCATCTTTATCGTGATGAAAACTTTTCTTTTGGATACACGATTCAGCGGTTTTGAGAGGGATTTTTTTAACACTCTCCTCGTTTGCAAATGTAGATTTAACAGCTAACTCTAATGCATTTAGGGCAGAGCGTACATCTCCCCCACACATATGAGCGAGGTGAGTGAGTGCCTCATCTGTGATCTCAATTTTTTCTTTGCCAAACCCTACTTCCTGATCGTCTATTGCTCGTGTTAAGGCAACTTTTATGTCCTCAGGCGTTAAAGGCTCGAGCTCAAATATTTGACAGCGACTACGAATCGCTGGATTAATAGAATGATAAGGATTAGAGGTAGTGGCTCCAATTAAGATGATCAAGCCTTTTTCTAGATGAGGCAGAAGGAAATCTTGTTTTGCTTTATCGAGCCTGTGAACCTCATCTAAGATCACAATCAGCTGACCGTGCATTTTTGCTTCAGCAACAGCTACTTCCATATCTTTTTTATTATGAACAACTGCATTTAGCAATTTAAAAGGAGTATCTGTACTCCCTGCAATGGCTGTAGCAATTGATGTCTTGCCGATACCAGGCGGCCCGTATAAGATCATGGATGAAAGTTGACCAACGTCTACCATTCGACGAAGGAGCATTCCTTCCCCAACGAGATGCGTTTGACCGATTATATCTTCCATTTTTTTAGGGCGCATTCGATATGCAAGAGGTTCTTTTTTCATCTAATCATCTCCATTGCACGCTACATTTCTTTCTAGTG
>NZ_LFEL01000284.1:0-3034 GCF_001037965.1 Bacillus sp. LL01 | reverse complement strand
TTTTTTCTTACTCGCAACTTACCTTATTATTCGTTTCCAAAGAGCTCTTGCTTTATAATAGATAGAGAAAATGATGTAAGGGAGAGATTCAAATGGAACTTACGGTTTATTTAGCAGGGGAAATTCACAGTACATGGAGAACTGATTTAAAAGAGGCAGCTGCAAAACGTAATCTACCTCTTCACTTCACAGGTCCAATGGAAAATCATGATCGTTCAGATGATATTGGGGAAGAAATTCTAGGAGTACAGCCCAATAAAATGTTAAAAGATGAAGCTGCCTCAAGTATCAATAACTTACGTACACAAATTCTTCTTCAAAAAGCTGATGTAGTCATTGCTCTATTTGGTGAGACATATAAACAGTGGAATAGTGCGATGGATGCTGCAACTGCAATTGMGCTTCAAAAGCCATTAATATTGATCCGTCCTGAGTCATTACATCATCCTTTAAAGGAACTTGCTAATAAGTCACAAGTCGTAGTAGAAAACCCAGAACAAGCTCTGCAAGCATTATCTTACGTATTCGAAGAAAATTAATATTCATACAAAAAAACAGGAAGCGCTACTTAAATGGCGCTTCCTACTATATTTAATGACTAAAAGGTTGATAATTGTATTCATATTGTCCATAAAGCATTTGAACGATATGGCTGAACATGGATTTACGCGTGAGTCGGCCCGAAGTTAGCACACCAATCGCTCCTTCTTTGTGACGAATGCGATGATCTTCCATCATTTCTCCCATAATAGTCCCTAGTTCTTGTCCATCCCTCAACTTCGCTTGAACTTCAAGAGGTAATGGAATTTTTGCTCCACTAGCTACCCAAACTTGTCCTGAATGGCTAGTCATTGCTCCCCAATTACAAAGCATCAATCCCGTTGATGTATCACTTACACCACCTTCAAGTCCTATGGCTAGCTTTGCATCGGTAATTGTTAATGCGTATTTTGCTCGGTTAATAGCCCCTTTCATCGTTTCTTCATCTGAAAAAGGTTGAGCAGAAACCCCTGAGGGTGCTTCCACACTTATGAACTCGAACGGCTCACGTASTAACGTTTCCATGACGGCATGAATTTTGGCTCTATTTTTTGTGCCAATGACTACTTTCATTCCGTTTTACCTCCCAAAGGTTCGTCTTTTAATAGGACTACACGCCTTTTGTAATTTGATCTAACATATTTTTGTCGGTGGATTTAACCAATTTGACAACTAATTCTTTTGCTGCAGCATAATCGTCAATATGAATGATGGAAGCAGCTGTATGAATATAACGAGAACAGATTCCAATTACTGCAGATGGCACACCATTCCCTGTAGTGTGCACACGCCCTGCATCTGTTCCACCTTGTGAAATGAAATATTGATATGGAATCTTATTTGTCTCAGCTGTATCAAGAATAAACTCACGCATACCACGATGTGTAACCATCGTACGATCTAAAATACGAAGGAGTGCTCCTTTTCCCAGATGGCCAAATGCGTCTTTTCCACCTGTTGCATCATTAGCAGGACTTGCATCAAGGGCATAGAAAATGTCGGGCTTAATCATTTGAGCAGATGTAGCAGCTCCACGCAAACCAACTTCTTCTTGTACAGTAGCTCCTGAATAAAGAATATTTGGTAGCTTATCATCCTTTAACTCTTTTAGTAATTCAATTGATAATCCTACTCCGTAGCGATTATCCCATGCTTTAGCGAGGATTTTTTTCTCATTTGCCATTGGTGTAAAGGGACAAATAGGTACAATCTGTTGACCTGGCTTGATCCCAATTTTTTTCGCATCTTCTTTATCATCTGCACCAATATCAATATACATTTGTTTGATTTCCATTGGCTTTTTACGTTGTGATTCTTCAAGAAGGTGTGGAGGCGTTGAACCAATTACTCCAATTACAGGACCAGCATCAGTCATAATTTGTACACGTTGAGCAAGGAGAACTTGACTCCACCAACCCCCTAACGTTTGAAAGCGAATTAACCCTTTTTCACTAATAGAAGTGACCATAAAGCCCACTTCATCCATATGACCAGCGACCATAACCGTAGGACCCGTTTCATCGCCTCGTTTCACACCAAAGATACTTCCTAAACGATCTTGAACGATCTCATCGGTATACTTTTCAAGCTCACTCCGCACAAACTTTCTTACATCATGTTCGAATCCAGGTGCCCCTTGTAATTCTGTTAGTGTTTTAAATAAGTTCATTGTATCTTGATTCATTATAATCTCCTTTCGATTCCCGAAAAATATATGTACATGYCCATTTTATCTGAATCCTTTTGCTATTGCCACAATGATTGACGAAAGGGTGGACAAATTCCCTTATCGATGGAAAACGCTTTAAACTTTCTGTATACTAAACCTAGTCTTAGTTGTTTTTTGAAAGTTATTAATGTATTCATCTAGAAAGAACTTCTCTACCATCACAATAGAAGAGTGAAAGGATGATAAAAATGAGTATAAGACGATTTGCTTTAGGAATAGGTATTGGAGTTGTGGCTGGTTACTTCCTTCGTCCTAGCCTTTCAACTGAAAAAGTTTCTCCTGAGAAAGCATTAAAGATAGTGAAGAAAACCGTATCAGGATCTCATGCCATTTCAGGATCATGGATTCATATGATCCCAGAAACCGTTGAACGTGAGAATATCCGCGTAGAAGTATACCGCGGAGGAATTTCTACAACAACTGAAACAGGAACAGTTCAATACGAATTCCTAGCAGATACTAAGACTGGCACTTTACTTGAATTAAAAGCAGCATAAAGAAGAAGAGCGGCTTCCCTACAAAGGAAAGCTGCTCTATTTATTAGGTTAAATAGGCATACTGCTTACGATCAACTGATTCACTCACTTGACCTTCATCATCCCATTTGATTGCTCGATATTTATAATCATGATAGAACAAATACCAGGCATCCTTCTCTTTTGCAAACTGTTGCCACTTTTGTTTACCAAAGATTGATTCTAATGGAAAATCATCATAAGCAAGCACCCATAAAGGATTTACATGCGCATGTGTAGGCATAATGTC
>NZ_LFEL01000283.1:0-3039 GCF_001037965.1 Bacillus sp. LL01 | reverse complement strand
TGCTGCAACAAAGCATGGGGTTGTCGTTGTAAATGCTCCTGATGGAAACACTATTTCAACAGCCGAACACACCTTTGCTATGATCATTTCTCTACTTAGAAAAATCCCTCAGGCGAATGCTTCAATTAAATCTGGAGAATGGAATCGAAAAGCGTTCCAAGGATCTGAGCTTCGTGGAAAAACACTTGGTATCGTAGGGTTTGGACGTATTGGTACACAAATTGCTAAAAGAGCGCGTGCATTTGAGATGCCGYTTTTAGTATTTGATCCATTTTTAACGAAAGCAAGAGCAGAAAAAATTGGTGTCATTCCAGCGACTTTAGATGATGTATTGGCTCAATCTGATATTATTACTGTGCATACTCCGCTCACAAAAGAAACCAAAGGAATTCTCGGTATGGAAAATATCGCGAAAACGAAAAAAGGTGTCTTTTTAATTAACTGTGCACGTGGTGGTATTATTGATGAACAAGCTCTGAAGCATTATTTGGCTAATGGGCATATTGCTGGTGCAGCTTTAGATGTATTTGAAGAAGAACCTGCACAAGATAAAGAACTTCTTAAATTTGACAATGTTATTGCTACTCCACATATTGCTGCTTCTACAAAAGAAGCTCAATTAAATGTAGCATCTCAAGTGTCAGAGGAAGTCATTCGATTCCTTGATGGAGAACCTGCAACAAACTCAATCAACCTACCAACCTTATCAAAAGAAATTTATGATAAGATCCAACCGTTCTATGACCTTACTAAGCGTATGGGTAACTTATTATCACAAGTAATGAAAACTCCAGTTCAGGAAATTGAAGTCTTCTATGGTGGTAAAATAAATGATCTTGAAACATCAATTACTACACGTAGTTTAATAGCTGGCTTCCTACAGCCTCGTGTAGATGCAGCCGTAAATGATGTTAATGCTGCTCTTATCGCAAAAGAAAGAGGCATTACGTATGGTGAGAAGCATGTAGAGAATACATTTGGCTACTCAAACTTAATTCACGCTGTAGTGCATGGCGAGGATCGTAAATTTGAGATTAAAGGAACCTATATTAAAGAATACGGGGCACGCATTGTAAGCATTAACGGCTTTAACGTTGATTTTATTCCTCAGGGCCACCTGCTTTATGTTCAGCACAATGATAAACCTGGTGTTATTGGTCGTATGGGACAATTACTTGCTGAACATGATGTGAACATTGCAACGATGCAGGTAGGTCGTAAACAAGAAGGCGGAGAAGCCATTATGATGATTGGCGTTGATAAAACAGTGGATGAAAATGTATTAGAAGCGATTCGCAAAATTGATGATATTCATTTCGCTGATAAGATTGAAGGTTAAGCAAAAAAAGAGATGGCAGCTGCCATCTCTTTTTACTTTCTTTATCCTAGTGGTACTTCCTTACGCTTACCTTTTTCAAACGTCATTAATGAGTTATATCCAATCGATTTTGCCAGGTCAATCGCCTGGTCAAATTCAGCTCCAACATGCTCTGGTTCATGTGCATCAGAACTCAATACAATTGGAATGTTCTTGTCATAACACATCTGTAATAATTTGGGATCAGGATATAATTCACCCACAGGTTTTCTAAGGCCGGCTGTACTAATCTCTACACATGTTTTTGAATTCGCTAACGCTGTTGTAGCTCGGTCGTATTGTTCTAACAAAAATGCTTCATCTTCAGGTACATATTTAAAAATCTTAACGAGGTCTAAATGGCCGACAATATCAAATAGATTTGATTCGGCTAACGTCACAACTTGATCGTAATAGCCACGGTATGTATCATATAAATCTCGCTTGTCCCATTCACTACGATATTCAGCTAAATCAATTCCGAAATCCCCTACCCAATGAATTGAACCGATGACATAATCGAAATCATATTGATCAATAAATGTCTTCATTTCTGAATGCTTTCCTGGAGTATAATCCATTTCAATCGACATTTTCACATCAATATTGGCATCCCATGCTTGTTTGAACAGATTCACATAGTCTCCCATATCATAATATCTTCGCTCATCTACCCAAGGGTTACGTAAAATATCTTTTGTTTGATAAAAATGATAGGCATGTTCTGAAATTCCGAAGTGTTCAATCCCTTTTGCTTTTGCTTGGTCTGTAAATTGCTTTAAATACTCAAGAGATAGTTCGCCTTTTTCTAGGTGATTATGATAATCGGTTTTCATTGTCATCCTCCAATTATGAATTATGTCTTGTAACAACCATTGTACCAAATGTATAAAAATTCTGACAGAGAGAGGAGTTCAATTTACCAAATATGTTGAAATAAGGTTTCTAACTGATCTTCTCGGTGCATTTTTAAATAGATCTTCCCTCTTTCAGTCAGAAATAATGCATCATCAGTTGAATAAACAAGCTTCTCTGCATAGGCTACATCGATGTAAAATTGATAAAGAAGTGCTATATGCTTTTTCTTTTTACCCATTAACCGGTAGCCGAATGTCTTATCATGCGTTCGCCAAAAACGTGGATGAAGCTTCCGTTTACCAATTAAACGGATAAAAGAATGCTTATTAATTTTATGTAGCATGAAAACAAAGCCATCAACTAAGTCAACTTGATTTGATGTTAAGTCCGTTTGTTCATTCAACCATTGAAAAAGTTCCGTACTAACGATTACTTGWTCTTTCATGTCTCATACCTTCTACCTTTTCCAAGTTTCATAGACCTCATTTTACCATATTCGACACTCTTTTTATAGGTAGAAATCGTGATTTCATTTTTAAAAAGCATGCTTCACTAACTCCGAAGCATGCTTGATTATTCCTATTTTACGACTAAAGCCTCACCGATATAGATGGAATCACTTGCAAGTTCATTCCATTCTTTAATTTGTTCAATACTTGTTTCAAATTTCTCACTTAAACTCCAAAGCGTGTCACCTTGTTTAACCGTGATTGATAACGGTTCATCCTTTTTTTTCAATACATCTTGTCTCTTTTTTTCCTGTTCAATATATTCATTTATCGAAGAATCTATTTTATCCTCATTCTCCATGTGTGCCATCACAT
>NZ_LFEL01000282.1:0-3044 GCF_001037965.1 Bacillus sp. LL01 | reverse complement strand
TTATCTTAGACCACCACGTGGGCAGTTCAGTGAACGCTCCTTAGCTCTTTCTTCAAAGCTAGGATATACGAATGTCTTTTGGTCAATGGCTTATAAAGATTGGGAAGTTGATAAACAAAAAGGTGGGCAAWATGCCTATGATCAAATAATGAAACGAATTCACCCTGGCGCTATTATGTTAATTCACTCTGTCTCACAGGATAATGCAGAAGCTCTACCTAGAGTCATTGAAGATGCCAGAAAACAGGGCTATACATTTAAAAATTTAGATGATTATATGTTTACAAAACAGATCCAACAACTTCCATTTCCCTAAAAAAGAGATCTCAAAAGCCCTCATAATAAAATGAGGGTTTTTTAATTGTGGGCCTAATAAGTGTGATAAAGTTAGAAGAAAATACCGAATGCCCTCTTTTTTTACAAAAGAAAGGAGACATAATCAAATGTATGGTGCTAATCAGATAAGTTTAATGAATGAAGATGATTTAAAGTCTGAATTAGTCGTTCATCACTGGATGACCACTCCGCATGTTCTTGTGTTTAATCATCAATCACTAAAAGAAGTGATGGAAGCTATGAAACGAACAAATGAAGAGTTGATTTTCATTAATGAGGAGCATCATGTTTTAGGGGTTGTACAACATGATAGGATATTTGAGTTGCTTCTACAGGGATATCGTTTAGATCAACCATTTGATCCTTTTTGGATAGAAGAAGCAAAAACTGTCTCAACGAAGGATACGATTTCAGCGATCGATTTTAAAGGTGTGGTTATACCTGTTATTGATCAGGAACAAAAAATTGTAGGTGCTCTTAAGCCGCCCGAATTGTTAAAGGCTCAAGATTTTCTTATCCGTTCCATCCAACATAATGTGAATATGATCGATGTGGTTCTTGATAATGCGTATGAGGGAGTGACAGTTGTAGATCAGAATGGCTTTATTGTTAAGATGAATAAGGCGTATCGTCGCTTTATAGGTGTTACTGATGATGTAGTGGGTAGACATGTAACAGATGTGATTGATAACACTCAATTACATTTCACCGCAAAGGCGGGGGTCCCTGAGAGGGGGAAAGTACAGGTTATTAGTGGCCAAAAAATGATTGTTCATCGTATCCCAATATGGCAAAATAACGAATTAATCGGAGCAATTGGAATGTTGATCTTTGAAGGAGTTAGTGAGTTATATCGTATTCTAGAGAATGCAACGGCCTCCTCTAAAAGGTTGGAGTTAAACCTGAAACCGGAGCAAGAACTGACTCAAGTAGAGGATCAATCTTGTGTAACATTTAATCAGATACTTGGCATTAGTGAAGAAATATATGCGTGTAAAAGACTATCTAAAAAGGCAGCGAGGACAAATGCGACGGTCTTAATTACAGGAGAAAGTGGAACGGGGAAAGAAGTGTTTGCAAAGGCGATTCACTTAGCCAGTAAGAAAGCAAACGGCCCCTTTATTGCTATCAATTGTGCAGCCATTCCTGAGCATCTACTGGAAGCAGAATTATTTGGGTACGAAGAAGGAGCGTTTACAGGAGCTAAAAGAGGAGGAAGTAAAGGGAAGTTTGAAAGGGCTCATAATGGAACGATCTTTTTAGATGAGATTGGCGATATGCCTAAGCATATGCAAACGAAAATACTTCGAGTGCTAGAAGAACGCGAAGTTGTAAAAGTGGGAGGGAATAGAAGTATTCCTATAAGTGTGCGAATTATTGCTGCGACAAATCAAGATTTATTGGAGCAAGTTAAGAATGGAGAATTTAGAGAAGATTTATATTATCGTCTAAATGTGATTCACCTACCTGTTCCGCCATTGCGAGAAAGAAGAGAGGATATCCCTGTATTATTTTCTCATTATTTAAAAAAGTTCACCGAAGATTATTATATGGAAGAAAAGAAAATGGACCAAAAAGTGATGGAGTTGATTCGTTCCTATGCGTGGCCTGGTAATATTCGTCAACTTGTTAACTTAGCTGAGCAATTAATTACTATAGTTGAGGGAGAGTTAATCAGTGTAGAGCACTTACCTCCATTAATAAGAGATCAGTCAGTTGAAGCTAAAAAAGGTCATACATTAAGGTCAGATCGTTCAGAATATGAAAAAGAAATGATTGAACGAACCTTACTGGAGGTGAGCGGGAATAAAACAAAAGCTGCTAATCGTCTAGGCATCCATCGAACGACCCTTTATAAAAAAATGAAACAGTATCGGCTTAATGTGTAGCGAAAAAGCGACAGTGTGTTGATTCAGTGTAGTGTAATAGCAACATCCTTTTAAGGTCACTAACTACAAGTATAATATTTTCARTATTTGAAAAGTTGGCACGTCTCTTGCAATGTATATAAGCAAGAACAAAGGGAGGTTTGTCTATGAATGTTGCAACAGTGCACTTACCTAGAAGTATTTACTATGGACAAGGAAGCTTTGGAAAAGTTGGGGAAGAAACAGCTAAACTAGGAACGAAAGCATTAATTATTAGTGATCGTGTCATGGAGAAACTAGGAAACTTAAAAAACTGCCATACTCACTTACAACAAGCTAACATTTCTTATGTAGATTTTCTTGATATTTCGAGTGAGCCTACAGATGAATATGTTTACGATGCATTAATGCTTGCACGTAAGGAACATTGCGATGTAGTCGTTGCACTAGGAGGAGGAAGTTGCATTGATACGGCAAAAGCTGTTGCTGTGTTAGCAACGAATAAGGGGGAGATCAGTGATTATATGAATCTAAAGACACTTGCTACAAATAAGCCTCTGCCGCTGATTGCGATTCCGACTACAGCTGGGACCGGTTCGGAGGCGACTGATGTTACGGTTATAACGAATACGAGCAATGATGTAAAGATGATGATTAAGCAACCAGCTTTTATGCCTGAAATTGCTATAGTTGATCCTGTTTTAACGATTTCATCTCCAAAGAATACAACAGCTGCTACCGGTATTGATGCTCTAACACACGCACTAGAGGCTTATATTTCTAAGAAGGCTCAACCTTCACACGCACTAGAGGCTTATATTTCTAAGAAGGCTCAACCTT
>NZ_LFEL01000281.1:0-3046 GCF_001037965.1 Bacillus sp. LL01 | reverse complement strand
AGCAATTAAAGATTTGGAGAAGGTTATAAGTGATCATGCCAAAATGGGTGACACGATGGTTTACATCCAAAATACACCTTTCCACAAATATGGATCGATCTTGGTACGAATCCCGAGAGAAAGTGTAGAACTAATTGAAGGTCATTTTGATGCAAATGGATTTGAAACAGTAATTACTACTGATGAAACCGGCCGCCTTACTTCATTCTATATATCTTGGGGTTTACCACATGAAGAAGAGTGAGTTAATTATTCGCGCCGGTCAAATCTTAGACAAGCACTGTAGGTCATGCCATTCGATTAAAACAATCAAAGGAACAAAGAATGAAAGAAATGCTTATTGTCTTGCTAACTGTGAGGTATATCAGGAGTTAAGAGCTATTGGGGATCAGCTGGAACATAGAGATCCTAAGTTTCCTAGAAAATGGACAAGTGAAGAAGTGTTCTTTTTAAAACATAACTTCAAACAGCTTTCGGTTGCAGAACTAGCAAAGAAGCTAGGGAGAACGGAAAAAGCAGTTGATATGAAGTTAAGAAATTTAAGATAGACCTCATACCTTGGCAGAGGTAGAGGTCCTTAATTAAAACTAGTCAAAATAAGTTTACCACAAATGGAGGGATTAGATGAACGCTTTACAGCAATTTGAAATAGAAGAGCTAGAAGGTGTGGAACTAACGGAAGAAACAAAAGATCGATTTAAGATTAATGATCTAGATCAACTAAACTGGGCTTTCCGTAAGTACAATGCTCTTTTGGAAGAAAAGAAGAAGAAAGAGCAATTAGCAGCTGCAGAGATTGAACGAATTACAATGTGGATAAATGCAGAGAAGAAACCAATTGAAGATTCCCTTTTATTCTTTGAATTTTTGATTAAAGAATATCACCAAGAACAACTTGAAGCGGATCCTAAAGCAAAAACGATTAGCACTCCATATGGTAAGTCGAAAAGTAGAGTTGTTAAAGAAGCTCCAAAGCAAGTGAATAAAGATTTTGTTCTAGATTATGTTAAATCTAACAATCTAACAGATTTCATTAAAGAAGAAGTGAAATGGGCCGAACTTAAGAAGACGTTGAAGGTTGCAGATGTGGGTGGTAAGAAAATTGTGCTAAATGAAGATGGACAAGTAGTGCCAGGTGTTGAAGTTGCTAAAGCCAATACATCTTTCAAAGTCGAGGTGTAATTCATGCAGATAGTAAGTGCTAAGGAATTGTCTCATAACCAAGCAACATATTTAATCTATGGTCCTCCGGGGATGGGCAAAACATCATCTATTAAATCTTTTCCGGGTAAAACATTAGTTCTTGATGTGGATAGAACAACTAAGGTCCTCAAAGGGGAAGAAAATATAGATATTGTTTACGTCAGTAACACTGATACCTGGGATGAATGGCAAAAAATCATTATTGAACTGGAAGAAAAGTATAAAGGTAAATATAACAATATCGTTGTTGATAATATCAGTGAGCTTGAACGTTGCTTACTATCGGATCTTGGCAGCAAAGGTAAAAATAAAGGGGTTCCGTCACAAGGTGATTATCAGTACATGCAGTTTCGGATAGTAAATAGCTTGCGCTACTTAAAAAACCTTGGCGCTAATTTAATTTGGACTGYCTGGGAAGCAGACGATTTATATACTGATAGCGATGGTCAACAATATAACCGAAGCTATCCACAGATTAATAAGAAGATCATGAACAATGTACTTGGTTTATGCGATGTTGTCGGTAGGATTCTGATTAATTCGGAGGGAGAACGAGGATTTGCTCTGTCAGCTACTAACAGCACATATGCAAAAAATCAGTTAGATGATCGTAAAGGTTGTAAGCAAAGCGAACTTATTATTAATTAATTGGAGGAATTATACATGTTTAAAATTGATCATTCGAAAGGTGAATATTTCGAGAAAGTAGTACCAGGGGAGTATGAAGCAATTCCAGTAAATTATGAGCAAAAAACATCTTCAAATGGTACTCAAATGATTGTCTTTGATTATGAGATTCGTAGTGATGTTGAGCAAGCAGCAAAAGGTCAAAAGTTACTATATGACAACTTCGTAGTAAGTGATAACCCTTGGAGATTCCAACAAGCTTCTAAGGCTGCTAAACTTCCAAATGGTAAACAGTATGGTAGTTACAAAGAATGGGCAGAAGAGTTTATGAATAAGCCAGTACGATTAGTTGTAGGAGAGCATGAATACAATGGCAAAACCTATCCTGAAGTCAAAGGCTTTAAAGAATCGAAAGCAGGACAATCCAGCCAAGGTCCAACTATTTCTGATGAAGATGTACCATTTTAAGAACAATCTGTAGAGGGGGCATGATTGCTCCCTTCTTTCAACAAAAGGGGAGTTCAATATGAATTATGATTTCAATCGAATACCGGATGAACTCAAGAACACTCCTCAATGGATTGTTTGGAAATCTGAAATCAGAAATGATAAGCCGACAAAAATTCCTTATCAAGCTAACGGACAGTTTGCAAAGTCTAATGATCGTTCATCATGGTCCACATTCATTGAAGCACAACAAGCTTTTTCTACTGGTAGATATGACGGTGTTGGATTCATGTTTTCTAAGGAAGATGATTTTATAGGAATTGATATTGACGATTGTATTGAGGATGGAGCGTATTCAGACTTATCAAGAGATCTGGTTGACACGATTGACAGTTATACCGAGTTATCACCTAGTAACAAAGGTCTCCATATTATTATCAAAGGAAAAATACCTTTACGTGGTCCCGGTACTGGTAAGAAGAACCCMGAGTTAGGTATTGAGATATATCGTCATGGTCGTTACTTTACTTTTACTGGTGCCGTAGTTAGAAGCGTAGGAGTTGAAGAAAGAACAGAGGCTCTAAAAACGATTTGGGGTAAGTATATAGAGTCAGAAGAGGATATGTCTACAAAAGTATTGCCTAAACGCGAATCATCTAATAAGTATATTTAGAAGACTTTGTACGCCCCTTTGATTTAAGTGAAGCGCCGTTGTTAAGAGCGAAGATCATAAAGGCCAATCAAAATCAAGGATATCTTCTGTTTGATA
>NZ_LFEL01000280.1:0-3069 GCF_001037965.1 Bacillus sp. LL01 | reverse complement strand
CCAGGTTCTATCTAATGTGAGTGAAGATTTCCCTCAAGCGGTAGCTGATGTGATCGAAAAAACCTATTCCAACAAGCTGATTTCCAGTATTATTTCAAGTCAAATTGATGCTGACCGCATGGATTACTTGCAACGTGACGCTTACTACACAGGTGTTAGTTATGGTCATTTTGATATGGAGAGAATTCTTCGTGTGATGCGACCGATGGAAGATCAAGTCGTCATTAAGCAAAGCGGAATGCACGCGGTAGAAGACTATATTATGAGTCGTTATCAGATGTATTGGCAAGTGTATTTCCATCCTGTAACCCGCAGTGCTGAGGTGATTTTAAGCAAGATCTTTAAGCGCGCGAAAGAACTGCATTTAGCAGGTTATGAATTTAAACAAAAGCCTAATCATTTTTATTCTTTCTTTTATGGAAAAGGGAGCTTGGACGATTATTTACGATTAGATGAGGCGATAACCCTTTATTATTTTCAAATTTGGCAAGAAGAAGAGGATCGCATTTTGAGTGATCTTTGTGTAAGATTTCTAAATAGACGTCTGTTCAAATATGTCGAATTTAATCCAAATCAACGAATGAACGATTGGCCAGAGTTACAGGAACTATTTAAGAAAGCAGATCTAAATCCAGATTATTATTTAGTGATCGACTCCTCATCAGATCTTCCCTATGATTTTTATCGACCAGGTGAAGAAGAAGAGAGACTGCCTATTCATCTAGTTCTACCGAATGGAAAGATTCGTGAGCTATCTCGTGAATCGGATGTCGTTGAAGCCATTTCTGGGAAAAAACGAACAGATCATAAGTTATACTTTCCGCTCGACTGCTTAGAGGACGTGCGTGAACATAAAGAGGTTAAACAGCGGATACTTGAGATTTTACAGAAATAAGGGGGCGTGACGGTTGCTACAAGACCACGCGAAAGTAATGGCGGTCTTTTTGCAAGCTGGTGAGGTTGTTGGACGGAAAAAGCTGCAAAAGATTATCTATATTGCCAAAAAGATGAATATCACATTCACAGAACGCTACAAATTCCACATGTTCGGTCCTTACTCAGAGGAATTATCATTAAGAATGGAAGAGCTGTGTAACCTTGGCTTTATAGCTGAAACAAAAGAAGATAAAGGCAATTATTATCAATATCGATATGCGCTATCTGCTGAAGGGCAAAAGTTTTTAGATATGTATCAATTTGACTTGCCAAATGTGAAGCCGATGTTTGAAAGTTTAAATGAGCAAAGCGCACGCTTTTTGGAGCTTGTTTCTACTTTGTTGTATTTTGAAGAATTAACGCGTGAAGAGGTTAAAGAAAAAGTACAAACGTTAAAGCGTAAGCAAAATTATACAGAGGAAGACTTTGAACAAGCTTATATGTTCATTGAATCTTTAAAGAAGACAGTTCAATAAGGAAAAGCCAAGCAACAGTAACAGGTTGTTTGGCTTTTTTGAATTTGAAGCTTTTGTTTTACTGATCAGCAGGACGCTTACCAGCTACTGCAAAGTTTGTTGGCTTCATTTCATCAATGACGACTGAAATGCGTTCAGCAGGTGCTCCTGTGGTCTCAGAAACAGCATCTGTTACTCTTTCAACAAGTGCTCTTTTTTGATCATCTGTACGGCCTTCTAGTAATTGAACTGTTACGATTGGCATGAGAATCGCTCCTTTGTTATAAGACTATCTTTATTTTAGCAAATATTTTCAGAACAAACGAGGATCATGTATACTATAGGGAGAATGAAGAGCGTAAGGATTAAAAAGATAGATCGCATGAAATGAAGAAAGGATGAAAAATAATGGATTTGTTAAATAATGATAACCTAAAAAAGAAAACGGGTGGATTTAATATTTTAAGTGGAGACTCTACTTCTGGTCACGGTGGCTACGGGGCAGGGGTTATGAATCTTGATAATGTTTCTCCGGTTTTTGTTGATCCGGCCGAGGGTGAAGCGTTTGTAGATATGGGGGCCCTCCATGCGAGGTCTGCGGTGGAAAAGCGAATTAAATTTTTACCGAACAAAGAGGACGTACCTAACGGAAAACTCTATTGGCTTGTATGGGTAGCCATTCAATATAAAGAAAGTAAACCATATTATGCTGGGGTAGCTGGCTGTGAAATGACGGTGGATACTGAAATTCGTCGTGGGTACAAGAGTTTACCTGAGCATGTGAATAAAATGGATAAGTCGTTAAAAGGCAAGATCTTAGTTGATGATATGGATTCTATATCCAAAAAAATTCTGGCTGATTTTCTAAAAAAGCATAATGAAGCAATGTGGAATCATTCTGATAAAGAACTGCATGAAGCACTTTTGGGTGCTGAATAAAGCAAGATACTGATTTGTAAATACTAAATATTGGTCAAGTTTGAACGATTTTTGAACACTGAACTGCATACTTGAGCTTTTCTTCAAGAGAGAGTAAACTTGAGGTAGTATAAAGACACATTTATACTAGGACACGAAAAAGCACGGGGGCGACTGCCTTCGTGCTTTTTCATTGTTCTGAAGGATTTCTTCATTTGGCAGCGAATGATTTAGGGAATGTGAATGGAGGAATACAAGCATGCTACTAACAAAACAATTACAAGATATAAAAACGTTGCAGCAAGATGTTGAAGGTTATGACCATATCAACTTAAAACTTAATTGGGAAATGCTCGAGACAAGACCACATAATGAAACAAACGATTATTTTTATTATGAAGATCAGGAGCTTGTGGCTTTTTTAGGCATCTATCGCTTCGGTAATAAAGCTGAAATATGCGGGATGGTTAGACCAAGCAAACGCCGAAATGGATATGCAGGAAAGCTTTTAAATGAAGCTTTAACTCAATTAAAGTCGTCTGGTATTCAAACTGTTTTATTGAACATCCCATCAAATTCTACTACTGGCCATCGTTTTGCAAAGAGCCAGCCTGTTATCTACTCATTTTCTGAGCATCAGATGAAATGGAACGCTCATAAAAGAAGTGAGACTGGAAGAGACGATGTGGTGCTCAAGGAGGCGCAGGCTGAAGATTTGGAGTACTATGGGATTTTCTCTACATCGGTTTCTAATGACGAT
>NZ_LFEL01000028.1:0-12213 GCF_001037965.1 Bacillus sp. LL01 | reverse complement strand
TTTGCAATTACTAAATCGCGGCCTTCAGAACCCTCAACCGCTTCAGTATCTTCACCATCTGCATCTCCAGCTGGCTCGCCTGAATTGTCCGGCTCACTCGCACATGCTGCTAGTACTAGAGCAAGTACCATCGCAAGCAAGAAAGCGGAAAGTGAATTTTTAGACATCTTCACTTTTAAAAACCCCCTTATGTTCCTTTTTGTTTGAACTTTTGAAATTCAATATCACTATAACTTAAATTTCACAATAAAACAATAATTTTTACAAAATTAATAATTCTCAGCTTAATTTACCATTAATTGTAGAAAGTCATTTTGTTAAGCGTTTTCATTTCCGTTAAAATTATTTTAATTTTTAGAATATAAAAATAGTCTACATTATTTTACAAAAGTATTTTTAACATTGTAAAAAATTATGTACGTGATATAATAATGCGGTGCAGTATAGTAATAATTTTGTCAAAATTTAAAGCATTTTGAGAAAGGGTGTCTATTATGAGCGAACAGACGATAAATGATGCTATGACAAAAAGTCCTCCTCCGAACCCGCGAGTCCAGAGTATGAAAAACTTCTATAGAAAGCTTCGTAAGAACAAAGCTGCTATGGTCGGTGGAGTCTTAATTTTATTTTTTGTTATTGTAGCGATTATCGGACCATTTTTTGCACCGTATGACCCATCGGTACAAAATCATGTAAACAAACTAGCAACACCATCTTCTGAACATTGGTTCGGCACAGACCATCATGGTCGTGATATTTTCAGTCGAATTATTCACGGTATGTCAATCACTTTATACATTGGCCTATTCTCCGTTATTATCGGAACCGTTTTCGGTGTATTTCTTGGATTAATTTCAGGATATTATGGAAAGCGCGTTGATGCATTTATCATGCGTTGTATGGATGTATTACTTGCATTCCCAGGTATCTTACTTGCATTAGCAATCGTAAGTGTACTAGGCGGAAGCTTAACAAATGTAATCATAGCTGTCGGAATATTCTCGATTCCAGTATTTGCAAGGATTGTACGTGGTTCTGTACTATCTGTAAGAAAGCTTGAATACATCGATGCTGTTCGTGCTCTAGGTGCGAGTGATGGTCGTATTATTTTTAAACACATTTTACCGAATATTTTATCACCTATTATTGTCCAAGCTACACTGCGCATGGCAACAGCGATCTTAACAGCAAGTGGTCTCTCTTTCTTAGGTATGGGAGCACAACCTCCAACACCTGAATGGGGAGCTATGTTGAGTGCAGGACGAAACTATATGTATGACGCACCTCATGTTGCGTTATTTCCAGGTTTGGCCATTGTTATTGTTGTACTAGCATTTAATATTTTTGGTGACGGATTACGTGATGCACTTGATCCGAAGATGAAAAACTAGAAAAGAGGTGTAGATGATTGTTTACTTATATAGTTAGACGATTAATTCAAACGATCCCTGTTCTTTTTGGTGTTACAATTCTCGTTTTCTCCATGATGCACCTCATTCCTGGTGACCCAGCACAGATTATTGCCGGGGAAAGTGCATCTGAAGCTCAAGTAGAACAAATGCGTGAGCGATTAGGTTTAAATGACCCACTTCCAAAACAGTATTTTAATTATATTGGAAATGCGATTCAAGGTGACTTAGGAAACTCGATTCGCAGTGGTCGTGAAGTAACTCAAGAAATTAGCGGTAGGTTTTGGGTAACCATTGAGCTTGCCATTTATAGTACGATTTTAAGTGTATTTATTGGTTTAATTGCAGGAATTATTTCTGCAACAAGACATTACACATTCTTAGATACAATGATTATGATTGTTGCTCTATTTGGACTTTCAATGCCTAACTTCTGGCTTGGTTTAATGTTAATTCAGTATTTCGCAATTGAATGGCGAATATTCTTACCTTCGGGTTGGGGAACCTGGYAGCAAGCTGTGTTACCAGTTATAACCCTTGGTACAGCAGGTGCTGCAATCGTAGCACGTATGACTCGTTCAAGTATGTTAGAAGTAATTGGACAAGATTATATCCGTACTGCACGTGCTAAAGGGGTAAAAGAGCGCGTTGTTATTTWCCGAYATGCTCTTAAAAATGCACTAATCCCAGTTGTAACCGTTGTTGGTTTACAATTTGGTGTATTACTAGGTGGTACTGTTCTAACTGAGACTGTATTTGCTATTAACGGAATGGGACGCTTAATCATTGATGCCATTCGTGCTCGTGACTTCCCTATCGTTCAAGGTACTGTTCTTGTTATTTCATTATTGTTCGTTCTTGTTAACTTACTCGTAGATATTTCTTATCGCTTCTTAAACAAGCGTATTGACCTTGATTAAGACTCACTTATTAATGAGGGGTGTGAAAAAAATTGACTACTAATGAATCCATTATTCAAGTGCGTGACTTGCGTACATCATTTTTCATGGAGCATTCTGAAGTGAAGGCTGTTGATGGTGTTACATTTGATGTACCAAAAGGAAAAACACTTGGAATTGTTGGGGAATCAGGTTCAGGTAAAAGTATTACCTCGCTTTCGATTCTTCGTTTAATCCAAAACCCAGGTAAAGTGGTCGGTGGAGAAATTCTGTTTAAGGGAGAAGATCTTCTTTCTAAAACAGAAGCGAAAATGCGTAAAATTCGTGGAAATGAAATCTCAATGATTTTCCAAGAACCAATGACTTCTTTAAACCCTGTTTATACAGTAGGGCAACAAATCGGTGAATCATTTCAAATCCATGAGGGCCTTGGGAAGAAAAAAGCAATTGAACGTTCGATTGAGATGCTTAAGTTAGTTGGTATTCCTTCACCAGAAAAACGCGTACACCAATATCCATATGAACTATCTGGCGGAATGCGTCAGCGTGTCATGATTGCTATGGCTCTTGCATGTAATCCTGAACTTCTTATTGCCGATGAGCCTACTACTGCTCTTGATGTAACGATTCAAGCACAAATTCTTGAATTGATGAAAGATCTTCAAGATCGTTTAGGTATGTCCATCATTATGATTACACATGACCTTGGTGTTGTTGCTGAGACATGTGATTACGTAGCCGTTATGTATTGCGGTAAAGTGGTTGAATATGCAAGCATCAAAGAACTATTCAAAAATCCACGTCACCCATATACAGTTGGTCTTCTTAAATCTCTACCCCGTCATGATATCGACGTGGATGGAGAAGAGTTGTCTGTTATTAAAGGATCTGTACCAAGTCCTGCAGATATGCCAAAAGGCTGTAGATTCGCTCCGCGTTGTCCATTTGCTAGTGACATCTGCCGCGAGCGTTTACCTGATCTTGAGGAAGATGAAAATGGAAACCAAATCCGTTGCTGGATCTATTCAGATGAGTGGGATGGGGACCCGGAGGTGAACGTGTATGAAGAAAGAACTTCTTAAAGTTAATGACTTAAAGCAATACTTCCCTATTAAAGGTGGGTTGCTTGGTCGTACTGTTAATAACGTTAAAGCTGTAGATGGTATATCATTTACTATTTATGAAGGTGAAACAGTAAGTATTGTAGGGGAATCAGGCTGTGGTAAGTCGACAACAGGTCGTGCTATTCTTCGTCTTGACGAGCCTACTGATGGTACAGTGGAATTTGACGGCGAGGACCTCCTTGGTCTTAATAAGGCACAGATGCGTAAGAAGCGTAAAGATTTACAGATAATTTTCCAAGATCCTTACGCTTCAATTAACCCACGTCAAACCGTTCGTCAAGTTTTAGAAGAAGCAATGGAAATTCAAAATGTGATCCCCCGTAATAAACGTGCAGATCGCATAAAAGAATTAATGGAAACAGTTGGTCTCGGCGCTCACCAAGCAGATCGCTTTCCTCATGAGTTCAGTGGTGGACAACGTCAACGTATCGGAATTGCGCGTGCACTATCTGTAGACCCTAAGCTTATTATTTGTGATGAAGCCGTATCGGCCCTTGATGTATCGATTCAAGCACAGGTAATTAACTTATTAAAAAGACTACAGCGCGAATTCCAGTTAACATACTTGTTCATCTCACATGATCTTGGGGTTGTTCGTCACATCTCTGATCGCGTAATCGTTATGTACCTTGGACGTATTGTTGAAATCGGTGATAAAAAATCATTATTTGATAATCCTCAGCATCCATATACAAAAGCGTTATTATCAGCGATTCCGGTACCTGATCCTGAGCGTAAGAAGGAACGTATTATCTTAAAAGGTGACGTCCCTTCTCCAATTGACCCTCCTACTGGATGTCGGTTCCACACTCGTTGCCCGTTTGCAACGGATAAGTGTAAAACAGACACTCCTGAGCTACGTTCTGCTGACTACATGAAAGAAGGTCATCAGGCTGCATGTCACTACATGGAAGAGATTGCTTCAGGAGAACRCAAACCAAATTACGTATAAAAACAACCCCTTATAGCAGTTGCTATAAGGGGTTTTGTCTATTAACCAATTTTCTCAATGTTACCCATATAAGGACGAAGCACTTTAGGAATCTCAATTGATCCGTCAGCTTGTTGGTAATTCTCTAGGATGGCTGCCACTGTACGGCCGACTGCAAGGCCTGATCCGTTTAAAGTATGAACAAATTCTGCCTTGGCTTTTGTGTCACGACGGAACTTGATATTCGCACGACGTGCTTGGAAATCTTCAAAGTTACTGCAAGAAGAAATTTCACGATAAGAATTATAGCTTGGAATCCATACTTCTATATCGTATTTTTTCGCTGCAGTGAACCCTAAGTCTGCTGTACACATACTCATTACACGATAAGGCAGTTCAAGTAATTGAAGCACCTTCTCTGCATGTCCCGTTAAATTCTCAAGCTCAGCGTATGAGTCTTCTGGCTTTACAAAGCGCACAAGTTCTACTTTATTGAATTGGTGTTGACGGATCAACCCACGCGTATCACGYCCTGCTGAACCTGCCTCTGAGCGGAAACAAGCGCTAAAAGCTGTATAAGCAATCGGTAGTTGTTCTCCTTGTAAAATCTCATCACGATGCATGTTTGTAACAGGTACCTCTGCGGTTGGAATTAAGAAATAATCTTCCTCACGAATCTTAAATGCATCTTCTTCAAACTTCGGAAGTTGCCCTGTCCCTGTCATGCTTGTACGGTTCACCATATAAGGTGGTAGCACTTCTTCATAGCCATGCTCATCTTGATGGAGGTCCATCATAAAGTTCATTAATGCACGCTCAAGACGGGCTCCTAGACCTTTATAAAAGACAAAACGACTACCTGTGACCTTTGAAGCACGTTCAAAATCAAGAATTCCTAGATCTGTTGCTAGATCCCAATGTGGTTTTGGTTCAAATTCAAATGAGCGTACCTCTCCCCAATTACGACCTTCTAAATTATCATCTTCTGTTTCACCGATTGGCGTTGACTCATGTGGCACATTGGGAATCGTAAGAAGTAAGTCATCAAGCTCCGTTTCAATTGTACGTAGCTCTTCATCTAGTTGCTTCACTCGCTCAGATACTTCTCTCGTTTCTTTAATAAGGTGATCTGCATCCTTTTTCTCGCGTTTAAGCTGAGCTACCTCTTGTGAAACTTGGTTACGTCTGCTTTTTAATTCTTCCACCTCTACAATAATCGCACGACGCTTCTCATCTAAATCACCAAAACGATCAAGACCCGAGATATCCTCGCCGCGTGTCGCTAACTTTTCCTTAATTTCAGCAAAATCATTTCTAAGTCGTTTTACGTCTAACATGTATATTCCTCCTTCATTAATCCAAACAAAAAAGCGCCCTCATCCATTCTCCACTCAAGAAGAAGGGACGAGAGCACCCGCGATACCACCCTTGTTGCCTATATGAAACATATAGACCACTCTAGATACATAACGGGTATCTAACCGGAACGATTTAAGCTCACGCCTCACCATTCACTCAAGGGTGGATTCTATAAAAGGCTACACTGACTCGCACCTACCGTCAGCTCTCTGAAGTGACCATCTTATATACTATTCCCTATCAACGCATTGTCTGTTATACAGATTTTACACCTTCTTGCTTAGCTTGTGCAACCATCTTCACAAAATACTGATGAAAACGATGGTCATCAGTTAATTCCGGATGGAAAGAACAAGCTAGAAAGCGACCTTCTCTTGCTGCAACAATCTCATCATTGAACTTTGAAATGATCTCTACATTCTCGCCTACTTCTTTAATAAGCGGAGCACGAATGAAGACAGCTCTCACATCATCCCCAACATCAGTCACCATCAGATCGGCTTCAAAGCTCTCACGTTGACGTCCAAAAGCATTACGCTCTACCGTCATATTCATTAGAGAAAGGTGACCTTCATTTTGGCCAACAATGTCTTTTGCCATTAAAATAAGACCTGCACATGTACCAAAAACGGGCTTTCCTGATGCTGCAAAGGCTTTAAGCGGCTCAAGGAATTCGTATTTATCAATAAGTCGTCTCATTGTTGTGCTTTCACCACCAGGTAAAACAAGACCGTCTAACTCACTTAGTTGTTCAATCTTCTTAACGACGATCACTTCTACATCCGGTGCTTGTAGACAAGTAACATGTTCACGTACAGCGCCTTGTAAGGCCAATACTCCTACTTTAACCATCACGTTGTTTCCTTTCTATATCAAAAACTTAGTGCTCTCTTACCAACCACGCTCTTGCATACGCTCAGATGGTTGTAGAGTTGAAATTTCAATCCCTTTCATTGCTGTACCAAGACCTTTTGATAATTGAGCAATTAGAGCATAATCTTCGTAGTGTGTTGTTGCTTCAACAATCGCACGAGCAAATTTCTCAGGATTTTCAGACTTGAAAATACCTGACCCCACGAATACTCCATCTGCACCAAGTTGCATCATTAATGCTGCATCTGCTGGAGTTGCAATTCCACCTGCAGCAAAGTTTACAACAGGTAGCTTACCTGTTTCTTTAATTTCAAGAAGAAGGTCATAAGATGCACCTAGGTTCTTTGCTTCAGTCATTAATTCATCTACAGACATGCCAGCTACTTTTTTCACTTGAGCTTGCATCATACGCATGTGACGAACTGCTTCTACAATGTTCYCTGTACCAGGCTCACCTTTCGTACGAAGCATAGAAGCACCTTCACCAATACGACGTGCAGCCTCACCTAAGTCACGTGCCCCACAAACGAAAGGAACAGTAAAATCACGCTTGTACAAGTGGTACACTTCATCCGCAGGAGTTAATACTTCACTTTCATCAATATAGTCAACACCCATTGATTCAAGAATGCGTGCCTCTACAATATGACCAATACGTGCTTTAGCCATTACTGGAATTGAAACTGCGTTAAGAACCTCTTCTACAATTGTTGGATCTGCCATACGTGCTACTCCGCCAGCTGCACGAATATCAGCTGGTACACGCTCAAGTGCCATAACTGCAACTGCACCTGCTTCTTCAGCAATTTTTGCTTGCTCTGCATTGATAACGTCCATAATGACGCCACCTTTTTGCATTTCTGCCATTCCACGCTTTACACGATCAGTACCTGTTTGACTCATATGTATTTCCTCCTAGAACATTCATGTTAGTTAGTCTTCTTAATCTCTAATAGTATACCGCAAAAAGATAAGATTCGCATAATTTTCTGTTATTATTTTTAAAAACAACGGGCCACTTTCTATAAAGTAGCCCCGTTTTTTCTTATAGATGGCTAGCTTTTCATTTTATGAAAACCATCCACTTACTGTATTGACAGCTGCATTCCAAATCCCAGAGRAGAATCCACCAATTCCACGCATCATCTTCGTGAACCATCCAGCTTCTTCAACAGCGGTATCAGTTACCATTGTTACTCCGTCTTGTTGATCAGCATATAAGAACTGCTCATCTTCACCTTCAGATGTAAGGGTAAGAGATCCTACTGCTTCCCCTGCTTCAAAAGGAGCAACTAATTCGCCAGCTTCATTTAGTTTATCTTGATCAAGTACTAATGTTGCACTATATTGATCATCTTGTCCATTTCTTACCACAGCTGATAATGCTTCAGAGCTAGAAATTGACACTTCACGCTCTTTTCCTCCAACAACTGGCACCGTTTCTTCACCTTCGACAACATATCCTTCATCATATAGGTCAACAGTGCTAAAGTTGTTAAATCCATAATCCATTAACTTTCTCGTTTCATTAAAACGATCATCACGTGTATCTGTACGCATAACAACTGAGATTAATCGTAACCCATCACGTTCTGCTGTACCTGTGAAAGCATTACCTGCAGCTGATGTATAACCTGTTTTTAATCCATCGATACCATCATAATCATGTTGTGGACGGATCGATGAAAGCATCCAGTTCCAATTTTCCATCGGGATGACTTCATCAGGACCGGCTTGGAAATCTTTCATTGGAATGCTAGCTGTATCAAGTACTTCTGGATAATCACGAAGAAGTGCATATGCAAGCTTCGCTGTTGCTCTAGCCGACATMATATTCTCAGCTTCAACACCAGTGCCATCTGGATGATTACCTTGTAGGTCACGGTTGTTTAACCCGGTAGAGTTTACAAATTCGTAATCCTCTAACCCAAGCTCCGCACCTTTTTCATTCATTTGATTTACAAATTCAGTCTCTGAACCTGCGATAAGTTCCGCTAGTGCAATGGTTGATGCATTAGCCGAATAAATAGCGACAGATTCATACAATTCTCTAACTGAATAAGTTACTAAATCTTGGCGAAGTGGAACATTTGATAATGCCGTTTGATGAGATAATGTTCTTACCCAATCACTAATTGGCACTTGTTGATCCCAACTAATACGTCCTTCATCAATCGCTTCAAGGATTAAATACTCACTCATCATCTTAGTCATACTAGCCGTTGGTAAAATAGCATCTATATTCTTTTGATATAAAACCTTACCTGACTCTGCATCCACTAAAATAGCTGATTCTGCTTCTAAATCGAGWGCTGCCTCAACTGTATTTGGTTGTACAATTAGACTAGCAGTTAATAGAATTGCCATAAAAGCCGCAACCCATTGTTTGTTACCTAAAAATTTCACAATCGCACCTCCACAAATTTCTCACATAGACGTTATTTTATCATAAGAAACCATAAAAAAATAGATAGGGAAGGCCCTATCTATCATAGTCTTTATACCTTTTTTATTTATTAAATCGAGCAGCTTACATCGAGTAGTTTGGTGCTTCTTTCGTAATTTGAACGTCATGAGGATGACTCTCGCGCAATCCTGCTCCAGTAATACGAATAAACTGCCCGTCACTACGTAGTGCATCCAATGTAGGAGTTCCACAATAGCCCATACCTGCACGCAAACCACCCAGTAATTGATGGATCGTATCATTTAAAGGTCCTTTATAAGGAATGCGCCCTTCAATTCCTTCAGGCACTAGCTTCTGTGCATTTTCTTGGAAGTAACGATCTTTACTTCCCTTCTCCATTGCACCTAGTGAACCCATACCGCGATACACTTTAAATTGACGTCCTTGATAAATCTCACGTTCTCCAGGACTCTCACTTACACCAGCTAATAAGCTTCCAAGCATAACAGCATGTCCACCTGCAGCTAATGCCTTCACAATATCACCAGAATACTTAATTCCACCATCTGCAATTATTGGTACTCCATGTTTTCTAGCTTCAGTTGCACAATCATATACAGCCGTAATTTGCGGCACACCAATCCCTGCAACAATACGTGTAGTACAAATAGAACCTGGACCAATACCTACTTTTACTACATCTGCACCAGCTTCAATTAAGTCACGTGTAGCTTCTGCTGTTGCTACATTACCAGCGATAATTGTAAGGTCTGGATATTGATCCCGTACAGCACGTACTTTATCTAATACGCCTTTAGAGTGACCGTGTGCTGTGTCAATAACAATAGCATCAACTCCAGCTTCAACTAATGCAGCAATGCGAGTATCAGCATCAGCAGATACACCAATAGCTGCACCAACTACTAATCTACCTTGTGAATCTTTTGCGGAGTTAGGGAATTCTATCACTTTCTCAATATCCTTAATGGTGATAAGACCTTTTAAGACACCCTCGTCATCTACAAGTGGTAGCTTCTCAATTTTGTATTTTTGTAAAATGGATTCAGCTTCTTGTAATGTAGTGCCTACAGAAGCAGTGACTAAATCTTCTTTGGTCATCACTTCATCAATTAGGATTGAATAATCTTCAATGAAACGCAAGTCTCGGTTTGTTAAAATCCCTACAAGCTTTTGTTCTTCATCAACAATCGGAACTCCAGAGATACGATATTTACCCATTAAATGCTCTGCATCAAATACTTGACGATCAGGCGTTAAAAAGAATGGATTTGTAATAACTCCACTTTCTGAACGCTTAACACGATCTACTTGTTCAGCCTGCTCTTCAATCGACATGTTTTTATGAACAATCCCAAGGCCACCTTCACGTGCCATAGCAATAGCCATTTCAGCCTCTGTTACTGTGTCCATTCCTGCACTTATTAAAGGAATATTCAGTTGCAGATTTTCAGATAACTTCGTTTTCACTGAAACATCACGCGGTAGTATTTCTGAACGAGCTGGAACTAACAACACATCATCAAACGTTAAACCCTCTTTTTGAAATTTATTCTCCCACATCAGCACACTCATCCTCCCCAAAAGCTTCTTAAATAAATGAACAATCGTTTTGTTCATTCCACAAATCATTGTTGAAAATATTATTAGTAGCTTATCAACTGGGCAAACTACTGTCAAGAAACCATATAAAGTGCGACTTTTCCAAATAAACAGAAAAAGGTGTAGTGATGAAAATGACTTATCCCACAAAAAAACTGGTACCTTTTTATTCAGCTGCCTATACCAGGTCCTACCTTACTAAATCATATGAGAGAATAAATATTGATCAAGCAAAAACAAAAAGCTTCCACACATGCTACTCATTTATTTATCATTTAAAACACGGAAATCTCTATATTGATCAAGCAAAAAAAGCTCCAATGGATTTAAAGCCAATGTTACTTTTTTATGGTTTAGTTCAATTTCTTAAAGCAATCATTTTAACTAAGGATCCTACGTATCCAGAAAATTCGCAAGTGCTTGCTCATGGCGTTACAACTAGAAAACGAAAAAAATCAGGTTTTATCTTTTTAGATGATGAAGTAAAAATTCAAAAGAATGGTTTATTTACACATGCACTCGGTAAAATGTTCCACATGAAACATTTGGCTAATGATAAATTTAAAATGCGACACCTACTTCAACAGTTACCTGAAATGGAATCATTATTTATACAATTTAACCAACAATCTTTCCTATTTAAAGGAACGTTTCACAATCACTCCATTCAATATGATTCATCCATTTTAGATTCATATCATATGACAGTGAATCGCTTTGAGCAATATATTAAGTATAAAGAGCAGCCCTGGAGTAAAAAAGGAGTAACTATCACGGAAGGGAAACAGTTGATAACCATTCCTTACTCTAAAAAGCCTTCCCCCTCATCTGGCTTTCCTTTTACCTTTGACGATCAAGGACATCCCTATCTCTTCCGCTCTAGAGAAGGATACCTTGGTATGCCTGAGCTTCTGGTTCATTATTTACTGTTATACAATCTAAGTATGATATGTCGATATGAAACAGAGTGGTGGGGAGAGTTGATTCATACTTTTGATGGGAATGACCTTCCTTTCATTACACAGTATATTGACTTTACTACTTCTAGAATTGGCGCTCTAGTAGTAGATACTCTGCTACCCGATCGTACAAAGTAATTACCAATTTTATAGTCTATAAGTATAAATAAAGCATCCCATATTGATGGAATGCTTTCTCTCTATTTTATGTATCAAAAAAAGCATTCCATAAATAGAATGCTTTATCGCCTGGCAACGTCCTGGCTCATTCTTTCTCTTCTACGGGGATGGTTCTACATGCCGCTTTGCTCCAGCTTTGCTCCAGAGCTCTTCACGAAGGCTCACGAAGAGAAAGAACTCGTCTCACAGGGGGAAAGGCACGAGGTTTCTCATAGAAGCTTTTTCACGGCGAATCCTACGAAGTAATCAAAGAAGTTGCTGTTCCTTCGGACCAGTAAGCTCTTTAGCGCCTTCTCTACTTTATGTATCAAAAAAAGCATTCCATAAATGGAATGCTTTATCGCCTGGCAACGTCCTACTCTCACAGGGGGAAGCCCCCAACTACCATCGGCGCAAAAGAGCTTAACGACCGTGTTCGGCATGGGAACGGGTGTGACCTCTTTGCTATCGTC
>NZ_LFEL01000279.1:0-3075 GCF_001037965.1 Bacillus sp. LL01 | reverse complement strand
GTATATTCAGCTCGCTATGCAGGATTGACAAAAAGCGATACTGCCAATAATGAAAAAGTATTAAAAGAAATGCAAGACATTCCGAGTGAAGATCGAACAGCTCGTTTTGTATGTGCAATTGCTGTAGCCTCGCCACAAGAAAACACCTTTATCGTTGAGGGCACATGCGAAGGAGTGATTGCACGTGAGCCGGTTGGCACGAACGGATTTGGCTATGATCCTATTATGTTTCTCCCTGCAATCGATAAAACGATGGCGCAACTAACAGCAAATGAAAAAAATGGGATCAGCCACCGTGCGAAAGCATTACAACAACTAATAAGTAAGTGGAAATAGATAGAATAAAGGATAGGAGAGGATTTACATGAAGCTTCTCATTATGAGTGATAGCCATGGTTRGGGCGAAGAGATCGTTCAATTAGTGAAGCGACATCAGCATGAAGTAGATGCAATGATCCATTGTGGGGATTCCGAGTTACAAGTGGATGCAAGCGAATTAGAGGGAATCAAAATGGTTAAAGGTAATTGCGATTTTGGCGCAGATTTTCCTGAAGACTTAATTGAGACCTTTGGTTCTTTTGTTGTCTATGCTACTCATGGACATCTTTATAATGTGAAAATGACTCATGTGCCCCTTAGCTACCGTGCAGAAGAGGTAGGGGCTAACCTTGTCTGTTTTGGACACTCCCATGTGGCAACAAGCTTTAAGGAGCAGGGGATTGTCTTTATCAATCCTGGTAGCTTCCGTCTACCTAGAAGCCCTAAAGAGCAAACGTATGTCATCTGTGAAGTAACGGACTCTACTATACATGTGCGCTTTTATGAAAGAGAAAGTGCAGAAGAATTGCATACTCTTTCAGAAAATTATTCGAGGTAACAGAGATCTAGTTTTGAAAAGAAGGTAGTATGCGCATAACTCTGCCTTCTTTTTAAAAAGATAGTTATCAAAAAAATGATAATTGTTATTGACACATTTAAAAATATTAGGTATAGTTATAAGCGTCGTCAKGTACTTAATTGTTAGACGAACACATAATGATTATTCCATGCGGGTGTAGTTTAGTGGTAAAACCTCAGCCTTCCAAGCTGATGATGTGAGTTCGATTCTCATCACCCGCTTTGTCCCAGTAGCTCAGCAGGATAGAGCAACGGCCTTCTAAGCCGTCGGTCGGGAGTTCGAATCTCTCCTGGGACGCCATTCCTATATTACATACGTAACGTCTCCGTTTAATTAAACGGAGACGTTTTTTGTTGGTCTTGCTTGTTGTTTGATTTCTCTTAAATAGTCGTGTGTATCAACCAAGATTTTATCATCTTCATAGAACAACACACTCCACCCTTTTTTCCTCATAGAACGACTAAGCTTCTTTTCATCTACATTTTTCGTCTTTTCAATGAGTGCCAGTCGATAAGGAACTAAAGCCATATTGATTGTGAAGCCTCCAACCTCATAGCGAGGGGTGGGATAATAACCTAACTCTCGTAACTTTTCATAAAGGACCTTTTCAGCTTGTGTTCGGCAATTGGCTTCATTTTCTGTTACTAAAACTAATAATGCTTTTCGTTTTTGTCTAAGACGAACAAAAGGAAAGCGTTTAGATAAGTAAACCAAGCGGAACAGTTGCTTTAGTTGTTTCATCTTCATCACCCAGTTATATCTTTTCCGTATTTGCTCGATTCTATGAATAAAAAGGAAAAGATTTTAAAATGAGCTAAACGTAGGCTAGGTAAAAGTGTAAGCGTATTCAATAGTTCGGACAAATCAAAATTGTCAAATTATTTTACGGAAAGTGGTTGACCACTTCCCAAAATGGGCGTATTATAAACCTCAAATAACCATCACAGAGAAAAACAAATGTCCGCTCAGAAAAGATACATTCATGGATTTCTTCTCATTGATTATTGGAGAAGGAAACCGGGTTGGAGACATTGAGGAGAGTGAGCATCATGAGTGAACAGTGGATTTACTTAAATGGACAATTTGTTTTGAAACAAGAAGCGAAAGTGTCTGTTTATGATCATGGGTTTCTATATGGTGACGGTGTTTTTGAAGGCATTCGAGTTTATGATGGAAATGTCTTTAGATTAGACGAACACCTTGATCGCTTATATTATTCAGCTAAATCAATCATGTTAGAAATACCACACACAAAAAAAGAGATGACAGATATCGTCGTTCAAACATTACAAAAAAACCAACTAAAGAATGCATATATTCGTTTAGTGATTTCAAGAGGAGTTGGAAATTTAGGACTTGACCCAGCATCTTGTGCAACTCCACAAGTTATTGTAATTGCTGAAGAGTTAGCGTTATTTCCAAAAGAACTCTACAAGACAGGACTTGAAATTGTCACGGTAGCAACAAGAAGAAATCGACCAGATGTGCTCAGTCCTAAAGTTAAATCACTGAATTATTTGAATAACATCCTTGTAAAAATAGAAGCAAGTCTTGCAGGAGTAAGCGAAGCGTTGATGTTAAACGATCAAGGGTATGTCGCTGAAGGATCTGCAGATAATGTCTTTATTGTTAAAGGAAATAAAATCTTAACACCTCCTGGTTACATTGGTGCATTAGAAGGGATTACTCGAAACGCCATTATAGAGCTAGCTGATGAGCTAGGTTATGATATGAGAGAAGAGCCATTTACAAGACATGATGTATATGTTGCTGATGAAGTATTCTTAACAGGTACAGCAGCTGAAGTCATTGCCKTTGTAAAAGTAGATGGCAGAGTCATTGGTGAGGGAACGCCAGGAAAAGAAACAAATCGCTTACTCGAAGCATTTCGTAAGCGAGTCGTAGAAGATGGAGAAAAAGTATATCCTGAATCAACTCAAGTAGAGGTTAGCTGAGACTAGAATAGATATAGATAGATGAAGTTGAGCGGAGTGGAGTAGCAAGGATGTTAGGGGCGATAATATGAGAAGTGACATGATAAAAAAAGGCATCGATCGCGCACCACACAGAAGTCTACTAAGAGCTGCAGGTGTTCGTGAGGATGAAATGGATAAGCCGTTTATCGGAGTATGTAATTCATATATTGATATTATTCCAGGCCATATGCACCTCAATAA
>NZ_LFEL01000278.1:0-3098 GCF_001037965.1 Bacillus sp. LL01 | reverse complement strand
CCTTCAATAATATCCTTCGTATTTAATCCATTCGTCTCAGCATACGTATCTAACTCATTAAAGTAAGCCACACGCATGGCTAGATAGGTGTTAGAGAATAGCTTTACAGCCTCAGCTTCTGTTGATTCAGTAAACAAAACAGAAATGTCTTCTTTAATTGCCCCTTGAGCTAATAGATCAGCAAACTTCTCAGCTCTTGCTGATTTCTCACCCACAATAATTCGTGAAGGATATAAATTATCGTATAATGCCTTTCCTTCACGAAGAAATTCTGGTGAGAACATGATATTCTCAGTTTTGAATCTCTCTTTTACTTCTTTAGTGTAACCTACTGGGATCGTGGACTTAATCACCATAACCGCATTTGGATTAATAGAAAGAACGGTATCAATCACATTCTCTACGGAACGTGTATTAAAGTAGTTCTTCTCAGGGTCATAGTCCGTTGGTGTGGCAATCACGACGAACTCCGCTTCAGCAAATGCTTGCTTAGGGTTAGTTGTTGCTGTTAAATTCAACTCTTTGGTGGCTAAGAATTCTTGAATCTCCTTATCTACAATAGGAGATCGTTTATTATTGATTAGCTCTACTTTTTCTGGAACAATATCTACTGCAATGACTTCGTTATGTTGAGCAAGCAATACGGCATTAGAGAGCCCTACATAACCAGTACCCGCAACTGCAATTTTCATTTATTCATACACATCCTTAGATCTAATAACCTACTATTTAACCTGCATTTCTTTTTCAAATACTTCCTTCAAATAATTACGAACGTCACCCTTTAAGTCTTCTCTTTCTAAGGCAAAGTCAAGAGTCGCCTTCACAAAGCCAAACTTATCCCCTACATCATAACGAACACCTTTAAAATCATAAGCTAGAACAGCTTGACTTCGATTTAATTCATTAATTGCATCCGTTAACTGGATTTCGCCACCTGAACCTGCTGGGATCTTCGTTAAAATATCAAAGATCTCTGGACGTAACACGTAACGACCCATAATCGCATAATTAGATGGTGCGTCTTCTACTTTCGGTTTCTCAACTAAAGATTGAACATTAATAACACTCGGCTCAACCTCTTGCCCTTTTGGATTGATAATCCCATATTTAGACACATCATTATCTGCAACCGTTTGTACCCCTACTACAGAAGAATGATAACGATCATAGACATCAATTAACTGCTTTAAACAAGGTGTATCCGATTGAACGATATCATCACCTAATAATACCGCAAATGGTTCATCGCCAATGAAAGATTTCGCACAAGCAATGGCATGTCCAAGACCTAATGCTTCTTTTTGACGAATGTAATGGATATTCGCCATATTAGAAATACCAGAAATCTCTTCTAGCAAATCCATTTTCCCTTTTTTAAGCAACGTCTCTTCTAATTCATAGGACTTATCAAAATGATCCTCAATCGCACGCTTACTTCTTCCACTTACGATAATAATATCTTCAATTCCAGAAGCAATCGCTTCTTCAACAATATATTGAATCGTTGGTTTATCAACAATCGGTAGCATTTCTTTCGGCTGCGCCTTTGTTGCAGGCAGAAACCTTGTTCCTAGACCTGCTGCTGGAATAATGGCTTTACGGACTTTCATCATTAACTCACTCCTTTTATAAAATACAATCAAAAAACCCCTCTTTCATATGAAAAAGGGGTAGGACTTACTTTACGTTATAATATTCTTTGTACCAATCGACAAACTTTTTAAGACCTTCGTCAATTGTCGTAGACGGCTTAAAACCTGTTACTTTTTGTAAATCATCAATATCAGCATACGTTGCTTGAACATCACCTGGCTGCATTGGTAAGAACTCTTTCTTCGCTTCTATTCCTAAATGCTTTTCAAGCGTTTGAATAAAGTCCATTAGCTTAACCGGTTGGTTGTTGCCGATGTTATAGACTTTGTATGGAGCATAACTTGAACTTGCATTAGGATGTTTACGATCCCAATCAGGGTTTGCCTTTGGCGGATGATCCAGARGACGTACAATCCCATCAACAATATCATCAATATAAGTGAAGTCGCGCATCATCTCACCATTATTAAACACCTTGATTGTTTTACCCTCAACGATATTCTTTGTAAACGAATAATACGCCATATCCGGACGACCCATTGGTCCATAGACCGTAAAGAAACGAAGTCCAGTCGTTGGGATATTGTAAAGATGACTATACGTATGAGCCATTAGTTCATTTGCTTTCTTAGTCGCTGCATATAAACTAACTGGATGATTGACGCCATCACTAGTAGAGAACGGCATCTTTTGATTAGCGCCGTAAACAGAACTTGAAGATGCATAGATTAAGTGTTCCACTTTGAAATGACGGCTTGCTTCCAAAATATTTGTAAAGCCTACAAGATTGGAATCAACATAAGCATGTGGATTCTCTAAACTATAACGAACTCCAGCTTGAGCAGCTAAATTTATTATATGAGAAATACCATGCTTCTCAAATAATCCATTCAAACCTTCCCGATCGGTCAAATCCATCTCATAAAAAAAGAAGCTCGAGTCATCATCCAGCTCCTTTAAACGATTAGCTTTTAAATTTGGATCATAATAATCATTCAAATTATCGATACCAATTACTTGATAACCATCTTCTACTAAACGTTTCGAAGTATGCATACCGACAAAGCCAGCAGCACCTGTTATTAATATTGACATACGCTCACCTCATTATAAATAACTTTTAATAAGAACCTTTACCTTTAATGGTTTGAAAAATTGTTGCAAAAAAGATTTTCACATCTAAAGTTAGAGAACAATTTTCACAATAATAACGATCATATTCAACCTTTGCTTTATGAGGTATATTAGAGCGACCGTTTATTTGGGCATATCCAGTGATACCAGGCTTAACATTTAACCTTTGCTTTTGATAATCATTGTAACATTCTGTTATTACTGGAATTTCTGGACGAGGTCCTATTACGCTCATATCTCCTAATAAAACATTCAAAAACTGCGGAAGCTCGTCAATACTAAACTTTCTTAGGTAATAACCAACCTTTGTCACATTAGGGTTTGAAGTAGATGTTTTAAAAACAAAATCATCTGGTACACCATTTTTC
>NZ_LFEL01000277.1:0-3099 GCF_001037965.1 Bacillus sp. LL01 | reverse complement strand
TTTCGGTACTGATAAATGCTTGCATCATAACTTACCCCCAAGATCTTTCCCTACACTATAACATACACATATAAGTATAGATGGGATATCTTTACTTCTCTGCACCTTTAATAGTAAAAAGTGATGAATTGTTCATAGTTACTAAGCATAACGTCAGTAATGTTACAAAACATATGGTAAAATGATAATTAAGTAACGTTCGTTGAGGTGGAAAATGGAATATGTAGAGCCGATTAAAGAGATCGAGTTGATTGAGCGTATTAAAACTGTCCTTAAAGAAAAGTCGAAACGAGATTATGTGTTGTTTGTCTTTGGGATTAACACGGGTATCCTCATCAGTCATTTACTCCAAATAAAAGTGAAGGATGTCTATGATGGACAATCGATTAAGGACTATTATCTTTTGAAGGAAGCTAAAAACGCAGAAGAAAAACTCTTCTATATTAATCAAAAGGTAAAAGGTGCTCTCTTCTCCTATATAAAAGAAGCCCGTCTACAACAAGAAGACTTCCTTTTTAAGTCGCGAAAAAATGACCAACCGATCACGCGTCAGCAGGCGTATCGAATCATCAATAAAGTCGCAAGAGAAGTAGGGATGAGAGAAAAAATAGGCACGCATACTTTGAGGAAAACATTTGGGTACCATGCTTATTGTGGTGGTGTTGCGATTTCTTTGCTACAAGCTATTTTTAATCATTCCACGAAAGCTGAAACGCTGCGCTATATCGGGATTGAGAAAAAGAGTGTGAAGGTAAAGATAGATGTTAATTTATAAAAAATTTCACCACAACTATTGGAGGGGGAAAGCCATCAATGCTCGAGTACGTAAATATTGATTATTTTATCTTACTAACGGCTTTWTTACTGATCATAGGGGTATTAACAACGAAATTCTCGACCCGTTTGGGCGTACCTGCTCTAGTCTTGTTCTTACTTGTTGGGATGGTGATGGGAAGTGATGGGTTAGGATTTATCCCTTTTAATAATCCAAAGATCGCTCAACTGGTAGGAATTGTTGCTTTAGTTGTGATTCTATTTGAAGGTGGTTTGCAAACGAAATGGTCTTCTGTAAAAGTGGTTGCCAAACCATCCTTGTCACTTGCCACTTTAGGGGTTTTATTAACGACCATCGTTGTGGCAGTTGCTGCTAAATTAATCTTTGATATCACTTGGCTAGAAGGCTTTTTATTTGGAGCGATCGTTGGCTCAACTGATGCGGCTGCTATCTTTGCTGTATTAAAAGGACAGAATATTAGAGAGAAATTAAGTTCTACCTTAGAAGCAGAATCAGGGACGAATGATCCAATGGCAGTCTTTCTCACGTTGGCTCTTATTGAGTTATTAACAGTCGAGAATTCTTCCTATTTATTCCTTGTAGGGTCCTTCTTCTGGCAAATGGGGATTGGTCTTGCATTAGGCTATTTATTTGGACGGATTGCAAGTTTTGCTATTAATCGAATTAATCTCGATTCGAGTGGACTCTATCCTATTTTTGCTCTTGCTTTTGCACTCTTAACGTACAGTTTGACCGATCTCGTTGGAGCGAGTGGATTGCTAGCTGTGTATGTAGCAGCGCTTGTGATTGGAAATCATGATTTAACGTATCGTCACTCTATTTTTAGGTTTAATGAAGGATTTGCGTGGATGATGCAAATTTTAATGTTTATTATTCTTGGTCTATTAGTATTTCCTGCGCAATTTTTATCCTTTGATATCATTGTAAAAGGATTCTTGCTCTCGATGATTTTAATTTTCATTGCACGTCCTATCGCTGTTTTTCTATCAACATTCAAAATGGGATTCAATGTAAAGGAAAAAGTCTTTCTTTCATGGGCTGGTCTAAAAGGGGCCGTGCCGATTGTTCTTGCTACCTTCCCGATGACGATGGGGGTAGAGAACAGTCAATTATTCTTTAATGTTGTTTTCTTCGTAGTCTTAACATCAGCCCTGATACAAGGGTCGACGATCTCCATTATTGCAGAGAAGTTAGGGTTGAATGGACCAGATAAAGTAGAGGCACCACATTCCTTAGAGCTGGTTTCGATTGGGAAAGCGAATGCCGAGATTATCGAATTTGTCGTTCGTGAAAAAAATAAATTGGCCGGACAAGCATTAAAAGATATTGATTTTCCGAATGACGTTCTTATCAGTGCGATCATTCGAAATGGAGACCTAGTCACACCTTACGGAGAAACAATCATTCAACCAGATGACATTCTCTATATTTTAGTAGCTAAACAAAAAATTAAGGTGTTAAAGTCGATGATCAATGAAGTTTCATAAAAGCAAAAAGCGTTTCTGTGATCAGCAGAAACGCTTCTTTTCGTTTGCTAATACCGTTGTGGATTCTGACAAGGTGGGAAGCCATGAATGTCTTGAATCGTCGCATAATCATATTGCTTAATGGCGAATTGCAAGTGGTATAAGTATTCTAGTACATATAATGTCCGTTCACTTGCATCGCATAACACGCCAGAGGTTCCGGTCCCATTTGCAAAAGAGATGCCTATTGGATGATTTAGTAAATAAGGAATTTTTTGCTGCCACTGCATAAGATCACTCCTTCTTATGCATCATATGTTCAGCGCAAGGGAGAGTGCCTATTAAGGTACGTACAAAAGAGCCCTAGCTGTAGGGCTTTACATGATTATTTCAGAAAAAATTGAGAGTATTTATGAACGAGGTAATAAGGAATAAGATAGGAGATAAACGTTTTATTTAGCGTCCACCCATTGCCATAAGTCGCTCGTCCAAAAAGCTTCATTAAAAATTCCAAAATGGTTGTCAGACAAGTAAACGTTAAAATCCATGAAGAGGGACTTTCCTTCGTTTGTTTGATCAAGTACACCATCAGAGTAGAAAGAACAGGGTATAGACCTAAGGTAAGGGGCATCGTCGTCATGACTTGAAACTTTTTTAGGTTTGGCTTAAACACCCAGTACCTGTGATAGTCACCCCATAAACAAACGGAAGTGGATAGAAGGGAACTAAAAGGGAATAGGCCCCTAAAGAGCCTTTTCTGTCCTCTAAAAAAGATCGTTGCAATTAGCCAGGGAATAATAAAGAACAAGAACATATTCATGCGCATTTCAATCACCT
>NZ_LFEL01000276.1:0-3113 GCF_001037965.1 Bacillus sp. LL01 | reverse complement strand
AGGCAGAGTGATTCATACTAAGACCTTGAATACATGGAAGGCTGATAGAATGATCGCCCCCTATCGTAACCGGAAATATATTCTTTTTTGAGAAAGCTTGTATGATTTCTTTAAGGGCATCGAACTGCTTTCCATTTTTTTCAAAGGCAACTGCATTCACATCTCCGCAATCGACCATTCTAATTCCTTCTAACACCTGTTGATTAGTAATCGGATCATACATTCCTTGTAAGCTAGTTCCGTTATATTGAAAGAKTGAACCACTAACTCTTCTTAGGTATCCAGGAGCAAATCTCGTTCCAGGTTTGTAGGTTACATTAAGATCATAAGGCATTCCAATAAAGGCAAGATGACACCAATCCCCATCTAAGCATTGATCCATCGGTACAATAGAAGTTTGAAACATCCCGTTCTTATTGGTTGTTTGTTTAGATGCTCCTGCTTGATACACCTGTACAAGCCCCTGCTCTACTAGATAAGCATGCACATCTTCAAAGAAATCTTCGGTTAATCCATACTTATCATGAAGCTGTTGAAACACCGCTGCTTTTGTAGTTGCAATGGCATACGCTTGAATGATAGCAAGCAGCTGCTTCGTCACTTCAATCTTCCAGCCTTCTTTACTATCCCATGCTAGATAATGGTCCTGCTCTTCACTAATCACCAACGAGTCATTTATTTTGTAATAGAGATCATTTTTCACATCCATGGCCCCTTACGATTTTAGATAGCGAATCGTTCTCATATACATACTCTTGTGGCAGTGGAATACGGTTGAATTGGCGTGAGTTTGTCATGGTGTAAGCCCCTGAGGCAGTAAACAAAAGTGGAGTACCCAGTTCAAGATTAGTTGCCAAGTGAAACTCCATCATGCTTCCATTTGTGTCTTTCCCGAAAAAATCTCCTTCATATAACGTGTTTCCTGCAATAAAGTATGGTTCAACTTCCTCACTTGCTGTTTGCAAGGCGAACACTTGCGGCTTATGCCAAGGGGCAAGATTCCAAGCAGATAGATTCAATGTTAGGATACGTTTTTTGAAATGATCATGATATTCATTCGCTAAAACTGTCGCAACTAAATAACCACATCCTGCTAAGAGTGCACCACCAGGCTCAAACCTAAAGTGCATCTCACGACGATGTTTATTTGTCCACTCTTCAACTATATTATTTAAACGCCTTAGATAGTTGCGCGCCTCTGCTCGATCCACATAAAAATGAAAAAGCCCACCACCAAAATCAATCGTATCTACCTTCTTAAACCTTTCTGCAAGAGCCAGTAAATAGTCAGCTTTATACAGAAGCGATTCTGGTGTCATCTGGCCGCTATGAACATGAATACGTTTAACGGTAAGAGCATATTTCTCTATTACCTCATCTAGTAGAGGGTCTGTACTGTTTATCCCAAAACGACTATCGTTTCCAAACGTTGCATTGCTCTCCAAATGAGACGGTAAAGGCATTCTAATTCTTAACCCTATTTCTGTGTGCGGAAAGCTCTCACCGTACAATGTGAGCTGTGAAATCGAGTCTAAATCAATTAGACAATTCCCCTCCATCAACTCATTCATCTCTTGAACGGTGTAGGCAGGCGCAGTCGTCGTGATCTCTGAAAACCCTGCTTCTTTTGCGAGCTTGTACTCTCCAATACTTGCAACGTCACACCCCAAGCCCCAGCGAGCATATTGTGCTAGTATTTCCGGAGTATGGGTCGCCTTAACTGCTAGGTTTAACTTTGTATTTTGAACAAGAGAGAGATCCTCTTGAATCCGTCTCACAACATCTTTCATTCCTTTTAGGTCGTATACTAAGGCGGGTGTCTTCACCTCAGTTATCAAATCAAACAAACTTGCCTCTGGTTGAGAATAGAGCGGTTCTAGATACTCCTTAGTAGACATGTCCATCCAAAATTCCCCCTTATTTCTGAATATCTCATAGATCCCGTGAAGATGATGTACTTAATTAATAACTAATTATGTTAGGAAACTTAATAGATACGAGGGCGTGAGCCTCCTAAAATGGTTAAATCCAAATTAACAACCGGAACGCTCGTCTTTTCTGCTTTGTTAACCATACCTTCTTCAATTGAACCTTCTTTAATATTGATATTGTTTAAGTTAGCTTCTAAATTTTTCATTACTATCATCTCCTCTTAATCATTTTTTTGTCTTCARCGGGATCTATCAGAAATCCAAATGAGACATACAGTTATACCACCTTTGTATGTTTCAAGTAGACTTCTTATTTGTTTATCATTCCACTTTAGTGTTCATAAGGGAGGTCATTCAATGGCTCTATCATCATAGCCGCAACCTCAAATTGATTGAATGCAAGAGCTACCGCAAAGAATGCAACCGTCAATAGTACCTTTTTCATGTATGTGCACCTCCTAAATTCATTACAATTACTATACAATATTTTTAAAAAGTACCATTTTTCTGAATATTAGTATAATATATTAATTAGTCTCCCTTTCCAGTTTCTTACTTGTCTTTCCGTTTGTTTATATGRAAATGTGCATATTTGCAGAGGAGGAAAAAATGACTGACTTTAATGTGGGCATTGCTATCAGAGAAATTAGATTGCGGTATGGGTTAACTCAAGGTGAACTAGCAAATGGTATTTGTGATCAAACCCTGATTAGTAGAATTGAAAAAGGGGCGGTGATTCCTTCTTCCTTCCTACTAATGAAATTAGCCAAACGTATCGGAGTAGATGTAAGTTATTTACTTAACCTTGCTCACTACAGCAATGCTGATTACGTAYGTGAAGTGACTGAACAAGTTGATAGAATGTTAAAGGCAAAGTCCTTTGAAGAATTGCAGGAATTCGTAAAATGCGAGCGGGAGAACCCACTGTTTAAATCGACTGAAGGAGAACAGTACTTTCTCTGGTTGGAAGGAGTCTGCGCTTATTATGTGGATAAGACGCCTGATATTGCTATTCAATCTTTAGAACAAGCACTATCAAAAAGAGAAACCACCTCCAAGTCTAAATCTGATATAGACATTACGATCTTGAATAGCTTATGTGTTATTTTAAGTGAAGAGCAAAAATATGAACAAGCAGCTACATTATATGAAGTGTTAATAGAAGAGGTAGACACTCACCCA
>NZ_LFEL01000275.1:0-3114 GCF_001037965.1 Bacillus sp. LL01 | reverse complement strand
GGGCAACATAAATTAACGACACCCCTGCAAGAAAACATAGAATACTGACGATTACAGCAGATCCCCTTTTGCTCATCTGTTTTCCTCCTTTCGTTTCCTTTCTTAAAATTCGATTTATAACAATTCGGATTTACGAAATTCCAAAGGTGTTTGCCCGAATTGTTTTTTAAAGACAGTACTAAAGTATCCTGAATTCGAAAAACCAACTAAATTAGCCACATCAATGATTTTAAGCTGGTGATCTTTAAGAAAGTGCTTAGCTTTTTCCATTCGTAAATGAACGAGATAATCACTAAAGTTTTGTCCAACTTGATGTTTAAACGTTTCTGATAAATAAGCACTATTTATATGAAATAATTTAGATAATGAAGTAAGCGAGATCTCATTAGCATAATGCTCGTCCAAATAGTGTCGTATACTTTCAATTAATTTGCTGTTTGAAAAACGAGCTAATCGTACTTTTTCAACAATTAACTGTGCTAATTGGATTAGAAACTCGATTACTTTATGTTGAGAATTTAGCTCCCAAATACTTTGTTGACAATTCCAAATCGTGTTTTGGATATCTTTCGTCTCGGTATCGTATTTCTTCACCAATGAACCTAATAGAAAGAGTACTCGGTTGGCTACAAAGGTAAAAGATAAAACAGATTGCGCCTTTGCTCCCCCAAGGATATTGTTAAGATTTTCTTTAAACATCTCGATATCAACATTTTCAATAGCATTTGTTAACTTTCGTTCAAAATCAGGAGAAAAATCAAAAACTGCCTCTCTCGCTACCGTCTCATCGATTACTTGTGATTGACCGCCAAGTTGACTTTGACTCCAAGAAAGCAAGCTAGAGATATACCCATTTCTAAATTCTTCAAGACCCTTTACAACATTTCCAATTCCTATGACCGTTTCTAAGTTTAAGTAATTCTTGACCTTTTCTTGAATGAACTTAACTAAGTTTGACGTCTGTTCTGGAGTTTTTGAATCGAGCAGCTGCAAGAATTGAACCATATTCGTATAACTTGGATCGTAAAACGAGTACGTTCCTGCATGCTCTTTCGCTATTTCCTTACATAACAATTGAAAAGGAAGCCATAATTCCTTTAATCGATTCGGATTATCCTCTGATTCTCTAATTTCTACCGTTGCAAACTGCACTGTTACATTTTCATCTGCCAGTTCCTCTAACTGCAGCTGCAGAAGCCTCTCTTTCACCATCCTAAGTTGCAACCATTCTCCTTTTACTAATTGAAGGAAATATTGTTCTTGTACTTGCTGAAGATGGGAATGGACAAGCTGACGCATCCGATCTGATTCAATTTGACTTTTCTTCTCTTCCTCGATTTCTTTCCGTATTCTTCTTAATGCTTCTTCTAACTCATCAGGGGCAACGGGTTTTAATAAATAGTCTCTAACTCCCTCCTTCATTGAGCCGCGCACATAGTAAAAATCAGAATACCCCGATAAAACAATCAGCTTTACATGTGGATATTGTTCGTAACACCGTTTAGCTAATTCGACTCCGTCCATAATCGGCATTCTCATATCAGTAATGATTAAATCCACATCAATGTTTTTTAGTAATTCAAGTGCTACTTGACCGTTGGAAGCTTCGGCAACAATTTCAAAGCCTTCTACTTCCCAGTCGACTTTAAACCGTAAGCCTTTACGAACTTGAATCTCATCATCCGTGATTATGACCTTCATCACACATATCCCCCCTAAAATTAATACACAATGTAATCCGTGTCCCTACATTCTTTTCGGACTTTATTTGATAGGAAAAATCTTTTCCATAGTAAAGCTTTAATCGCCCAATTACATTTTTTAGACCAATACTGTTTCCCTTGCTCTCTAATACAGTTATCGTTTCATCATCCACTTTTTCGTTAGTTAAATTCGAGATACCCTCCTCAGACATCCCTATCCCTTTATCTTCAATAACAATGTATACGTTATTTTCAACTTTTTCTGTTTTTATGTAGATTTGTGCAGACGGTTTTTCAATAAAACTATATTTCACTGCATTTTCTACGAGCGGTTGTAAAATAAATTTTATAATCGGAAATCGTTTTGTTTCCAGATCCTCTTCAATTTCAACTTTTATCGCATCCTCATACCTTAGCTTTAAGATGTCTGTGTAACTTTTAATATAATTTACTTCTTCGCCTAACTTCACAACGTTGCTTTTTGTATTCAATGAATACCTCATCATTCTGCCTAAATAAACACTAACATTCATAACCTCTGTATTTTTTCCTTGAACGGCTAATCCCCCAATGATTTCTAGAGTATTGTTTAAAAAATGTGGATTAATCTGCAATAATAACGCTTTGTACTCAGCATCTTTCCGACGCAGGTTCGCCTCGTATTCTGTTTCGATTAACTTTTTTAAGTGTTCAATAGTGCGATCGAACACTTTAATAAGATAACCGACTTCATCGTTATGCGATTTTATTGTCGGCATAAAGCGTTTGGCCCCAGTAAAATCCCCACGTTCAATATATCCCATCGCTTTCGCCAAGTTTCCAAGTGGTCTTGTAATCGTTGAAGAAAGCATGAAAGAAGCGACTATTGTTAGCATAAATACAACACCACTCGTCAGTAGTAAGTTGCGCTGCAAATTGTTCACTTTTGAAAACAAGTCAGACTCAGTCACTTCACTAATTAAAATCCAATCTCCTACCGGTAATTTTTGAAAAAACATAAAGTAAGTTTCACCATTATGTTCTGCTTCGATTAACCCTTTTTGTTGATAGCCATTCATTATTTCAGCCAAACTTTGTTTTAAAATACTACGAGGGAGATCGACTTGTCCTTGAAAAACATTTGACCCTTTTTGGTCGATCAAATAGGCACGACCTTCTTGTCCAATTTTAATTTTATTTAAAGCCTTCTCTAGCAAGTCAGAGGGAAAATTAACTTTGATGACCCCGCTTGGAACTAACGTATTTGTATCAAAGAGAGGCAATATATAACTGTTTATTTCACCGGGATATGGCTGTAATTGGTCGATATGTGACTTTGCAAACTGTTGTTCATTTTCAATAAAATCTTGGAACCACTCTTCCTCATTGAGGTCTGGATTATTCCCCCAAATCCCAGTACCATCATAAAGAA
>NZ_LFEL01000274.1:0-3132 GCF_001037965.1 Bacillus sp. LL01 | reverse complement strand
AAATGAGACGTCCGCTCTAAGTACCTCGCGTGCTCGCGGTAATATTGAAGAAAGGCGCTGATCGTATCAATGATTTCTTCTTTCGTTTTCACTTTACAGAACAAGTCACCACCACGAAGATCGACACCACCATTTCCACCAACGTACAGCTCCCATGCCCCTTCGACACCAACAATACCAAAGTCCTTTATGCCCGACTCGGCACAATTTCGCGGACAAGCCGAGACTGCCATTTTCACTTTATGAGGGGTGTTGATGTATTCATATTTCTTCTCAAGCTCAATTCCTAGCCCAATCGAATCCTGTGTACCAAAGCGACAGAACTGCTCCCCGACGCAGGTTTTGACCGTACGAAGTGCTTTCGCATAGGCTGAACCTGACCTCATCCCTAAATCATCCCATACCTTAGGAAGATCCTCTTTTTCGACACCAAACATATCAATCCGTTGTCCACCAGTCACCTTCAAAAGAGGGATGCTGTACTTATCCGCGACATCGGCAATTTTTCGAAGCTGCTCGGCGTTTGTGACCCCACCATACATTCGAGGCACGACTGAAAATGTACCGTTGTGATTGATATTGGCATGAACACGCTCGTTAACGAAACGAGAGGACGGATCATCGGCATTTTTAATCGGGTCGACCATTTGTAAATAGTAATTAATCGCCGGTCGACACTTCGAACAGCCTTCATCTGACTCCCAGCCAAGTACATTCATCACTTCACGTGGATGCGACAAGCCAAGCTCGCGAATCTCAGCCACGACCTCCTCATGCGTATACTCCGTGCAACCACACATCGCCTCTTTTGCGTTACCCACTTCTTCACCGGTTGTGAGAGTTAGTAAATCGGCAACAAGTGGTTTACAGCCTCCACAAGATCGTCCTGCATTCGTACACAGCTTCACTTGGTCAACCGTCGTTAATCCTTGGTCTGAAATCGCCGAACAGATCTCCCCTTTTGAGACCCCATTACAGCCGCAAATGGTTTCCCCATCAGCCATCGCCACAACTGGACTCACTTTCGATTCTGATCCACTTTCAGAAGGTAAGATCGCCACCTTACTCATTTCAGAAATGTCTTCCCCACTTCTCATCATGTTCAGCAAGCGAGGTGAATCCCCCGTATCGCCAAAAAGTACCGCACCGACGACTTTGTTATCTTGAACGACCACTTTTTTATACAGGCCTTCAAATTCATCATGAACGCGAATCGCTTTTGTTTTCTCATTATCTTGAAACATGCCTGCTGAGAACACATCGACACCCGACACCTTTAGCTGCGTATACACAATCGAACCTTGATAACCAGGCTCAGATGTTTTTTCCGTTGAGCAAATATGAGCCGCCAACACTTTCCCTTGTTCATAAAGAGGAGCAACCAATCCGTAGGCGATCCCTCTATGCTCTGCACATTCCCCGACTGCATACACGTTTTTAACACTTGTCTCCATATAATCATTGACGACAATCGCCCGATCCGTTTTTAAGCCACTCTTTTTTCCCAGCTCAATATTCGGTTTAATCCCAACTGCCATGACGACAAGATCGGTATCAATGCTCGTTCCGTCTGTAAAACGAACCTCTTCCACTCGCTTCTCGCCAAGAATTTTTTCTGTATTTTTCTTCAGGTGAAATGTCATTCCTTGAGCCTCTAGCTCTTCTTGTAGCATTTTCCCAGCTGGTTCATCAAGCTGCCTCTCCATTAAAAAGTCACTAATATGAATCACATCAACATGCATGTTTAAATTGAGGAGACCACGTGCTGCTTCAAGTCCCAGAAGACCGCCACCGATGACGACTGCCTTCTGATAGTTTTTAGACGTTTCAATCATCGTCTCGCAATCCTTTATATTACGAAACGCTATGACGCCTTCCTTGTCAGCACCAGGCAATGGCAACATAAATGGATTCGACCCAGTCGCAAAAATCAATTTATCATAGTTACAGGCTAGCCCGCTTTGACTGTAGACGACTTGTTTTTTCGTATCGACTTTGATGATTGGGTCACCAGTATGCAACGTAATATTGTGCTCTGCATACCACTCATATGAATTTAAAACGATGTCATCGACAGTAGAATCCCCTTGAAGAACAGAAGATAGCATAATGCGGTTGTAGTTCGGATGTGGTTCTTCTCCAAATACTGTCATACTGAAGCGTTCAGGGTCTTTCTTCAAAATCTCCTCTAATGTTCGAACTCCTGCCATACCATTCCCAATTAGCACTAGTTTCTCTCGCAAGTGGAATCTCTCCTTTTTAATAGATGATCTCTTTATTTAATAGAAGCTACTTTCTCATTCACAACGACTTCTTGTTCCTCTACTTTGCTTGCCACTTTCTCGTTTGCCTTTTGAGGATTAATCAACCAATWCAGACATCCTACAAATAAAGCTCCTCCGACAATGTTTCCTAGCGTGACGGGGATCAAATTATGAAGAAAACCAGCCACCGTGATGGTTTCAGGATGCGGATGAACAAGCGCCAATCCAAGCACCGTCATATTCGCAATGCTGTGCTCATAGCCTGAAGCAATAAAGGCAAACAGCATCCAAAAGATCAAAATCAATTTTGCCGCATCATTTTTTGTCCGTAATGCAGTCCAAATCGCTAAACAGACTAACCAATTACATAAAATGCCGCGAAAGAACAGTTCACTCGTACTTAAACTCATCTTATCTGCAGCAGAAGTCATCAAAAGATGGTCCATTTCGATCCCGGAGAAAATACCTGATGCCAAGATTAAGAGACAAAGTCCCGCAGCCCCTATGAAATTCCCGAGATAGCACCAAAACCAATTCGTTAGCGTATCACGCCACGTCGTTAAACCAGATAAGGTACTGACGGTGTAGACCATATTATTTCCAGTAAACAACTCCGCACCAGCAAAGATTACGAGTGTAAGAGCGATACCAAAGGATAACCCCATTACAAGGGAGGTCACCGGCATCGACATTTCAGCTAATGGCGCTCCTACAGACATAATCAACACAATCCCAAGCCCCACATAAGCACCAGCCAATGAGGCAGAGATCAAATAACGAAAACGACTTGCATCCAGCTGTTTCTTTTTTGAAAGAGCCATCCCATTCAATGCACCTAACGTATCCTTAAACATATTCGTAATCCTTT
>NZ_LFEL01000273.1:0-3134 GCF_001037965.1 Bacillus sp. LL01 | reverse complement strand
GCCACTGTAAAAGGATTCTTCCACCCTGTTTTTTTGTACACCTGCATCAATGCATGCCAAACGGCAATTCCAGCTGGGCTAAGCGGCTTGGTTTCTAATTGATCATAAAATGCATTCAATTGTTGTTCGTAATTCATCGGAATCCTCCTTGATTGGGTGGTTGGAATTTAGTGTGTTAGTTGTGGGAGTAGGGAGTCGATACAGCAATGATGAGGTGATAAAGAGAATAGGTGAGGCCTATAGATTCTAGCATTCAGTCCCTATCGAACGGTTGGAAGCTGTAAATACTATGTCCATTGCCTCCTTTTTTACGAATCGTGTGATGGATCTCAATGATGTCTAGCTTCTGAGCTTTCCTTAGCATGCGTTCAAAGGTCGATCTTGAAATCCCTCCTTTTCGGTCATGCGTGGCTTGAACCATCTTACAAATTCTCGCATCCGATACACCACGATTTTTGCTGCTTGAGCGAATCAATTGATCCAGTGCAATGCGCTCGCCCTTAGTGAACTGATTTGAAGAAAATGCTAGATGTAGCTGCACGGCTTTTCGAAATGCCTCTTCTGTGTGGAAATGCGCCTTCATGTAGCTTGCCTCCTCTCATTTGATAGGCATAGCGTACCGCACAGTCAGAGAAAGGACATCTTGGCAAATAGACAAAATGAAAGGGTGTAAGGAGGCCAAAATCGCATTTTGCCCTTAGAGCAAAATGCGATTTTGATGGATGTGACGGGAGGAGTTTTGAAGAAATGGGTGGAATTGAAAAAGATTTTAATTGAGCCTTTCTACACCAATTCTGCTGGTCTCATCAAAATAAAGCCAGCTACTATGGCTTAAAAACACTTCCAAGTACAAACTTTAGAGGGGCAGCAGTCTAAAATCACCAGCGATTCWAGGAATAACTGGTACATACCCAAGCWGAATTACTTTTCTTACATATAGTACTCGTGTAAGTGTAGTTTCCAAATAAAAGGAGGAAAAACAATGTGGAACAATAACTGTTGTCGAAATTCGGGTACTTATGGTTATGGACGCGATAACAATGGATGCAATTGCGATACCTTTTTTAAAGATATCTCACGTGGTGAAGAAGTAAAGGTGTATCTAAAAGGTGGCGGGTGTATATTGGGCGAGTTTATTGATACTCGTGGCGATTTAGTTTTTCTAGCAAGAGCTGAGTGCAGTGATCATAACGACCATCATCACAAGCGCTGTGAGAGAAAAGATAAAGTGAGGATTATTAAAATCTGTTGTGACGATATCGTTGCAGTAGAGGTATAATCGTCACCTAAGAATGATAGCTGGCAGGGTTTTGTTGGCACCAACCATGAGGCAAACTGACCCTATCTAACTACCATCACTCCTCTCTTGTTTTATATACTAACGATTGCGAAGCCACTCTGGAGAAAGAGGGGCTTTTCAACATACCAAATAGCTTATAATAAGGCCATTAACGTATAACCCATATTAGTGATCTCAACCCTTTCACTTCAAAGGCTTTCATATTCATATCTAATTTAAATTAACATATTTTCCAATATATTGATCCATTTGCTCGAATTATTGCTGAGTTTGCTCGAATTAATTGCAAACTTGAACAAATTAATCGCTACCTTATCCGAATCAGCAATATACATGTTCGAATAGATGCCCCATTACTACCTTTTCACATAAAAAACCAAGCTGTCTGCCTACAACAGCTTGGTTTATCACTTAATTTCCTTAAATCATCTCTTTTTTTTTCCCTTTTGAAGAATATTGTAGACCTCTTCTTCTACTAATGGAGAGATGTTCTTGAGTTCTTCTGGGATTAGGTCTTCAACCTCTATTGCATTTAAGGATCCCGCTTTAGTGAAACCTAGCGGTGCTTTTTTCAGCTCTGCTTCACACTTAAGATGGTCACTGTCACCAAGATGATTCCCATACCTCCAAGCTGGGTCATTGTAAGCAGTTCACTTAGAATCATAAATCCAAATAGGGACGCAGTGACCGGTTCCACCATTGCAACGATCGAAGCTGAAGTCGGTGATGTTCGTTTCAAACCAACTACATACAAGAAGAATGACAAGCCTGCTCCGAAAATTCCTAAAAGGATCATCCAGAATAAATCAGGTGAGTTAAAAACGGAAACGGCTTCACCGTGGTCAATGAAAAGCAGCGTTATGATCGTAAAGGCAAGGAATGCAATCGTTAAAATTCCTTGCGGCTGCCCATGGCGGGATGCATATTTAAAACCAAAAATGAACAATGCATACGATAACCCTGCGCCTAAGCCTGTAACAAGTCCAAGCATCGAGATGCCATCAGAGCCAATGCTGTAAACCTCTGTCAGCAATACCACTCCAACCATCACAAAACCAATAGATAGCCATTTAAATAATGACGCCTGTTCAAGACGAAATATAAAAGAGATAAGGAGAACAAAAATGGGCGCAGTGTACATCAATGTTGCTGCTACGGCAATACTGCCCTCTGAGATACTGATAAAGTAAAAAACAAAATTCCCTGCTACTCCAATACCTGCGACAATAGACCAGAATAGTAGCGGCTTATTCCACCGGGTCGGCTGGAACAAGAACCAAATAAGAATGCATACCAAACCCACTGCTCCCCTGTAAAAGGAGATGACCAGGGGATCCCAACCTTTATCCATTAAGAAGCCACCTAGTCCACCGGCAAGTCCCCATAAAATTGCTGCTAAAATGACTAATCCTACCCCACCAAAACGCATATACTTACCTCCACCTATTCCATTTCACATCTGTAAAGATAACTATACCCTTAGGAAAGGTTTTATAACTTCAATTTGGGCGCCTGTTATCCGGAATACACTATTTTAGGATAAATACTCAAAAACCTCCCTTAACTTTGGTAGGGTTCTCTTTGCTTTACTGATAAAGCAACCTTATTCTAATTACCTAATGTACTTAAATCTGATAAAGATAATTGATCAACTATTTCATAACCATTTCCTATACCTCTAGGTTTTACAATAACTGTCCCCATATTTGGTATTTGACCTAAACTAATTCCTTCTGCAAAACTGTGAGCAACAATGACCTGATTTCTTCCCTCTTCTGGTATTGTTTCTAACACTGACTGTAGATTATTCAAAATCCTTATTCTATCACCACTA
>NZ_LFEL01000272.1:0-3138 GCF_001037965.1 Bacillus sp. LL01 | reverse complement strand
CAAGATGAATTACGAGAGTACCAAAGTGAAGTTCGGTTATTAGAAGAGCAATTAGCTTCAGAAAGTGCTGAACAAGAATTGCGTACAACGAATTTACTAGAGGATTTGGACCGTCTACGTAAAGTGGTAGGAAATGTACCGGTACAAGGACCTGGTTTAGAGGTTTCTTTAGAAGATGCTTCTTATGTGCCAGAAGGTTCGAATCCAAATGACTATATTGTCCACGAAATCCATGTTCAAAAAGTCGTGCATGAATTGTTTGTGGCAGGTGCTGAGGCCATTGCCATTAATGGTCATCGCCTATCTCACCAGTCCTATATTCAATGTGCAGGCCCTGTCATTATTATTGATGGCCATACATCCTATGCACCTTTTGTCGTAACGGCCATCGGTGATGGTGAGAAATTTGAACAAGCCATTTCATTAATTGGTGGTGTTAAAGACCAGTTATTAAATGATGGCATAAGTGTGCGGATTCAGCAACAAGGGTTAATAGAACTCGACCCTTATTTAACAGAGGGTGGGTGACAAAAGAATGAATCGAAAATGGATATTTACTTTTGTTGCTTTTGTGATTGGATTTATGCTAGCTATTCAATTTAAAACAACCCAGGAGCCGGTGGTTAGGGATACTCGGGATATTAGAGAGCTACGTAATGAGGTTGAGCAAGAAAGAGAGAGGGAGCAACAACTATCTTCTGAGATCAAAAAAGCGCAAGACTTACTTGCACAGTATGGTCATACACTTGATGAGGATCATGAAAATATAGATGATGYCCTAGATCAACAAATTGCTGACCTCCGCACTGAGGCAGGACTTACCGAAGTCAGAGGTGCGGGAGTGGTCATGACGATTGAACCTTTTTACGATGAACTCTCGCCAAACCATATGAGACGTACCCCTACACCAGAACGATTTCGTTATTTAATTAATGAGTTAAATGTGAATGGAGCGGACAGTATTGCAGTAGCTGATGAAAGATTAATATCTACCTCAGCATTTCGAGATGTAAATGGCATTACGCATCTAAATTATCGCAGGCTACCTCCCCTTCCTCTTGAGGTTAAAGTGTTAACTGATGATCCAGAGCGGTTGCACAATCGTATGGTTGTATCAGAGTCTGTTGAGTATTTTGAGATTGATGGCTTTCTTTTAACGGTAGAGCAAGTAGATGACTTGATCTTACCTGGATACGACCAAACACCTCGTGTAAGGTATATGGAAGAAGTGAAGGAGGGGTAACGATCTATGTGGCTTCCAATAATAGGGTTACTTCTTGGAATTATATTAGGTATAATGACCGAATTTAGAGTACCTGCTGAGTATTCAAGTTACTTATCTATTGCCGTTTTGGCTGCACTAGATACTTTATTTGGCGGGATTCGTGCGCACCTGCAGGAGACCTTTGACTCAAATGTATTTGTCACTGGGTTTTTCTTTAATATTTTACTTGCTGCAGGTTTGGCTTTTCTAGGGGTTCATCTTGGTGTAGACTTATACTTAGCAGCAATCTTTGCTTTTGGTGTTCGTCTTTTTAATAATATCGCTGTCATTCGCCGTATGTTATTATCAAAGTGGCAAGCTAAAAGAAGCGAAGGACAAGCTTGATAATCAAAAGAAGTTCAAAATGACTGAAAAAAAAAGAAAATGAGCGTTTTTAAAAGGAAAACAGCGCTTGGTGTTGAATACTTCTTTATATTCAACTTTTCGCGAACGGTTACTCTAAAGTAGTAAGTTATGAAACATTGAAACGGTATTAGTTTATAAGGAGGTGCCACAGATTGAACAACAATGAAATCTATGTAAGTCTTGACATCGGTACATCCAATGTCCGAGTAATCATAGGAGAAGTGGCCAACGGTACAATTAATATTATTGGAGTAGGTAATTCTCCGTCTGAAGGTATTAGAAAAGGAGCCATTGTCGATATTGATGAAACTGTTCGTTCGATTAAGAGAGCAGTTGAACAAGCGGAGAGGATGGTTGGACTCTCGATTAAACAAGTTGTAGTTGGGGTCAATGGGAACCATGTTCAACTTCAACCTTGTCACGGGGTGGTAGCTGTTTCAAGCCCTGATAGAGAAATTGGTGATGAAGATATTGCTCGAGTAATTGATGCGGCCCAAGTCGTCTCTATCCCACCAGAGCGTGAGATTATTGATGTGATCCCTAGACAATTTGTTGTGGATGGCCTAGATGAAATCAATGATCCACGAGGCATGATTGGTGTTAGGCTTGAAATGGAAGGAACCATTATTACAGGATCAAAAACCATCTTACATAACTTATTACGCTGTGTAGAGCGCGCTGGATTACARATCGCTGATATTTGTCTTCAACCACTTGCATCTGGTTCAGTTGCTATTTCTAAAGATGAGAAAAATCTTGGAGTATGCTTAATTGATATTGGTGGAGGTTCAACGACTGTATCTGTATTTGAGCAAGGTACACTTCAATCAACGTCGGTTTTACCAATTGGTGGAGACCATATTACGAATGATATTGCCATTGGTCTTAGGGTCTCTACTGAAGAAGCCGAACGTATTAAAGTGAAATATGGTCACTCTTTTATTGATGAAGCTTCTGATGAAGAGCGCTTTAGCGTCTCAGCGATCGGAAGTGGAGAGAAGGATGAATTTAGCCAATATGATCTGGCACATGTTATCGAACCACGTATGGAAGAAGTTTTTGAATTAATTTACAAAGAAATTATGCGACTAGGATTTCGCGATTTCCCAAGTGGATATGTGTTAACAGGTGGAACGGTTATGATCCCTGGTGTGCTTGAATTGGCCAAGGAATTACTGCAAGGCAATGTTCGAGTGGCAATACCGGATTATATCGGTGTACGTGAACCACAATACACGACAAGTGTTGGACTTATCCAATTTGCGTACAAAAATGTAAAGATTCAAGGGAAAGAAATTGCAGCTTCTGTAGCTGATTATCAGGCRCCTGAGCAACCGCAACAAGATAAGCGCAGTAAGAAAGCTGAAAAAGAACAAACAAGAACAGAAGATAAACCAAAGACAAAATCAAAAGTGAAGAATTGGTTTAAAGTGTTCTTTGAATAATAGTGAACGAGTCTGATTAGGGGGACCTTAAATGTTGGAATTTGAAATGGATATGGATCAATT
>NZ_LFEL01000271.1:0-3141 GCF_001037965.1 Bacillus sp. LL01 | reverse complement strand
TCCTTTTGAGAAGAAATCCTCTTCTGAGACTACTTTTGCTTCTGTATGATGGGCGATAAATTCAATATCAACCGTTTCGTATTTTGTTCGCAAGAAACGGGTCATCCAGAAAAAGAAGCTGCGTGCCATATACTTTTCCCAGCGTCCCATACTACCACTTGTATCCATCATCGCAAGTACGACAGCTTTCGACTCTGGTCTAATTGTTTCGGTCCAAGTTTTGAAACGTAAATCATCATTATAAATAGGGATAAGACCTGGTCTACCTTCTAGGGCATTCCGCTTAATAGCTGATAAGATTGTTCGCCGTTTATCAACATTGCCCATTAATCCTTTTTTACGAATATCATTAAAGGAAATATCCTCTACAATAATTTCAGCATCTTCCTTCTTCTGTAGGTTGGGCAGCTCTAGTTCTTTAAATAGCATCTCTTGTAACTCCATAATCGACACTTCAGCTTCAAAGTAATCCTCTCCGGCATCTTCACCAGCACCTTGACCCTTTCCAGGCCCCTGCTGTTGCTTTTGGGCATTCGGATCGCGAGCTACAACATCGCCTACTTTACTATCACCCTTCCCTTGACCAACATGCTTATTTTTATCATAGTTATAGCGTATTTTGTACTCATCTAATGAACGAATTGGAATTCGAATTACTTCACGCCCATTAGACATAACAATGTTTTCTTCACTCACTAAATCAGGAAGGTTTTTCTTAATCGCTTCTTGTACCTTCTCTTGATGACGTCTTTGATCTTGATGTCCCTTTCGATGGAGGGACCAATTCTCTTGAGACACGACAAAGTTATGTTTATTAGGATCTTTCACACCATTTCCCCTCCTTGTATACTCCATCCTTTTTATGCAAAATCAAAACCGATTTCATCAACGGAATGTGTCACATATTTTCCAATTCAACATATACTGATCTCGAATCGCCCCTTTGTTTAACTTACCAATTAGATAGGGGCTTATAATATCCTATGCAGACAGGGATAAGAGTTGCTAATAAATTCTGACAAATTATCTTGTACAAGCAAAAAAACCTTATTCCATCCTATTACTGTTCTCAACGCAACAACACGTATCACGTATAAAAGAAAATGTCATCATCTCACATTAGAGATGATGACATGGCTATTTAGCGATTCAACAAGCTTCCTACATAACGTAACAGTTCATTAGCTGAAGTAGAGTTATAACCGTGCTCATCAATTAAGCGGGCAATAACCTCATTTACTTTCTTGAGTTGTGATTCATCTGGTGTTTTCACAGATGTGGTAATCTTCACAATATCCTTCAAGTCAGCAAATAGCTTCTTCTGGATCGCTTCGCGTAAACGCTCATGCGAGTTGTAATCAAATTTCTTCCCTTTACGGGCATAAGCTGAAATGCGGATAAGAATTTCTTCACGGAATGCTTTTTTCGCATTCTCTGAAATGCCAATTTGTTCCTCAATAGAACGCATTAATTTCTCATCTGGCGTCATTTCTTCACCCGTTAATGGGTCACGTAATTTATTCTTGTTGCAGTAAGCTTCTACATTATCTAGATAATTGTCCATTAATGTTTTCGCAGACTCATCATAAGAGTAGACAAAGGCTTTTTGAACTTCCTTCTTCGCAATCTTGTCATACTCTTTTCTCGCAACAGCAATAAAGTCCATGTAACGCTCACGGTCTTCTTGTGAAATCGATGCATGCTGATTAAGTCCCTCTTTAATAGAACGCAACACATCAAGCGCATTGATCGATGTTAATTGTTTTCTAATAATCGCAGATGAAATTCGATTAATGACATAACGTGGGTCAATTCCACTCATTCCCTCATCTGGATGCTCTTGTTTCAATTCTTCTAGGTCCTGAGAATTAAAGCCTTCTACACTTTCTCCATCATATAAACGCATCTTCTTTACGTGGTCGACACCTTGTTTCTTAGGGTCTTTTAAACGAGTTAAAATCGTGAAGATCGCAGCAACCTTTAGGGCATGTGGAGCGATATGAACATGTGAGAGATCACTATCTGAAATCATTTTCTTATAAATTCTCTCTTCCTCACTCACTTTTAAGTTATACGGAATCTTCATCACGATAATTCTGGAGTGAAGGGCTTCGTTTTTCTTATTGGAAATAAATGATCTATACTCAGATTCATTTGTATGAGCAACGATGAGCTCATCGGCTGATATCAAAGCAAATCTTCCAGCTTTGAAATTCCCCTCTTGAGTGAGTGAAAGTAAATGCCATAGGAATTTCTCATCACATTTCAACATCTCTTGAAACTCCATCATTCCTCGGTTTGCTTTATTCAACTCTCCGTCAAAACGATAGGCCCGAGGATCAGACTCAGAACCATACTCAGCAATCGTCGAAAAGTCGATACTTCCAGTTAAATCGGCAATATCTTGTGATTTCGGATCTGAAGGGCTGAAGGTTCCAATTCCTGTTCGCTTATCCTCTGAGAAGAAAATTCTCTCTACCATCACATCTTCAATCCGGCCACCATACTCTTGTTCTAACCTCATCATATTTAAAGGTGATAGATTTCCCTCTATCTTCACACCATACTCGTCAAAGAAATCAGCACGTAAATGTTGTGGAATTAAATGCAGTGGATCCTCATGCATCGGGCATCCTTTTATCGCATAAACAGCCCCTGTATCTGTACGCGAATACTGCTCAAGCCCTCTTTTTAACATCGTGACAAGAGTCGATTTACCACCACTTACAGGACCCATTAACAGCAAGATCCGCTTACGAACATCGAGCCTTTTTGCTGCCGAGTGAAAATACTCTTCTACTAACTTTTCAATTGACTCTTCAAGACCATAGATTTGATCACTAAAAAACGAATATTTTTTTCCGCCGTTTTCTTCTTCCACACCAGCATCTTTAATCATATGATAAACGCGGGAGTGTGCCGTTTGTGCAACATACGGTTTTTCTTTTAGTAATTCTAAGTAATCAGCAAAGGTTCCTTCCCATTTCAACCGCTCTTCTTCTTCTCTGAAATTTTCAATCTTTTTTAAGATATCCATTATTATTTACCCCCATCCTCGTGGTCAAGAGAGATTAATACACTTTATGCACAGGCCCAAGTGAACATGCATCCCATTTCAGAAATTGACGTTTTACCCAGTCA
>NZ_LFEL01000270.1:0-3156 GCF_001037965.1 Bacillus sp. LL01 | reverse complement strand
TGCTATCGGTACTTGAAGAGCGTCATAAACCAAAATTATAAACTAGAAGAAGGCCTATTTGGAAAGCAAGTAGGTCTTCTTTTTTTGTTCTAATAGAGTTTGCTCAACATTTCAGAAACTAGCCACAAAAGATATAGGATTGTGATTAATTCCACAAACTTTTGATAGTATACTATGAGTGTAAGGAAGTTAGTGTTCGCTAACCCCAATCAATTTTTTACGTATATGTGAATGTCTTCACAAATTATTAAAAATGAAAATGCCAGACGATCGACTTGGACCCTACAACGAGGTTTCATATCTTGATCGAAAATATCAATGGAACCCCCAATATTACCGTCACTCCGTATGTCGATCATTGAAAAAGCAATCTACCTTAATTCCCCTTCCCCACGATCCCGCCATTTATTGTATACTTAAGCGTATGAATGCAAAGCTGGAGGAATCGAACTTCATGAATTTCACACCTGAAAATGAACAAGAAAACCGAAATGTTGTCCCTTTTTATAGAAGTGGCGATTATTTCTTTCATAGAGGCATTATTGCTTATCGAAAAAACCATTTAAAGCGAGCAGTGAAGTTATTTGAGCGTGCTGTGAAGCTTACAGATAAAGAGCCAGTCTTTCATGTTCAATTGGCTGCAGTTCTTTCAGAGATCGGGCAGTATGAACGTTCAAATGATATTCTTTCAATAGTTCTAGCTAAACACGGAGATGTGCAGTCGGAATGTTATTTCTTTATGGCTAATAACTATGCGTATCTTGGTTTATTTGAAAAAGCTGAAGAGGCTGCTAAACGTTATATGGTTCTAACACCTGGTGGCGAATTCTTTCGTGATGCAGGGGACTTATTGGAGCTTATGCAAGTTGAACAAAATGAGAAGGATGAAGACGAAGAAGAGTGGGATGAACTCGACTTATCTTCTGATGAATACATTATTGAACACGACCGTGCTCGGACTTTATTAAAAAAGGGAAAGCCAGAAGAGGCCATCCCCATTTTGCAACATATTATTGAAGAACATCCCACCTGCTGGGCAGCGCATAATCATTTAGCAGAAGCTTTATTTCGATTAGGTGATGATTCAGCGTTTGAAATTAGTCRAAACGTGTTAGAAGAAGATGAGGGGAATCTCTTTGCTTTATGCAATTTAGCTGTCTTCTTTACGTTGCAACAGGAAAAAGAGAAAGCTGCTCCATTTATAAATACTATTAAACGCATTTATCCGCTAGATATCGAACATCATATAAAGGTAGCACAAGTGTTAGCGGCAGTAGGTGATTATGAGCAAGCTATTAGTCGAATTATTCGTGTCGAACCATTTTTACTTKAGCGCGAACCGGATCTTTTTCACTGTCTGGCAGTGGCTTATTATCAAACCGACCAACAAGAAAAGGCTTTGTTTTATTGGAGACGAGCAGAACGATTAGGGAGTACAATCGCCGGAGACCTCCTTCTGAAGATAGAACAAAAACAGCTACAGGATAACGAATTATCATACCGTCTATGGTAATTGTTAAGAAATTATATAGTTTGAGCATATAAGTAGACACTTATATATTACTTGTTTACGATGGGGATATAATCTATTAATTAGTAGTGAATCAAGGAGTGGATCAGGATGAGTGAAGAAAAAATGTATGATGTAATTATTGCAGGAGCAGGTCCAGCAGGTATGACTGCGGCTGTGTATACATCTCGTGCAAACCTTAGCACGATTATGCTTGAGCGTGGGGTTCCTGGTGGACAAATGGCAAATACTGAAGATGTTGAGAACTACCCAGGTTTTGATCACATTCTAGGGCCTGAATTATCAACAAAAATGTTCGAGCACGCAAAGAAATTCGGTGCTGAATACGGATATGGCGATGTGAAAGAGATTGTTGATCATGGCGACTATAAAGTAGTGAAAGCAGGCAGCAAAGAGTACAAAGCGCGTTCTGTGATTGTGGCAACTGGTGCTGAGTACAAGAAGCTAGGAATTCCTGGGGAAAAAGAATTAAGTGGTCGCGGTGTATCTTACTGTGCAGTATGTGACGGTGCTTTCTTTAAAGGGAAAGAGCTTGTCGTTATTGGTGGAGGAGACTCTGCTGTTGAGGAAGCGGTTTACCTAACACGCTTTGCTTCAAAAGTAACGGTTATTCACCGTCGTGATCAATTGCGTGCCCAAAAAATCCTTCAAGATCGTGCGTTTAACAACGATAAGATTGAATTCATTTGGAATCATGTAGTCAATGAAATCAACGCAGATGGTGGAAAAGTAGGCAGCGTATCAATTGAGAACACTGAGACAGGTGAGAAGAAAGACTTCAAAACAGACGGTGTCTTCATTTATATCGGAATGCTTCCACTTAATGCAAGTGTCAAAGACCTTGGTATTTTAAATGAAGAAGGGTATGTTGTCACAAATGAGGAGATGGAAACGAAAGTTCCTGGCATTTATGCAGCAGGGGATATTCGTGAAAAATCTTTGCGTCAAATTGTAACAGCAACTGGAGATGGAAGCCTGGCAGCCCAAAATGTGCAACATTATCTTGAAAGTCTCACAGAAGGAACAAAATAATTCAAAAAACTACAGAAAAAAACGTAATTCGGTCTTAATGAGTTTGTAACAAGTATGAAATAAATATGGGGTATCATATAAATAAGTAATTGACCCCCTTTTTTATATATTTTGCACGGACATCTTGTCCGTGCCCTTTTTTTGTCTTTTTTTAAACGTTTTTGTAAAAAGTTCCTTTATGTAAATTTTCCCTAATTCAAGTAATTGTGACGATATCAAAATGAATGTATAATAAAATGGAGATAGAATGTGAGGTGAAGCTGTTGCAAAGGGTTACAAACTGTGTACTCGTAAATGATGATAAAGCGTTATTACTCCAGAAACCCCGTAGAGGCTGGTGGGTGGCACCAGGCGGAAAGATGGAGTCAGGAGAATCAATTAAAGAAACTGTAACAAGAGAATTCCGTGAAGAAACGGGGCTTCTTGTGAAGGATGCAGAGCTACGTGCGGTTTTTTCAATGGTCATTATAGAAAATGATGCGATAAAGTCTGAATGGATGATGTTTACATTTCAAGCGACACAGTTTGAAGGTGAACAGCTTGATCAGTCACCAGAGGGAGAACTAGCTTGGCAAGCACTTAACCAGATTAGT
>NZ_LFEL01000027.1:0-12299 GCF_001037965.1 Bacillus sp. LL01 | reverse complement strand
AGGATGATCCATAGAGCAAGTAAAACAAATAAGACCAGAGGAATCATCACAACCATCCAGTTTAAATAACCCCAACTATAGCCAACCATACTTTCAAATAACCCCGTCGCATAAATAGATCCACTAGCTCCAGTTAAAAGTGCAACGGTTGTCACATAAGGTGCGTAGGTAACAATTAACATGATTGATTTCCCAATATTCTCTCCGGCCTCTTTTTGCATACTGTCAATAATTCCTTTTCCAATCGGCATTAACACAGCTAAGCGGCCTACTGCATTTGGAATGAGGAATGTTAATAAAAAAGCAGACACAATCAGATTAAGGAGTATTACTCGGACGGACCCCTTTGAAAAAGAAAGAATGGAGTAAGCAATTCTTTTATCTAAATTCGTTTTTTCTACTGCAAGACCCATAAACAAAACAGAGAGAACAAGCCAAATGATTTCATTTCCTAGTCCGCTTGCCGCCTGTTCAAATGTAATAACATCAAAAATAGCAAACAATACAATGACGCAAATAGCAGTTAATGATGCGGGTATAACCCTGCTAACCCAAAGAAAAATAGCTAATATAAATATAGCTCCTGTTGTAATAATCTTAGAATCAATCTCCTCGCTAATCTGAACCAACGGGGTCATTATAATTCCTACCATGAACAAACCAGCAACTAAATATTTCCACGTCTCTTTTTTTACTGTGTGTTGAATTTCAGCCATGCTCACATCCTCCCCCAATTAACTTGTTCATTATGAAAAGCCTTGATTACTCAAGGCTTTCCCTTTTTAGTTTGTAGTTAATTTATGACCGACTGTTGCGGATAGAATTTCATCTAAATTAGACGCCTGATCCAATTTATATAAAGATGAAATAAGGGCTTCTGTATTTTCAGCTCCAATGATTGGCTTTGTAAGATTTTCAAATTTACGGTTAAGCGCCTCATCTTTCATTGGGTTCTCGATGCTTCCAGTTGCCTTCTCAATATTAGCTGTAAAAGTTCTTCCATCTTTTAAGATTAGTTTGGCATACGCTTTTTCCTCGCTGATACTCTCATCTACTGTTGGGCGAATTTTTTCGCGGAAGGCTACTGTGCTATCTGCTAACACTTTCTCATTTGAATACTGATCTTCACCTGCATCCCCATCTAAGAAAGCAATAGCTCCTGTATGATAAATACTAAACTTCCCTTCTAACCCAGTTTGTGGAGTAGGCTTACCTGTCAGCTCTAGTACATAAGGGTTAACTGTAATTTCAATTGCCTCTACTTCTTCCGGTTTCGCATATTGACGAAGTTCAATGCATGCATCAATTGATGGGTGCAGTACGATTCCACACGCATATGGTTTAAATGCATTCTTTAATAGCTCCCAGTCTGTTCCCCACCTAACATTAACTTTCTCTAAATCATGCTCTGGTGCTAAAACGTTAGCAAAGCCTCTCTTTGCTTCTAGTACCTGCTTTGAACTAGTAAATCCTTTTTTTGCTAGCATCGCTGAAAGAAGTCCATTCTGTGCAGCTTTACCAGGGTGGAATGGTTTTGTCATTGTACCAAACATCTCACGTAAACCGAATGACTGTGTACCTGCTAGTCCTAACGCATGAAGCATTTGCTCTTCATCAAGTTTCAGAAGTGTTCCAGCTGCTACTGCCGCCCCAAAAACACCCGCTGAACTTGTAATATGCCATCCGAGATGGTAGTGGCTCGGATACACTGCGTTACTAATGCGAAGTTCAACCTCACAACCGAGAATGAAAGCATGGAGAATCTCTTCTCCAGTTAGACCAAGATGTTCACCAAGTGCTAATACAACGGGTGCAACCGGCCCGCTCGGGTGATGAATTGTATCTAAGTGAGTGTCGTCATAATCAAAGATATGTGAAGACATTCCGTTTACTAGTGCAGCTAATAATAAATCCGTTTTTTCCTCACGCCCTACTATTGATACTTGCTCTCCACCGTTTAAATCTTTTTTGAGCTCTAGCACCATATCTACTGACTCGTGCTGAGCTGCCCCAATCGCTACACCCATCCAGTTTAAAAAGCTACGTTTTCCATGATCACGAACCTCTTGGGGGATTTGTTCCATTTTTGTATTTAATACGTTTTCTACTAATTGTTTTGTCACCATATCCGATCTCTCCTTTAGGTATCTATTCGTTTTCTTTTTCTACGTTAAGATTCTTAAGTACATTTTCCRTTGATTTTCTTACATGATATTTTGTTACTGCCTCAGCAAAGTCTGGATCCCTGCGTTTAATAGCATCTAAAATGAGGTGATGCTCTTCAATATTTTCCATTGGACGCCCAGTTACTTTGAGAGAGGTTGCCATACATACACTTATATGTGATTGCAGGGTCTGCATCGTATTAATTAAGTATAGATTTCCAGTATGATTGGCAATTTCACTATGGAATTTCGAGTTAATCGTCTTGAGCAAATCGATATCATTATTCTTGGCTGCTATCGAAGCTTCCTTTAATAGAGCTTCCAACTTAATAATGACTAGGGGCTCCTCTTGACTAGCTAGTATTCTAGCACCTAATCCTTCTAACACCTCCCTAACTTGATAAAGCTGCTTCACTTTTTCAACTGAAAAAGAGATCACTCGAACTCCTTTATGAGGCTCCATTTGTACCAGTCCGAATTTTTCCAACCTGCGAAATGCTTCTCTTACTGGTGTTCTGCTTACATTTAGTTCGGAGGCTAAGCTCCTTTCAGATAAAGTATCACCGGACTTAATAACTCCGTCCCTAATGCCGTTGTAAAGATGGGCAAACACAGAATCTGTTTTGATGTCTTTTTCCATGATGTATAACTCCTTTTTATTACATTGAGATAGTTGGATCGTCTTTCTTCTTCGTTCTTAAGCTGCGAATGATTGGTACAAACAACGTTAGAATGGCAGCAACGATAAGGACGAATGCAATAGGTCTTGATAAAAAGAAGAAGTAGCTTCCTTCTGATACAACTAACGCTCTTCTAAAATTCACTTCCATCATGAATCCTAATACCATGGCAAGAACAATTGGAGTGGTCGGAATATTAATCTTTCTAAATAAATATCCAATAAGACCTGCAATGAGCATTACCCACACTGAATACATTGAGTTACTGTAGGCATAAGCACCTAACACACAAATTCCAGCTACCATGACAGCGAGCACTTTTTTWGGAATGAGCGTCACGTTCACCCACATCTTCACCCCGAACAACCCAACTGCTAACATGATAGGAATCGATATCAATAAAGAAGCAAAGATGGAATACGGAATTTCTGGATGCTCTGTGAATAAGAGCGGACCAGGTTGAACACCTTGTATCGTTAATGCCCCAATTAAAATTGCTGCACTAGCAGAACCCGGTATACCAAGTGCTAAAAGTGGCGCTAGAGACCCAGGAACAGCTGCGTTATTAGCTCCTTCAGAAGCAGCTATACCTTCTGGATTTCCTTTACCAAAAGTTTCGCGGTTTTTGGAAGACCGTTTAGCTTCGTTGTAACTTATCAATGAAGCAATTGTTACCCCGGCTCCTGGAATGATTCCAATGATGTAACCAAGAATTGGAGATTTTATTAAAGTAAATTTCATCTTCCCTAACGTCTCTTTCGTTGCTTTCAATCCAAACTTCTCAATTTCACTTATTTTCTTCGTTTTATGTTGTTTAGACTCAAGCATATAGAAGACTTCTGATAAAGCAAATAAACCAATGAGCGCAGGGAGAAATGGTACACCGCCTAATAAATCAGTTGTAAGGGCAAACCTTGGAACCCCATTTATTGGATCCATTCCAATGGTGACAACCATTAACCCAATGAACATTGCAATTAGACTTTTGACAAGTGATCCTTCACTTAAGCTACTGACTAAACTTAAGCCAAAGAGTGCTAAAGCAAAGTATTCAGCCGGTCCAAAGTTCAACGCGAAGTTAGCCATCGGCACGGCAGTAAAGATTAGTAAGATTGTACTTATGAAAGCACCAATTGCAGAAGCAACAATCGATACCGTTAACGCTTGACCAGCCTTCCCTTGTGTTGCTAGTGGATATCCATCAAATGCAGTAGCTGCAGCAGCAGGTGTACCAGGAGCGTTTAGTAATATAGCTGTGATTCCTCCTCCATATTCAGCAGCGACATAGAGAGAGATAAGCAACACTAAAGCCGCTACAGGTTCCATTCCGAATGTAAAAGGAATCAACAAGGCAATTCCGATACTTGGAGTTAACCCGGGGATTGAGCCGATAAAATACCCTGCTACTGTTCCTAATAAAATCATCAGTAGAACTTCTGACCCTAGAACAATTGAGAACCCCGATAATAACTGTTCAATCATACTCTCTTCTCCTTTCTACGGCAGTGGAACACCTAACAGCATGTCAAATGCCACTTTAGTAAAACCTAGAAACCCCGCCGTTAATAGTGAGACTTTTATCAATGACTTCTCTCCTGTTGCAAAGATAAATAAGGGGAAGAAGATGAGAGCTGATAAATAGTAGCCAAGCCGCGGAATTGCTAGAACAAAAATAATTAGTAAGGCTGCAAAAGTAACAACAGACCATGCTCGATGGATGTATATTTTCTTATCCATATCTTGCTTCCTCGATAAAATGGTTTGAACTAGTAAGACGATAGAAAACACGATGATTGAGATTGACATGATGAGTGGGAATGCACGAGGCCCCACGTCGGCAGCGTTTGTTGTTTGTGGAAGCTGCACCGTATTGTATAAAAACCAAGTGCCAATAATTATAAACACAATACTAGCTATAAGATTAGCCATGTTTCTGTTCATCTACTAACCCTCCATTATAGAATGGGGAAAGACTCTCCCCCCTCGACCTTAATTAACGCCTAGTCGTTCATACCACTCTTGCGTTAACTCATTTTGATTGAGAATATATTCTGTATATTCTTCACTTCCCATAGCACCTTCAACAAGCTGGGAACTCTTCATGTAGTTGGTATAGGATTCTGAAGAATACGCTTCCATAAATGCATCACTTAATGCTTCAACAATTTCTTCCGGCATGTCTTTTGGACCAAATACTCCACGGAATTGAGCCCAATCTGTATCAACGTCGTACCCTTCTTCTGCATACGTAGGTACACCTGGAAGATCTTCTAAACGTTCATCTGCCATTACACCTAATATACGAAGTTGTCCTGCTTCTACATATTGTAGGACTTGGCCAGGGTTAGAATTAGCTATATCAATGTGTCCTCCGAGAATAGCTGTTACCGCATCACCAGTACTTTCATAAGGTGTCCAATTCGCTTCAACACCGGCTTCTTCTGCAAAAATGTTCCAGGMAACATTATGACCTGATCCATCTGCGCCGTACCCTCCAACCGTTAAGCTTCTTGGGTTTTCATTAAGATGTTCCACGACATCATCAATCGTGTTGAAAGGGCTTTCAGAATTTACAACTAATAAGTATGGATCAATTTGTGATCTAGACACCCACGTAAAATCTTCAATATCATATTGATCTTTTAATGTACCGTTAATAAGGCCAATTTGAGATGGTGTCATAGCCCCAAGAGTATGACCATCTGGGTCAGCCGAAAATACTTGAGCCATAGCTGTAGCCCCACTTCCACCTGGTCTATTTTCAACGACAACCGTTGACCCTAATACCTCTTCTGCGGCTCTAGCTAACTCACGTGCCATTAAATCTGTAGGGCCACCAGAGTTTGTGTGAACAACAATTGTAATTGGCTTAGTCGGAAAGTCACTTGCAGCTTCAGCAGTTCCATCACCCGGTGAACCGCTTTCATTTTCTGTCGAAGATTCTCCCGCTGAACAAGCAGCTACTACCATTAACAATGCAATCATTAGACAAAAAAGATAACCTTTACCTCTCTTCATTTCCTATCTCCCCCTTAAAGTGGTATACCATCTAATATAGATATTATATAATTCAGTCAATTCTGTCAACGTTTTTTCTTGATTAATAAGGGTTTTATTTATAAACATAATAACTTCTGTTTAAAACGGTATACCACTTTAATCATTTATAAGTTTACTTATACAGCTAACTAAAGGGGCAAGAAACCAATAAGTAATAAACCGCGCTCTATTGTAGACCCTTTAAAAGGATTATGTATGTGCTTTAAAGAATTTGTTGTGAGAACTCACCTCAAATATTCCTCACCACATACACCCACTAGTTTATTGAAGTTAAAGAGGGTTAAATATGAGGAGTGCTAGCATCGCCGCTGCAAGAGCCTATTCCCAGCCTTCTATGGATACTCTTTACTTATTATAGCTAAGAGTAGATCATTCTTTTAGAAATATTAGGTATATAGATATAACTAGCGAACTGCGCCAAATCTTGTGGTCTTCAACATTTTSCAATATCTTGCTCCATTTGCCGAATTATTGATGAGTTTCGTCGGATTATTACTGAGTTTCGTTGAATTATTCGCTACCTTGTTCGAATCAGGCATAAATTTGTACGAATAAATGTCCACCACTCCCTTTCCACATAAAAAATAAGCTGTCACTCCATGAAACTTTTCAATGGATTCTTTCGTAAAGGAAGTAGAAAGGCAGGAGGGATCATGAATGAATAAAACGTTCATAACTGCAATTTTAATGGCAATTCTCTTTTTTACACCAACTGAAGTACTCGCTGTTGATTACGAGATTACAAATGTTAACATTCATGCTTATTTACAACCAAATGGGGATGTGTCTGTACAAGAGCAGCATACCTATGTGTTTAGTGGCGAATTTGGAGGTATGATTCGTGAATTAATACCGAAAGAGGGCACGGAGATTGTGCAGCTTGAAGCATTTGAAGGAAATAATCCACTACTCATTGAAACAGATCAAACGGAGCATCGTATTCACCGAGAAGGGAACGATGAAACCGTAACAATGGATCTCCATTATGAAATCATAAATGGTGTTGACGTTTATGACGATGTGGCTGAGTTTTACTGGCCGTTTTTTGATACAAGTAATCAGTCAACCTATGAAAACTTGACCATTTATGTTTATCCACCCACCTCTACAACCCCAGTGGTTGCCTTTGGTTATGATGAAGCATACAAAACCGAAAACGTCCTTGAAGACGGTACCGTTCAGTACTTGATGGGAGAGGTTCCTCGTAAACGAAATGGTGATATTCGTGTTGCCTATCAAAAGGATTTATTCCCTGCGAGTACACAGATTTCCAATAAACCAATGCGTGATGAGATTGTTGGTGAGAAACAGGCATTGATCGATGCTGAAGCCTCAAGAATAGAGAGGCAAGAGCTGTTGGGTACGATCGGTACTGTAATTGTTCCACTCTTTGCTTTCATCTTCTTGCTTGTACTTTTTAAGGCCTGGCTTGAATCAAAAAGAAGTAAAGCTTGGGTGACAAGAGAGTTTTCACATTCAACCGTCGTCCCAAAAGAAACGCTGTCCTTACCGACCATGATTTGTTATATGAACTTTCAACAGCTCCTACCAGAAGCAACCGTTGCGGCCCTGTTAGATTTAGTTCGAAAAGGTCATGTGAAAAAGCAAGAAAAGGATCGCTTCCGTTTAGTCAACAAACATGGGATGCAGAAACATGAACAAAAATTAGTAGAGTGGCTCTTTACGGCAATAGGATCAGACAATGAATTTAGTTTTGACGATATCACGACCTATCTCGAAAATAAAAACAATCATAAAACGTACCAGGAGTTAAAGGCGAATTGGGAACAGGCAGTAAGAGCAGATTTAAAGGAGGCAGGCATCTATAAAAATAAAGTCAAATACCGTTTCATGATTGGTTTCATTAGTTTCCTTCTCGTTCCGTTTATTATTTTACTTGCTGTACATGGCCTGATGGTACTTATGATCTCATCACTCATCATCTTCTTTGGTTTGTTGCTTTTTGCGATATGTTATTATCCGAAAACAGAAAAAGGAATGAAACTAACGCTTGAATGGCGCCATTTCAAAGAGCAGTTTCCAACGATCATGGAGTCGACATGGAAAACACTAACAGAAGATGAAAAAATGCGCGCCTTTATTTTTGGGTTGGGGATGAAAGATAAGAAGATCACCAAGAAAAATGAATCACTTGTTCACTCCTTTCATGCAAGCGGAGCTACGTCAACTACCGCTTATGGGTTTGACCCGACATGGCTGATCATTGCTGCAGCTGCTACGTCAAATTTCCAAAGTGCCGAGAAAAATGCTGGTCTAGATGCTACTTCAAGCAGTTATACTGGCGGAGGTTCTGGAGCAGGCGGGGGTGGCGGCGGATCAGGTGCATTTWAACCCTTGATTCCTAAATCGAACCAGAAAAAAGAAATACTAAACTGAACAAATTAACTCACTAAAATAAAATACCTAAAAGCCCTACACGAAACAGTGAACTTATGTAAGGAGCTGGGTCATGAAGTTATTGAGGCTTCTCCTCAATATGATGGGAATTATTCAGTCTAGCAACTTTACGTATCTGGACCGCAAATATCTATAAAATGATTGAAGGCACAGCAAAGCTATCAGGCCGAACTCCTTCAGAAAATAATATAGAGGCAGCCATCTGGCAATGTTATCTATATGGAAAAGAAATGAGTGCATCTCATTTATTAGATGCAATTGAAACCAACGCAACGGTTTCAAGACAAGTCGGTCATTTCTTTACGAATTATGTTGTCTTCCTAACTCCAACCATCGCGACCCTGCCAGCTAAAATTGGTTTATTAAATGCAAATAACCCAACTATCGATGCAAAACAATGGACTGAACAGATCTTTACGTATGCACCATTTACTAATTTATTCAATGCAACCGGTCAACCTTCTATCTCCCTACCACTCAAAACAAGCCAAAATGGATTACCAATTGGGATGCAGTTTACCGGAAGATTCGAGATGAAACGACTTTGTTACAGTTAGCAGCCCAACTTGAAGAAGCATTGCCGTGGAAAGATAAAAAGCCGACAGTTCATGTTCCTAGTTTGGAAGATAAGGTGCGTGGGTGATCGAGATTACTTATTAATCTAATGGAACAATGCTAAATAGCGAGCGGTCTCTAAAATAGACTGCTCGCTATTAGTGTATAAAAAGGGTGATTCTCTGTACCTACCAAAAAAGCATTTCCATCCAGATTGAATGAGACATTATAACGTATATGTCGCGTTTTCATCTCCTTGGTCGGGGTTATTTTGGAAGGTCTGTAGTAGGTGCTTTTATTGTATTTGAAAACGTGGATTTTTTTGTTGAAGAACTAGTTATTAAACTAGGCACCATCACTACTCACTAAATATTCCCAGCTTTCTTTTTACTGATAAAATCCAAAAATCCACAACCACACAACACGCATCCAAAACCAGTAATGAAGAGTGCAGGGGAAACGATTTTAACAAAAGAAAGCCCAATCATAGCTACTCCAACTATTAGATAGTGATTCACAGCGTGTAAGCTATAGATCTTCTGCTCGATATGCCATGCTCGAAAATAACCCTGTAAAAAGCCTAGTATGATTTGTAATAGAGCTACGATGTATGGAAGGAATCCAAATGAATTCTTCACTCCCCCTACAAGTATATATACAAAACCCATCCCAACATAAATAAATGGGATATAGAAATCAGTCTTACCCTTTTTCAACTGAAAGAGGCGATATCCCCAAGCGGCTGAAAAAGAGAAGATAGCAAACATCCATGCAAATAAGGTGAAAGTGAAAGATACCTCTTTTAACCAGATGATGTAATATGGAAAAATAACTACCTGACCCACTGTTACAACAAGAGGGATATGCCATAAACTCTTATCCTTCATGTCATGCTCCTTCACTTAATATAATAGTTATAAAATAAATTCTGAAAGACTTCATTTGGATCTCGGCTTAACTTTTCGTCTAGAAAGCTTTCCCATTCAGGATAGGACTGCCTGAATTGTTCTTTTGTTTGATAACGGTAATATGGAAGATAATACGTTCCTCCGTGTTTGTTGGTTAAACTGGTCCATTCTTGAATAAGCGCTTCTGCATTAGCCATTTCTTTATCTTTTAATCCATGTTCTATTAATATAACCAGACCGAACATATCTTCATTGGCATAGCTCAAACTCGTGTGGCTATCTTCAGCTGCAAACCGCACCGTAATATTATGGACTTTAAAATCATCATTTTTGTCTTTAGGCGAGAGCAATTGCCCTACATCACGTATGTAATCTTCATAAGAATGGATGGGCACAAAAAACTCTTGTAACACTTCAACTCGACCAGGCTTTGTAAATTCCATGAAGGTGGATTCTGACCGCATAGCGTTATTTCGAGTAATTTCATTTCCGTCGATTGAGTTAATATATAGCTTTTGAGATTCCCAGAAAAGATCCGCTAAAAATCCACCTTGCCGACCCAAATCAAGTGCCAGCTTACTAAGACGAACACCTTGTTCTCCTTTGAGTGGCGTATAATCATCCTTTTTTCCCGTGTAGTTGTAATCAATAACATACATTTCGTCTAAAAAGGTATTTGGAGCAACACTTAACCTAGCATAGTGCATAGCAGTATTTTTGTTGTCTAATAGATTAGTAAAGTAGGATTCATACTCAGCTGTTTTTATTTTTTCTGTATGAATGGTGTAGATGTCGTTTTCAGTTAGTTCCAATGTTACATCTACGATCACACCGAATAATCCATATCCGCCAAATACGTACTTCATCCATGTTTCCGGATCATCACGGGTGACGGTCTTGATCTCTCCTGTAGGTGTTAATAAAGTCATTTCCTTTACTGTTCCAGCCATTGAACCAAAACGGATATCCCTCCCGTGAGCATTAACAGAAAGTGAACCTCCGATCGTAAAAATCGACTGTGATTGGGTCACTTGCAAGGCTAGCCCATAAGGTGATATAGCTTCCTGGACATCTTCCCAAGTTGCTCCAGCTTCAACTCGAATCGTTTTAGCCTGCTCATTTATTTCTAATACCTCATTGAATGTTCGCATATCAATTACGGTACCATCTCTATAATACGTGTGACCGCCTTGTGAGTGTTGTAATCCAGCCACCGAAATATGGCGGCCAATTTCGTTTGCTTCTTTTATTATCTTTTGTAACTGGACACGATTACCTGCGTTTATTACTCTTTCAACTCGCTCAGGGAGAAGACCTGTATAATCCGTTGTTAAATTACTCTGAGAAAGTCCATATTCTCTTTTCTCTATTGGAATATTCCAAAAAACAACGATAACAACCATACAAGTTAACATTCCAAGAAAGCATGGTTTTTTTGTTAACTCAGCTATTGTTCTCATCTTACCTCCTCCAAGCTAAATATTGCCTTATATCCTGCTCCGTTCGTATTATAAGGTCCGCCAGACTGCATGAGACCAATCCCCTTCGACAAAATCCCTGTTAATTCGGGTGGTGACAGGCATCCTCACTCAGTTAGAAAGGATATTATCTATTGAGATGACCCCCATAAAGACCGCTATGTATAAAGCAATGCTTAGTAGAAAGTATAGGATCAAAATGAAGACATGTTTCTCCTTTACGTTGATTATTCGTCCAATCAAAAAAAAGAAACCAAATGGTACTAATAGTAGTAGAAGGAGAAGAACCATCCTTAACGATGTAAGAAATATGGTTAACAAAAGTAGGATAACAATAAAAGAAGTGAATATCTTCTTAGTGATTTTGTTGAATGCCATAGTCCACAACATGTTTACAGGTACAGCAAGTAAATATAGTATTAAAAAACTAAGGTAAGAATACTGCATATATGCGTAACTTATAAAAGTCTTTTCATAAGGTAAATGTCTAAAATCTACGTAAATAATAACCGTGAACAGAAGTGAAGTTAAAATAATTGATAAATTAGCGATTATTAGTTTCTCTTTAAGAACTTTAAAAATAATAATATTTCTCACCTCTGAGATTGAAAGCTAAATGTTTAGAAGTGACAGGCACCTTTACTACTTTTCATCAATTCACCCTAAAGACCTGTTTCTTATATCCTGATTATAGCAAAAAACAACTTAAGCCTTCTATTTTATGTAAGAATAAATATTATTTTCTTTTTCAGCCTGCTTTATCACTTGATTTTGTTACGCTTCATTGCGGGTGGTGACTGATACCTGAGTCCACTTAAGAGAGCTTAAGTTCAAACTCAACATACTATTTTCAGTAATATTTATTACCCCTTACACTTATCGGCTATACAACTAGTACTTTACATAATAACTCCACATCTTTATGGCTTTTTTAAGGTTTGTGTTCATTTTATTTTCTCTTTTAATTCTTAACATAGTGATACCTTTACAGTTCACCAGGTGGAACAGCTGCGTAACCTAGACCTGTGAAACACA
>NZ_LFEL01000269.1:0-3156 GCF_001037965.1 Bacillus sp. LL01 | reverse complement strand
TGACTGCCAGATTCATCTGCTCAAGTTCTGCGATAATTTCGTTCATATGTTCACTCCCCTTTTACTAACATGAATTTATTAAGTATACGTTCTATAGTCTACGAAAGTTTCCAAAAGAAAGAAGCAAGGAAAATAATTTCCTTGCCTCCACCTACTTTACTCTGTTTTTTCCCCGTTCTCAACCACACCCCTAGTCTTCGCCAACTTATTATCCCAAAGCTGTTCGTAAAATAAGAGTTGTTGCTCGAGTAAAGAAACTTGAATCGTTCCTACTGATTTTTCATTGATAAATACTTTTCACCCACTACTTCTTCAAGTTCTTTCTTTAGGGCTTTTTTATCAAGATTTTCTCCAATAAAGACTAGAACAGGTTCTACATTTACACTTTGTTTGACCCTCTCAAAGGTTGGATGACCGTATGAGTAATTAAATAAGTAGATACCTGGGGTTTCCGTAAGTTGAATAAAGCCTTTCGCCCTAAGAATCGATTGGTTGCTTTTTTCTAACCATTCATTTAATTTGATTCGATCAATTGAATTTTTTATCGGGATTGCACAGGTTTGAAGGTGTAGATGTTCAATATCCGTCTCTTTATCTTTCGTATTTTTTTGCGTCAACTGTTCTGAAAGACCCCCATCTAATAACGCGCAATCCATCTCTGAGTAATGCGTTGAAAGAATCTTCGCCTGTCCATTTGTTTCTTTGATTGAATCTCTAACAGACATTAGGCCACTTTCGTTTATTTGATCGATTTTGTTAATCAATACAATATCAGCGAATTTAACTTGGTGCTGTAATAACTTCTTCAACATATTGCTCAGTTTCTGCTCGTACCATTGTTTTGCATTCACAACCGTGATCACTGCTTTTATCTCAAGTTTATCGGCTAATAATGGATGAGTGCAGGCATCTAGCACGTCTAAAGGGTGAGCAGCCCCAGTTGCCTCAATAAAGATCACATCAAGATCATGCTCCTCTGTTAACTCTTTTAATTGGACACCTAATTCGCCCTGCATCGTGCAACAAATACACCCATTTAGCATTTCCTTTAACGGAACATTTGCAGGTACACTAGCTGAATCAATGCTTATATGTCCTAATTCATTCATTAAGACGGCAATCGAGCGCTCTTTTTGCTTTTCATGCTCGATTAGCTTTTTTAATAATGTACTTTTTCCACTACCAAGAAAACCACTAAGTATGACCAGCTCTACTTTTGAAGCATTCAAAATTGTAACTCCTTCCCTGTTGCTACTTACTTTTTCCAATTATATGACTCGACATCAGCTAATACTTTATCAAGGGCTTGCCATGCCATTAGTGCACAATTATGTCGTGCTCTCAATTTATGGACTCCTTCAAGCGATAAAGCATCCCCAAGATCAATCTCTTCATTTGCTTGTTTCCCATCTCGTATCAGTTGCTCAAATCCGTTACGGAGAGAACTCACAGTCGTTATATCTTTATTTTTTATTAACTCCGTCATTATAGAGGATGAAGCCATACTGATGCTACAGCCTTCTCCTTCGAATGAGATGTCTTGTAGTTGCTCATCATCAATAACTACATATAGAGTAATCACATCTCCACATGTTGGGTTTTTGTAATGGATTTTCCTCACATCTTCCCCTTCAAGAACACCTGTATTACGTTTGTATTTTGCATGGTCCATCACTACTTTTCGGTAAAGATCTTGTAGCATAAGCTCACTTCCTTTCATGTAGCTTTATAACCAATCGTAATAATTACGATTTAAATAGTATACTTCATTCTCTTTAATCAATAAAGCCCCTCTATCAAGATCTGAAGTGCAGATCCCGCCCTTACCCCCTCAGCCGCAGCAGAGAGTGGCATCACTATAAAGTTTTCTTCTTTAATCGCTGTGACATCTGTTAACGCTGGGTGACGTTTTAAATGCTCTATTTTTTCTTCAACTGTTGTCTCACCATAGTCAATAACGACAATGACTTCCGGGTCACGTTCTACCACTTCTTCAAAACTCACTTCCCCCCAATTTTTATCAAGATCTTTAAAGATATTGGTTGCACCAGCCATCGTTATAATTTCATTTAAAAAATTACGGCCTACTGTAAGCGGTGCGGTTTCACCACTATCAAAGACAAAAATACGCTTACTCGCTTCACTCTCAGGGATTTCTTTTTGGAGACTAGTGAGCTCTTGCTCTAGAGAATTAATTAATTCCTCTCCACGCTCTTCCACGTCAAAAATCTTTGCTACATTTCGAATATCCTGAAAAACATCATTCATTTCTGGACCTACTAATGTAGAGGATTGGTGCAAATATGCTTGAACTCCAAAGTCAGCTAATTGTTCCACAGTTCCAATATTATCTTCACGAAATGCACTGCTCCATCCCGCATAAGCAAAGTCTGGCTCTTTATCTAAGAAAACTTCTTGTGAAGGGTATTGGTCAGCAATCACTGGAAYCTTATAATACGCTTCCTTAAATTCTGGTAATACCTCATCATCAAGATAAGCTGTGCCCACCATATGTTCTTCTAACCCAAGTGCAAGCATAACTTCTGTAACATGTTGATTAAGTGAAATAGCGCGTGTCGGGACTTCTGTAAAGGTAAGAGTATGATCCCCGTTCTCTATCTCTACTACTTGATCAAGTTCTTTTGAATTCGTTTCTTCTCCGCTTACTTGACGTGCTTCACTACCCCCTGCGCAACCAGCCAATAGTATACTAAATAGACCAATCCCTAATACTTTTATCTTTTTTTTCACAACTTTCCCTCTTTCCTATTAATCTATTAAACTCGACAATCTTACTTTTGAAGGAATTGTTTAAATCTTTGATACCTAATATCCTCACTCATCCCATCTGAAATATACATCAGATGAACTTTATTCGTTTCTGGATGTGATAGAACCTTCGCCTTCACTTGAAATACGTCTTGTAATAGCTCTTCAGTCAATACTTGTTTAGGAGTTCCATTCGTTACTAGATTTCCATCTTTCATGACAAAAAGCTTATCACAATAAGCTGCAGCTAAATTTAAATCGTGTAGGGCAGTAAGTACAGTAACATTTGATGCTCGAATGACATCTAACATATGTAGCTGATGGTGAATATCTAAATGATTTGTTGGTTCGTCTAATACAAGAAAAGAAGCGTCTTGAGCAAATGCT
>NZ_LFEL01000268.1:0-3161 GCF_001037965.1 Bacillus sp. LL01 | reverse complement strand
TGCTCAATTGTTTGGTCTTTTTCTTGCTTGGCTTTTTGTACGTATTGCCTGACTTCATCGTCTTGAAGCGGCTTTAGGTAGACGATGTCTTGGACCTGTTGCATCGTCGCATTTGTTTGCGTGGTGAGTGCGGTTGTTACGAGCTCAACCTGCTGTAAGCCGTTTTCGACTTCTTGTTCAAGGAAGCTTCCTTGAATTCTTCCGTTTGATGCTGGTTCAAGTGCTTGCAAAGAGGACTTCATTTGCATAAGAAGCTGCTCGTATTGTGCGAGCGTCCCGGTTAAGTATTGGATAAACGGGAGGTGGCACTCTTGATAGAAACGACGAATKGCCGTCCCTCCCTCTCCTTTTAACGAATCACTTAGACGGACAATACCCATTACGGCCGTCTCAATTTGTTTAAGCTGTTCTTGCTGCTGTTCTATCTTAGTTTTCATTTCAACTATTCCACTATGTAAGCTAGACACGTCTAAYGTTTTCATACATCACCTCTATTAAGCTAAGAAGGAATACTTTACCTATTATCTTAGTACATTCGACATCTGGATAAAATAGGAATATATGAGGATGTTAGTAGAGATGAATAGTTGTCTAAATCATTAGTAAAACGCAGGATCCTCTCCTCGAGGCTCCTGCGTTTTCTCATATTATTTCACCCCTTACGACCCAAACCTCCTCTCATTATCTACCCTCTTCCGATACGCCTGCTTTCTGCTCGCCTTCCTCATTTCGTCTTTATGCTCTAGTTTCATCAAGACATTTTCTGCGAGGCTGTAGACTTTTCTGAGGTTGTCGATGTCTTCTTTGATCACAGGCTTCATGTGGCAAACTTGGTTTCGGGTGACCTTCGTTTGTGTAAGGTGGTGGAGCTGGTCTTGATTGAGTGGGATGAGATTGTTTAGGATGATGATGTTGACTAGGTTCGAGTACGTTGGGTCTTGCTTAATTTGCAGTGGCAGGGTGAGGGTGATGATTTTTTTTAGGGCGTGTTCAAGGTCATATAGTAGCTCGTAGGCTCGGATTGAATGTTCTTTTTGTGGTTTCATTTTTTCGTTCATCCTTTCTAGATACGTTCTAATTCGATTTTATTGGCTGCATGTAAGTGATGTTGGATGTGCTCGATGAGGTTGTCTTGTTGTTGGTAGGCTCCGACCTGCTTGCCGTCAATGCGGAGGCGATAGGTGGGCGTTGCTGTGTTGGGTTTGGTGTTGGTTGGTTTCAGGTTTGGCTTTAGAGCTGGTAAGTGTAGGGCTTTTTGTAGGCCGATTAGATGTCCTTCGGTGATCGCATGAATGACGTTGGAGTCTTTTAGTTGTTTCGCGTCTTCGGTGTGGTCTAGGAAGAGGTTCTCGGTTAGGATCGCTGGCATCTTGGTGAKGCGGAGGACGGCGAAGTTGGCTTTCTTTTGTCCTCGATCGGCGCATGATAGTCGGTTTTTAATTTCTGGGTGAAGGATGTTTTGAATGTCCTGTGTCGCCTTGCCAGCGTTTGGATGAATAAAGGTTTCAAAGCCAGTCCCTCCTCCTGCGTTCAGATGAATCGAGATGAAGCAATCAGCGCCCCACGCATTTGCGAGTCGGGCTCGTTCTTCGAGTGTGAGGAAGAGATCCCGATCACGGGTGAGCCTCACTTCGACGTTATAGTGATTCAGTAAAGCTGTTCGCAAGTTGCGCGCAATCGTTAAGGCAATTTCTTTTTCGACCAATCCATTCGCCACTGCCCCGGGGTCCCTGCCACCGTGTCCTGGGTCAATCATGATTTTCATTTTACTCATTATCATCACTTCCTTTTCCTTGGGTGAAATGGCTTAAGCGGTGGTCTGGACCGTTCATCGTGATGACTTTGGTATGCTGCATCATCCGCGAGAAGTTCCGTGCCCCGACCTTCTCTTGTAGGGCTTTCCCTCCTAAATTGGTCGTGTAAATCGTATGCTTGCCAATTCGGCCCTCAACGATTTCAAAGAGCTTCGAGATTGACCAGCTGCCAGCTTTCTCACTGCCATGCTCGGCTCCAAGATCATCGAGCACAAGACAATCAGCTTCTTCTAGGAGCTGTAAGTAGCTATCCTCTGAGAATTCACTGTTTTTATTGTAGGTTGCTTTTASTTTGGTTAGGAGTTTTGGAACAGAAATGAAAATGGAAGTGTAGCCTTCCTCAATCAATGGTTTGAGGCTAGCCGCAGCTAAGTGGGATTTACCAATACCGTATGTGCCAGTAAGAAGTAGATTTAGAGGCTTGTCTTTTGTAAAGGTTTCGCTATAGTGCTTTGTGACATCCATCGCCGTCCTTTGGCTTTCAGTGCTTGGCGTATAGGTCTCAAAGCTTGCTTCAAAGAGATCGGGGTTCATCAGACTTTCGCGGTCGAATAGATTATAGATTCGCTTTCGTTCGAGCACTTTCCTTCTTTTAATCACATCATTTGCGATTTTTATATCTTCACAGCGGCAGCCGTAGGTTAATTCTTGTTCACTTCCCTTCTCTGGTCCAAATGGAATGATTACCCGACGGACGGTAATTTTCTCATGGCATCCTTGGCAACTAAAGGTCCTAACGATATTAGAATCCGAAATCATAGCTTGAATAGTCGGGGGTAGATGGGCGCTTAGCGTTTTCATGGGCTTGTTCTCCTTTTATCTTCATGTGGTAGGCTGCTACTTTTTGTTTCCTTCTCTCTTGCTCTGCTTGAACGTCGGCTAGGGTTTGAATTCCTTTTGAACTCCAGTCTTGAAGGATCTTCATCACATAGCTCCACGTTCTCACATTTTGCATTAAGGAAATTTTCATCGCTTCAATGATCACTGCTTCTGGCTCTCTAAAGGTATGGTCGATGATCCAGGCATTGATCGATTCGGAGATAAACGGTGAAAGCATACCGAATCCATTTTCCTCATAGAAACGCAATGGGTTGTTGTCTTTATTTATATTTTTATTGATATCTTTATTAAGTTCTTTAACTAATAGGGAACGGTTGTCTGTAGAGTTGTAGGTAGAATTGACTGTAGCGTTGTCTGCGTTGTAGGTACGGTTGACTGCTGTTTTGTGTGAATGAGGTTCAGTCAACGGAGTTAAACAATAGATTGCCGCCTGCCTTCCTTTTCGACTTTCATAGGTGAGATAGCCTTTTTCCACCAGCTCTTTTCTCACTAAGAAAAAATGACGTT
>NZ_LFEL01000267.1:0-3164 GCF_001037965.1 Bacillus sp. LL01 | reverse complement strand
TCCACCCGATCATGATTCTTCTACCATCTTCAGAAAGAGTGGTTTGTGGGGCATAAAAGTCAAATCCTCGATCTGATTCTTGAAATGGACCATGGTCAAATTTCTTTGTGGATGTATTTAATGGCGACCCAACGAGATACCCTGATTGATAGATATTATTATAGAGATCTCCCTCTGCTTCAATCCCTTGAGGAGAAAAAATAAGTATACCTTTCTGATCTAATTCAATGTAATCAGGACATTCCCACATATAACCGAAGCCATCTAGTTTCGTGATTACCTCACCTAGAAACTCCCACTCTTTTAAATCTCTTGATTGATAAAGTAAGACACATCCAGTCTTATCTTCTCGCTGTGCACCAATAACCATGTAAAATAGAGATAAAGTCTTCCACACTTTCGGGTCTCTTACATGCTCAGTATACCCTTTAGGAGGAGAAGAGATGATTGGACCTGCAGCTTTCACTAGCTCATTTTCTTTCGTCATTTTCGCCATACATTGGTAGGGATGTCGATGCCATTCCTCATCACGAGTGTTGCCCGTATAAAAAAGGTACAAATCTCCCTGCTCAACAATTCCACTTCCTGAAAAAGCTCCATGACTTTCATAAAATTCATTTGGTTCTATGGCTAACCCTTTATTCTGCCAATTGACCATATCTGTAGACGTTACATGATACCAATGTTTTAAGCCATGGACCGGCCCGTGTGGAAACCACTGATAGAATAAATGATATTCGCCGTTAAAATAAGCAAAACCATTTGGATCATTTAACAAACCCGTTGGTGGTTGAATATGAAAAGACTGCCTCCAAGGACATGCATTTACTTTTTTCTTCAAAAGCATTCTTTCCTTTTCACTCACATCCCGGTATTTACGATATCGTTCTTCCCTTGAYCATGTCATAACTTAACCCTCACTCTTTAAGATGTTTAAGCTGCTTTAGCTTCCTTTTTCGCAGCACGTTTTGCTAATACAATCGTCATTGCAAATGAGACGGCAAACGCAATAGCTAATCCAATTAAAAAATGCATCATTGAGTCAGGACGGATGGCAATAACACCAGGTAATCCGGCTGGCCCCAATGCGATTGATAATACTTTCATTAAAGTTACATAGGCAGAAGATACACCAGCTCCAATAATGGCTGCATAAARTGGGTACCGCAGCTTTAAATTCACTCCAAACATCGCTGGCTCTGTAATACCGAGTAATGACGAAATACCTGAAGCAGAAGCGATGCTTTTCATTTTTGCATTAGCTGTTACAACAATAACTGCAAGAGCAGCAGCCCCTTGTGCCACATTCGACATGGCTGCAACTGGAAAGACAAAAGATCCACCTGTTCTTGCAATATCAGCTAGTAATTGTGTTTCGACTGCAATGAAACTATGATGCATCCCCGTAATGACAATTGGCGCATACAAAAGACCAAACAATCCACCACCTACGAACCCTGCTGTTTCATATAAAAAGACAAGTCCATCCGTTACTAAATGTCCACTCTGCCTCATCAAGGGACCTACAACTGTAAATGTAAGAACACCCGTGATAAAGATTGTTAATAACGGTGTTAATAAATTATCTAATGCAGACGGCACAACACGTCTAAAAAATTGTTCAACTTTTGCTAAAATAAAGGCTGCTGCCAATACTGGCAAAACCGTCCCTTGATAACCGATTTTCTCAATTTCAAAACCAAGGATATTCCATACAGGAATCTCTCCATCTACCACTGCACCACCATAACCCCATCCATTTWWTAGATCTGGGTGAACCATGATCATCCCCATTGCTGCACCTAAATATGCATTCCCACCAAATCGTTTGGCTGCAGAAAATCCTATTAATACCGGTAAGAAAACGAAGGCTGCATTCGCAAAAGTATTAACCATGGCTGCTAAGTCAGCAATTTGTGGATAAACATCAATGATTGATTGCCCATCAAAGAATAAATCCTCTGATGTTAATAAATTGTGAATACCCATTAATAAACCCCCAGCCACGATRGCTGGTATAATCGGAACAAAAATATCAGAAAGCATTTTCACAAAACGCTGAATTGGATTCATCTTTTTATTTCCTTCAGCTTTCACTTCATCTTTCGACATCTCTTCAATTCCAGTCAACTGAACAAGCTCACGGTGCACATTATTAACAGTACCGGCCCCAATAATAATTTGATATTGACCAGCTGTGGAAAAGGTACCTTTCACTGCATCAATCTCTTCTAGCTTTTTTTCATCAACGAGAGATTCGTCTTTTAATACAAGGCGTAATCTTGTGGCACAATGAGCTGCGGCAGATACATTTTCCTTACCACCAATTGCTTCTAAGACCTCACTTGCAATCTGTTTATAATCCATCTCTTTTTTCATTCCTCTCAAAAATGTAAAGCTTTACATTTTATTTTGATAAAATTAGTGTAAAGCTTTACATTGTATTCGTCAATCTTTTTTTGAATGCGCTCTCACTTGTCCTTTAGATGTTATTTTGCACTCATTTTAATCGCTATTTTGCGTTATGAATATAAAAAAGTCGTTCCTTTAAGATAACGGGTTCGGTTAACGAGAAGAAAAGTGCAAATAACTATGTCAATAGTATGCTAATCAGCATATATATTAACAACCAATTGGTAATGTAAATGGCAAGTAAAAACGCTCAGATATCTGAGCGTTTTTTGATGTAGTATTCTACAATTCTTATTACATTAACGCATCCGTTAGCTTAAGTACATTTCTTCACATACTCTCCATTTTATTGATTCTCTATTTTTTAATAACAATGGATAATTTATAGTTTGCATACTCGTTTAACCCTTCCAAAAAATTATTCATTAATTCATTGGATGGAAATTTACATTCAAGAAGGTAACAACCATCTCCACTGATTTTATAGTTACGAACAAGGTATTGTTCCTGCGTTTTGATGAATGATAAATATGGCTGATGGTTAGTACTCTGTGTAATGATAGTTAGAAAAGCATGTATATAAAATCCCAATTTGACTTGATTAACTTTTATGGTATATCCCTCAATAACCCCACTATCCTCTAATTTCTCAACTCTGGCTGAAGTAGCTGGTCCAGTCAAATGTACTTTCTCACCTAATTCTTTCATCGTGATCCGACTGTTCTTGGATAGTTCATCTAGGATAAGCAGAT
>NZ_LFEL01000266.1:0-3177 GCF_001037965.1 Bacillus sp. LL01 | reverse complement strand
CGCATGATACCAAGCAAATAGAGAAGAATGACTTTCGAATTTCTTCAATTGATGTGGAAGGACACCAGCTTTTATTAACATCTTCTGATGTGYATAACTTAAAAGGTGTGAATGTCGCATTATTAATCAACAATGAACGAATCCATCCAACTTTTACAACGACAACTTACAATGAAGAAATAAATCAATTACAAGGAGTATTCGAATTTACCCAAGCCATAGAAGAACCATTTGATTTAACGATAAGACGCCACAAAATCGAGGAACAAGTATGGACCTTCATGTTACCTACCACCGTGATAGTCCCTTAATAAAAAGAAGGCTTGAGGAATGTCCTCAAGCCTTCTTTGATCCTTATTAGTATGCTTTTGTTGCTCCACCGTCAACAACCATTGATTGTCCTGTCACATACGTATTCGCATATGACCCTAAGAAGACAATGGTTCTGGCAAATTCATCAGGTGTCCCATATCTACCTAATGGAATGGCAGCGGTCAATTGGTCTTTCGCTTCCTCATATTCTAACCCAAGTTTAGCGGCGCGAATATGATCCAAAGCTTCTACCCGGTCAGTTGCTATGCGGCCAGGTCCAACTGTATTGATTAAGATATTCTCCCCACCTAACTCTTTTGCCAGACTTTTAGAAAGTCCGACGATAGCCGTTCGGAAGGTATTGGATAAAATCAATCCTTCTACGGGCTCTTTGATCGAAGACGAGGCAATATTTACAATACGACCTGCCCCTCTTTCACGCATCGATGGTAAAACGGCACGGATGGCTCTAATAAAACTTAGTAAATTAAGCTCGAATGCCCCTTGCCAATCAGCATCTTCAAAAGCATCAAATCCTMCAGCTGGCGGACCTCCAGCGTTATTAATGAGTACATCAATTCCACCGTGTAGAGCCGTGGCCGTTTCAATTAGTCTTTTTATATCATCTGGGTTACAAATATCGCAAGTGATATATGGAGGCCTTACACCTGTAGCTTCTTCAATCTCAGCAACTGTGTTTTCAAGTTCTACTTCATTTCGACTCGAAAGAAGCACCTGTGCGCCTTCTTTCACATATAACTCAGCACAAGCCCTCCCTAGCCCTTTACTAGAAGCTAAAACAATAACAGATTTTCCTTTTAAACCTATATCCATACTAGACCCTCCTTGCTTTCACCTTATTGTGCAATATTTGTATCCGTGACCGTAGAGTTCTTTGCTTTTCTCCATTGCCATACAACAACCACTAAAATGATCGCAAGACCAATGATGTCTTGAACCATATTCGGGTTCATAAAAAGAATCGCTCCTCCGAATAAGATCGCGCGCAACACCCAATGAATTGTGCTAAATAAGTATCCTTCAGCTGCTGTTCCGAGCATTACGACTCCAGCTATCGCCGTAATCGTTACAGCCGCTCCTTCTACAAATGTGGTATTAATAAGAAGGAGTGCATCGTTATAAACAAACATAAACGGAACGATAAAGCCGGCAATTGCTAGTTTCATTGAGATAAAGCCGGTCCTCATCTGATCCCCTCCGGATATCCCTGCCGCTGCAAAGGCAGCAAGCGCAACCGGTGGTGTGATATTTGCAAATAAACCAAAGTAGAATACAAATAGATGAGCAACTAATGGTTCTATGCCATATGAGATTAAGGCAGGTGCGGCCATTGTTGCTGTGATAATATAAGTCGGAATACTTGGCAGCSCCATTCCTAATACAATACAAGCAATCATTGTAAAAATAAGAGTTAAAAGTAGACTATCTCCACCAAGAGTTACAATTCCATTTGCAAGCTTCAAGCCAAAACCAGTCATCGTTGCTACCCCTACAACAATCCCAACCGTWGCACACGCAACCGCTACTCCAACAGCTGTTCTTGCACCGGATTCAAGAGCATCCACGATATCTTTCATACTCATGCGAGTTGTTTTTCTAATCATAGCTACAACGATTGTAACCAAAATCGTTAAGAATGCAGAATAGATAATCGTACGTCCACTAAAGAACAACATGTATAAAAGAAAGAATAAAGGAATTAACAAATGCCCTCTTTCTTTTAATACTTCCATCACTTGTGGTAGGTTTTCTTTTGAGATTCCTTTTAAACCTTCTTTTGTTGCACGAAGATGAATTTGTACAATAATTCCTAAATAGAACAATAATGCTGGTAGAAGTGCTGCTAGAGCAATCTGACTATAAGGAACCCCTAACATCTCTGCCATAATAAAAGCCGCAGCCCCCATGATCGGTGGTAAGATCTGTCCCCCAACCGATGCCGCAGCTTCTACTGCTCCAGCAAAGTTACGATGATAACCGATTTTTTTCATCAATGGAATCGTAAATGAACCAGTCGTTACGACGTTAGCCACCGCAGCACCGTTTATGCTTCCTAAAAATCCACTAGCTATTACTGCTACTTTTGCAGGTCCCCCTCTAGTTTGACCTGCAATGGCTAGTGCCATGTCGTTAAAGAATTGCCCCATTCCAGACTTAGAGAGGAAGGCACCAAACAAAATAAATAAGAAAATATACGTAGCTGAAACTCCAATGGCCGTTCCATAGATCCCTTCAGTCGTGACATACATGAAGTTAACTAGTTCATCCCATGTATACCCTCGATGACGAAAAATTCCTGAAAGCTCTCTTCCAAACAAACCATAGAGAAAGAATAAAATGGCWAGCACAGGTAAACCCCAACCTGTTACACGTCGAGCTGCTTCTAGTACAAGAACAACAAGAATTCCGCCAAACAATAGATCAAGCTGATTTGGTAAACCACCGCGATTGACAATACCGACATAATCGACAAAGATATAGACCGTTGTTGAAAATGCCATTAATGCAAATAGGAGATCATACCAAGGTAATTTTGTACGATTTGCCTTTTTAAATGGTGGATAAAGCAGAAAGACTAATGCTAGGATAGCCGCCACATGTAATGAACGATGCTKTAAAGTTACAGGCGTCCCAAAATATGATGTGTACATATGATATACAGATAATGAAATAGCTAAAAGGGAAACTATAATAGCAACTATTTTACTTTTAAATGAACGAAATCTCGATTCCGCATCATATTTTTCTAATAACTCAACTTGCTCTTTTGTTAACTCTTCTGGTTGTGGATTTTGTTGCTTTTCCATCTCCATCACCTCTTTTCAATGATTAATTGTAATGGTT
>NZ_LFEL01000265.1:0-3179 GCF_001037965.1 Bacillus sp. LL01 | reverse complement strand
AAGGAGAGGGGTTATCCTTCTCCTTTTTTCTTTAGTAGTATATTTAATTCACTATTGTGAAGGAGAGAACGATGTTTTGAATCCTATTTTTGCTAATTATTATCGTTCCGGCTTTAGAGATTGCCGTTCTTATTTTGTCTGGAAATACAATTGGAATTTGGCCGACGATCGCTCTTATTATTTTAACGGGAATCCTAGGGGCTTGGCTGGCAAAAAAAGAAGGTTTACAAGCAATCAGAGTGGCACAACTGCAAACAAGTCAAGGACAGGTGCCTAGTAGTGTAATGTTAGATGGTCTTTGTATTTTAATTGGTGGGGTTGTTTTACTGACACCGGGCTTTATTACAGATGCAATTGGCTTCTTTTTACTAATCCCTCAAACTCGTGGGATTGCGAAAGCATTTCTGCTCAAGATATTTAATAAAATGATAAAAAATGGAAATTTTATCATTATGTCTAGACGTTAACCACAGGACCTTACCTGTGGTTTTTATTTTATTTAAGACAATCTTTGGAGCATTGTGTACGAGTGTCAAACATGGCGGAATTTTCAAAACTATGATATGATAAGGTAGAATTGCTAAGGAGGAAGGTTGGGTACAAACTTGTTTTCACAAGCAACGTTATTTATGCTAATTCTACTTGCCGTTGCCCTTCTTGCTAAAAATCAATCCTTGCTTGTTGCTGTTGGCATTCTACTTATTATCAAATGGGTGGGACTTGGAGATAAATTATTTCCGCTATTCCAACAAAAAGGTATAAACATTGGTGTGACAGTGATTACGATCGCAGTATTAACACCAATTGTTACAGGGGAAATTGGTTTTAAACAACTTGGTGAAGCTGTGCGTTCTTCTTATGCATGGGTTGCACTAGCATCTGGCATTCTTGTTGCATTAATTGCATCAAGTGGAATTGATCTATTACAAAATKATCCTCATATTACAACCGCATTGGTATTTGGTACAATTCTAGCTGTCGCTTTATTTAATGGTGTAGCAGTAGGTCCTTTAATCGGTGCAGGGATCGCTTATTTGGCGATGAGGGTTGTACAATTCTTTACAAATTTGGGCGGCTAAGCCGACCGCTAAGTGAAACTATCAGAATACTAAGTTAAGTGATAGTTTTAAAATGAGTAAATTAATTTACTATTTAAACGTTCACAAAAGTGTAAAAAATGTTTATAATGGTGCTTGTGTACATCCTTCCTACATAGCGCACATTTTCATTTCGTCAAAAATGGAAATGTAAGCATTTACCGAAAGATGAAAAAGATATTCAGGGAAAAGGAGAGATTAACGTGAGTACAACTCGTGGTCTAGAAGGAATTGTAGCAACGACATCAAGTGTTAGTTCGATTATTGAAAGTGTCTTAACCTATCAAGGGTATGATATTGACGATTTAGCAGATAATGCGAGTTTTGAAGAGGTTATTTATCTTCTTTGGAACGGACGTCTTCCAAAAGAGCAAGAACTACGTTCGTTTACACAGGAGCTTGCTGATCATGCTGAAATTCCACAAGCAATTATTGATCAGATGAAATCATATCCAATCAATGAAGTTCATCCAATGGCTGCTCTACGTACGGCAATTTCAAGTCTCGCATTATTTGATGAAAATGCGGATGTAATGGAAGAAGAAGCGAACCGCTTAAAAGCCCTTAAGATCCAAGCACAAATCCCTACAATTGTGACAGCGTTTTCTCGAGTGCGTGAAGGGCAAGAGCCTGTTGCTCCTCGTAAGGATTTAGGTTTTGCAGCAAACTTCCTTTACATGCTAAATGGTGAAGAGCCAGATGAGGTTTCTGTTAATGCATTTAATAAAGCACTTGTGTTACATGCAGACCATGAGCTTAATGCTTCAACGTTTACTGCACGTGTCTGTGTAGCTACTCTTTCTGATGTATACTCTGGTATCACAGCAGCTATCGGAGCTCTTAAAGGCCCATTACACGGCGGAGCAAATGAAGCGGTTATGTCGATGCTAAATGAAATTGAAGAAGTAGAAAATGTCGAACCTTATATCCGTAAAGCTCTTGACAATAAAGAGAAAATTATGGGCTTCGGTCACCGTGTATACAAAAATGGAGATCCACGTGCTAAACACTTACGTGAAATGTCTAAACGCTTAACTAATATTACAGGTGAATCTAAGTGGTACGAGATGTCTTTAAAAGTTGAAGATATGGTTACTGGCGAAAAAGGTTTATTGCCAAATGTTGATTTTTATTCTGCTAGTGTTTACCATAGTCTTGGGATCAAACATGATTTGTTTACCCCAATCTTCGCTGTCAGCCGTGCATCAGGTTGGTTAGCTCACATCTTAGAGCAGTATAGTGATAACCGTCTAATTCGCCCACGCGCTGAGTATGTTGGACCTGGTAAACAGACATATGTTCCAATTGCACAACGCTAATCAGCGTAGCAAGGGGTTTATAGCTCCTTGTACATAAGTTAGTGGAGGACAAGGTCATACTTGTCTTGTACAGTGAAAGTTAGCTTTATCAATCTAGGGAGGTAATGTAACATGGCAAACGGAGAAGTAATTAAGGTAGAAAATGGAGTTTTAGACGTACCAAATAACCCAATTGTTCCTTATATCGAAGGAGACGGAATTGGTCCTGATATCTGGGCAGCGGCTTCACGTGTAATGGATGCTGCAGTAGAAAAAGCTTATAATGGCGAAAAGAAAATTGTTTGGAAAGAAATTTTAGCTGGTGAAAAAGCATTCAATGAAACTGGAAGCTGGTTACMAGAAGAAACATTAGAAGCGGTTCGTAAATATATGATCGCTATTAAAGGACCTCTTACAACACCAGTAGGCGGTGGGATTCGTTCATTAAACGTTGCCCTTCGTCAAGAGCTTGACTTATACGTTTGTCTACGCCCAGTACGTTATTTTGAAGGTGTACCTTCACCTGTAAAGCGTCCTGAAGATACAAACATGGTTATCTTCCGTGAGAACTCAGAAGATATTTACGCTGGTATTGAATATCAAGAAGGTTCTGATGAAGTGAAGAAATTAATCAAAWTCCTTCGTGAAGAGATGGGTGCTAGCAAGATCCGTTTCCCTGAAACATCTGGTATTGGTATCAAGCCTGTGTCACAGGAAGGTACAGACCGACTGGTTCGTGCGGCTATCCAGTATGCTCTTGATGAAGGTCGTAAGAGTGTAACAC
>NZ_LFEL01000264.1:0-3202 GCF_001037965.1 Bacillus sp. LL01 | reverse complement strand
TGGGGATCGTGCACTTCCTACAGAACGAGGGTTAATGCCAGGAGCAGGATCGTTGATCTCAGTAGTCACGACATCTACTGGGATTAAGCCAACGTTTATTGGAAAGCCTGAGTCCATTATGATTGAACAAGCACTTGAGCGTATCGGTGTTAGAAAAGAAGAGGCTTTAATGATTGGTGATAATTATGATACTGATATATTGGCGGGGATTCGTGCGCACGTTGATTCGCTGATGGTGCTTACAGGTGTAACAGAAGAAAAACATTTAAATATCGTTGATGAAAAGCCAACGTATGTCATTCAGTCGTTGGCTGAATGGGAGATTAATTAAACGTTTGTTTAACAAGATTCATGCGATTGCATGAATCTTTTTTTGAGCAATATGTACTAGATTCGACTGCCCCAACCGAATTGGAGTCGAATCTAAAGGTTAAGAGTGGTTACTCAACGTTAGCGGCCCGGTGTGCTAAACGACTTGAAGCTGCAGCTGCGATTGCCCCTACAATATCATCAAGGAATGTGTGGCATTTTCCACTTGATTTATCATTTAAATCCTTTAAGATTCCTGGTTTTAATTTATCGATGTATCCGTAGTTGGTAAAGCCAATCGATCCATACACATTAACAATCGATAGCGCAATAATCTCATCAACACCGTATAAGCCTTCGTCACGAGCGATAATTCCTTGAAGCGGTTCTTCTAATTTTTTTTGCTCTGTTAACACATCGAGCTGAATACCCGTTAAAATCGCATTCTGAATTTCTCGCTTTCTGATCACTCGGTTGACATTATGAATACAATCATCCATCGATAAATGAGGGTGATACTTTTCTTGAAGGAAGTAAACGAGGTCAGCAATATCCTGAATGGTTACGCCGCGCTCTATTAAGGCTTGTCGTGCTCTTTCTTCTACTTCATCGTAATTTTTCTTCTCTTGCTTCTCTGACATAAAATCCCCTCCAGCGTTCATTCACCTTATCAACACTTGGCGTGGAGACAAAATGATTATTAATAGTCTACGGGAAAGATACACATTTTATGCAAATGGGTCATAGACTAGATAAAAGAAGCTGTAGGTAGGGAGGGAAGACTGTGTTTGAGCGGAATGTGTATGATCAATATGGATTATATTGTGATTCTCGGTTTGCCTTAGGTGACTATGAAGGATTTGAAGCTGGAGGAAAATCCTTTGTTTTTTTTCCAAAAGAAGAATGTGCTTCAAATGAACAAGAGATGCTTGATTATGCAGATTATTATCGTTCGATCGGTGATTCCACGATGTTGAATGTGACAAAAACAAAGCAAGGTGGAAATGTAGGATTAATAGACGGGCAGGAAGTTTATTTGTTTGAATTACCCCCTCAAGAAAGAAATGGAGGCCTTCACTTAGAGAGCAATTATGAAGTGGGAGAGCATTTGGCGACCATTCATTATTATGGCAAACAAATGCCGCTAACAAAAAGGTCTCATGATTATTTTGGCCAGTGGCATAAATTGTGGGAAAAAAGACTTGAGCAGCTAGAGGGTTGGTATCAACAGATTAGTTACGAGAAGCCAAGGTCCTATGTAGATGAGGCTTTTTTGTATTCCTATCCTTATTTTATGGGGTTGAGTGAAAATGCGATCCAATATGCAGTGGACGCTCGGTTAGATGATCCGACGCATGACCAAGAAAAAGGGACGGTTTGTCATAGAMGTTTTACGGATCAGACATGGTTAGTTACCTCTACTCGTGGGGGGATTATAAAACGTCCTACTGAATTTGTGTATGACCATCCTTGTCGAGATATTGCTGAGTGGGTGAGACAAAAGCGCTACGATTTAACGGAATTAAGGAGTAGCCAGTGGGATGATATTCACTCATTTGTTGAAGGGTATGAGCAATATGAACCTCTTTCCTCGTACGCGTGGAGACTTACTTATGCTCGATTACTCTTTCCAGTCCACTACTTTGAAACAATCGAAAATTACTATCGATCTCAAATTAATGAAGAGAAACAAGAGCATGGTCAARCCTTCTTTTCTTTAATTGAACACGAAGGAGCAAATGAAGAGTTTTTAAAAGGATTTTCTGAGATGGTACGAATTCCAAAAACATCATCACGCACCCCTAGTGTGGAATGGTTATAAATGACTTAAACAAGATCATCTCACAACTTGAGGTGATCTTATTTTTATTTACAAAATCTCTGTAACTCGTGGTTGTGTTATGATATATGAGAATTGTTAGAACATTTACAAAATACCCCTTGTTTTATCTGGTAATCCATTTTATAATGTCCTTTATACAAATACAAATGTTCTTTTTAGAGATACAGAACCAGATAGATGGATTGGAGTGGAGAAAAATGAAACAAGGAATCAATGTGGGACTGCTAGGACTCGGAACGGTAGGTACTGGTGTCATCTCAATTATTGAACAGCACCAACAAGAGCTGAAGCATCAAGTAGGCTGCGCAGTTAACGTGACTAAGGTGCTTGTTCGTGATCTTGATAAAAAGCGTGGCGTGACTGTAGGTAACGACATATTAACAACTAACCCTGAAGATGTGTGTGCGAACCCTGATATTGATGTAGTCATTGAAGTAAGGGGTGGAGTGGATGAAACGAAAGAACAACTCATCCAAGCGCTAGAGCATAAGAAGCATGTTGTGACAGCCAATAAAGATTTAATGGCATTGCACGGGGCAGAACTTCTACATCTTGCCTCCAAAAACGGCTGTGATTTATTTTATGAAGCAAGTGTAGCGGGTGGGATTCCGATTTTACGAAGCTTAGTCGACGGTTTAGCTTCTGATCGAATCACCAAAATGATGGGGATCGTCAATGGAACAACTAATTATATTCTTACAAAAATGTCTCAAGAAGGTAGCTCATACTTAGATGTGCTAGCACAGGCTCAAGACTTAGGGTTTGCAGAGAGCGATCCTACCTCRGATGTCGAAGGTCTAGATGCTGCTCGTAAAATGGCTATTTTAGCGACACTTGKCTTTTCGATGGATGTAAAGCTAGATGATGTGTCAGTTAAAGGGATCTCTTCTGTGACAGACCGGGATTTACATTATTGTGAGCARCTAGGATACACGATGAAACTGATCGGCTTAGCTAAGCGAGATGATGATCGAATTGAAGTGAGTGWAGGACCAACATTATTACCTAATGAACACCCTCTAGCGTCCGTCCATAATGAGTACAATGAAG
>NZ_LFEL01000263.1:0-3208 GCF_001037965.1 Bacillus sp. LL01 | reverse complement strand
GATAATAAACCTGTAATTATTCCACTGATTAAACCAATAAAAAACATCGTAACTAACATACAATCGCCTCACCCTTCTTAATTGAAGAAAACGTGACGTGAGTATATATAAAGGAGAACAAATATGTTCTCCTCTCTATACTTCTTCACTTAAAATAATATCCCACTCGGAACAGGTACTCTTAAAAAAAAACTAAATGTGAAATAAAGGATACACATTACTGAAGTTGACATTATGACTGGCATAATACTTCCTTTTACAGTCGGTTTTTTACCGATTAGAAATATACTCATTAGTAATAGGAAGATCCCACTGGTTATATAAAATCCGACAATTGGCATTAATAAAACATAGGCCAAGATACTTCCCATACTAATCCATCTTCTCTTTTGATTTATCTCACCTTCGTCTTCCAAGCCATCATTATCTTCATCAGATTCATGATATAAGCTCTTAAGAAATAAGGCTTTAATAAGTAAAAAGAGCCCTAGCATAGAAAAAATTAAGATAACGACTTTTGGAAATATATCCGCTGGCGCAATTAACGATCTTGTGTTCACGAAAAACAATGCACTTATCCCAAGAATTAGCACAGAAACAATTATATCTTTTACTCTTTCAAACTCCATTACATTCACCTTCTCTCCATTTAACCTTTAAAGTTTTTATTATTATTTATTGACCCTCGGGCTTTTTTCTCTAATCGTTTGACTACTAACGGTAAGAAAATTGATAAAATTGTCATTACAATTAGAACCACACTAATAGGTCGAGTGAAAAACAAAGCAAACATTCCCTTTCCAGAACTAGCAATAAGACTAGATAATACAAAACCGTTCTCTGCTATGACCCCTAGAATTAAACCTAATACAATAGGACCAGGTTCAATACCCACCTTTAAGGCGAAATAGCCAATGATTCCACAAGCTAACATCACATAGACATCTAGGACACTATTTCGTATGGAATAGGACCCAATTACCGCTAGTACAGCAATAATAGGTGCTAAATAATAAATTGGTATTGTAATCGCTTTCACAAAATAACGTGTTCCCCACAAACCGATGATCAWCAATAGAATATTWGCAACAACTAACCCTACAATAAAGGTATAGGCAATTGTCGGTGTCTCTGTAAATAATTTAGACCCCGGTCTCAAACCGTGAATTAATAACCCACCTAATAAAACCGCTGCTACTGGACTTCCAGGAATACCTAATGTTAATAAAGGGATCAGTGATGAGCTGACAGTTGCACTATTAGCCGATTCGCTCGTGATAACACCATCTATATTTCCCTTCCCAAACTCACTCTTGTTCTTAGCAAATCTCTTCGTTTCATTATAGGCCACAAATCCTGCTACATTACCGCCTGCACCAGGCAACATCCCGATGAATGTCCCAATAATGGAGCTCCTAAGATAGATGACTGGCTTTTTAAGAGTTGAAATAATTGTTTTTAAATAAATACCTTTTTTCTCCTTGTAAGAAGTAATAAATTTTTTATCTTGTTCAATCATTCTAATAACCTGAGGTATAGAAAAGAAACCTATCATTGCAGGAAGAAGGTTAATTCCTTCTATTAAACTTCTTACTCCAAATGTGAATCGAGGGTAGCCTGATATAGGATCCAATCCAATTAGTGCAATGAGAAGCCCAAAAACACCACCAATTAACCCTTTTAATAAAGATTTCCCTGCTAAGCTACCAATAATTGTTAAACCAAATATAGCTAGCCAAAAATTTTCTGGATGTCCAAATTTAAGTGCAAAATTTGCTAAAGATTGAGCTAAAAAAATTAAGAAAAATGTCCCGATAATCCCTCCTATAACAGAGGAGACTAAAGCAGTGATCAATGCTTTATCAGGTTTTCCTTTTAATGTCAAAGGATACCCATCAAACGCGGTTGCTACTGCAGCTGGTGTACCAGGAGTGTTAATTAGAATTGCTGAGTTAGCTCCTCCAAACATAGCACCAATGTACAAAGCACCTAATGCAAGTAATCCTGTAGCAGGGTCCATTCCGAATGTAATTGGTACAAGTAATGCGACACCCATAGTAGCAGATAAACCAGGTAGTGTACCAACGATGATCCCACCTATTACAGCTAATGACATTACGAGTAAATTTACAACTGTTAGACTGTTCAATAAACCTAGGAATATATTTTCTAGCATGCTTACCCTCCTTCTCTACAAAAGCAGGCTCTTTTTTATAGTCATTAAAAAAAGAGGGTGATTCATCCATTTAGTCTTTATATTGCTAGACTCACTTTTGTAAGAATCACCCGTACTATCTTTTTTATTAATCTATCAAATCAAAATCTTGAAGAACTTGCCTTGCTTCTTCATATTGCCTTTGGATGTCAACCGCCCATTCATCACCATGTTGAAAACCATCTACTAGACCTGCATTTCTCATATCCTCCTGATACTCTGGTAAGCTAGTGATATGTTCTAATGCTTCATACAACATATCAAGTGCTTCTCTTGGAGATCCTTTAGGAAGGGCTAAACCTCTTTCGATTACTGCTATTAAGTCAATCCCTTGTTCTTTGAATGTAGGCGTGTCAGGTAGCCAATCATGACGCTCTTCCGTTGCTACAGCAAGAATATTGTAATTATCAGGCTCTGCCGTTACATCCCCCACATTTCCCATAATCGCGTCAATATGTCCTCCTAGTAGTTGAGTAACTTGATCAGCTGCTCCTGCAAGAGGAATGATAGTGACCTCTACTCCTGCCGCTTGCATAAATCGTAATACTGTAAGGTGATCCCCCGTTAGAGTACCTGTTGTCCCAACTGTTAAGCTTCCTGGATTCCCTTTTAACACCTCAATAAACTCTTCCAATGTTTCAAACCTACTATCATCATGTTTTACTGCTAAAACTTGTGGATCTGCCACAAGACGCGCAACCACATCAAAGCTATCAAAATCAAAATCAGTCGGACGACCTAATGGTTGCAGCAAAATATGTGGCGTATTGATAGTTCCCATCGTATACCCATCTGGCTCCCCTTTGGCTAATTCCGCAAAACCTACTTCACCACCAGCACCGGTTCTGTACTCTATTACCATGCTTCTGTCGAAATAATCACTCCAATATTTTTCAATAATTCGTTGGTTTGCATCTGTTGTTCCACCTGCAGAGAACGGTACAATGTTGGTAATGTTTCGACTTGGATAATCATTAGAATTGTTTTTACCTT
>NZ_LFEL01000262.1:0-3214 GCF_001037965.1 Bacillus sp. LL01 | reverse complement strand
CCCAGGATGCCATAAATAACATGATTCACTTTATGATCGCTCTCCTCCCTTTACTATTAGCAATCATGGCGGCGGTTGGTTCCATCACATCAGCAGCTTTATTTCATCCGCTGATCATTTTTCTAGTTCATACGAGTGGATTATTAATTCAATTTATTGTTCTTCCTTTATTATTCTTATCGGCTGTGTTGGGGATTGTGAGTACATTARCAGATCATTATAAAGTGACGAAACTAGCAAATTTTTTACGAGCGATCGCAGTTGGTGCTCTTGGTGTCTTCTTAACCGTCTTTTTAGGTGTTATTTCTGTGCAAGGGGCATCTACAGCTGTCGCTGATGGAATTACAGTACGGACGGCTAAATTTATCGCAGGAAACTTTGTACCAGTCATTGGGCGGATGTTCACTGATGCGGCAGATACGGTTATGAGCGCTTCTTTATTACTCAAAAATACAGTAGGAATAGCAGGCTTAGCCATACTACTCATGCTTTGTGCATYTCCAGCGATAAAAATCTTATCTTTAGCTCTTATCTTTAATTTGTCAGCTGCCATCCTACAACCATTAGGTGGAGGCCCCATAATTGAATGTCTATCCATCATCGGAAAAGCAGTGATCTACGTTTTTGCAGCGTTAGCCATTGTATGTTTAATGTTTTTCTTAGCGATTACCATTATGGTAGCAGCTGGTAATCTATCCTTCATGATCAGGWGAGAGAAAGGGGTCTGTCATGGATTTCCTAACAAGCTGGATAACTAATATCATACTTCTTATCTTATTGGCTACTATTTTAGAGCTAATGATCCCGAATTCAGTTTTGCAACGTTATGTGAAAATGGTTGTAGGGTTATTATTATTAGTCATGATTTTGCAGCCTTTATTATCAATTTTGACAAAGGATGTCGACCAATGGCTTGTTTCGATTACTCAACATTCAAACCAAATGGAAAAGTCGCTGGAAGATGAAATAAATTTACAAAAAAGTGATATAGAGCTCGGACTTCTTGCATATATTTCAGAACAGATGGCTGTCCAATTGGAAAATGAAGTGAAAGATACGTTAAGGGAGCAACATGATGTGTCTATCACTCGAGTGGAAGTAAAAATGGCTGAGTCGGTTAATCAGATGCCGACTGCTGAGGACGTAGAAGAGGTCATTGTTCATTTACATGAATTCGGGAAAGAAGTCCCTAGTGGCCAAGAAAACAACGCGGTATCTCCGGTCAGCGTTGTGAAGATTGATAMGACTCGACCCATTCCACAAGAAAGTGTAGAGGAAAAGATGGATCTATCYTCGATACGTACCTTTCTTTCAACCAATTGGGAAGTTCCAGAAGAAATGATTTCGCTAGCGTGGGAAGGAGGGGGATAAGCAGAATGAGTCAACATGAACAGAAGGATCGCCAATGGTTAAGTAAAATATTAAAAAAGCCAAATGCAGGTCAAAAAAAGCGAAAATTACCTCTCCATTATGTAGTTCTTATCGGATGTGTGGGAATTGCTTTAATGATTGCTGGTAACCTTCTAACCAACCAACCAATGGATCAAGCACAATCCTTACCTGTCTTTAACGATAAGGAAACAGAGGAAGATACCGAAGTATTTGGTAGAAACGAAAAACCTGAACCTTATTCGATGGAAGATTACGAGATGCGCTATGAAAATCAATTACGCGACACGCTAGAGCAAATTGTTGGTTTGAGTGACGTCTCGGTGATGATTAATTTAGCTGAATCCGAGCGAAACATCTATGAAAAAAACATCAATGCTAGACAACAAAATACGAATGAAACGGATCGTGAGGGGGGGACGCGAACTGTTGATGATGTCACTAAAGATGAACAACTGGTGATTGTACGTAGTGGTGACAAAGAAGAGCCAGTCCTTGTAGCGAAGGAAAAGCCAACAATAAGAGGCGTCTTAGTTGTTGCTGAAGGTGTAGAAAATGCACAAGTGAAGTCTTGGGTGATTGAAGCAGTTAGTCGAGTTCTAGATGTGCCATCTCACCGAGTAAGTGTCATGCCTAAAAAAGTTGAGGAGGAATAAAGAATGGTCTTGAAAAAACAAACAGTATGGTTGYTAACAATGCTTAGTTTAATTGTGGTATTATCTGCGTATTACTTAATGACACCGGGGCAAACAACAGATGATGTAGCATTTGTTGAGGATCAAGAAGTAAGTGAGGCCCAGCAGGAAACTGGGGATTCGGAAGATGTCGTGGTCAATGTTGTCGAAGAGTTTGAAACGGTTGATGAGGCTGGAGAAGACATTGGTACAGAAGTGAATTCAATGAGTGGTAGTGAATTATTTGCGACGATGCGCATAGAGCTTCAAGAGAATCGCGATCGTATGGCAGAAGAATACACAAAAATTCGTGCAGCTAGCGATGTGTCTGCTGATAAAGTAGTAGAAGCACATGAGAAGAGCATGGAGCTACTAGCATTATCTCAACAAGAATCAATGCTTGAAACATTAATTAAAACAAAAGGATTTAATGATGTACTTGTTATGTCTGAAGGTCAAGAAGTTAAAGTCATTGTGCAAGCAGAAGAATTAACAGGGGCCCAAACAGTTGAAATTATGGATATGGTAACAGATCAACTTGGAAATGGAAAAAGCGTGGTCGTCAGTCACGAATAATAGTAAAGACATCAGCTACTAATCTAGCTGATGTCTTTTTGCTTGAAATGAATGTTCTAAAGAAAAAAGTATTGAACATCGTCAAAGAGGTGCAATGGGAAGGTGAGCATGATATAATACGACAATGTAACTTGAATATGAGGAGCGATTTTACATGGAATGGACGGATTTAACAGAAGGTGCCAAGGCGGTACTTGAGCAAACACGCAACTTGAAAAATGATAATATCCAAATTGTTGAGTTTGAAATTGGGTTTGAACAACATGTCGATAATGAAGAAGGTCATTCATATACGGTATCAATCCAAGAAGAAGACTATCAAAACTTAAAAAAATATACTCAAGAAAATGAGTACGGCGATAAATTCCACATGGCTAGAAATAAAGATATTGTTAAAATTATTCTTCTAGAAGACGGGAAGATTCCTGAGAACCTTTCAGAATTCCCTGTATTCCGCCAATACAAAAAAGAGGCGCTTATTACAGAAGAATCAGAATCTCAAACAGAAAGTGCTCCAGAATAAACCATCTAAAAACTCTTTTATTCTAAAGGATAGAGGAGTTTTTTTGTTTGCG
>NZ_LFEL01000261.1:0-3217 GCF_001037965.1 Bacillus sp. LL01 | reverse complement strand
AAGGAGTGCAACTCAAAAACTAACTAGTCAGTATAAAAAACGACATATTTTTTGAATGCGCTTTCATTTAATGCTTTATTTACTTAAAATCTGAACAATCGCTCAGAATTAAATGGAGAACGATTAGGGAGGAAATGCGATGAACTTTGATTTAACGAAAGAACAAAAAATGATCCGTGATATGGTAAGAGATTTTGCTCAAAATGAAATTGCTCCTGGAGCTGAAGAAAGAGATGCAAGTGCTGAGTTTCCAGAAGACATATTTAAAAAGATGGGTGAGCTAGGGTTGTTAGGCATCCCTTTCCCAGAACAATATGGAGGCTCTGGCGGGGATACCGTTTCATATGCATTAGCTGTAGAAGAAATAGGTCGTGCTTGTGGGGGAACAGGGTTAAGTTATGCAGCTGCTGTTTCGCTAGGAGCAAGTCCACTATACTACTTTGGCACAGAAGAACAAAAACAAACATACTTAACACCATTAGCATCGGGTGAGACTCTTGGTTCATTTGGTTTAACGGAACCAAATGCAGGCTCTGATGCTGGTGGCACACAAACAAAAGCTGTACTTGATGGCGATGAATATGTGATTAATGGAGAAAAATGTTGGATTACAAATGCGAGCTTTGCAAAAACGGTAATCGTAACAGCAGTCACAGGTAAAGACGAAAAAGGTAAAAACATCATTTCGGCGCTTATTGTACCTACAGACACTCCAGGATTTACGATTAATAGTAATTATGAAAAAATGGGTGTTCGTGCATCCAATACTTGTGAGCTCGTTTTAGAAGATGTTCGTGTACCAAAGGAGAATCTATTAGGTGACCCACAAGGAGGGTTTAAACAATTCCTTTACACATTAGACGGAGGAAGAATTTCTATTGCTGCTCTAGGTGTAGGGATTGCTCAWGCTGCTTTTGAACGCGCACTCGCTTACTCAAAAGAACGTAAGCAATTCGGAAAAACGATTTCTAGCTTCCAAGCGATTCAATTCAAGTTAGCGGATATGGCGATGGAAATTGAGCTTGCTCGTAACATGGTGATGAAGGCAGCTTGGTTAAAAGATCAAAATCGTTCGTTTGGTAAAGAAGCTGCGTTTGCAAAACTTTATGCATCTGAAACTGCGACTCGCACATCAAATCAAGCGATTCAAATCCATGGTGGGTACGGCTATATGCGCGAATATGAAGTAGAGYGTATGTTACGTGATGCTAAACTGCTTGAAATCGGTGAAGGAACATCTGAGATTCAACGACTAGTTATTTCAAGACAACTAGGCTGCCGTTAAAAGAGATGGTAGTTCCACTTAAGTGATAAGGGGGATTAAGATGTCAGATATTCAAGTGCCTATTGGAAAGCTATTAGAAGATGTAGCGAAGAGACAACCAAAGAAAGAAGCCGTTGTTTACTCAGATCGAAATTTGAGGTATACGTATGAAGAATTTGATTTAGAATGTCGCAAGGCTGCTAAAGGATTGATGGCTCTTGGTATTGAACGCGGAGAACATGTGGCAATATGGTCGACCAATAAACCTGAATGGCTAACAAGTCAATTTGCAACAGGAAAGATGGGCGCTGTATTAGTTACGGTTAACACGAATTACCGAACATCTGAGCTTGAATACTTACTTAAGCAATCTGATGCAACAACCCTTATTTTAATGGATCAATTCCGCGATGCTTCATATGTGGAGATGTTGTATGAAATCGTTCCTGAATTAAAGGGAGGCCCCCGTGGAAACTTACAATCTAGTAAACTACCTAAGTTGAAAAATATCATTTTCCTTGGTGATGAAGCTTATCCTGGGATGTACTCATGGAACGAATTAATGAAGTTTGGAGAAACGGTTAGCGAAGAAGAGCTGGATGCGAGAATGGATAGTCTTGATAAAGATGATGTGATTAATATGCAATACACATCCGGAACGACAGGCTTCCCTAAAGGGGTTATGCTGACACATCATAATTTAGCCAATAACGCTGTGAACATTGCCGGTTGCATGAATTTAACGAATGAAGACAGACTTTGTATACCTGTTCCTTTTTTCCATTGCTTTGGCTGCGTCCTTGGAACTCTTGCTTGTGTTTCTGTTGGAGCGACGATGGTGCCAGTGGAGGAGTTCAATCCAAAAGCGGTGCTTGAAGCTGTTTCAAAAGAGAAGTGTACAGGACTTCATGGTGTGCCGACGATGTTTATCAGTGAACTAAATGACCCTGAGTTTGATCAATATGACCTATCAAGCTTGCGTACAGGCATTATGGCTGGTTCAAATTGTCCTATTGWAGTAATGAAAGCTGTAGTTGAAAAAATGGGAGCAAATGAAATTACGATTGCCTATGGCCAAACGGAATCATCCCCTGTTATTACTCAWACCCGGGTGGACGACCCACTTATGTTACGAGTGGAATCAGTTGGGCGTGCTTTGCCGAATGTAGAAGTGAAAATTGTTGAACCTGGTTCGAATGATGAAGTACCAAGAGGCGTACAAGGTGAACTATGTACAAGAGGCTATCACGTAATGAAGGGCTATTATAAAAATACAGAAGCTACAAAAGCTGCGATCTCAGAAGACGGCTGGTTACATACTGGTGATCTTGCAGTGATGGATGAAAATGGTTATTGCCGAATTACAGGTCGACTAAAAGATATGATCATACGCGGTGGTGAGAATATTTACCCTCGTGAGATTGAAGAATTTTTATATCAACACCCAAAAGTATTAGACGTACAAGTCGTAGGTATTCCAGATAAGAAGTACGGTGAAGAAGTGTCTGCTTGGATTAAATTAAAAGAAGGAGAATCGACAACAGTTGACGAATTACGTAAGGACTGCATGGGTAAAATTGCAGCTTATAAGATTCCACGCTACATTGCTTTTGTAGATGAGTATCCAATGACTGCTTCTGGTAAGATTCAAAAATTTAAATTAAGACAACAAGCAGAAGAAACATTTAGCCGTGTAACCAATGAGTAGTATTGTAAGCGTTATCAAAATTAGTCGGATGATGTCGAATTAATTTCGGCATTCATCTGACCTCCTTAAGAGGTGAGAGGATGTTTACGAAAGTATTAATTGCAAACCGAGGCGAAATTGCAGCTAGAGTTATCAGAACATGTCAACGTATGGGAATTAAGACAGTTGCTATTTACTCTGAAGCAGATGAGCATGCTCTTCATGTAAAGCTAGCTGATGAAGCTTATTTAGTAGGGAAGCCGCGT
>NZ_LFEL01000260.1:0-3220 GCF_001037965.1 Bacillus sp. LL01 | reverse complement strand
ACGACTACATTAAGTCGCTGATATGAATGGGCCTCAACAGCTCGAACGAGTTTATGAACAAATAACCATTTTGCGTAAGTCGTTTTTCTTGTTAACATATTAAAATTTAATATAGTCTTAGGTCTTTTCATGACAAGTTTCAGTTCATCTTCTGTTTCTTCTATCACTCTCTCGATTGGGTCATTTATTTGAGCAATCATTCCGATCTCTAAATGATCTTTCAACTTGATCTTTGCTTTTTGAAAAAGAAAGAAATGTTGACCTTTTTCTTTCGTTACAGCAGCTTCTATTTGTTTTTCTAAGTACGATAGTCGTTTCTCTTCCAWATAGGTACTCCTTTATAAATTACAGATAGATTCATTAGTACAACTATTGCAAAAGTTAAAAAGTCATCTACAAATCTAGATGTATTTAAATAATGACAATTTTATCCCCGTTCGTTACACCATTTGTATGAAGTGAAGCATAGCCAGGTAATACCGTCCCTTTGTTTTCAATTCTGACCCAATTCCCTTCACGAGGTTGTTCTTTTATTTTTTCTATTTGCCATACGATATCAATGACCTTTTTCACAGAATAGTAGTCCGATAATCTCAAATCAAAGCTTTCCCCTGTATAATGTCTTAAGTCTATAGTTACCTGTATATAAATAAGTACCACCTCTAAACAGGAAAAAAAGCGCATAAACAAATAAAATTGTCAGCGCTCTTTTCCATCATTTCATTGTGCTAATTTAGTAAGTATTTAACCGCGAATTTGACTAGCAATCTGGCGGTCAGTATCTTCTAGAGTTTGAGCTGAATTAGCAAGTTGCATAGATACTTCATTTAATAGAGCTGMCATTCTATCAAAAGACGGGCGTAATTCTTGATATTGTTGAGCAAACGCTTGGCTAGATGCACCTTCCCATACATCTTGAAGATGACTACTCATACCATCAAGACGAGTAAGTAAATCATAAATATTACCACTCTCTGCATCGTACTGTCTAGCTACATCGCGCAGTTCGGCTGGTGTTAATCGAATTACATCTGACATTTCAACAACCCCTTTAAATTTAATATTGTCTCTTCTAGCTTACCAACTATTTTTTTACAGTCAACGCATCTCCACCTTTTAGTTGAAATTAATAGAAATTACCTATAAATCCACTTATATATTTTATCTCTCCTTTATAATTACAAGGAGAATATAACTAGCAAAATAAGACAAATAGTGACTAATTACTCATATTTAATTAGAATAGTTGTTAGTGTACTAACTTCTAGATACCCATAAAAATAAAAAAATATGCATAAAAACCAAATATTGTTTAATGTTTTTCCACTCAAAAAAACATACAAGGTCCCATTAGGTTCCTTGTATGTTTACTTATTTRACGAATTGTTAATGGAATGTCCTCATACTTTTCAGGATCAATTTCATAAACTGATTCATCAGCCACTCCTTCAATTATTCCGTAAAGGCCGTCTTCCACTGCCTTCACTAACTGCCCTCTCATTTTTTGCCCGAAACTTTGAGTTTGACCTCGAACTTCAAAGAGAACTGTTCCGCTTCCATTCAAGGCAAACGATCCTAATGCCGTTCCGGGTAGATCTAGCCCTTGTTGGTAGAGAGAGATATTTTTAAATGGTGAGTTGCCGATTTGCAAGGCATCATACACTGCAACATTCAGTTGTCGTGAGAAATCGTAATCATAATTTTCAGCATACGCATTATATTTTTCTCCAGCAGCAGTATTAGGATCTGGAACAAACTGACCCGAAATAGACATAGTCACATCATCATCGGTGCCCTCAACTGTCATAAATGGACCTTGGTGGTGTAAGTCGACAAAAACGTCAACCTTTCCAAATTGGTTTTGCAAATCTACATAAACATCTCTGATTGTTTGTGCTTCAGGTGTAATAAACCAACCAGGTAATGCCGAATCCCCTGGAAAATCTTCTGATGTGGGAATATATGATAGATCAGGGTTAAAATCTCTATTTACATCAAACCCTGGACGTTCAGCATAATTTGTTCCTTGAAGCGTGCGTGTATAGTAATTCCAAGCAGGAGCAGAAGCCTCACTAAGCTGCGGGAATGCTTCTACTACTTCACTCCAAGTCATATCATTTGCTCGTCGATCTAATTCTGCCGAATCTGGATTCACCTTAGGTAAGGCAACGATTGTCACTTCCTCACGAATTTGTTTAGCTTTCGGAGAATTACTTGAACCTAAAAACTGTAAAATATTTRGCAGTGCCTCAGTTCCTGTTTTTTCATTTCCATGAATTTCACTCTCAATTAAAATAACGCGATCACCTGTACCAACTGTTGCTTTGTAAATTTCCCGTCCTTGGTTCGAGTAACCTACAGCTTCAACTTCCACACGCCCCTGACTATTAGAAGCTATCTGATCTAAGCGTTTTGTCATTTGCTCATATGTCATGAAACCAGAGATAGATAAATTCTGTTGGTTTGGTACCGCCGGTCCGGTATTGTTTTGTGCAGCTTGTGCCGGTGACATGAGTAAACTTGCTGCTAAGAAACCTGTACCTAAAGTCATTACTAGTTTTTTCATCTACATAATTCCTCCCTTGTCTTTATAGTGCCTTTACGAAATTCTCTAAATAATTAGCTAAACCTTCTTAGATTGACTAATATTTAGAGAAGCGTAATAATGACCTATAAAATTGTTCGGATCGACAAAAAATACCAAACACTTTAGTAGCATGTTTTCTCAACAAAAAAAAACACTAGGATAAAAAACCTAATGTCTTTTTGTGGTCTAAATCTTATGTAGAGACTCTAGTGCTCAACAATTTCAAATTTAATAACCATATCCATATTCACATATTCGTTTTTATGATCAAACCACTTAGCAGATTGAATCTTTTCAATTTGTTGGTTTAATTCATARCCACTTTCTATTTCAAAGACAACACTTTCTCCTCCAGTAAAATAAAATGTAACAGTATAATTTTTCATACTTAATCCCTCCTATTATATCTATTCCCAATCGGAAAAGTCTTTAATCTTCCACATTGTAGAAGAATGTAAAAAAATCTATTAAGCTAGTTAAGGAGTTTTTAGATTTAGAAGAACATTAAAAAAAGCACCCTTCAGGATGCTTTAAATAACAACTGAAAGGTCCCCTCGACCGAAATAATCAAGTAGTTCTGGACCGTTATAGACTAGATTAACAATATCGGCAATTCGATATTGCTCTTCAGTA
>NZ_LFEL01000026.1:0-12349 GCF_001037965.1 Bacillus sp. LL01 | reverse complement strand
ACGGTGGATACTGCTTACCAAAGGATACGAAGCAACTACGTGCAAACTTTGAAGGCATTCCAAACAACATCGTGAGTGCGATTGTAGAATCCAATGATACGCGCAAAGGTCATATTGCCTCTAGAATCATTGCTACAGAACCGAAAGTAGTAGGAATCTATCGTCTTACGATGAAAACCGATTCAGACAACTTCAGAGCTTCAGCCATTCAAGGCATTATGCAACAAGTTAAGGACGAGGGTATTGAAGTAGTAATCTACGAACCAGTTTTGGAAGAAGATCAGTTTGATGGATTTAGAGTGTTTAAAGATTTAGCTGAATTCAAACAAGCTTCTGATATCATCGTCTCTAATCGACTCAATGCAGAGTTGAAAGATGTAGAAGAGAAGATTTATACGAGAGATTTGTTTAATAGGGATTGATTTAAAAAGAGCAGCACCCTCTGAGTTATAGAAGCTTGRAGGGTGCTGCTATTATGGATTTTTACTTTAACAAGTTAATTTAATAAAGGGGGGTGGATTCATGAACTTTCAAAGAGAAAATTCTATAAGTAATGCTCACGTTGGCAGAGATTTTGAAGAGGTGGCATTGGACTATTTCAAAGGAAATAATATCTTACTTGATAGAGGGGTCTGTCTTCCAGTCGGTGTAAGTAAATTAAAGAAAAATCGTAATTTCGATTTAGGGTGTATTTCAAGTGACTCTAAAAAAATGATTGTAGAGTGTAAGTCACACAAATGGACCTCTAGCGGGAAAGTACCTAGTGCAAAAATGACAGTATGGAATGAAGCGATGCATTATTTCTTCCTAGCGCCACAAGGATATAGAAAAGTATTTTTTATTCTAAAGGATTACAACGAAAAAAGAGGAGAGACTTTAGGCGAGTATTATATTAGAACGTATAAACACTTAATACCTGAAGATGTTGAGATTATGGAATATGATAGTCAGCTGAATGAAGTTAGGGGATTGAAAGCTTTTATAGATGGGGACGATTAGTCCCAGAGTTTGTGGAATGTTAATGTCAAGTAAATGACAATGCAGAACTCTGCATGTATCCTTGCGAAAGTGCTGCGCTTTATTTTGTAATAAACAATCAGATTCTGTTTGTCATATATATACAAATCGTTCATCAGTATGATCATAGATGCACCCTTTTGAAAGAAAAATTTYGAGGGCTCACTTTTATTAACACGTTTTGTTAAAACTATAAAATATAAAGAGAACCAAGTGAGTAATGCGGCGGACAGATAGAGCCCCACTTGTTATGACAGGATTTGGTGCCAGTCATTTCTAAAAAATATAGCTTTCAATCGCAGAGGTGAGAATTATTAATATTTTTAAAGTCCTTAAAGAGAAACTAATAATCGCTAATTTATCAATTATTTTAACTTCACTTCTGTTCACGGTTATTATCTACGTAGATTTTAGAAATTTACCTTATGAAAAGACTCTCATAACTTACGCATACATGCAGTACTCTTTCATTAGWTTTTTAATCCTATATTTAATTGCTGTACCTGTAAATATGTTGTGGACTATGAAATTCAACAAAATCACTAAGAAGATATTCACTTCTATTATTGTTATCCTACTTTTGTTAACCATATTTCTTACATCGTTTAGGATGGTTCTTGTTCTTCTACTACTATTAGTCCCATTTGGTTTCTTTTTTTTGATTGGCCGAATAATCAACGTAAAGGAGAAACATGTATTCATTTTGATCATATACTTTCTACTAAGCATTGCTTTATACATAGTGGTATTTATGGGGGTAAGTTCAATAGACAGTGTCCTTTCTAACTAATATRTATGATTTTAAAACTCCTCCGAGTTGTTGGGTGCCAGTCACCACCCGGAATTACTAATTGTCGATCATAATGCCCGCTGAGCTTAAGTTTAGTGGGCTTGTTCGTGTGCAATACTTTCATTCCGTTAGAGGGTTTTGCTGCTTTTTGTAGAATGAAGAGTCATAGACGTCTATTTACATAAATGAAGTAGGTAAGAATGAGGTATGATCATTTAATTATCACGTGCTAAGAAGGGTTGGTGAAGGATGTATAGGGTAGGGATCGTCGGTCCTCGTTCAACGGTGAATACCATTTTAAATCTTACGAAGAAACGAGAGAGTGATTTACAATATGTAGGGTTTCCTTATAACAACATAAGAGACACTCAAGGAATAATCGAGACACACTTCCATCAAGCTGACACTTGGGTTTTCTCGAGTAAATTAGCTTATTTTATAGCTAAGAAAGTCATGGCGAGTGAAGAGAAGTTAGTGTACATAGAACACACAGAGGCTGGTATTTATAAGAGCTTGCTGCAAGCCGTTTGTTCTCATGGAAGAAGTCTGAAGCGACTTAGTATTGACGAATTATCGACCGATCATTTACATAAAGCTATGGAACAATTAAAGATTGATTCTTTGAAAATGAATCTTAAAACCTTTGATATCGATACAAGCACAGAAGAACTTGTCACTTTTCATGTTGATCTATGGGAAAGTGGAGTAACTGAAGCGGCATTAACTTGTTTTGACGAGGTCTATCAAAAACTGCAGTTAAAAAAGGTTCCTTCTTATCGAATATCTACGACTGAAATGGAAATTATGCAAACGCTTAAAATAATAGAAGAACGAATAAAAGCTATTTATTTTAAAGGTACTCAAGTGGCCGTTCAATTACTGGAAATAGACAATTATAAGAAGTTAGTTGAAGATGCTGGAAGTGTTTATAACTTACAACTGATTGAACTTAAAATAAAAGAACGTTTAGTACAGCTTTGTGAGAGTGTAAATGGTTCACTGATCGAAGAAGGTGGTGGCTGTTATCTAATTTTCAGTTCAAGAGGAGCGATGGAAAAGGACCTCCCATTAATGAAGGATACGTTGCAAGAATTGAGTCGGAACTGGGGTGTTAACCTTAACGTAGGTATAGGCTATGGAGATAATGCCTATTCCGCTCAATCCAATGCCAAACATGCCATCTCGCAAGCGGCTAAAGCAAGCAATAGGATCGTTATCGTGAAAGACGATCGTTCTGTTATGGAATTAGATGAATCAAATCGAGAAACTAACTACCAATTAACTTCAACAGATCTCGAATTGAYCGATAAGTTTAAAAGTGCCGACATCAATATAAAAAACTATTACAAACTGAGTGATTTGATTATTAGGTCAGGTAAGCGCAAGTTTACGGTTAATTATGTTGCCGATCAACTAAGATGGGATAAAAGGAATACAAGAAGGTTTTTAAATCGTTTAGTTGAGATTGACGTCATTGCTTACATTGGTGAAGAAAGTTCCATTAGTAGAGGGAGGCCGCAAAAGGTTTATCAATTAAAATGACATATAGACTTGAAAATAATGGTTGTTGTAATCAGAAAATTCAAATATACTTATTTTAGGGTAATAAAAAGGTATTACCCTAAAATTAAATGGGGTGATGTATATGGAGCATATGGGGATGTTATCTTTACTTCCTGCTATCATAGCAATTTTGATTGCTATCATTTCGAAAAATGTCATTATATCTTTATTTACAGGTCTTTTTGTGGGTGTGTTAATTTTAGCGAATGGTCGTCCCATTCAAGCAACGATGGAGACGATTGGTGATTATTTGTTTCCACAGCTTACTGATAGCTWTAATGCAGCCGTCCTCGTGYTACTCGTATTTAWAGGTGGCTTTGTCGCTTTGATGGAGAAATCAGGAGGAGCCGCAGCCTTTGCCCAAAGTACGATCAGATTTATAAATACAAAAGCTAAGGCTCAATTATCAGCTTGGTTTGGTGGAATCATCGTTTTCTTCTCAGATTTAGGAACACCTTTAATAGTTGGACCGGTATTCGAAAAAATTTACGATAAAATCAAAATTTCWAGAGAGAAATTGGCATGGATTATTGACTCAACGTCTTCTCCAGTTGCTGTATTAATCCCTTTTATTGGTTGGGGTGTTTACATAATGGGATTAATTAGGCAAGAGTTTGATAACATAAATGTAACAGACTCCGAATTTACGACGTTTGTTCAAGCTATCCCTTTTCAATTTTATTCGTTTTTAGTTATCTTGATGGTTCCTTTAGTAGCTCTCACTAAACTAGAGTTTGGAGCGATGGCAAAGGCCGAGCGAAGAGTGCAAGAAACAGGGGAACTTTATTGGAAAACATCTAAGCCGCTTAGAAAAACGGATGAATTAAATGATGGTGTCATTAGTAAACCCTTATTAATATGGGCTCCACTTTTAGTTTTATTTGTTACTCTTTTTGGTCTGTTGATCACCTTTGGATTTCCATTTGAACCAGTCGCAGGTGGTGATTTCAGAATTGCTTTAAGTACAGCTTATTTATTCGCTAGTATTTTATTAATAGTTTTAATGGTCCTTTATAAAGTGAAGAAGATCAACGAAACATTTGAAATCTATCTATCTGGTATGCAAAAAATGATGTATGTAGCCATTACGCTAGTATTAGCTTGGGCATTAGGTACCGTTCTAAGTGAAATGGGTACAGCTTTATATATTGTTGAAATCATGGAGGGTAATGTTCCAGGATATATTGTACCGGCGATCCTCTTTATAGCAGGGGCGCTTATGTCGTTTGCTACAGGAAGTTCTTGGGGGACTTACGCTATTATGATTCCTTTAGCTATTCCAATGGCAGTAGGACTCGATGCGCACATGTTCGTTTGTATCGGTGCAGTGTTATCAGGTGGTATGTTTGGAGATCATTGCTCTCCTATTTCAGATACAACAGTCTTATCATCAACAGGGGCTGGGTGTGATCACATCGACCATGTGAAAACTCAATTACCTTACGCCGTACTAAATGCATCCATTGCTTTAGTAGCCTACATTATTGCCGGTATTACAGGCAGTGCTATTTCATTAATCGTAGCAATCATATTGATGGCTATCACGGTGGTTATCATTTCGAGAATCCAAATAAGAAAGACGAGTGAAGGGATGGATGTTAAAGGATGAAACTATGGGGCGGAAGGTTCCAAAAAGAAGAAGATCAACTAATGGAAGACTTTAATTCTTCGTTAGAGATGGATAGTCGATTAATTTCTGAAGATCTAACAGGGAGTATCGCTCATGTGAAGATGTTGTTCGGCTCTAATCTTATCACTTCTATGGAAAAGGAAAAGTTACTACAGGGTCTACAATCCATTTTAGAAGATGTGGAGCAGGAGCGTCTGACCATTGATGGGGATTATGAGGACGTTCATAGCTTTGTTGAAGGTCATCTAATTAATAGAATTGGAGAGACGGGAAAAAAGCTGCATACAGCGAGAAGTCGAAACGATCAAGTTGCAGTGGACATGAAGCTCTATGCAAGAAACAAATCCTTAGATCTACTAAATGAAATAGACAACCTAAAAGTTACGTTAGAAGAAAAAGAAAAAGAAGAGAATGTGATCATGCCAGGTTACACGCACCTCCAACGTGCTCAAGTGGTTACATTTAATTATCATCTTAGAGCTTATGCGAGTATGTTAGGTAGAGATGCCCAACGGATCAAAAGCGCTCTTGAAATCATGGATGAAAACCCACTGGGTTGCGGGGCACTAGCSGGAACAACTCATACGATTAATCGAGAGATGACCACAAAAGAATTAGGGTTTGCACAGCCGGTCGAAAACTTTCTAGATGGAGTGAGTGACCGAGACTATTTAATTGAGTTAACGTCTCACTTTTCGATAGTGATGATGCATCTAAGCAGGCTAAGTGAAGAATTAATCGTATGGAGCAGCCAGGAGTTTGGGTTTATTCAAATAGATGATGCCTACGCAACAGGAAGTAGTATCATGCCACAGAAGAAAAACCCAGATGCAGCCGAGCTGATACGAGGAAAGTCAGGTCGAGTATACGGCTCGCTGATGTCGTTATTAACGATCATGAAGGGACTACCGCTTGCCTATAACAAAGATATGCAAGAAGCCAAAGAGCCTTTCTTTGATAGTGTAGATACGACTATGGCGTGTTTAAAAATAATGAATGAGATGATCCGCACCCTAAAAGTGAATAAAGAAAAGATGAAAGAAGCCGTTAAAGCAGGATTCTTAAATGCGACAGAGGTAGCTGATTATCTTGTTAATAAAAATGTCCCTTTCCGAGATGYACACGGGATCGTAGGCGCTATCGTTATCTATTGCGAAGAACAAAATAAAGCCATTGAAGATCTAAGCTTAGACGAATTAAAGAAAATCTCTCCATTAGTAGAAGAAGATATCTATGAGTTTATTATGTATAACAATATTCTCAAAAAAGGGATTAAGAAAGAGATGGTTTTTGAGAGTTAAGTGATGAACCAAGCTGTTGTGGGTGCGCWGCTTGGTTTTTTTGTGTGCGATATTGGGGGTGGGGGGAATTAATTGGAGATGTTTGTGGGTGATTCGATCAAGGTAGCGGTTAATTCGAACATTTTTGTTGCTGATTCGAATAAAATAGCGATTAATTCGTTTGAGTTTGCCATTAATTCGAACAAACTCAGCAATAATTCGAATAAATGGAGCAAGATATTGGAAATGATCTGCATGCTGAGAATTTGCTTGACGCTTACGAATGATGAACAGCCAGGTTGAGCGGAGATGCTTAACCTGTTTTGTATCCAATTATAACGCACCTGAACCGCCACCACCTCCACCTGCTCCAGAACCGCCGCCAGTAAAGCTGCCTGAACTCCCATGTATCACACGAAAAAAATTGGCATAAGTCTTGCRATATAAATAGACAAACAATCATTTCGGAGAGGGAGCGATCAASATGAATCGTGAAATCCAAGAGTTAATGGAAYTAGATAARAAGCAYTTYCTTCACCCGACTTCACCTATTCAACAACAGCAGCAAGATGGGCCRGGYTTTATTTTCACAAAAGGAGAAGGRRTCTTTTTAGAAGATATCCAAGGCAGAAGAGTYATTGATGGWATGTCTTCTTTATGGAACGTCAATATTGGKCAYGGWCGCGAGGAAATGGGMGAAGTGGCAAAGGAWCAAATGTCGAMAYTSGCTTTTAGCTCTTGTTTTGCRACSTATAGCAAYGAGCCGGCGATTCGMTTGGCKGCGAAACTAGCAGAAGTCGCGCCCGGTCATTTATCAGCAACCTTCTTCACATCCGGCGGTTCGGAGTCGAATGATACGGCCTATAAGCTCGCGAGACATTATTGGATTTTAAAAGGTCAACCCGAGAAGAAAAAGATTCTAACGAGAACGAAGTCGGAAAAGTCCGTGCCCTCGGTTTAATGGGAGCTGTTGAAATTGTGAAAGATCAACAAACGAATGAGAGATTTGAAACACCTTTAGCTCCACTTGTGGTTACAGAAGCGGCAAAACGCGGACTCGTTCTACGCTCAGTCGTCTTTGATGGGCAGGACACGCTCGTCTTTGCGCCACCACTCACGATCAATAAAGAAGAGATCAAGCAAATGATGACGATTCTTTCGGAAACAATCTCAGCTATCGAAGCGACTGAAAACATCAAAGCCTAAGGAGATGAAGGTATGAAGAAAGATTTACTGATTAATGGCAAGGGGCTTGAGGCGAAGGAATATACTTCCCTTTATGCCCCTTATAGTAGAGAAGAAATTGGGAAAATTTCTTCAGCTGATGAAAGTGAGGTTGGTCTTGAGCATACGAAAGAGCCTACTAATGCATGCTCTTTCGTTGTTATAATCTCCCCGTTATGTAATTTACAATAACGATTAATACGAACAAGACTAAAATTGAAAAAATATTTATTCTCGTGTAAGAGTCTCTATTGGAAATGTCTCCTATTGAGTAGGGGATGTTYTTGCTTAAATTGAAACTAATAAGTATTTTTGACATTATGTTATGTATTTAAAACATATTGTTAAAAATACTTTACATAATATCTCTTAAGTATTAATATATAAGATATTGAAAATATTTACTTTTTGAGGAGGTATGCCATGTTATCAAATCGTGTAGCGGTCTATCGAGCTATGAACGGATGGTCTCAACAAAACCTAGCTGACCTTGTTGGAGTTAGCAGGCAAACAATTATGCATATTGAAAAGAATAAGTATAATCCTTCATTGGTTCTTGCTTTTAAAATAGCACTAGCTTTTGAAGAGCCTATTGTTAATATATTTGATTACAAGGAGGAGGGGTAGTTCATGATTGTTTTACTATTTGCATTATTAATGCTGGTCGTTCTGCTTTCGAATGCTTACTTTTTAAAGTTTCAAAAAAGCGCTGAGGGAAAAGATGAAAGAGGGGAACTCATTTTATATAAAACAATTTCATCGATGTATAATGCTCTATTTGTTGGGTCTGTTGTTTTGATCGTTTTAAATCTACTTGATATTTTAAGTGCAGAGACAACGATTGATATTTGGTTGTATTTTTTAATTTTCATCACCGTATATGGAACGTTTATGCTTTATCGTAATAGAAATAAATAAGTATAAACTAACGATTTAGCAGGAGGAGGCCACTGTGAAACAAATTATGTATAGACCACTTTTCCTTTATGTAGTCTTTACTTTACTTATGCTGTTACTTGCTTTTATTTTTCAAGAAAAGTCTGATACTCTTTTGAACTACTTACTTGTTTTCTTTGCATGGAACATGGCTGTGGTTATTCATGAGTTGGGGCATGTATTTTTTGGTTGGAAAAATAAGCTGAATGTAATGGAATTTACCGCTATGTTTTTTAGGATATTTAAAAGTAATGGCAGAACAAATATTATTGAGAATAAAGATTGGAAAAAAGTCGGTGGCGTGGTTCACCTTTTGCCAGGAAACTCTACTAAAAACTTAATTGCGAGATGGAAATGGGCTGTTATGGGAGGACCAATCTTTAGTTTTTTATGGGGGGTTTTCTTCTTGCTCCTAAGCTGGGCCTACCCTTCATTCTTTATTAATATATTAGGATATATGAGTATTGCAATAGGAGTTATAACGATCATTCCATTTGCTAATTCGGATTCTGCTATATATTTCATGCTTCGTCGAAATGATTCGCTTGCAAAAGAATATGTTATAAGCTTATTACTTTTACGTGAGTTTTCTTCTGATAAACAACCATCATTATGGTCGAGAGAAGTAGTAGAGGAAAGTCGGGTCATATTAGCGAATGACCTAAATGCTAATAGGGGAAATGAGAAACATTCTATTTTGAGATTACCTTTATATTATTATTACTTTGAAAACAAAATACAAAAGCTTCTTACTCGAATTACGGAAAAAAAATTGACTTTTCTGCTCCCGGTGGAGATTTAGGTTCGGATTTTGATTTAACTAATATGATTATTACTACTTACCCAAATAATCAACCTAACACGATGTTAGATCAACTAATTGGACTACCTCAAGGCTATACGCTAAGCATGGGTACAAGCTTAGCCGCGGCACAAGTTAGTGCTGGAGCATCTCTTATTATTTCAGAATATAGAACTCAAAACGGAAGAGATCTAAATTTGAATAAAGTGAAGAAGTATTTAAGGGATGGTAGTACGCCTCTAACAGACAAAAAGAGTGATATCCATTTTGGCAATGGGAAAATCAATATCTATCAGTCTCTTCAAGAAATACAGAAGAAAAAATAGAGAAAGACTTCTCTTTACTACGGTTATCTAAAAAGGTTATGTAATAAAAGTAAAACTTGCTTAACCATAAGTATTAAACGGAATTTTAAATTCCAGAAAAGAATCCATTTGATCTATCAGTTTTTCAAAATGGATTCTTTTATTGACTGCAAATCGAGGTACCCATACACCGACCATATTGGTTATATGGGTACCATTTTTATTTCATTGAATGCACATGATCAAAATTACTTAGGCGAAAAACTGCTAAGGTCTCTTGAAGGATTTAAAAGTTAAGGATTTACAAGTTATAAAAGATAAATCACCTATCAAAGGAGCTCTAAGGGCATATCTCGAAACAAACCTTGTTGAAAGTTACCAAGAGCCTTTAGTTATAGAACTGGATGTATTAGAGACGATGTTAAGTTAGAGTGAAATTTATTGACACGAATGGAGAGTATACGTAGTCACTCCCCGGTAAATAAACGGGAGTAAGTCCTTTAAACTTTAATCAGCCATTCCCATTCAAGGTTATTTAGAATGGATAAAAAAAGAGGATCCGGGGCCAGCCACTCCCCAGGTTTTAAGTGTTACTGACCCTTTAGGCTTTACGCTTAGAGGAAGTGTTATTATAGACATCCACTTTATTTTGTTAACTCGTTAAAGTGAAGGCGATGGTATTAAGCGAGGTGGACCATACATGCTCGATTTGGTATGGTTCACTCCACCACCTGCAACCTCCTCCGTCGCTCAAATGGTCTATGCGTTAACCGGACAATACAATAGGATGTTCGCTGCATTTGTTTTTCAAAGGTGGGGTAGGAGACATCAAGGGTGTGTTGTTCGGCATTGGTGAAGGTGATCAATGTTTTGTTCGACGAGTTTGGGAGAGGTTTAAAGGTTGTGATGTGGTGATAGAAGATCCAGACACAGACCATACTAGTCGGTGAGTGTGTCGGGAATATGTAGAGGTGGTCGGTTGGGTCGATTGGGATTGGTATTTTACTATGAACATTGATTAAGGTACTAACCGCTTCTCCTCTGCCCTTATAAGTAGAACCACCTTCAATACAGGCTTTCTCGATCATCTTTTGGCTTGTTTCCTTTACGTAGTAGGTGTGATCCGATTCTAAAACGATGGTGTCGTAATCAGTGTGAAAGGCTGGCAAAAGTGCCATCGTGTTGCGGTTGATTTCGTAGCTTAAAAGGATTGGGGTTGTCATAGGGGAATCTCTCCTTAATGGGGTTAGAGTTAGGATGTAGAGTGCGAATCGTAGGGGGGAGGTGACGAAGAAAAGGGAGAGCGGAAGGCTCTACTTTTCTTCTTTGTCGTTATCTTTTACGTAATGATAGAGATTTTGATAGAGGTCTAGAACATCGCCTATGTAAATGCTGCCTGGCTTTTTAAAACCGAGCCCTTTCTCGATCATCATTAAGACAAGTGCAGAGACTGATACTTGCCCTCGTTCGATCTTTCCAAGGTGTTTCGTACTAATCYTAGAGTTTTCGGCAAGTTGATCGACCGTCAGGCCTTTTTCCAATCGTATTTTCCGGATGGTTTGGCCTAATATTTCGTTAAATTTAGGGGAGGATTTCACACATTCTAGCTCCTTTTCCCCAAATTATTAATGGACTAGAGATTTACCGGAACAATCTAGAGGTTACATTATGGTATTAATTGTAAAATAAGAGGGATTTATTTTTATTTTGAGAGCCAAGCTGGAAATCCAAGTCTTTCTGCGGCTCTTTTTCTATCTTCAGCTGCGAGCATTGCAAGGAAGGTTCCGTAGAAGTATTGAAAGATGCTCGTTTCAATCTGGTTGTTCTTGTATTTCGCGATTGTGACTTTAAAAGCTTGAATCATGAGAGGAAGGGAGTCTTCAATAGGGTCGGTTTGTCCTGTTTGTTTGTAAGCGGATAGGGCACTGTACCATAGTCGCTCGGTGAATTTCGGAGCAAGATGGGAAAAGGAACTTGTCACATATTTGAAGCGTTCTGGAATGTAGGGAGGGAGATCATCATCGATTGAAGGAGCGGCTGTACTAGTATGACTATGATCTTGAATTTGATTTATAGCTTTATGTTTTATAATAGCTTTAGGAGTGGAATTATCGGGTTCAACACTTGGTGGATCAGGCTTTTCGGCTTCTGTACGCTCCGTCAATTGTGTCTCATTGGCTACAGCAGGTGGAAGAAAAACATAAACACAGTGAGAGAATCCCCCGCTTTTCCGAACCGTATGATGAACCTCAATGATCTTCAACTGCTTCGCTTTTCTTAGCATCCTCTCAAAGGTTGAACGAGAAATTCCTTTCTCACTCTCATGAGTCGCTTMGACCATCTTAACCACTCTGGCATTACACACTCCTTTATGCTTCACGCTATAGCGGATTAACCTTTTCAGAGCTATCATCTCGCCTTTCGTGAATAGATGAAAATGCTGTTTGAAATGAACGGTTACCGCCTCATTAAATTCTTCAGTTGAGGAAAATGCGCTTAAATGAGTGAATTGATCAATACGACCTGACTGCATATAGACTGCCTCCTTAGGTGAGTTGCTTTAGATAAACTCAGCATACAGCGGCCAGTGAATGAACGCATTTAGGCAAAAATCAAAAATGAAAACGGTGGAATGCGGGTTTCGGGGGTTTTTAGGGGTGGAAACGACAAAATTCGAGGTGGAAAAAGAGGTGTTTTGGAGAAATGGGTGTTTTTGAATTTCGAGCTTTCTTGGATCACTTATAAAAAGATAGGTCATGTTGTAGACTGGTGGAATTACATGTGTTTCACAGGTCTAGGTTA
>NZ_LFEL01000259.1:0-3239 GCF_001037965.1 Bacillus sp. LL01 | reverse complement strand
TATAGAGGGGCAACGATTATTCTTGGAAATGGAGAAGTAATAGAAGGGGCAACGTTATTGGTGCATCTAGGTAGTATAGTTGATGTAGGGATGAATATTGACCTGCCGTCTGATACCGAGATTATGAACGTTGAAGGGACATACATAACACCTGGCTTAATTGATGTACATACACATATCGGCGTTTTTGAAGAGGGAATTGGCCCAGCTGGGCACGATTTTAATGAAACGTCGCAGGCAGCAACTCCACATGTTCGAGCTATAGATGGCATTAATCCATTTGATCGAGGATTCGAAGACGCTCGTGCAGCAGGCGTGACAACGGTACAAATAATGAAAAAGCGTGACCTTGGAATGGAACAGTTATCAAAAGTAATTAAAGGAGAAATTCCCCTTTGTATTCATGCTCACCGTTCTGATGATATTGTCACCATTCTTCGACTATTGAAAGAATTTGAAGTCGAAGCGACGATTGAACATTGTACAGAGGGCCATTTAATTGCTGAGTATTTATCGAAGCATTCTGTTCGAGTTTCTGTAGGACCAACGATGACTTCACGTACAAAGGTTGAATTAAACGACAAAGGGTGGCACACACTTCTTGAGTTAGAAAAGCATGACGTTCCCTTTGCGATTACAACAGATCATCCAGTAGTTACCATTGATCATCTCATTACGTCTGCCCAAACATCTGTCAAAAATGGCTTGTCAGAACAAACCGCATTTAAAGCAATTACTCTTCGTGCAGCTGAACATATAGGGATTGCTGAACAAGTAGGCTCGCTAGAACAAGGAAAAGATGCTGACTTTGTCATTTGGTCCCATCATCCATTTAACGTCCAGGCTAATGTCATGCAAACCTTTATAAATGGAAAGACTGTATATGGTGATTAAGAGCTCGCAATAGCGTTTTTTTCTTGTAAAGCCTGAATAGAGAGGGAGATGAAGTAATGAAAGTAACAGTTGTCGGGTTTTGGCATGCCTACCCTGAAGTAGGAGAGGCAACCTCAGGTTATTTACTTGAGCATAACGATACGAAATTATTACTTGATTGCGGAAGTGGAGTTCTGTCTTGCGTACAGGAATATTGTGATGTAAACGACCTTGATGGGATTGTTCTATCCCATTATCATCATGATCATTACGCAGATATTGGACCTTTTCAGTATGCGCGAATTATTAACAAAGGGATGGGAAAAAACAAAAAAGAATTTACGATCTATGGACATCAAGAGGATACAGCTTCATTTAATAAGTTAGCCTACAAGGACCTTGTTAACTCTTATGCTTATGAGGAGGGTAAGCCTCTGCACATTGGATCATTCACCTTTACTTTTAAAAAGACTCATCACCCTGTTCCGTGCTATGCAATGAAAGTGGAATGTGAAGGAAGAGCGATTGTCTATACAGCTGATTCAAGTTATTTTGAGGGGTTAGCTGATTTCGCACGGGGAAGTGACTTAGTAATTGCTGAGTGTAGTGGGTATAAGAATGATCATGTGGGACAATACGGACATATGAATAGTACGGATATAGGCAAGCTTGCACGAGTTTCAGATCTGAAACAAATAGTTCTCTCGCATCTTCCTCATCACGGAAATCATGAGAAATTGAAGAAAGAGGTGGAGGAAGGGTACTGTGGGGAAGTGACCATTGCACAGTCAGGATTAGCATTCATTATTTAAAAGAAATTGGTGAGTTGCCAGTTTCTTTTTTTATGACTACCATCTATTTCTATCTTTTTATTAATCATAGATTTCACTATGTTAAGATCATGTAAAGGATTTGATTATCACTTGCATATATAAGTATATGCTTATATACTATAAACGTACTTGAGGAAAGGGTTGAAGTTAATGGAGGATATGAAAACTGTCATTGAAGTTGAAGAAGCTGCTAAAGTGTTGAAATTACTTGGAGATAAAACACGCCTAACAATGGTGGCCTTAATGGAAGAAGATGAGTGTTGTGTGTGTGAATTTGTAGAGTTATTCAACATGAGTCAGCCATCTGTTAGCCAGCACTTAAGAAAGTTAAGAGATGTTGGTCTTGTAGTGGAAGAGCGAAGAGGACAGTGGATTTTCTTTTGTGTAAACAGAAGTCACCCTGCATACCCTATGGTTAAAAGTTTACTTAGCCACTTACCTAATCAGCATAATAAACTACTTGAACTTGAACAGCGTGGCTTACGAGTATGCTGTGAGTAAAGGTAGAAAATAGAATAGATAAAAGAGAGTGGGGGAGAAACGATGACATCTGTGATTTTAGCTTCTGTGATTTTCCTGTTTACACTCACCCTTGTCATTTGGCAGCCAAAAGGTTTATCTATTGGTTGGTCAGCGACAATTGGGGCAATCTTAGCGCTAATTGTAGGGGTCGTTGATTTTGGTGATGTAGTAACAGTTACAGGAATTGTTTGGAACGCGACGTTAACGTTTGTGGCGATTATTATCATCTCATTAATTTTAGATGAAATTGGATTTTTTGAATGGTCGGCATTACACATGGCCAGGTTTGCAAATGGAAATGGATTGAAGATGTTTTTGTATGTTTCTTTATTAGGTGCTGTAGTAGCAGCATTATTTGCAAATGATGGAGCAGCTCTTATTTTAACACCGATTGTATTAGCTATGGTTAGAGCTTTGAACTTTAAAGAAGCGATGATTTTACCCTTTATTATGGCAAGTGGATTTATTGCTGATACAACGAGTTTGCCGCTACTAGTCAGTAATTTAGTTAACATTGTCTCTGCAGACTTTTTCGGAATTGGGTTTGTTGAATATGCATCGAGAATGATTGTTCCGAACTTCTTTGCACTTGGGGCAAGTATTTTAGTGCTTTATCTCTTCTTTAGAAAAGACATTCCGCTGAAATATGATATGAGTCAACTCAAAAAACCAGTCGAAGCCATTAAAGATCAGAAACTCTTTAAGCTTTCATGGTACATTTTAGCGGTCTTATTAGTTGGTTATTTTGTAAGTGAATTTATTCACGTCCCCGTATCATTTGTAGCCATGCCAATAGCGATTATTTTCTATATCATCTTCCGAATGATGAGCAGGAAGAATCCTGAATTGAGTTCAGCTGGCATCATTAAAGGGGCTCCTTGGGCGATTGTTGTTTTCTCAATTGGAATGTACGTCGTTGTTTATAGCTTACGAAATGTAGGCTTAACAGATGTCTTAGCTGGGTTTATTGAATCGACCACCGAACACGGTTTGTTTGTTGAAACGATCTCA
>NZ_LFEL01000258.1:0-3256 GCF_001037965.1 Bacillus sp. LL01 | reverse complement strand
GCAATGGCTGCCACATGCTCCCGTAACTTCGTTAAACTTAACGCGCCGTTTGCCTCTGTTAGTGAGCTGCTGCCAACTTTCATAACTATTCGTTGACGATTCATATTGATTGCCTTCTTTCTATTGTTGAAATCGACCACTAATTGGTCGTTTGTCTAGACCATAAAAAACCCTTCCGTCCTTAATAATAAGGACGGAAGGGTTGCATCCGCGGTACCACCTTGATTGGCATAATTATGCCCACTCGATATCCGTATCGTGGAAAGACGGTTAGGGTTTAACCTAACAGCTCAAGGGCAGGTTCAGCTACAACAGCGGTGATGGTCCTTTCAGCCGGTGAGACCACTCTCTTATCACATGTTGTCCGCGTACTATTCCCTCTCAACGCTTCTAATTTGATTTTTATTATTATAATCAAGAGACAAGCTACTCGTCAAGTGAAAATCTGAAGATTCACACAACTTTAAAGCGCTTACATAGAAATGTTTTGCTTCGTGTATGGTTTCTCGATTACACTAAATGGAGTAAGGGTTCTTTTTAATTAGGAGTGAAAGCATTGGATATTAAAAACAAAATGATTTGGATTACAGGTGCCTCAAGCGGGCTAGGTAAGCAATTAGCCATTGATGTTGCAAAAGCTGGAGCAACCCCTGTGCTGTTTGCTAGAAATGAAGAGAGACTTCATGAGGTTAAGCAAACGATCGAGCATGCAGGAGGCACAGCTTATATTTATAAACTTGATATTAGCAAAACTGAGGCTATAGAAGCAAGTGTTAAAGATGTAGTCGGAAAAGTGGGAACAATGGATATTCTGATTAATAATGCAGGCTTTGCACTTTTTGAATATGCAGATCAGACTGCGCCCCATGAAAATCAAGAAATGTTTGCTGTGAATGTTTTAGGATTAATGGCAATGACCAATGCAGCTTTGCCATTTATGAAAAAGGCAAACTCTGGTCATATCATTAATATTGCTTCACAAGCTGGAAAATTAGCGACGCCTAAATCGAGTGTGTACTCAGCAACAAAGCATGCCGTCTTAGGCTACACCAATTCCATACGACTTGAACTAATTGATACGGCTATAAAGGTAACTGCGGTTAACCCAGGGCCGATTCGCACACCGTTTTTTGAGCGAGCGGACCAAGAAGGTAGTTATGTAAAAAACATAGAAAAATTTATGCTAGCACCCGAATTTGTCTCAAGTGAGATCATCAAAGTCATTAAAAAGCCTAAGAGAGAATTAAACCTTCCAAAATGGATGGGAGTGGCAACTAAGATGTATCAACTCATGCCATCACTAGTTGAGAAGCTTGCTGGAGAAAAGCTACGTCAAAAGTAAGGAGGTAGATATGCAAAACGAATTTCACTGTTGCGCAACGTGTATTCATTTTCAAGCGATGAGAAGAGGTGAGGCGATGCACTATTTATGCAAACGCCTTGGTTTTGACACAAAGCCAACGTATCAATTTTCGTGTTGGGAGCCTAAGGAAAATGTAAAGCAATTAATGAAAAAGCGTCAGTCCTCGGAGTGATCTGTAAAATAACTATACATGACATCATGCACGATGGCTGAAGGAGCTTCTAGTGTTGTTTCCGCTAAAACTTGTATGGTCGTTGCTAACTGATTGAGCTCAACATCTGAGATGGCCAGCGGATGACCATTAGTATACGTTTTGCTTACTTGAGCCATCATTTTTTTTATAAGCCATTTGTCCATAATTAGCCTTATTTTCTATTGTAGATGAGTTGTCAATCTATCCAAAAAAGCAAGTCCCCGATTGGGACTTGCTTTTTATGGTTAGAAATAGTCTAGATCACGATGCTGATTGATTTGTTCTGGGGGTTTGCCTTGCTCTTGTTCAGGATGATAGGCAATTAAAACAACTCCTAAATCTTGTTCAAGCTGACGGATATGTTGCAATTGTTTTTGCTCTAAGTGAGCGACTGGATAGTTCATGAAAATCACCTCTTATAAATAGCGTTTACGGATTCTCCCGTATATACTCAGCTTTTTTTTGGTTAATTTAACTAATTGCTTCAACATTAATCCTTTAGAAAAAGATCGCACTTTTAAGATATTTTCTGAATAACATAGGTTATGGGTAGAGGGCCTAAGAGAGGCATGGTGTTCCAAAAGAGAGAAAAAATAAAGAATTATTTCCCAAGAGGGGCTGATAAAATGTGTGGTATCACAGGGTGGATTGACTGGCGACGCGACATGAGGAAAGAAGATTCAGAAGTGATGAAGATGGTTAAAACGTTGAACAGACGTGGACCAGATGATTTGAATGTTTGGACATCGAAGCATGTTGGATTTGGTCATGCTAGACTCATTGTTGTTGATCCTGTAGGTGGGATTCAACCGATGAGCAGGACGTATAAAAATAAAACATACACGATCGTTTACAATGGAGAGTTGTACAATACCGAAGACATTCGAACGGAGTTACTGCAAAGAGGGCATGATTTCAAGGGGCATTCGGATACTGAAGTGCTCTTGAAATCTTATATTGAATGGGGTTATCAATGCCTAGAAAAATTAAACGGAATTTTTGCCTTTGCGATATGGAATGATAAAGACGAAAGTTTATTTATTGCAAGAGATCGTCTTGGTGTAAAACCTCTTTTCTATACCGTTCGAAATGGTTGCCTATTGTTTGGTTCAGAGTTAAAAGCACTTCTTGCTCWCCGAGATATTGATCCTATTGTGGACCGTGAAGGAATCGCTGAAATTATGGGACTTGGGCCGTCACGAACACCAGGACATGGGATTTTTAAAGATATTAATGAGCTAAGACCTGCACATATGTTAATTTATGATCGGAACGGGGCAACGATTAGCAGGTATTGGACGTTGAAAAGCAAGCCACATCCACATACAACAGAAGAAACGGCCACTCATATTAGAGAATTAATGGAAGACATTGTTGAGCGTCAATTGTTTGCCGATGTACCAGTTGGATTATTTCTATCAGGCGGAGTTGATTCAAGTGCTTTAACAGCCCTAGCTGCTAAAGTGTATAGACGACAAGGGAAAGGTTCAGTTAGAAGCTATTCAGTAGATTATGATGAGAATGATAAGTATTTTAAAGCGAATGATTTTCAACCTAATGCAGATGGACCATGGATTAAGCTTGTTTCGGATTCTTATAATACGAAGCATTATAATGCCGTGATCTCAATTGATGAGTTAGCTAATCAATTGAAAGAAGCAGTTCGTGTCCGGGATTTACCAGGAATGGCTGATATCGAT
>NZ_LFEL01000257.1:0-3268 GCF_001037965.1 Bacillus sp. LL01 | reverse complement strand
CGATTATCTGATCACTCGTTTATCTAGTGCCATTGAGGCAAAATCCTTACTCGAAGGCGAAACGATCCATCTCATATTATTAGATATTATGATGCCAGAGATGACCGGTTTTGATTTTTTGTCCTATATGAATGAATTAAATAAAAACATCCCTGTTATTTTAATCACAGCAATAGATGAAACGGWTGCTGTCGTGCGTGGACTTGAGCTGGGTGCTTATGATTTTATTACAAAACCATTTGAGCCTCGAGAATTAAAAGCTAGAGTAGAATCCGTCATCAAGCGAACTCACCATCTAGTTGAAGGGCTTTYTWCCATCGTTAGATTTGATGTGAAACGTGATTCACTGCAACGTGTGTTTACCTATAAAGATCAAGTAATTCCTTTTACGAATAAAGAATATCAATTGTTTTCACGGTTCTTTAATTACCCAGGGCGGGTGTATACACGTGATCAACTCCTCACTCTTGAATGGGAGGAAGAGAAWCGTTTTAACCGGAATGTGGATGTTCATATTAAACATATTAGAGATAAATTAAATAAGGTTGGGCTCCCGAGACCTTTAATTGAAACCGTGTGGGGAGTGGGGTATAAGATGCCTGTAGAGAGGGGGGGAATAAGTTGAAGCTTGCTACAAAATTATTAATTGCTATCTTCTTATCAACTGTTTTTGTCATCATTATTACGAATCTTTCTTTTTATCACATATCTAAATCTTTTTACAAACATCAGCTTCAAGAAGGAGTCGAGAACAGGCTTGAAGCCCATACGAAGGTATTAGCAGTCCATTCAGACGTGACAACCCTTGATCATGTCATGATTATGGAAGCAGGACAAGAGGAAAATTCATTTGTTATTTTTGATCAGTCGTTGGAAGTGATTCAGAGTTCAAGACCACTTACTAATGAAGTGATCGCCACTTATCAAGATTGGATCATTTTACACGCTGATCAATCAAAACATACCGAATTTGTTGAAACAATGGAAGAACATATTCCACATGCATGGTCTTTCACATCTTTTTCATCAGAAGAAGGAGTTAGCGGATATTTGTTTCTTGATCAAGATACAGGAAGCTTTGAGGCAACGAGAAACAATCTCTTGCTGTTAACATTTGTGATTGGATTTTTTGCCGTATGCTTAGCCGTTATGTTAAGCATTTATTTGTCAAAGCGCCTGAGTGCTCCTGTTAAAAAAGCCCAGTTGCTTACTAGAAAAATTGCATTAGGTGATTTTGAAGTAGATGTGCCACCGTCTACTAGCAAGGACGAAGTATCTGAATTATTAACAGACATTTCGTTAATGGCAAAAAATCTTAAAGAATACCGTGACGAAAGGCAGCGGTTGTTTACAAATATTTCTCATGATCTAAGAACGCCGCTTACCTACATCAAAGGATATTCAGCATTATTAAAAGATCAGTCACTAGAACCAACAGTCGTTCAAGAGCAATCAAATGTCATCTATCGAGAAGCCTCTCGGATGGAACATTTAGTGAATGATTTATTTCAACTTATGAAGTATGAAGAGGAAGAGTATCAGCTAGAGAAAGAAAGAACAAATATGTATGATTTCTTTGCTCAATTGCAAGCAAAAATACAACTTGATTTAAATTCAAAACAACTATATTGTCATGTGCATGCTGATACCGTGGACATAAACGTTCCAATTGATCAGATGCAATTTGAGAGGGCGATCATGAATGTACTATCAAACTCGATTCGCCATACAGACCCTGGAGGTCAAATTGATGTGACACTCTCTAAAGAAGAAAAGATATGCATTATACAGATAAGGGATAATGGTTCTGGGATACCAGAGAAAGATCTCCAGAGAATTTGGAAGCGATTCTACCGTGTAGATGCCTCTCGTTCCACTAAACTTGGTGGAAGCGGTTTAGGGCTTGCAATCACTAAAGAAATTATTCATTTGCTTAAAGGGGAGATTTCTGTCTCTAGTAAATTAGGAGAAGGCACTACGTTTTTAATTAAAATCCCTGCTGAATAAAAAAGTGAAATAAATTATACTTCAATTAATAAGTATTAACTGTATGATCATGAAAGGKGTATCAATCAATGAATTTGCAAAATGTGATAAATATTCCAGCCTTAGACAAAGAAGTAGGGAGACAAGTAGATTCCTATATTCAAACCCTTACGAAACCCCCTGGCAGTTTAGGGAAGCTTGAAGGATTAGCAGTAGAGTTAGCAGAGATGAAAAGTAAGCCCTTTCCGGTGGTTTCACCAGCTGGTGTGTTAGTATTTGCAGCTGATCACGGTATTGCCGAAGAAGGGGTATCTGCCTTCCCACAAGAAGTGACCAAGCAAATGGTCCAGAATTTCTTAAATGGTGGTGCAGCGATTAATGTTTTTAGCAGACAGATTGGTGCAACATTGAAGGTAATCGATATAGGTGTGAAATCAACTATAAACGATAAAGATCTAATTACTGATAAAGTTCGCATGGGAACAGGAAACTTTTTTATCGAAGAGGCAATGACAAAAGATGAGGCAATAGAAGCAATCGAAATTGGAATGCGACAAGCAGAATCATTCATCATCAATCAAGGAGYTGAAAGCCTAATATTAGGTGAGATGGGGATTGCCAATACGACACCTAGTAGTGCAATCTTAGCTGTCCTTACAGGGAAACCTATTAATACGTTGGTTGGCTTTGGGACGGGTATCACAAGTGAGCGTGTGTTACATAAGATGGATATCATCACACAATCGATTGAAAGAAGAAAACCGAATGCCGATGATCCTATAGATGTTTTGGCAAAAGTTGGAGGGTTGGAAATTGCTGGGATGGCTGGTGCCATGCTCGTTGCTGCTAGTTACCGTGTACCAATCATATTGGATGGATTTATTTCCACTGTCGCAGCTTTAGTAGCTAGTAAAATTTCAAACAATGTTGTTGATTACATGATCGTCTCTCATCAATCGGTTGAGCCAGGGCATTTAACTGYGATTCACGCCCTAGGTAAGGAGCCTTTAATTAACTTAGGACTCCGACTTGGTGAAGGCTCAGGGGCCGCTGTTGCATTCCCACTGATCGAATCAGCAACACGTATGCTGAGTGAAATGGCAACTTTTCAATCAGCTGGAATCTCTGATCAATAAAAAGGGGCTGGGACATAGCTAAGAGGTTTAACTCAGGATACGAACGAATCGCTTAATTAGCGGATGAAATATACGTAGACCTCCTACGGAATGAAAAGCAGAGGTGAGACCCCACAGTGCGTAGCACGAGGAGGCTCACCAGCTTC
>NZ_LFEL01000256.1:0-3274 GCF_001037965.1 Bacillus sp. LL01 | reverse complement strand
GACATTACATTATGGGTGCCATTCTCTGGCCCGGATGGTCCAAAAATGCAAGAGATAGTTAATGAATTCAATGATTCTCAAGATCAGTATTCAGTTAACTATCAAGTGGTCCCTCAATCAGAATATTACACGACTATCGATTTAGCCTTTAATGATAATCGCAATATTCCAGACTTAATGATTATGCACGGAGACCAAGTTTTAAGCTACGCAGAAAATAACCTTCTAAAGGATTTAGATGAAATAACAGGAGATATTGTGAGTGAAGAAGACTACAATGAAACGGCTTGGGAAGGAAATCTTGTAGATGGAGAATTATACGGAATACCATTAGATATCCACCCATTGATGTTCTATTGGAACAAGGATTTGTTTGAGGCAGCTGGACTAGATMCTGAATCTCCGCCAACAAACCGTGAAGAATTTATTGATTATGCTGAACAATTGACTGATACAGATACAGGTCAATATGGATTTGTTGTTCCAACTCTATGGCCTCAGCAATTCATTATGCCGACAATTGTCTACCAAAATGGTGGAACCTTAATTGAAGGAGATGAAGTTCTTTATGACTCAGAGGAAGTTGTAGAGGCACTGACTTTCCAACGTGATCTTATTACTGAGTATCAAGTATCGCCTTCTGATGTGCAACAAGATGGAGAAGTAACCTTATTCCTTCAAGGGAAAAACGCAATGCACTTAAATGGACCTTGGATGCTACAGCAATGGGAAGAATCAGGATTAAACTTCGGTGTTGCACCAGTACCAATGCTTGGTACAGAGGAACAAGCTGTGTTTGGTAACTCTCATAACTTTGTCGTTCCAGAAGTAGTGGAGGATGAAGAAAAGCTTGAAGCAATTAAAGAGTTTTTAAGCTTTACTGCTGAAAATGGAATGGCATGGGCAGAATCTGGCCAAGCACCWGCATCTAAAGCTGTATACGAAAGTGAAGAGTTCCAAGAATTGAAACAACAGCCAGAGGTAGCAAAGCAATTTGATTATACACGCTTCTCACCAAGAGTACGTAACTGGGGTCAGCTATCTGATCCACTAATGGAAGCTGTTAATGAGGTATTATTAGGACAAAAGGAACCTGAAGAAGCTCTTGAGGAAGCTACGAATAGAGCACAACAGCGTCTAAATTAAGAGCAGGTCTATACCCTGCTCTTTTTCTTACAAGTAAATTTGCATTCTTAGAAATCGCATCATAGGAAAGGAGGGGATTTGGATGAAGCAATCTAAATTTTCCAAGTTTWCATCATTTTTGTTTGTATTACCTTACTTCATCATGTTTGTTTGTTTCTTATTAATCCCCATATTTTACGGGATCTACATAAGTTTTCATGAATGGGATTTGCTTTCACCCGATCGTCCCTTTGTAGGGTTAGACAACTACTTTAAGATTTTTGATCCTAATTCGTACCTCAACTCAGTGTTCTTTAATGGGTTAACTAACACATTTAAATTTGTTATTTTTACAGTCCCGTTACTCGTAGTAATCGGACTGGCTCTTGCACTGYTAATCACCAATCTACCTGCTAGATTTCAAGGATTTTTCAGAACGATCTACTTTATTCCATATGTTGTCTCGGTTTCAGTTATAGCAATTATTTGGTTATGGATACTGGATACGAACTCAGGCCTTTTAAATGAATACTTAGTAGCGTTTGGAATGGATCCAATTCCTTGGTTAACTAGAATCCCGTATGCATGGATTTCTTTAGTGATTGCAACGATCTGGTGGACAATTGGTTTTWACATGATCATTTTAATTAATGCCTTAAACGAAGTACCAGAAGAGCTGTATGAATCGGCATCAATAGACGGAGCCGGAAGCATTAGGAAGTTATTCCATATCACTCTTCCATCTATTCGTCCTGTTATGCTATTTGTATTCATCACATCAACAATTGCCTCTTTTAACGTCTATGGTCAGCCTTACTTGATGACAAGAGGGGGACCAGGGAACTCGACAGAAGTTCTTATGATGAGTATTGTAGATGAGGCATTTTCACAAAGGCAGTTAGGAACTTCTTCTGCTATGGCGATTTTGATGGCTTTAATTATGATCGGAATCTCGATTATCCAGTTCAGAATTTCAAAAGCGAATGAAGACGGGAAATGGAAGAAGAAGAAAACAAATAAGAAATCTTCAATAGAAGAGAGTAAAGGGGGCATAAAAGCATGAAAAAGGGTAACGGAAAAAAAATCACGTTGATCATTATTGCCTCTATGATTGCTTTATTGTTTCTGATTCCACTTCTTTGGATGATTTCGACTTCGTTTAAAACAGACACAGAAGCATTGACTGGTGGCCTAAGCTGGATTCCGGAAAACTTCACGATTACCAACTATACGTATACGCTCTTAGGGGAAGGGCTGAACGTTCCGGTATTACGTTGGATGTTTAACTCAGTTTTTGTGGCAGTGGTTGGTACTATCATTATTGTCACAATTGATGCAATGGCTGCTTATGCCTTAGCAAGACTCGACGTTCCATTTAAAAAATACTTGTTTCCACTCTTTATCAGTACATTAATGATTCCTTTTGTTATTACTTTCCTCCCTTTATATATGCAATTTAGTAATTTAGGATTGTTAAACTCATACGCTGTGTTAATCCTACCTTATACAGCTAATGCATTTGGAGTCTTCTTACTTTATCAATTTTTTAAAGGGTTTCCAAAGGAACTCGAAGAAGCAGCTAGATTAGATGGCGCTAATAAATGGCAAATTTTTGTGAAGGTTGTTATTCCTTCTGCCCGACCAATTATGTGGACCTTGGCTATTTTCTCATTCATGATGATCTACAACGACTTCCTATGGCCGCTCGTTGCTACAAGCTCACCTGAAATGAGAACAATTGCAACAGGGATTGCCATTATGCAGCAAGGAAGCTTTGTCTCCTCTTACGGGAAATTAATGGCGTTAACTTCAATTGCGACCATCCCAGCGATAGTGATCTTTATTATCGGTCAGCGTTRCTTTATTAGAGGGGTAACTCAATCTGGAATTAAATAAGGAGAGATACTATGAATACAGTTAGACCTGAATACCCAAGACCTCAAGTGGTGAGGAACGATTGGAAAAGTTTAAATGGTGAATGGAATTTCGCCTTCGATGATGACAATGTAGGATTAAAGCAAAAGTGGTATAAAATCTTTCCTAGTAATGAAAAAAAGATAACGGTACCCTTTGCATATCAGACGGAGAAAAGTGGAATCAACGATCCAAGCTTCCATGATGTCGTTTGGTATAATACGACTTTTGAGGT
>NZ_LFEL01000255.1:0-3282 GCF_001037965.1 Bacillus sp. LL01 | reverse complement strand
TGGCCTTCGTGACGGTATTTTATATGAAGAAATGCTACGACCAATGGAAACAAATCGTTTTCCAGTCGTTATTGAAGAAAGCTTCCATCAACTTAGTCATAATTTTGACATCCAGTTAAGTCATGTTAATTATGTAACGAAGCTTGTCAGCATGCTCTATCAACATTTTAAAGAGTTTGCACCAATTTCAGATAGTGACGAGGCWTTGACATTGCTTCGCTACAGCACCAAGGTTTTGTACATTGGAGAATTTATTAACAAAGAATCAAGTAGCACCCACACGTTTTATTTGTTAACGAATATGACTATTGATGGGCTTAATCACAAAGAACGATTAGCGATTGCCTTCATTTCATCCTTTAAATCAAAGTCACAGTTAGTGGGGCTCGCTAAACCATATAAGGATGTAATCTCGAAAAAAGAGCTAAAATGGTATGAATTTTTAGGTTCGTTAATGAAGCTCGCATATAGTTTAAATAAGACGCGTCGCCATATAATAAAACACATCGGAGAACCAACCTTTAACGGTTCTAAAGTTGTGTTACCCCTTCATTATGAAAGTGACTGTTCGTTTGAAAGGGAGTATGCCACAAAGCACAAAAAACACCTTGAGCGCATCACAAACCTAGAGATTGACCTAGAGTTTATCTCTGCTTGGGGTCAGAACGAGTATTCTTAACATAATATTTACATTGTATTGATAAAATGTAGAAGGATACCTGTGATTACTAAATGCTGATTCTCTACTATAAAACAGAAAGGTTGACGCTCATGTCAAAGGAGTCTATCGATCAAGCTCCCATAAACTTTAATGATCCTCATCATTACAATAATCGAGAATTGAGTTGGCTTGCTTTTAACGAGCGAGTACTTGAAGAGGCAATTGATGAAAGGAACCCATTATTAGAGAGATTGAAGTTTTTAGCTATCTTCAGTTCGAATCTAGATGAATTTTTCATGGTCCGCGTTGCAGGGTTAAAAGATCAAGTTAAGGCTGGATTTAATCGTCCTGAAAATAAAGCTGGACTCACCCCAAAGCAACAGCTAAAAGAAATTGCTACAGTTAATCACAGACTCGTTACCCTTCAAGACCGTGTCTTTACAGAAACTCTTGTACCAATGCTCTACCATGAAGGATTTCAGTTTTTAGCCATAAATGAGCTGAACGAAGATCAACTTCACTATCTTAAAAAACGATTTCATCATTATATTTATCCCGTCCTGACCCCAATGGCTATTGATGCGTATCGGCCTTTTCCAATGCTTTTAAATAAAAGTTTGAATTTAGCTGTATTATTAAAAAATGAATTGAACCAAAGAAATCAATTAGCCATTGTACAAGTACCTTCCGTACTCAATCGCTTCATTAGCTTACCTTCTTCAAATAAGAAAGAAGCTTTTATTATGCTTGAGGAAGTCATTAGTCATTTTATTGGTGAATTATTTCWTGGATATGATGTCGTATCCGTATCCCCCTTTCGAATAACCAGAAATGCCGATATGACTATTCACGAGGAAGGCGCACGTGATCTATTGCGTGAAATTGAAAAAGAATTAAAAAAACGCAAATGGGGATCTGGGGTTCGACTTGAGATGCAAGATGGGACAATGAACCCTACTGTTTTGAGCTTATTGCTTGATGTGCTTGAGATTCACAAAGGGGATGTTTACTCCTTTCATGGTCCTCTAGACCTTTCCTTTTTATTTAAATTTTACAGGCAACTTGCCAATGATCATGAGCACTTAGCAAATGAAAACCTGATTCCTCAACCTCCTTTCGATTTGATTGGCGAGGAGAATATTTTTGATGCCATTTCGAAAAAGGATATTTTTTTGCATCATCCATATGAGTCCTTCCAGCCAGTCGTTGACTTCATCTCTCAGGCAGCGGATGACCCAAATGTCTTGGCGATCAAGCAGACGCTCTATCGGGTCAGTGGTGATTCCCCGATCATACAAGCCCTAGAAAGAGCTGCTGAAAACGGAAAGCAAGTGACGGTATTAGTTGAATTAAAAGCTCGCTTTGATGAGGAAAACAATATTCAATGGGCAAAGAAACTTGAAAAGGCTGGCGTCCATGTCATTTATGGTATCACCTCTCTAAAGACTCATAGCAAAATCACCCTCGTTGTTAGGCACCAGGACCATGAAGTGCAACGCTTTGTTCATCTAGGGACCGGTAACTACAATGACTCGACTGCTAAGCAATATACAGATATGGGCTTGTTGACGAGTAATGAGAAAATGGGTATTGATGCCACAAACTTTTTCAATTATCTAAGTGGCTATCGTGAAAAACCGACATGGCACTACCTCTCTACAGCTCCCTTTGATATAAGAGACCAATTTCTACATTTAATTGATCAAGAAATCAAGAATCAACAGCAATACGGCAATGGCCGTATTATCGCCAAAATGAATTCTCTAACGGATAAACCGATTATTTTAAAGCTATATGAAGCATCAAATGCTGGCGTGAAAATCGACCTGATCGTAAGAGGTATTTGTTGCTTACGACCAGGCATTAAAAAAGTTAGTGAAAACATACGAGTCAGAAGCATCGTTGATCGTTTTTTAGAACATAGTCGAATTTTCTATTTTCATCATAATGGAGAAAAAAAGGTTTACCTTTCTTCTGCTGACTGGATGACACGTAATATGGAAAAGCGTATTGAAATTTTGTTTCCTATTCTAAACGCCTCCATAAAAAAACGCATAAAAGAAATCTTGGATATTACACTTCTTGATAACACAAAAGCTCGTGAACAAGACTCAGATGGTAATTATCACTATGTCAAAAAAGCAGATACAGTAACGTCTGTACAATCACAATTAACGTTTTATGAGCAATCCTTTAAGCATGCAGAATCATTTGATGAATGATTAGAGAAGAAAATCTTAATTGAAAGGCAGTTCTTCTCTATCTGATCTTATCCTTCAATTTCCCACCGTAAGTCGATCGTTCGCTGACAAAAAAAGCAGCGAAACCATATCCGGTTTCACTGCTTCCCACATTATTCTTTATTCAGATATGCAAAGCCTTCAAGTGCTTCTGCATTTTCTTGAATTTCTACGGCATACCAGCTAGCGGCATCACCGTTTTCTTCGATATATTTCTCAAGACCGTACATCCCACGGTGATAGGCTGTTAGTGCATSATCCCAATCATCATAACGATCATGTAAAAACCCTAAATATTCGATCGCTAATTCAATCGAATAAATGGGATCATACAATAGATCATCTGCATAATCCAATCCTGCTTTATCTGCAATCCATGGT
>NZ_LFEL01000254.1:0-3287 GCF_001037965.1 Bacillus sp. LL01 | reverse complement strand
TGTACCTTATGAGGTAGTAGTGACAAGACATGGCCCGATCATCTCAGAGTTTGCTTATGATGAGCAGGATGAATATGCTCTCTCTCTTAAATGGACAGCTCATCTTCCATCACCAGAGTTAGAAGCCGTGTTGAAATTTAATAAAGCAACAGATTGGGATACATTTATGGAGGCATTGGAATCATTTCATACTCCTGCACAAAACTTTGTCTTTGCTTCAACGGACGGGACGATCGCTTACCGAGCAAATGGATTGATTCCGATTCGCTCAAAAGGAGATAGCTTGATTCCTGTGCCTGGCTGGACTGGTGAATATGAATGGGAAGGATTTATCCCGTGGGACGAACTGCCAACTCTAGTAAATCCGGAAAAAGGCTTTATCGCAACCGCCAATAATAAAATTGTGGATGATGAATACCCTCATCACCTTACTCATACGTGGGCCCAACCTTTCAGGCAGCAACGAATTTATGATGTGCTAGAAAATGGAGATATGCTCACCACAGAGGATATGAAAATGCTTCAAAATGATATTCATAACTTACAAGCTGAAGAAATGCTTCCTATTTTGCTTGATGGRGTTAACGAATCGTCAGAACTAAGAGAAGAAGATGACGATGCGTTACTCTTATTGAGTGAATGGGATTTTAAARATCATAAAAGTTTAGGTGCTCCTCTTGTTTTCCATTTATGGATGCAGCAACTATCAGATGAGTTGTTTCAAGAGCGAATTGATGAATCGATGATTGACTTATTTGATAACCGAGCTGGAGCGGTTGATGAAATAATTCGTCGGGTAAATCGAGGCGAGGAGAGTCAATGGGTCGAAGCGCAAGGTGGAATGGAGGAGTGGCTATTAACCTCCTTGCAGAAAACAACAGACCGTATCATCGATCTTCAAGGAAGGGATGCAAATGATTGGAATTGGGGTGAATTTCATTCCATTGCGTTTGCACATCCACTTTCGAGAGTTAAGCCGTTACACTTACTCTTTAACCAAGAGCCAACTCCATTAAGTGGAAGTCGAGTAACAGTCATGGCAGCTAGTTGGAATGCAGAAACAGGAAAGGTTACAAGTGGAGCAGGTTGGAGAGGTGTGATGGACCTTGCTGATTTWTCTAGAAGTGAGCATGTGGTAGGTCCTGGTCAATCAGGACATGTGAGGAGTCCTTGGTATCACAATCAAATTGAAGACTGGACATCAGCAGGATACCATAAGACATTATTGAACCCTGAAGAATATCAAACGGAAAGTAAGCAGCTTCTATTAACACCATAAAAAAAGTCCTCTATGCAATGATTCGCATAGAGGACTTTGTCTTTGCTTAAGCTTCGGGTTGATGTTGAGTAATGGTTGTTTGTTGTTGATTGAGCTCTTCTGCTTGCTTATAGGCATCAACCATACCCCAAATCCACATAATTGGATATGTGATAAAGCCAATGATAACAAAGCAGAGCAGTACATTGATAAATTGAATGAACATGAATAATAGCCCTTTACCAATTTGACCATTATAGATCTGACCAAGACCGCACCATAATGCACTTAATACTGCTGCAAGACCAGCATTTTTTAGCGGTTGTACGGGTGGTGTCATTTAATCTCCTCATTTCTAAATTGATGTACGTTTGGATGGGATGAAAAAGGCAGTACATCATTATGTATGTCAGAAAAGAATAATTTATTCTTTTGGGTCTCCAAATGAAAAGATTTTCTTTTAAAGGGTAAGCGCGTTATAATGAGACGATTAAAAGGGTGGAGGGATTTAACGAATGGAACGCATACAGTTAACAGAAGATTTATCATTCTCTCGTTTTGTGCATGGTTTATGGCGATTATCAGATTGGAATCTCACAAAGGAAGAGACATTGTCGCTCCTCTTAAAGACATATGAAGCAGGAATTACAACGTATGATCATGCTGATATTTATGGGAGTTATACATGTGAGGAGCTATTTGGTGAGGCTTTAGCATTGAATCCTTCTTTGCGTGAGAAGATTGAAATTGTCACAAAGTGCGGGATTGTACTTGAATCGAAGAATCGACCAGAGCATCAGTCTCATCACTATAATACGTCTAAGGAACATATTATAGCTTCCGCTGAACGCTCATTGGAAAATTTACAAACTGACTATATTGATGTGCTCTTAATTCATCGCCCTGATCCAATGATGGACCCGAGTGAGGTTGCTGAAGCCTTTACCACCTTGAAAAAGGACGGAAAAGTAAGAGCGTTTGGCGTGTCGAACTTCAAAGACCATCAGTTCACAATGCTACAATCTTATTTAGAAGAGAAGCTTGTGACAAATCAGATTGAAGTCTCGCCTTATGAACTAGAGAACATGGATGATGGCACGCTTAATCTTTGTCTGCGTGAGCGCCTAACCGCAATGGCATGGTCACCTCTTGCAGGAGGAAAGCTTTTCACTGGGAAGGACGAGAAAAGTCTTCGTCTACGTGAGACGCTAACTAAAGTACAAGAGGAAATAGGAGCAACTGGTATTGATCAAGTTGCCTATGCTTGGCTTTTAAAACATCCAGCTAAGATTATGCCAATTGTGGGGTCAGGTAATATTAATCGTATCAAACAAGCAATAGATTCTAAGAATATGGAATTAAATCTAGATCAATGGTTTGAGATTTTACACAGTACAATGGGACATGACGTACCTTAATAAAACAGGATATAGCCCTCTAAGTGATCGCTTAGAGAGCTATTTTTTATAGAGAATCTTGAACACTTACAACTTGGCCATTAGGAAATGGTTCGCTCGTTACTAGTGAGACGAGAACATCAGCGACTCTTTGTGGAGAGAGGAGCTTTCCTTCTTTTTTGTAATTCTGAAAGGTCTCGACATTCAGGAAGTCTTCTTGTGAGGAGGAGCGAATTTCTTCTTGCATGTCGGTATCCATAATCCCAGGATGAAAAGAGATAATTTTAACAGGAAGTTCCGCTTCTTGTTGATCGAGAGCAGCACCTTGACTAAATAAATCTAGTCCTGCCTTCGCGCTTCCATAACTACTCCATCCGTTAATTGGTTTCTTAGCAGCACCAGAAGACACATTAATGATCCGCTTTTCAATAGGGAGAGAAGAGGTTATTTTACAGAAGGACGAGATGATTAACATAGGAGCTAATAAGTTTACATGTTGATTTTTAATGATTTCTTCTGGTTCGCATCTCTCAATCGGCTTAATAGGGGCCACCATTCCAGCGTTATTAATTAAATGAATGCTTGTAGCATCCTTCAGGTTGATGACATAAAAAACTTGTTTCATGAGAGAG
>NZ_LFEL01000253.1:0-3308 GCF_001037965.1 Bacillus sp. LL01 | reverse complement strand
ATACTCTACCCCGCGTGTATACGTTGCTTGACTTGAGGCTAATTGTCGAATCAAAAATTCACTAAGTACAGTCGTCAAGGCTCGATCATCCTTTATAAGAATAGTCTTTTATCTATCATAGCATAACTCGTTTAAGCTAGGTCCACCAATCCTTGTCATTTGCGTTTAACCCGCATTAATAAGGGAATAGTAAACTTTACGCATATAAAATTTCATAGAAGTAGGTGAAGGGGTTGCCTTATTTTCGCATAATATTAACAGGAATAGCCAAGATGCTAAGCAAAGTATTCAGCATGGCGACTCTGACATTCTTTGGTCGCATTCCCTCACAAGATGATTCTAAAGTAAGTTTCATGGGGCTTTTGTCTCTTTATTGGATATACATCCTTGTGACAACTGTTTTTCCAGACTTAGCGGAGACCTTTATCCCACTCATGCCTGATGACGACACAATTGTCCGGATTGCCTCGATTGTTTTAATTGTGTTGATTCCACTCGTGAACGGATACACTTCCACTAAAATGAAGAACCGAGATCCATCTTGTTCCAAAATCAAGCAGACCCTAATGGGTTATCCTTATACACTGATTCTTGGCGGTATGTCGATGGTTCTGCTTGTATTGATTCCTATCATTAAGCTACCGAATGTTTTAAAGATGCATTCACAGCAACAATTTGCCATCATGATTCGTAAAGGAAAATATGATGATGTTTTAAAAGAAGTTGATGAGACCTTATCWAAACACAACATTAAAACTCATGTTCACGATCCAAAAACGATCGTCATGTTAAACTTCATGATGCTCTCCTATGTACTCGAACATATTTTCAACTTTACGATTGCAAAAAAGATGAAATACATCACTGCAACGCTTGAAGAAAATGAAGTCGAGATCACCGTTCATGCTACTGATATATCGATTGTTGGACCACGACAAGAAGTCTGTGAAGTAAAACATATCTTATCTGAGGAAATGCAGCCGGTCGATTTTTATTTCACTTGGGATCATGGCTTACAAAAGCTTGAAGATAACATCCAAGAAATGAGACATCAACTTGAAAACGGTGAAGACATTAACATGGATGAATTAGAAAACATCACGGATGAATTACGAAAAGCTTCATTAGGGAATGAAGATTGGAATGCGATGCGCAGACAAATTTACAAGCTAGAAAGAGATTATTATAAAAGCATATGTAAGGATGAGGATTCAACTATTAAAAAGGGCGATTCAGAGGTTTAATCATACAACCTCATGAATCACCCTTTTTTCATTTATGTTCCTGTATGATCATCATACTTTCCTCCATCATGCAGAAGCTGTAACATAGGATGGGTTACAAGCTTTGGTCCTTCTGTTGATCTCATAACGAGTTTATCAGCCCCGCTTGCATATTCAGAAAGGGCATATCCTCCTTCATCGCGTTCCAAAAGAATATCAACTTTCACAGGAAGTTTTGATAGTTGATTCATAAGAGTTTCAGCTGTTGTTCGTTGCAGGGTTACGTCGCTTCTAATAATCATGTCAATGTCACTTTTTAAATGAGTAGTAGGATTCCTTGTAATTAATTCAAAACCGACACTTCCCGTCGGCCCCCATGTTAATGGATATTCAGCAATCATTTCCTCAATTGCTTTCAACGCTTCATTTATATGAGAAGCATGAGTTTGTACGTTACTTACATCAATGGACTCCGGAGTATAGATTTTTTTAATAGATGAAATTGAGATCGTACTTGCGCAACGTTCACTTCGATGCTTCCCCCTTATACCTATAGGGATGAGCCCATCTATAATCGGTGCTCTCCGTACAACAACATATGGAAGCTCTCTTAATGACTGACGCACCCAATCGGGGAAGGTTTCCTTTAAAAGAAAACCCTCCACATTTGTTAATTCAATTAGGTCATGAACTCTTACCATTGTTCTTTTAACAACTTTCTTACTTTAATAGAAGCTACGCGATTTTCAACTGCCATGTCTGATTTTAGTCGATGACTGAAATCATTTTGGCTCATTCGAACTAAGTCGATTGTAGAGGAGATTTTTTCTTCAATTCGTTTAACCTGGTCATTCGTAGGTTGATCTGCCTGTACGTCTTTTATTAATTCATCGAGCGTCCCTAATGTTGCAAATGAACCAATATCATATGCCATAGCAGGAACCTTACTTGTAGCTTCTTCTAATTCTAGAATCGTCCGTCTTGTAATTTTAGCTGCTGATTGCTTTGACATAACATGGATGTTTACTCCTTCATCATCYAATGCTAGAATTCGATTCGCTTGAAGTCCATGCGCTAAAAACGCTCCAGAGATAGCTTTTCCTACTACAAGACTGATAATTGGATGCCCCTTCTGTCTAGCTGTGGCATATGCATCAACACTAGCTGCACATGCTTGGTGAATCCMAAACAATTCTTCATGATAACCATAGGCTTGACTAGGAACATCCACAATCGCCACAATTGGCCTTTTCTCTCCGTTTCTATCCGCTTCGATCACTTCATGAATGTATTTTGCTAACATCCACCCTTCTTTCAGACCAAGCTCTCCGTTCCGAGCTCTATAAAAGGTGGCTTCTGGATTCGCTGTCACACATAAATAACGTATCCCATCTTGATCTGCACATAAGACAGATTCAGCGTCTCTCTTATAAGACTCTGCTCCTTTTGTAAGCAAGTTAAACCATTTTGCTCCTCTTGTTTGTTCCGATTGAGAGCTTGCATCATTTTCAAAGCCACTATGCACCTCATCTGACTCGCTCCAAAGTTCCCTTGCCTTCAAGGGAGAGACCTTTTCTTCCAGAGAAATGGAATTTAATAAAGAGAGATAACGTTCTACTTGTGAGCTGCGAGGTTGGCTCAATCCATCTTTGTATATTTGGTGTAAACAATTCTTTATTTGATCTACGTCATCGTCAACAAGATGATCTACTAAACCCATAGCCAAACGTTGTTCTCCACCGATCATTCCCCAGATGCTTTGTCGATCTTGAGAATCAATTTCTTCGATTCCTGCTTCAAGCTCAACAACTTCTGGACCATTTAATCCAATTCGCCCTTCTTTTGTAGCAATGATCGCACTTAACAGACCAGCATTAATCGACATCCCCCCAAAGGAACCTATCTTTCCAGGGACAATGCCAATAACCGGAGCGTATTGCCGAAGCTCAACGATTGCTGAACCAATTTCAGAAATAGCAATTAAACCATAGTTGGCTTCTTGTAGTCGTACACCACCAGTATCAAAAACAATGACTGCTCTCGTTTTCTTCCCTTTTTTATTATCTTCTATCGCTAATTCTAGAG
>NZ_LFEL01000252.1:0-3315 GCF_001037965.1 Bacillus sp. LL01 | reverse complement strand
GTTTGAAATGTTGGTTAATAATTTCACAGCAGGATTTGTTGGATTAATTCTAACCATACTAGCTTATGTAGGGATTGGACCTGTTGTTTTAGCATTTAACGGTGTGCTAGCTGCTGGTGTGCGTGTCATTGTAGATGCTGGAATGTTACCACTTGCAAGTATTTTTGTAGAGCCTGCTAAAATTTTATTTTTAAACAATGCGATTAATCACGGAATTCTTGGACCTTTAGGTATTCAAGAAGCGACTGAGACTGGTAAGTCCATTCTCTTCATGCTCGAATCCAACCCTGGTCCTGGCCTTGGAATTCTATTAGCATTCATGGTTTTTGGGAAAGGGGCTGCTAAATACTCTTCAGGGGGAGCGGCAGTTATTCACTTCGTAGGAGGGATTCATGAAATTTACTTCCCTTATGTTTTAATGAAACCGATGCTATTATTAGCAGCTATCGCTGGAGGAATGAGTGGAGTTTTTACATTCCTACTCTTTAATGTAGGGCTGGTTGCAGTGCCATCACCTGGTAGTATCGTTGCATATATGCTTATGACACCACGTGGGGATCACCTTGGAGTCATTTTAGGAATTATTGTTGCCACAGCAGTTTCATTTGCAGTAGCATCTCTCATCTTAAAAAGATCAACAGATGAGGATCAAGAATTAGAAGAAGCTACTTCTAAAATGGAAGCAATGAAAGGGAAGAGAAGCAGTGTTGCTGGAGCATTAAAGTCTGATTCAGAAGAAGCTACGACAACTCCTGACCAAGTAGGTACGATTGATCGAGATCAAGTCAAAAAGATTGTCTTTGCTTGCGATGCTGGAATGGGATCAAGTGCGATGGGGGCTTCGATTTTAAAGAACAAAGTAACGAAAGCAGGACTTTCAATCGAAGTAACAAATAAAGCTATTAACCAAATTCCTGATGATGCTGATCTCATTATCACACATAAAGATTTAACAGATCGTGCTAGGGCAAAACAACCGAATAAGGCTCATATTTCAGTTGGAAACTTTATGAATGGTGCAAAGTATGATGAAATCGTTAGTGAATTAAAAGGCGACGACTAAAATACCTCGCCCGAATAAACGGGGGTAATGAGATGTATTTGTCAGCACGAGAAAAACAKATTATTGACTATTTGTTAGCTAATGAAGAAGGTCTGACGATTAAAGAAATAGCTGATAAGCTTAACGTGAGTTCACGTACGATTCATCGTGATATACAAGGCGTTGAACCTACCCTTCACCAATTTGAATTGAGACTTGAAAAACAAACAGGTGTCGGATTAAAACTAATCGGTAGCGTAGAGAAACGTAACGAGTTAAGAGAAATGGTAAATGAGATAAAGAGAGATGAGTATACCCCGGAGGAGCGACAACAATTGCTCCTCTCCATTCTTCTTCAAAAGCGGGAGCCAGTGAAATTGTTTACATTGGCCACGGAAATTGGTGTGACCATCGCGACGATAAGCAATGATTTGAATAAAGTGAGCGATTGGCTTGAAGCCTTTCAATTAGAGATGGTCCGAAAGCGAAGCTATGGGATTGAGATACAAGGGGATGAGCCTAATAAGCGTAGAGCGTTAAGGCGTCTCATTACTGAAAAAGTGAGTGAAGAAGAACTTCTGTCTTTATTAGAGATTCATCGGGCGAAAAGTGAACTTAAAGACCAAACCTCAGAGAAGTTACTCCATCTCATTGATGTGAAAATCATTCTRGATGTGTTAGCGACACTCCATGAATTAAGGGAACGAGGCGAGTCGATTGCCGATGTTTCGTTTATAGGGTTAGCTGTTCACTTAAGTTTGGCAGTAGATCGAATTAATCGAGGTGAAAGGATTGAAGGTCACCTCAATAAGGTAGAGAAGATTACTCAAACAAAAGAATATCAAGTCGCTAAAAAGCTAGTCCTTCTTTTAGAAGATAAATTTTCTATTGAGATTCCACCGATTGAAATCGTCTATGTCACCATGCATCTCTTAGGTGCTAAACAAGGAGATGAAGGTGGTCTACTTCTACAAGAAACGTCTCTCGATTTGGCGATTCGGACGAAGCATTTAATCGATGAAGTCGGAGAGGCCACAGGTGTGACGCTTAGAGGTGATCAATCTTTATTAGAAGGCTTGGTCAGTCACTTAAAACCTGCTTTATTTCGAATTGAACAAGGCATGACGATTTATAACGCTTTGCTTCCTAAAATAAAAAAAGATTACAAAGAATTGTTCTTGCTTCTCCAAAAGAAAGTTCCGGAAATTTTTCCGAAATGGGAGTTCCCCGAAGAAGAAATTGGCTTTCTGGTCATGCATTTTGGTTCWTCGATTGAGGGAGCGAAGCATAAACGAGGTTTGAAGGCAATTGTAGTCTGTTCGAGTGGAATTGGAACATCAAAGTTGTTAGCAACACGACTTGAAAAAGAGATACCTGAAATTCGTGAGTTAACTCATATGTCAGCCTTTGATATGAGTCAAGATAAAGTATCAGAGCAGACGATCGTCATCTCCACTGTACCTCTTCCTTCTATAGAGTCTTATTTTCTAGTTACTCCATTCTTATCCAAAAAAGAAGTGGATCGAATACGTCATTCTATTCATACGAAGGATTGGGTAAAGGCTGATAACAGTGAACGAAAAGCTGAAATAGTGGGGCAACATGATGAGGTTAAAGAGTGGTTGAAGGAAGATGCTTTAACTAAACTAGAGAGCATTCAACAAATTAGCAACCTTATCAATTCAATTTTAACTCAGTTTGAATTGAAAGCATGGTCGCATCTCATAAATACCAATGCCTTCATTCAACAATTAGCGCAATATCAAGAGGAAAAGCATTTAGTAGAAAATAGTGAACGCGTAGCAGAAGCATTAATAGAAAGAGAGCAATTAGGTGGCCTGGCTATCCCGGGTACGCGGTTGGCACTCTTTCATACCCGCAGTGATGATGTGAAAGTAGCCACCTTTACTGTACATGAGTTACCAGAGCCGATGCAGATGAGAGGCATGGATAATGAAGAATATGAAGTGAGTCGAATTCTACTTATGCTAGCTCCAGAGATATGGAACAAGCAAGGACTGGAACTCATGAGTTCCATTAGTGCTTCCATTATTGAAAGTGACGAATCGATTCGGCGATTTGAAACAGGGGATGAACAAGCCATATTCACATTATTAGAGAGAAATTTAAAAGAGTATTTAATTACGAAACTACAAAAATAGGAGTGATTCAACATGGCTAAAGCAGTATTACAACTAGACAATATCCTTTTCGATGAACAGGTACAATCTAAAGAGGAAGCAATTCGCAAAGTAGGGGGGCTACTTATTGAA
>NZ_LFEL01000251.1:0-3315 GCF_001037965.1 Bacillus sp. LL01 | reverse complement strand
AGCAGTATCAACGATATCCTTCTTTGTTTCCTCTGCTGCAAACACATTTGCAGAGAACGAGATGATCATCGCAAATGCTACGAGTACCAGTGCCATTTTTTTAGCCACCAAAAAACCTCCTTTTATTTGCCTGCAAGCTTATAGTAAGTCTTATAGCAGGAACTTGTGCTCAAAAGGTAGTATTCGTATGAAATACATTTTTATCCTAAAATGTGCAAAAAAATATGTATAACCGATTTCATAGAGAAAAGACCAAACTTAATCATGTTTGGTCTTTTCTCTATTACACGATTCTTCGTCCACTTCTGCCTAATGCATAATAAATTCCGTGTTGCAGTGATTGTAGACATTCGTAATTTTTCAAGTTTGTTAATGTTTTTGTAATAGTTAAAGCGAGCTCTGCTGAGATTCCGACTAAAATAACTTCTGTTCCAAGCAACCTAGCTGCTGAACCTAACTTATCAATGGCTGCTGCTGTATGTTCGCAAATGCTTCCGTTTAATCCGGTTAAATCTAACAATAAGTACTTCGCTTGGTATTTGGGAAGTTGGATGAGGATGTTATCTAATAAATCTTCCGTACGCTCCTGATCATAGACACCAATCATCGGAACCACAATAATGTCTTCTAAAACAGGGATGATGGGAGAAGATAATTCTTTTACTAGGTCCTGTAATGCCTGTGTTTTATCATTCACTAGATCTTCAAGTTGAGCAATTTGCTCTGCTTCCTGTCGCCTTGAGAGTTCATGGATATTATGTTGGATGCTCACTTCTGAAGGGAAATACTTCACGATACTATGAGGATGGTCCTCATCTTGATACTGAACGATACTATACCAATAGTTTTTTCGGAATAGACCTGATAAAACCCCTGCATAATGGGATGGAACAAAGATCCCTTTTGTGTTCTTATCGTCCAATTGATTCATTTTGTATTCCCAATCATCTTGAATATAAAGAATGAATGTATCATTTTCTACATCCATTTCTTTAATCTCTACTTTCCCCCAACCCGCCGTTGCATACGTATTGGATAGCCATTCCACTACATTGGTTGTATTAATATTTTTCATTCCTCGAAATCCTTCGCCAACGATCAAGCCTTGACGGAATCCGGTCGTTTCAAAGACAAGATTCGTTGCTTCTACCCCTGAAATTTCTTTAATCGTATCAAAAAAGGTTTTCATCGCCGAGACCCAGAAGAAGACAACATCTCCATTTTCAAACAGAACATCGCCTGTTTCTAGATCCCACTTTAACTCGACTCCACCAACTGTAATCTCTTTTTTCGTTTCCATAAGGATGCATCCTCCGATATTTTTTAGACCTCAAATGAATCTACTTGTAAGTAGAATTTTCAACTGAGTTGACAAATTTATTCCCTAAAGGTACTATTACCCACTTCCCACTAAAGCTAAGCATAAAAAAAGCCAGCCTGACACTGACTCCTCCTATTAAATCTAAACTCCAACCCAATCGAATCCCTTAAATATGTATAACGCACATCAGGACGAGATATGTTTCGTCCTGGTTTTTCATACAATATAAAACAACGTTAAACATGGTTACGTTTTATTGAAATAAGTAACCTAATCTCTATGTATCTTTTATCGCATCATACTCTTTCTTCAGCATCCCCATAATGATTTCATCTGAATAGTGGTTGTTGATATAAAGGGATTCTCTTATGACTCCTTCTGTTTTGAATCCTGCTTTTTCGTATGCCTTTATGCCTCGAACGTTATGTGAAAATACTTCGAGTTGTWGTCGATTCAAGTTAAGCGTGTCAAAAGCAAATTGCAGTGCTAGTTGAAGAGCCTCTGTGCCGTACCCTTTATTGAAATGATTGGTGTGATGCAAAGCCATTCGGAAGGCAGCCTTATTATTCTCTTCATCTATTTCCATAATAGCTAAATCTCCAATCAACTCATCTGTCTCTGTTAGGCATATAGAAAAATCATAACGTGTTTCATCATGCATGATTCTTTGATAATACTCATATAATTGCTCCATCGAAAACACACTTCTTGTGCCGGTCATGTACCTTATCTCTTCATCTTGAACAGCTTCGTATAAGCTGTCTAGATCTTCTTTTTTGATTGTTCTTAAATACACAGACTCACCCTTCACCACGTTCACCTCCTTCTATAATCATAGGGGCCTTGATTCTCCCATTTTCCATTCCCTCTCTCAACCTTCATTGTGCTTATTAGCTTTATTTTCAGACCTCATCCAAGAAATCGTCTCACGGATTCCTTGTTTATATGAAGTACGTGGTAGTAATGTTACTTCACTTTCATACTTTTCTCCGCTTAAAAGGACTGGTTGTTCTGTTAGATACATCATTTCCACCATTTCTCTCATGAAGGGTGAAAACAAACCCATAAAGCGAATCATATTTGTTGAAACGATTCTTACCGATTTTTGATAGCCCGTTTCCTCTCGTATGATGGCCAGAAGATCTTTTCCTGTAATAGCGTAGGTGGCGGGAATATTCCACGTTTGATTATACGTTTTTGAGCGAAGTGATAACTCAACCATCGCTTTTGCACCATCGCTTGTAAAGAGGTATTCTCTTGCTACATTCAGACCTCCCACGAAATTTGTTTTCTTATTTTGCACGACATTTTTTAGCGTTTCATGAAGAATGGTATTATTCGCATTAGGCCCATATAAATCAGGCATATGGACAATTAACGTCTCTACCTCACTCTTTATCATTCTCTTTTCCATCTCGTATCTGATTTTCCCTTTTTTTGTGTGAGGATTTTTTTTCGTTGATTCTGTGACATGAGTAGATTGTTTACCATATGCGTATATATTATCGATAAGCGCCACTTTTGCGCGTTTTATCTGAGCGACTTCCAATATAATATCTATACATTGAAGATGTTTCTTCTCCCACTCCTGATATGGAAAACTTACTGCATGAAAGATCACGTCGACACCATCAGCAGCCTTCAATACGTCTTCTTTCACTAGTGCATCCCCCGAATGAATTATGACATTTGATTTATTTTCGTAAAGCTTCTCAAGTGTTGCTTTTCCTCTTGAAAAGGCAATGACATCAATCCCTCTCGCCACCAATTCCCCTACTAATGCATAACCTATTCCACCAGATGCCCCGAGTACTAATGCTTTTTCCATCCGTATTACCTCCCTATTAACGACTGGTCAATTAAAGTAAAATAGATTGCTCTAAGTCAATGATCATTGACTTAGAGCGCTTTAATGAGTGAGTGCTTTGATAATAAAATTGACATGTACATGAGCAGCCTCTTGCGCTTCCACAAAATGATCGACCTGACTATGA
>NZ_LFEL01000250.1:0-3332 GCF_001037965.1 Bacillus sp. LL01 | reverse complement strand
TATACTAAAAACAACTAAAACCTACTAAGTTGATATGATTTATAAAATATTAATGTTTTTTACAGAAAGGAGCTTCTAATGGCTAGCGTCTCAATTAAACAAGTCGGTAAAACGTTTGACAATAAACAAGACAATACCTCTTACACGGTATTTGAAAAAATAGACTTAGAAGTAAAATCAGGTGAATTCGTCTCATTACTCGGACCTTCCGGATGTGGAAAATCTACATTGTTAAATATTGTAGCTGGATTAGATCAAGCTTCAAAAGGATCTGTATTCGTTGGAGAAAAAGCCGTAAAAGGTCCAGGAGCTGATCGCGGAGTCGTTTTTCAGGAAGCTGCACTTATSCCATGGTTAAGCGTCTTAGAAAACGTAGTATTTGGTCTAAAGAAACAATATAGCAAAGAAGAAGCAAAAGAACGCGCGATTAAGTATTTAAAGCTTGTCCATTTAAGTAAATTTATTGACTCTTATCCTCATGAGTTATCAGGAGGAATGAAACAACGAGTTGCTATTGCTCGTGCCCTTGCCATGGACCCAGACGTACTACTTATGGATGAACCATTTGGTGCACTTGATGAGCAAACACGTTCTATGCTTCATAAAGAAGTTCAGTACATTTGGGAACAAACGAGAAAAACCATTCTTTTTGTTACTCATAACATCCGCGAATCGATTTTATTATCCGATCGGATTGTGTTAATGGGTACTCGCCCGGGTGGAATAATTAATGTCTTTGATGTTAATCTTCCTCGCCCGAGAAAAACATCTTCTAAGGAATTCGCTCTCCTTGAAGAACAAATCAATGAACAGCTAGCTGGAGAAATCGAAAAAGTAATGAAGGAGGAAATGGGTGATGATTATAATAGTCAGAAGGCTACTCTTCTTTATAGCTCTCATCGGAATATGGGAGATCATATATAGAGTAGATTTGTTCCAAACTCGTATGTTCCCATCTCCCCTCCTCTCATTTGTGGAGTTATATCGAGGATTTTTTGAGACCGGCATCTTAACTGCAGCTCTTACAACCAGTCTTGGTCGAATCTCCTTAGGCTTTGCACTTGCCGTAATAATCGGTTCTCTTTTAGGTATTATTCTTGCTACTTCTAAACTTGCAGATGAAACGCTTGGCTCACTTGTTGTAGCCCTTCAATCTGTACCTAGTATCGTCTGGTTACCATTAGCTCTTGTGATGTTTCAAGGTGGTCCGCTTGCGATTTTATTTGTTATCGTCTTAGGCGGGACGTGGCCAATGACCATGAATATGCGCATGGGAATTAAAAACGTTCAGCCGCTACTCATTCGAGCAGCTAGAACAATGGGTTATAAAGGTGTAGAGCTCATTTGGAGAGTACTCATTCCAGCTTCCATCCCTTCTGCTCTAACAGGTGTCAGACTTGCGTGGRCATTTGGCTGGCGCGCACTAATGGCAGCTGAGCTTTTAGGACGTGGTGGTCTTGGTCGAACATTACTTGATGCACGTGATTTCTTCAATATGGAACTAGTTATTGCCATTATGATCATCATTGCTGTTATAGGCTTAATTGTAGAATATTTAATCTTTAATCCAATTGAACGAAAAGTACTACAAAGATGGGGTTACTCAAAATAAAAGAGGAACACAGGAGGAGAAACAAGATGAAAAAATGGTTAAAAGCTAGCGGCATTGCCTTAACAATTGCAGCTCTTACTGCTTGTGGAACAGGCGGCTCTACAACAAGCGGAGGTCCAGCTGAAGAAATTAATGTAGGGTACTTTCCAAATTTAGATCACGCTGCTGCAATCGTCGGGAAAGAAAAAGGATTTTTTGATGATGAGTTAGGAGATGTTGAGGCTGAATATACACACTTCCCTAATGGAAATGATTTTATTGAAGCCCTTGAAACAGGTAATCTTGATATCGGTTATGTTGGACCCGGACCTGCTATTAACTATTTCTTAACAGGTGGAGATATCGTCGTCTTAGGAGCAGCTGCGAACGGTGCAACTTTAATTGTAGCGCGTGACGGGTCAGGAATTGAGACACTTGAGGACTTTGGCGGTAAGTCTTTCTGTACACCAGGTAACGGATGCACCCACAACGTACAACTTGAAATCATGCTACAAGAGCTTGGTTTAGAGTCAAACCGTGTAGGTGGTACAGTTGAACACCAATCAAGAATCGCACCAGCTAATATGGTTGCTATGTTTGAACAAGGTCAAATTGACGCTGCTGCTGCTCCAGAACCTTGGGGAACGTATTTAGTAGAGGAACTAGGCGCTAATGTTATTACAGAATGGGATCAAGTTTTCTTAGGAGAAACCCTACCAAGTGTTGTCGTTGTARCATCAAAACGATTCTTGGAAGAAAATCCTGAAACCGTTGATGCTTTCTTACGCGGTCACAAAACGGCAGTTGAATACACTCAAGAAAACACTGAAGATACACTAGAAACCATTAATGATGCTTTGTTCAACTTAACTCAAAACCGTCTTCCTGAGACTGTCTTATCTCAAGCATGGGAACGTATGGTTGTGACAACTGAAACTCACCCTGATGCTCTACAAGCTTGGGCAGACGCTTCTTATGAACTTAAGTTCATGGATAAAGAGCCTGACCTTGATGGATTTGTAGATACATCAAGACTCGATGCTATTTTAGCTGAATAAACAATGACAATCCCTTCATCACCGTGATGAAGGGATTTTGTTATATTACTGTATTAAATCACTCATCTATTTCCCTCTGCAAAAGTCCTCACACCCCCTTACCTCTTAAGCAATTTCTTCTATAACTTCTTAATTACTCGATTCGTGCATTAGTTTATCAATAAAACTCTCAATCAAACAATGTCAATACCATTATCAAAAAAGTCGAATAATTTTCACATTTATTATTTACAAGTTGAATGATATTGGATATAATTCCCTATGTAAACAAATTTGAGTGAAAAGGAGGCTGAACACTATGATGAACCAAATCACAAGATTATCTATTATTCGTTTTGCTTTACCTACGTCATGTTCAACACCTGCCGTCTCACTCAAAATGATTAGTTCACAACCTTAATTAACATTATGTGTACTACATATTGAGTCTAAAAGCCGCAGGTGACGTATATACCCTGTGGATTTATTATGTCTATTAAGCCACAGGGACGTCTAACTACCTGTGGCTTTTTTGTGCTCTTTTCAACATCCAATTTTTAACGAAATTATCACCATAGCTAACTAAGTATTCATAAACTAACACTTTGAAGGGAGGTGATAAAGATGACCTTTACGATCCTATTTTTAACCGTGACGGTTCAAAACCGTAAGTATGAAGGAAAACAACTGGAAAAAGCGGTAAG
>NZ_LFEL01000025.1:0-12650 GCF_001037965.1 Bacillus sp. LL01 | reverse complement strand
AACCTCTAAAGTGGTAAATGAAGTGCAATCAACTAAAGCGATTACTACTGGATTGCTCAGTAGATTTAACTGCTGTATTTTGTTCAGTAGTATCGCTTTAGTTGATTGCACTTCATTAACCTCTAAAGTGGTAAATGAAGTGCAATCAACTAAAGCGATTACTACTGAACAAAATACAGCAGTTAAATCTACTGAGCAATCCTTTAATGAAATTGAACTGGTCGTTGGAGACATTACGCGAGCTATTGAATTAATTAAAGATGAAGTCAAACATATGAATGAACGTAAAGATTCTGTTGTGGCTTCGATTGAAAACATTGCAGCAATTTCACAGCAATCAGCAGCTGCAGCAGAGGAAGTGACCGCTTCAACTGAGGAGCAAATGCGTGCTCTCTCTACTGTTTCTGAATCTGCAGAGGTCTTAAGTGACGCAAGTGAGCTGTTAACAGAACGTATGAACCGCTTTAAAGTATAAAAAGGAATAACCTAGCTTGAGTTTAATACTCAGAGCTAGGTTTCTTTTTATTTATCTAATTTAAGCTTTGCTAGGGCATCCGCTAGAGCAGAATTACTGAAATCCTCTTTTTTATCTTGCTTCTTCATATAAGTGGAGACTTCCCGCTTCGATACTTGTTTATTTTTATTCTTCTTTCTACGTTCATTGAAGACCGATAGTTTTTCACGATGTCCACATACACATGCAAATGTTTGGCCCTCACCTTCTCCTCTAAGCTCAAGCTTCTTCTTACACTTAGGACAACGAGCATTGGTCACTTTTGCGATGTTTTTCTTATATCCGCACTCACGGTCCTGACAGACACGCATCTTCCCTTTCTTTCCATTAACCTCAAGCATTAACTTCCCACATTCAGGGCATTTACTTCCTGTTACATTGTCATGGCGGAACTTCTTATCGCTTGCTTTCACTGCACCTACAATTGATTTCGCGTACTCTTTCATCTCAGTAATAAATGCCTCTTTTTTAAGCTCTCCGTTTGCAATTGCCTCTAGTTTTTGTTCCCATTCCCCTGTAAGAGCGGGCGAACGTAAGTCGGCAGGAACGAGTGTAAGCAGCTGTTTTCCTTTTGAGGTAATCACAATCTCTTTTCCTCGCTTCTCAATTAAGAAGGATTGGTATAGCTTTTCAATGATATCAGCTCTTGTAGCTACTGTTCCAATGCCACCGGTTTTACCAAGCGTCTCAACTAACTCCTCTGTTTTGTTCTCCATAAATGCCTGCGGTCGCTCCATTGCTGTAAGGAGCGTACCTTCATTAAAACGAGCAGGAGGCTGTGTCTGACCTTCTCTCACTAACACTTCCTTGATAGTAAACTGATCTGCTTCAGTTATTTCTGGCAATGGTGTTGATTGTTCTCCCCCATTCGCTTCATACACTGCCTTCCACCCACGTGAGAGTATCCGATCACCTTTCGCACTGAAATGCTCTCCTGATGCTGTTGCTTCTACTTTTGTCTGCTCATATTCATAAGCTGGATAAAGCACAGCTAAAAAGCGACGAACAATTAATTGATAAAGCTTTGCTTCACGTTCAGATAATGCGCTAGGTACAGGGGATTGTTCCGTTGGAATTATGGCATGATGGTCTGTTATTTGGCGATCATCCACAAAATTTGAATGTGCTTTTAATGGACGCTTTCTTATATCAGATACTAACTTACGGTATGGTTGAACATCACATGCCTTTAGACGATCACCTAGTGTGTCAACCAAGTCTGACGATAGAAAACGTGAATCTGTTCGTGGATAGGTAACAGCTTTATGTTGCTCATAGAGCTTTTGTAAAGTAGATAACGTTTCTTTCGCTGAAAATCCAAATTTTTGGTTTGCTTCACGTTGCAATTCTGTTAAATCATATAATTTCGGTGCTAATGTTTGTTTTTTTGTCTTTGAGACAGATTGAATCGTAATCTTTTGACCTTGAAGCTTCTGTCTCACCTGTTCTGCCTGCTCTCCGTTAAAGATTCGACGTTCTTTTGTTCCTTTATGATACCAATGAAACGTCACACCATTTTTAGAAAGAACCGCTACTTGATCAAAACTCTTTGGCTTGAACTGACCTATATCTTCTTCTCTTTTAGCAATCATCGCAAGCGTCGGTGTCTGCACCCGACCACATGAAAGTTGAGCATTGTATTTTGTTGTAAGGGCTCTAGTTCCGTTCATTCCTACATACCAATCTGCTTCTGAACGTGCCACAGCTGCATCATATAATGTTTCGTACTGTTTACCATCACGTAAATGGTTAAAACCTTCTTTAATGGCTTTGTCTGTAACAGAAGAGATCCACAAACGTTTTATTGGCTTTTTAACATCTGCTTTCTCTAGTATCCAGCGTGCCACAAGCTCCCCTTCTCTTCCTGCATCTGTCGCAATAATAATTTGATCAACATCACCACGATTCAACTGTGATTTGACGGCATAAAATTGTTTGCTTGTTTTTTTCATAACAACTAGATTTAAACGAGATGGCAACATCGGTAAATCCTCTAGCTTCCACGTTTTATATGTGTCACCGTAACTTTCAGGGTCAGCTAACGTTACTAGGTGCCCAAGTGCCCACGTTACAATATAGGAGGCCCCCTCAAAATAACCATTTCCTTTTTTTTCACACTTCAATACTCGAGCAAGATMTCTTGCCACTGAAGGTTTCTCTGTTAGTACAACTGACTTTTTCATTCAAACACCCTTTCCACTTAATCCTTCAAATATGATAGCATCACTGCCTATAAAAAGATATCAAGCCACCGTTCCACGTGAAACATTCTGATAATTCATTATACGTTTCACGTGAAACGAGACGATCGTACAATCTTAGGGTAAAACATTGCTTACATTAATTTACTAGAGGCTATTACTTGATTTGAACTAGGTCTTACTATGGTTTAATAGTCTTCTTGAAAACTTGATCAGTACTTATATGGGATTATCTAGAAGTTGCTCCCTATGATAGACTAATACTTTTTTTCGATTAGTTCCATTAGGTAATTTCTTTGAGTCCTATTCAATAGGTCATCTTACTAATCAAGCTATGAATCTACAAAAAAGTCCCTAATTCATTCCTTTTGAGCCCCTAAGATGGTCTCTTGTTTGAGGCTGAAAGGCTATGAAACAATAAATATAGCAACAGAACATCGTGGTCAATCCAAGTCCATCTGTTCACATGATGTTTAAAAATAATGAATTGGTGGTAAACAGACTTGGTTGACATTATCAAAAAATCAATCTATCGAGGAGAGATGATGAATGAAACAGTTATTTTCAATTAGCAAAGCAATCGTCGCTTTGGCTGCACTATTTTTCGTATTTCCATCGGAAGGACATGCAAGCAGTCTTCTTAAAAATGGTGATTCGAATGCCGAGGTAAAAGAACTTCAAAAACAATTAATTGAACTAGATTACTTAGATACTGATGCTACTGGACACTACGGACCGTTAACGGAGCAAGCAGTTCGAAATTTCCAAAGTGATTTTGATTTAGTTGTAGACGGTATTACAGGTGTTGCCACACATAGTTTATTGGAAGAAATACATAAATTAGCACGAATTGTATATGGGGAAGCACGTGGAGAAACTTTTGAGGGACAAGTGGCAGTTGCTGCTGTTGCCCTAAATCGCGTTGAGTCAGATGAATTCCCTTCTACCCTTGCAGGTGTCATTTATCAACGAAATGCATTTACAGCTGTCCATGATGGACAATATGATTTATCACCTGATGCAACAGCATACCAAGCAGTAAGAGAGGCATACAAAGGGAATGACCCTAGCCAAGGAGCTCTTTATTATTTCAATCCAGCCATCGCAACTTCTGAATGGATTCAAACAAGAACGATTGAACGGACCATTGGCAATCATGCCTTTGCAAATTAACGAACAACAGCCAGGCTTCGGTAGTGAAGCCTGGCTACTTTGCTATCCTTTAACCTTTTTTACGATGACTACTTTTAAGTAATTCCCTTCAGGAAAAGCTTTGATCGTCCGGAAATCATCTGGTAAAGAGAAAGTTCCCTCGATTTTGTAGGAGAACCCTTCTTTTTTAAAGGCTTGATCAATAAACCCTTTGAACTTCTTCATTCCAAATGTACTGCAATTGGTTGACGCGACAATTACACCATCGTCTTCTGTAATTTGAATCGCCTCTTGTAAGAGACTCGTATAATCTTTTTGTGCACTAAAGGTATGTTTCTTAGATCGCGCAAAGCTTGGTGGATCAAGAATAACGACATCAAAGCTTAGTTCTTTACGCTTAGCATATTTAAAATACTGGAATACATCCATCACTTTGATGTCTTGTGCATCGTAATCAATTCCATTTWCACTAAACTGTTCAATCGTTTTAGGTAGACTTCTGTTAGCAAGGTCCACACTCGTTGTTTTCGTTGCTCCACCAAGTGCTGCAGCAACAGAGAAAGCTCCCGTGTAGGAAAAAGTATTAAGAACCGTTTTTCCCTCTGAATAGTTATCACGAATCTTTTTACGCACTTCTTTTTGATCGAGAAACACTCCAACCATAGGACCGTCATTTAAATAGATAGCAAAATGAAGACCATTCTCTTTTACGAGCAATGGAAATTCGCCACGCTCACCAGAGACATAATCGTCATCCTCCATATAAGTTCCTTTTTTATCAAACCGTTTTTTCTCATATAACCCTCTAAATTGCGGTGCCTTTTCTAGCGCTTCAATCACCCAGTTACGAAAACGATACATTCCTTCGCTATACCAAGTCATCACGTAAAACCCATCATAATAATCAATTGTTAGTCCACCAATGCCGTCCCCTTCACCATTGAACACGCGAAAGGCTGTTGTATCATTAGACTCAAAAAACACAGCACGATGCTCAATCGCTTTGTGAATACGCCCTAGAAAAAAGAGTGGATCAATCGTTTCTCGTTCGTTTCTCGATAAAATCCATCCATACCCTTTATTCTGACGCCCATAGTATCCTCTACCAATAAAAGTCCCTTGTGAATCAACAAGCTTCAAAATCATCCCTTCCTCTGTGAGGGGTTTTGTATTTTGTATCGCATCTTTTTCGAGTAATGGAGAACCTGCTTTGACTTTTTTGAGATGAGAATCTTTTATCTGCACTGTTAACTCTTTCATTCATACGTCACCCTATCATTGCTTTATTTTCTTGCAAACTAAACTACTACATTCACGCTCGGTTATCTGTAGGCTGATTATATCATTGATTTCTTTAGAACGAAATTGATGCTCCAAAGCAAAATATGTTAGAATTTTCTAATATAAAATACAATCCATGGGAGCTGCTATAAACTTGAAACTTGATAACTTTGATAAATACAAAGACCCTCTATTATACGATGTAGAAAACGATCATTTTGAGGATGATCTAGCCCTTATAGAAGAATACGCAGCTCGCACAAGGGGACCGATCATTGATCTTGCCTGCGGGACAGGTCGAACGTCTCTTCACCTTGCTCGTCTTGGGCATGATGTGATCGGCATTGATATTCACCAAGGAATGCTTGAACATGCGAAGAATAAAGCTCAGCAAGCTAATCTGAAGATTGATTTTAAGCTTCAAGACGCTACCACCCTCTCTCTTTCTCTAAAGGGGAGCTTTCTCTTTTTAGTTGGTAATGCCTTTCAGCACTTTTTAACTAACGAAGATCAAGATAAGCTACTCGAGGGTATTTATACACATATAGAAGAGGATGGGATTTTCCTATTTGGAACTCGCTTCTTAGAAAAAGAAGATATAATTGGTACTGCACCTTACAATCGAACCTTTAGAGATTACTTAGGACGTGAGATTACTGAATGGCATATTGAAACCTACGATCCACTAGAGCAAATTCTAACATGTAACTCGAGGGTTCAAATGATAGATGGTGTTCAAGTGAACGAGGAAGAAGAAACGATTCGACTTCGTTATGTCTTCCCTAAGGAAATGGAGAGGCTTTTAACAAGTAAAGGCTTCTCCATCATACATGCCTATGCAGATTGGAAAAAGACACCTTTACATGCTCGGAGCAGACAGATGATTTACGTCTGTAAAAAAATTAAGAATCATAGTAAGTAATTATTTTTCAGACAAAAGGTTAAATGAAAAGAGGAGCTCAAGATTGAGCTCCTCTCGTCTTATTATTCTTTATCCTCTTTATATTGCATGTAGACCACATGCGTGACTAAGTAGTCATCTAGACCATGCTTACCGTCGGCTCCACCTAACCCGGACTTACGCATACCGGCATGGTAGCCTTGAATCGCTTCGAAATTTTCTCGGTTAACAAATGTTTCTCCATACTCGAGTTCAGCGGTAGCTCGCATAACTTCATGATAATTTTCACTGTAAATAGAAGACGACAACCCATATTCCGAATCATTGGCCATTCTAATAACCTCATCAAAATCACGATAAGTTGTAATTGGAAGCACCGGTCCAAAAATCTCTTCTTTCATAATAGGAGTATCGTGTTTAACATCTTTTAGCACGGTTGGCTCAAAGAAAAACCCCTTCTCTACATCAGCCGGCTGTCCTCCAGTTAAGATCGTTGCCCCGTCCTTTACTGCTTCTTTCACCATATCATAGACGCCTTCTAAATGATCGTTACTAATTAATGGCCCAATATCGGCCTCTTTATCTTCAAGAGGATTTCCATAAGTTGAGTTCTTCATTGCATCAACCATCTTTAAAATAAATTCATCAGAAACGTCTTCGTGAACATACACTCTCTCTGCATTTGTACAAGCTTGTCCTGAGTTTGTCAGACGGGATGTTTTAATGCTTTCAACTGCTACATCTAAGTCAGCGTGTTTTGTCACAATAGCAGGAGCTTTACCTCCTAGCTCTAAGTTAACTTTCGTAATTTGCTGTGCTGCCGCTTCCATTACTTTTGTTCCTGCTTTTACACTTCCAGTCATTGTCACCATGCTCACTTTCGGGTGTGAAGCCATCACGTTGCCAATTTCTGAGCCTTTCCCCGTCACATAGTTATAAACACCCTTTGGCAGCCTAGATTTGTGTACAAGCTCATTAAACTTTGCAGTGGTATTGGGCGTTTGGTGACTAGGTTTTAATACGATGGTACAACCAGCAATAAGTGCTGTGGCCACTTTTCTCGCTAATATAAAAACAGGGAAATTCCAAGGGACAATCCCTGCAATTACACCAATTGGTTTTTTATGAATAAAGATTTGTTCATTGGTTTGATCACTTGGAACGATCTCTCCTTCAATCTTTCTACCCCACTCAGACATATAATAAAAATAATCAATGGCTGTGTCGACTTCCCCTGTTGCAAGCTCGTAACTCTTACCTTGTTCCTCCATAAGAAGTCGAATAAAGGTTTCACGCTCTTTTTTTAAAGCATCTCCTAATTCACGCACCATTTTACCTCTTTCATTTGATGGTACCTTCTTCCAAGATTTTTGCGCTTCATACGCAGCATCAATGGCTTTATTCGCATCCTCTTCGCTTCCATTAGCAATCCTTGAGATGATTTCTTCTGTAGAAGGGTTTATTACATCAATCGTTTCTGTAGACGTTGAATCAACATATTCTCCTGCTATATATAATTTATGAGTTTTCACGGTTATGCCTCCTCTTAATTCCATTGCTTTAAGAAGGTTTTCCTACTTTATACGAATGTTAAACATGTTTTAGACAACCAATGTACCTTAACATCCTTATTACTTTTTTTGACACTTTCACAAAAGTATCCGAAACCCTTCATATACATAGGCTTTTACCCAACCTTCAAAGAAAAATAAAGGATGGTTAGTTTGATTTTATTTCAGCCGGGTACACATTTACCAAGGAGGCGATAATGATGAATCCAAACTATAAAGAGTTCCAAAATGATGAAGAAGTTGTACGTGAAATTGAAACATTGAAGGCTAGAGGTGTTGACCCAGCTACAATGTATGTCATCACACATGATGATGATCGTACAGACCGCATTGCTGATAATGCTGATGCGAAYACAGTTGGAGCAAGTGAAGTAGGACTTGGTACCTCCATCAAAAATGTTTTCCGTAAAAAAGGTGATGAGCTGCGAGCTAAATTTTCAGAGTTAGGCTTTACAGAAGTTGAAGCAGAGAATTTAGAAAACAAGCTCGATCAAGGCAAGGTTATTCTTGTTTTAAAAGAAGATCACCCTGTTAATATGTAACTATAAAAAGCTTGGTCTGATTCAACCAGACCAAGCTTTTTTTTATTTATGAATAAACGTTAATTGATCCATTTTATCCTGAATTTGTTCCAAAACCCCATCTAATGATTGTCCATCTACCGGCTTGCTAAAATAATACCCTTGTAATTCATCACAGTTCGATTGCAAAAGCATTTCAACCTGTTCTTTGGTTTCTACGCCTTCTGCTGTTACGGTTACACCAAGCTTTCTAGCTAAAGAAATGATTGAATGCACAATATGGTACTCCTTTGCTTGCTTTTCGATATTGTGAATAAATACTTTATCTATTTTAATTTTATTTACTGGCAAAACACGCAAATAATTTAGCGATGCATTACTTACGCCAAAGTCATCAATAGCAACACTAAATCCTAGCTTCTTCAAACGGAACAGTTTATCAATAATTGCTTGTTCATTTCGCAATAGAKAGTGTTCGGTAATTTCTAACTCCAATTGACTTGGAGAAATTTGATATTTTTCGATTACGGTTYCTAACATCGATTCCAACGTGTCAGATGCTAACGTTTTGGTTGATAGGTTAACTGCTACTTTAGCAGATGGATTCTTCGATGTGTAAATAAACTCACTTGCTTTATCTATGACCCACTCGTCTATAGTTTGAATAAAATCTCGGTCCTCAGCAACAAGAATGAACACATCTGGTGGAATGGTACCGAGCTTTGGACTAAACCATCGCAAGAGGGCCTCAAAATGAATTCCCTTCGTATGCACATTAATAACTGGTTGAAAGTAAAGGGTTAATTCTTTTTTAGTCAGAGCCCTGCGTAGCTCTCTTTCTATAATTGGTTTATTCATTACTTCATTGGTATGTTCATTAAAATTAAAGACAGTGATCGCTTGTCCACCCTTTTGTTTCGCTTGAAACATCGCATGGTAGGATTGATTAATCAAATGCTCTACAGGTAACTCCTGGCTTCTTTTATACGATATTCCAATAGAAGTGGTCACTTCTAATTCCATTTCATCGACTAAATATGACGCTTGGAGCTGCTTTTGGATTAAAGCTGCCACATCGCATATTTCATTTTCACACACGATATAAAAAAGAAACTCATCGCCCGCTATTCTGGCTAATCCACTTTCTTCATTTCTCAAAACACGCAATATCCGATTTGTCATCTCTACAATAAAGTCTTCTATCGATCCATGACCAATTAAATCAACCACCTGGTCAAATTGATTGATCTTCAAATAACAGACTGCTATCTTTTTATCAGGGGCTTGCTTCACTTTCGTCTCAATTTTTTCTTTCAACCCTTTAATACTAGGTAAACCCGTTAACGTATCAAATACATAATCATCATGATTCAGTTTTTCGGTATAACAAACTAAGTACTTAATCACACCATCATCTTCAATAATCGGCGCAATGACAGACTTACCTAACTGATTCATTGATTCTACATTCATCTTATCTTTATAAGTAATCGGCTTTCTTTTTTTGAGAGCTTCTATATACATTTGATTAAGATGCTCTGCAATATAGGTAGGGTATACTTCATCAATATATTTCCCCAGACACTCCTCAGATAAAGAGGCATAATCGAGTGCACCCTTGCTAAAATAACTATAYTTAAAACGACCTTGTTCAAATTCCATTAAAAAAACAATATCATGCAGTTCCTCAAGTGTTTTTAATATGAGGCTTAATTGAATTGTCTTATTTCCAATGCTCTCGTTCATCAAAGCACCTCTTCCCACTCTAGATCGCACTGATGCCCTATTGCATTTAAAGAACAATARGGACTTATTTAATCCATCGTTCTTTTTAGACAAATTCCTTCTTTTATCTTAGCGAATTTCATCGATAAGCGAAATATTTTTTTTTAGGAATGTAAGCTTTATAGGGAGATTTTTCAAATAATCAGTCACATTTTATCAAGGAGGAAAAACGGAGTATAAAAAATAGTCGGCTCAGCTTTTAGAAGTGAAACCGACTACTTATTTTTATCGAGGAGAAGTGGGATTGGTTCGCTTTTGTTGCTTTCTTTTATTTAAAAACTTTCTTASGATCGGATAAATAATTGGTGCCCATTTAATTAAACGTCGTATTAATCTTCCCAAACAAAACGCCTCCTTTTGTTCTTTTACAATACCCCTGAACCCCTCCATTAAAACCTAGAAGAAACAGACAGTTCTTTTTCTTCACATTCATGCATAGGATAGAGAAATAACAGTATGGCAGCATCGCCAAGTGGTAAGGCAAAGGTCTGCAAAACCTTCATCCCCGGTTCGAATCCGGGTGCTGCCTTCAGCAAAAAACCTCGCTTAATTAAGCGAGGTTTTTTCGTTCAACTAATTGTGGTCCCATTGGGCAAGGGCACATCTGGTCGAAGGAGCACAACCTCACCCTCTCCTGGTACTCCTCCTAAAACGAGAACCTCTGACTTAAAACCTGCTACTCTTCGCGGCGGAAAATTTACTACAGCCACTACTTGCTTTCCAATTAACTCTTCTTCGTTGTATCGTTTCGTAATTTGAGCACTAGACCCTCGCACTCCAATCTCTTCTCCAAAATCAATTACTAATTTAATTGCAGGTACTCGAGCTTTCTTAAGAGGTTCTGCTGATTGAATTGTCCCTATCCGAATATCTAGCTTCATTAAATCTTCAATCGTTGCCATACTAATCACTCCCTTATAGTCTATTTCCTTTTTCAACAACGATCTTCTATTTCCTACTACAACTTACCGTTCACACCACTCCGAAACCCATATTGATGCTCCAGCACTATTTAAAGATGAAAAATAAAAAAGCTAGGACAAAAGTATTTCAACTTATGGAAAATCAAACATTACTGATGCGGTCTATGTATACCGCTCCTGAAATATACTTCGCTTTCATCCGCTAATTTAGCGCTTCGTTCCTATCCTGAATTAAACCTCTTAGATATGTCCCAACCCCTCACTTATTTACATGCAAGTCGAATTTCAATTCCAAATGGATCGGTAAATACGTAGTAATCCTCAATCATCATTCMGTCTATTCCACTCTCATTTAGTCTCTTTATGACGTCCTGTCGTGCTGTTGAATCAGGCAGAATAATGGTGTAATAGACTAGTCCAATCGCACCCTTAGGTGGGCTTGGCGCACCAAAACCCGCCCAAACATTGAGGCCAATATGGTGATGATAACCACCAGCTGCAATAAATAAAGCTCGCATTGCTTTAAAGTCGCCAACTACTTCAAATCCAAGCTTTTCAACATAAAAGTCTTTTGCTAATTCTAGATCACTTGCATGAAGATGAATATGGCCTATGATTGTTTCTTGAGGTAATCCACTCCACTGTTCACCCTTAGCCTCATCAAGCAATTCTCTCCACATTATTGGGTCGCTCCCCATCACATAGTGATTTGACGCATCTCGTTTCCATGTAGAACGAGGTCGATCGGCATAAATTTCGATTCCATTTCCATCAGGGTCGCTTAAATAGAGCGCTTCACTTACATAATGTTCGGATTGCCCAATATCCATTTTTTGTTCCATTAAATGTTGAAGGATGACTCCTAAATCTTTTCTCGTTGGCACAAGTAATGCAAAATGATATAAGCCAGTGGTTGTACGTGGTTGAACTCGCACAGCATCAACATACTCCTCGATTTCAACTAGTACCGTATGTCCATTAGCGCTTAAATAGGCCGTTTTTTCTTCTCGTTTTAGTACATTCAAACCAATCACCGATTGATAAAACTCGATTGACCTTGTTAAATTATGAACTCTTAGCCGTACCAATCCGATTTGAGTATCCGAATGTATAACAGTATTCATTGACTAATCCTCCCAGTGTTTCTCCTTTATTTCTATTATGCTCCCTCTATCTCTCATTCGAAAGTAGGCAGTTTAAAGTGGTATAGTATACAAAAAGATACCAAAGGCGGAATCAATATGTCTGAATGTAAAGTAGAAACAGCTCTTGAAATTCTCACAGGAAAATGGAAACCAAAAATTCTTTTTCAACTGCTTAATCATAAAACAATGCGGTTCAATGAATTAATGCGTATGATTCCAGGCGTTACACAACGAATGCTCACTCAACATCTGCGCGAACTTGAAGAGCAGGATATCGTTACTCGCACTGTCTATGCCGAGGTTCCTCCTAAAGTAGAGTATTCAATGTCAGATTATGGGTCGACATTGGTGCCCGTCTTGCAAACGATGGATGAATGGGGACGAAAGCATGCTGAACATATTCAAAAAAGGAATGAAACAAACTAATTATTGATTTCTTCCAATCCCAAGTCGTTTTATTACGATACCCGAAAGATAGTTGATACAATAGATGTATGGATCAATTGGAATACGAATCATTTAAACATTCCAWTTCCATTTACTATCGATAGGAAAGAGTTGAGATGATGACAATTAACCATAAAGCAAGAACACTAAAAGATATTAAATTTTCCGTCCTAGACCTTGCCCCCGTTATTGTTGGCGGCACACCTAGA
>NZ_LFEL01000249.1:0-3359 GCF_001037965.1 Bacillus sp. LL01 | reverse complement strand
TTGCTCCAGAATAACTTGTCACGACTGCCGCAACAGGCGGATTAATATTAGGGAATAGTTGCAGAGGTAAATTAGTAATCGAGACAAAGCCGAAAATTAAAAAGATAAGCATGGCCACAATTGTGAATTTAGGCCTGCGTATTGAAAAATTTGTCATGTTTTCATTTACTCCTTTTTGTTATAGCCAGGATTTTAATGGGTTCTATCGTAAACAAGTCCTACATTTTCCTTATGTAAAAGGTATGAGCTTGAATTTTTAATCCCCCTTGAATAGTTTAATTACTTAACTGTTTTAATCCTAAATGATTTTCAAAAAGAAGGCAATTACTTTCCCTTCTCCCTAGCAAAAGTTCATCATTTGTCCTTTTTTTCTTTCATGATGATCTCATCAAGTTTTTTTAAGGTGTCTCGTACATGATGAAGATCTTCGATTGGTAACTTCGTTWAATAAATCGTCATCATCTTCTGTTCAAGCTTAAACAATTCATGTTGAATTCTTTGCCCATTTTGCCCTAATACTAAATTCATTTCTCTGCGATTATCGTGATTGATTTCACGAATAATAATATCTTCCTCTTCTAATTTCGTCATCGATTGACTCACTGCACTTTTGGAAATCTCAAAGTACTGGGCGATCTCAGATATTGTTGTTTCAGGCTTCTTTAAAATAAGAAATAAGATGGCTACCTGTCGCTTTGTTAAATGAAATTCATTCAATATTTCTAAATCTGGGATAARATGCTTCCCGATATTCCTCATTAAATCGTCTAATTCAATTAACACCTTTTTGTATTCTTCCATCCTCACCAACTCCAGCTTCCTATTCCATTTCATTTTTGTACTAGGTTGATTTTAACAAGCTTTCCTGTAAAAAGAAATTAATAACAAAAAAACAGTCCGCCATAAGGCAGACTGTTTTCGTATTATTACGCTTTAATTTGAGCAAATTTACTGCGTAATACCATTTGTAGGATGCCACCGTGACGGTAGTAGTCCATTTCAACTTCACTATCAAAGCGTACAAGAACATCAAACTCTTTCTTGTTGCCATCTTTGTCAGTTGCAACGACTTTAACCATTTCACGAGGACGAACCGCATTTGTAATTTGTACGTCGAATGCTTCTTCACCAGTTAATCCAAGAGATTCAGCACTATCGCCCTCTTTGAATTGAAGGGGAAGAACACCCATTAATACAAGGTTACTACGGTGGATACGCTCGTAACTTTCAGCGATAACTGTTTTGATTCCTAGAAGGTTTGTACCTTTAGCAGCCCAGTCACGTGAGCTTCCCATACCGTAATCTTTACCAGCTAGAATAGCTAGACCTGTACTTGTTTCTTTGTATTTCATAGCCGCATCATAGATCGGCATAACGTCACCGGTAGGCCAGAATGTTGTGAAACCACCCTCTGTACCAGGAGCAATTTGGTTACGGATACGGATGTTAGCAAATGTCCCTCTCATCATGACATCGTGGTTACCACGACGAGAACCATAAGAGTTGAAATCTTTCGGCTCAACGCCTTTAGAGATCAAGTATTTACCAGCAGGAGTATCTTTACCAATTGCACCAGCAGGAGAAATATGGTCTGTTGTTACAGTATCACCGAATTTACCGATTACACGTAAGCTTGATAATGGCTTGATATCTTGTGGATCTTTAGAAAGGTTCTCAAAGAATGGAGGGTTCGCAATGTAAGTAGAATCATTATCCCACTTATAAAGCGCATCATCCGTTGTTTTGATTTCGTTCCAACGATCGTTGCTATCAAATACATTATTGTATTCGCGACGGAATAGTTCAGGTGTTACTGTTTCATTAACAACGTCTTTAATCTCATCAGATGTTGGCCAGATGTCTGCAAAAAATACATCTTTACCATTCTTGTCTTGTCCAATTGGATCATTTTGCAGATCAATATCCACTGTTCCTGCAAGTGCATATGCAACAACAAGTGGTGGAGAAGCAAGATAGTTCGCTTTCACTAATGGGTGAATACGTCCTTCAAAGTTACGGTTACCTGAGAGAACAGATGTTACAGTCAGATCATTAGCTGAAACTGCTGCTTCGATCTCGTCTTCAAGTGGACCAGAGTTACCAATACATGTTGTACAGCCGTAACCAACAATGTTAAAGCCTAGTTGCTCCATGTATGGTAGTAATCCTGAATCCGTTAAGTAACCTGTAACTACTTTTGAACCAGGTGCTAAAGATGTTTTCACATATGAAGGAACATCTAGACCARGCTCAACAGCCTTCTTCGCAACAAGACCAGCCCCAACTAGTACATAAGGGTTTGAAGTATTTGTACAGCTTGTGATTGCAGCAATTGCGATTGAACCAGTTGTCATTTCTGCTTCGCGACCATCTTTAAAGCTAACAGCAACTTTTTTATTGAACTCATCTTCCGTTAAGCCAAGACCTTGTGTTCCTTGTGGAGCCACAACCGCATCACGGAAAGATTTTTGCATACCTGAAAGTGGAATAAGATCTTGTGGACGCTTAGGACCAGATAGGTTTGCTTCAATGTCAGAAAGATCGATTTCAATTGTATCAGTGTAAACAGGATCTTCTGTTTCACCAGCTACGTAGAATAAGTTGTTAGCACGAGAGTATTCCTCTACAAGCTTGATTTGTTCTTCAGAGCGACCAGTTAGTCTCATATAGTTAAGAGCTTCCTCATCTACTGGGAAGAAACCACAAGTAGCACCGTATTCTGGAGCCATATTTGAGATCGTTGCACGGTCAGCTAATGGCATTTCTGTTAAACCAGGACCGAAGAATTCAACAAACTTACCAACTACTTTTTTCTCACGAAGAGCTTGWGTTACTTTAAGTGCTACGTCTGTAGCTGTTGTTCCACTTGGAAGTGTACCAACAAATTTACATCCGATCACTTCTGGAACTGGGAAGTAAGAAGGCTGTCCAAGCATACCTGCTTCAGCTTCAATACCACCAACACCCCATCCAAGTACACCAATACCATTGATCATGGTTGTATGAGAGTCAGTACCAACTAATGTATCAGGAAATGCTACTGTTTCACCGTCTTGCTCAACAGCGTGAACAACATTCGCTAAATACTCTAAGTTAACTTGGTGAACGATTCCTGTTGCTGGAGGAACAGCATTGTAATTATTGAATGCTTTTTTAGCCCAGCTTAGGAACTCGTAACGTTCTTCATTACGTTGGAATTCAAGGTTCATATTGAAATTAAGTGAATCATTTGTTCCTGCTTTGTCCACTTGTACAGAGTGGTCAATAACAAGGTCTACTGGAATTTCAGGGTTAATTTGATCAGGGTCTCCACCCATGTCAGCCATTGCTTTACGAAGAGACGCTAAGTCAACAACTGC
>NZ_LFEL01000248.1:0-3359 GCF_001037965.1 Bacillus sp. LL01 | reverse complement strand
GAGCAGAACAAACTTTATTATAAACGCTTCATACGCGAGTTTTTGACGGCACATGGTTTATCACAAGACGAACTAGATCCTTCAGTATTTAAAAGACAGCTTTCTTTAAATGAACCTAATGAATGCCCACCATTGCATATCATACATGATGTCACAAATAAACGGTATCCCTTTGAACAACTTAGTCGACCTTTTACAAAGGAATGTGAAGATAATAACATTCCAATCACCCTCAGTTTACATGGAGGTAGTAAAAGCTATTCTTCGTTTATCCATCCGGCACTAAAGTTTTTTAAGAAAACTGAAATGAAACTGTAGCTCCTCTTGCCCCTAGGTCAAGAGGGAAGATACATAGGAGGGATACAGATGGAACGTGTTTGTGTCACAGGTGCATTAGGTTTTATAGGATTTCATTTATGCAATCGACTGTTGAATGAAGGAATCGAAGTGATTGCTGTAGATCATATACAAAAAGACCGTACATTAGAAGAGGAAGAAATGGAACTTAGAATGGGGAGGAATGCCCACTATCATTTGCTTAAACTAACATTGGATTCACTTCATACTATAAATGATTTCAATAAGATCGATGCAATCTTTCATATAGCTGCAAATGATCAACAACTATTAAAAGAAACAGTTGAATCAGAATTAGCTATGCTCGAAAAAATGATAAAAAAGCTTCCTGCATATACGACGCTCATTTATGCATCCAGTACAGAGGTGTACGGAGATCAGGAAGGAGAAATATCAGAATCAGCCCCTTTAAGGCCGGACACACTATTAGGTAAGCATAAACAAAAAATGGAAAAGAGAATTGCTCAGCTTTCAATGGAACAGTCAGTTCTATGCTCGATCGTACGAATTCCAGTAGTGTATGGACCTTGGCAACCAGAACATGTAGAAAAGGTCGATTATAACATGGCCATCTATATTTCAGATGCAGTAAATGGTCTTATGTTAGCGGCTATGAAAAAAAAGGGAAATGAGGTTTTTCACCTGCCTTCCTTTTTTGATGTTGATTGTTCAGAGCAACGTCCACAATCTTTAGAAGGTTCTTTTTTATCGACATCTAAGTCAGAAAATCAATTAGGATATAAGCCACAAGTTCGGGTGAAGGAAGGGCTTGCCAAATATAACGAGCATGTGAAACAATGGCAAAAGCAATGCGAGTTTCAAAAAGGAAGTGGCTAAGATGGAATTATTTCGCTCATTTATGGGTATCATTATTTTTGCGCTTTTTGCTTTGACTTCTTTTTTTATAGGTCAGATGCTATTCGGATTAACTGATGGCATAAGCGTGTTAATAGCGATTGTAATAGGGATTGGTGCTGAAGTGACTTACAGACGATTAAGTAATAAGAGGAACGATCAAAACAAAGACTCCTATTAAAAAGAGTCTTTTTTATTTTTAAATGTATGGGTAAAAAAAAGAAAGAAGAGGTTTGGCTTTATTTAAGCATCTTTTAAGACTAACCTACATGACGTGATTCACACCTATTTAAGTTCATAAGAAGAAAAAGGATGGCTCTTTGCAGCCATCCTTTTTTGTTTGTTTTTGTTACTTAAGATTGAGATTTATAAAATGAGTTTTCGTAGAATTTAATGTTTGGATATTTGTCGATGGCTGTTCTCATTTGGAAGTCATTATCAAAGAGAGCGACCATTCGGCCATCACGGTCTGTAACGAGATTTCGTTGCATTTTTTTGAACGTATTCATCTCACTCTCTGGTCCATCCACCCATCGTGCAAAGGAATAAGGAAGACGCTCTAATTGGATATCTACATGATATTCATTTTTTAGACGATGTTCTAACACTTCAAACTGCAGCACACCAACCACTCCGACAATTTGTTGTTCACTAAAACGATTGAAGGTCTTAAATAATTGAATAGCGCCTTCTTCAGTTAATTGTTGGAGGCCCTTCTCAAATGATTTATGCTTTAGAGCTTCTTTTACAGAAATAGCCGAGAAATACTCTGGTGAGAAGTGTGGCATCTCATCAAATTCAAATTCTTGTCCTTCAACTAATGTATCACCAATTCTAAACGTACCTGGATCAAAAAGTCCGATAATATCACCGGCGTGAGCCTCATCGACAATACTTCTACTTTGGGCTAAAAATTGTGTAGGCTGAGATAGCTTTAAATTCTTACCAAGCCTTACATGCTTTACTTGCATTCCTCGTTCGAATTTACCAGAAGTAATTCGTAGAAAAGCAACTCTGTCACGGTGAGCTGGATTCATATTAGCTTGAATTTTAAAGATAAATCCCGAAAAGCCTTTATGGGTAAGGGGGTCAATGATCCCCTTTGTACTTTCACGAGGTGTAGGCCATGGAGAAAGTTTGAGCATATGTTCAAGGAAAGTTTGAACACCGAAGCTCGAAATCGCACTACCAAAAAAGATTGGTGTTAACTCTCCATTTTTTACTTGATCAAGATCGAACTCATCTCCTGCGACATCTAAAAGCTCAAGTTCTTCTCTAAATTGAGCAACAAGGTCTTCGTCGTTTATTGCTTCATCTAGTTTAGGATCATCTGGTCCTGATAATTGAATGACATCAATATCTTTAGGATTTTCAGGATTGTACAATTCAAGCTTCTTATTATGGCGGTCATATACACCAGTAAAGGATTGCCCCATACCTATCGGCCAACCCATTGGGTAAGAACGAATACCTAATAAGTCTTCTAATTCCTCCATCAATTCAAATGGATCGCGTCCTTGGCGGTCAAGTTTATTCATAAATGTAAAGATCGGAATTCCGCGCATTTTACATACTTTAAATAGTTTCTTTGTTTGAGCCTCGACCCCTTTAGCGGCATCAATTAACATGGTTGCAGAATCAGCAGCCGTTAATGTTCGATACGTATCTTCACTAAAGTCCTCATGTCCAGGTGTGTCTAATATATTTACATGATATCCGTCATACAAAAACTCAAGTACGGAGCTTGTAACAGAAATACCACGTTGTTTCTCAATTTCCATCCAGTCACTCATAGCGTGTTTACTATTTTTGCGTCCTTTTACTGTTCCAGCTTCGCGGATAGCACCACCAAATAAAAGCAATTTTTCAGTAAGAGTTGTTTTACCAGCATCCGGATGGGAGATGATCGCAAATGTCCGTCTCGATTGTACGGCTTGGTTTTCTTTCATATTGAATTCCTCGTTTCTTCAAATCAGTATCATTTCATTATACCAGTCTTATGGAGGGGATTCATCCATTAAAAAGAGTTGTATGAGTCAATAATGTTTGATCCTACTTAATAACTATTTATATTCCAGGCTGAAATAAGAGAGTATCTTACAATTTGATTACAAAACGATWGATATGAGAAGTTTGGCAGGTGTTTA
>NZ_LFEL01000247.1:0-3365 GCF_001037965.1 Bacillus sp. LL01 | reverse complement strand
GCTTTATTGGTGAGGTATTACACTCAAATGGATATGAGATTTGTTTTATTGATGTCTCGCAACCATTAATTGATCAGTTAAACGAAAAAAGATCTTATTCGATTCGTTTAGCTCAAGAAGAAGAAGAAACGATCGAAATTAATAACGTCTACGGATTAAATATTCAAACTGAAGACTCGAAGGTGATAGAGACCATTGCACAAGCAGACCTTGTTACGGTTTCTGTTGGCGTCAATATTTTACCCCTTATTGCTCCGGTACTTGCCGCAGGCTTAAAGAAACGGCTAGAAGTAGGAGCAAGACCGATTGATGTAATTGCTTGTGAGAATGCAATTGGAGCGACCACCGCACTAAAAGGCCATATAAAAGATCAAGTTGACGACGCTACGATCTGGGAAGGCATTTTGTCTAACACAGGATTTCCGGATGCAGCTGTTGATCGGATTGTTCCAAATCAAAGCCGTGAAGGACTTGATGTAATGGTTGAACCTTTCTTTGAATGGGTCGTTCACACAGAAGGGTTGAAGATTGAGAAGCGTTTAGATGGTGTTAGCTATGTCGATGAGCTCACACCTTATATTGAACGTAAGCTGTATACAGTAAACACAGGTCATGCGTGCATAGCCTATCTAGGGTTTGTTCATGAAATTGATTCTATTGCTGAGGCGGTCAAAAATCCTACCATTCGTCGCGAACTTGAAGGTGTATTAGAAGAGACAGGTCGCTTGTTAGAAGTGAAGTACCACTTTGAACGAGAGGAACTTAAAGCGTATCATCAAAAAATAATTGGTCGTTTCGAAAATAGTCATTTATCTGATCCAGTTGAACGTGTTGGTCGGAACCCAATGCGAAAGTTAAGTGCAAATGATCGACTTATAGGTCCTCTTGTACAATTACATGAACGTAAGATCAATACTCAACACTTACTAAAAGTAACTGCCGCTACCTTTTTATTTGATGTAGCACAGGATGAAGAAAGCGTGCAAATTCAGCGTTTGATTAAAGAGCGTGGCTTGCTAGAAACGATTGTCGAGGTCACCTCTCTTTCACCAGATCATCCTTTAGCAGAAGAGATTGAACGGGCAGTAGCGGAACTTTTAAACCAATAAGTGAAAATCCCTTGCCCTAATCACAGGGCAAGGGATTTTCACTTATTGGTTAGTTCATTGAGGGCCATTTCCATTCCCGTAAGGAAATTGATTGGTGTACCCTTGGAATTGTTGATAACTTTGTTGCATCTTTTGGGCATCGGCTGCTTCTAGGGCATAGAAACCTTTGCGGAACATGACATTATATAGATCACGTTGGCAGTTTTGTGTTTGTTCGCAAATGCCCGCTAAGTCTTGATAAAGGGCAGTGTGGCTTGCTTCATTCAACGCGATGCTATATGAGGACGTCATGTACTTTTCCGTTGCAAGCTGATCATTAATAARATCACGCTCAGACATTTGAGGTGTTTTAGGAACTTGTAGTTCTGGGTTTTGGATTTTATTTTGCTGGTTCATATCAAATTCCTCCTATTGTACAGGCATCGTAGTTTGAGCTTGTGTTGGTTGCAAGTGCGTTAAGATCTTCTCGTAATGCTGTTGATGCATCATGCCTGCTTTTTCTAATACTTGCTTAATTTCTTGATCTTGACATTGCTCAGCAAAAAAATGGGCTTTTTTCATGGCAAGCAAATTCCAAGATAGCATATCATTTAAGTAAAGAGCATCTTTTGTCGTAATAATCTGTGGTGGTTCTGGATACTGTATTTGACCCGTTTGTTGCGGTGACATATTCGTTTGTTGCATCGGTTGTTGTTGCATACTGAAACCTCCTTATGATCATAAAAGTACGGATGTATCGAGTTTAGTGATACAGCATTAGTTTGAGGGAGTTAGACTAAATGTATCCTATAAATAACTAGGAGAGTTTACAAATTAATGGAAATTAGATGGATTAAACAAACGTTTCATTAAAAAATAAGAAAGATGATAATTTTCAGAATTATGTGTTGCAACTGGGGCATAATTCCTTTATAGTAAAGATAGAAGTTACGACAAATTGTTCGTCGCCTTTTTTTTGGGGAAATAATGAATGAGTATTCATTCGGTAGAAAATAGGCATACYGAACAGCTTGTGAACATATATAAGATATGGCTTGGACAAATTCGTTGTCCTTTGAAATGTAATAAGTAAATGAATGACCTACGAGTGAAATGATTTAAGGATTAAGGGGGAGAACGATGACCAGACAAATTAAAAAAGCAGCAGTAATTGGATCAGGTGTTATGGGTTCAGGGATTGCGGCACACCTTGCAAATATCGGAATTCCATCATTGTTACTAGATATTGTTCCAAAAGAATTGACTCCTGCTGAAGAAGCTAAAGGATTAACGCTTGAAAGTAAGGCGGTTCGTAATCGTATCAGCACTGATTCAATCAAACGTCTTGCAAAGCAAAAGCCAGCACCACTTGCGGCGAAATCAAAAGCTACATATATTGAGCCAGGTAACCTAGAAGACGACTTAGAGCGCCTTGGTGAAGTGGACTGGATTATCGAAGTAATTGTTGAAAATTTAGATATCAAACGTCAACTATTTGAAAAAATTGATTCAGTACGCAAGCCAGGTACGATTATTAGCTCAAATACATCGGGTATCTCGATTGAAGCAATGGCCAAAGGGCGTTCAGAGGACTTCCAAGCGCATTTTCTTGGAACACACTTTTTTAACCCGCCACGCTATTTAAAGCTTCTTGAAGTGATTCCAACTGAAAAAACAGATCAAGATGTGCTGTCATTTGTGAAAGCGTTTGCTGAAGATACACTTGGAAAAGGTGTAGTTGAATGTAAGGACACTCCTAACTTTATCGCAAACCGCATCGGCACATACGGTCTACTTGTTACTGCTAATGAAATGTTAAAAGGTGAATTCTCTGTTGGGGAAATTGATTCTGTAACAGGTCCGTTAATTGGCAGACCGAAAAGCGCAACTTTCCGCACGCTTGATGTTGTAGGACTTGATACGTTCTTACATGTAGCTAAGAATGTCTATGATGAAGTGGAAGGAGYAGAGAAAGATGTCTTCGATCCTCCATCCTTCATGAAAGAGATGGCTGAAAAAGGTTGGCTTGGTAGTAAGACTGGCCAAGGTTTCTTCGTGAAACAACGTACTGAAAAAGGAAGCGGAATCTTGGAGCTTAATCCAATTACGCTTGAATACCAAGAACGTAAAAAATTACGTACAGCTTCTACAGAGCAAGCGAAACAAGCAAAGAAGCCTGGCGATAAGTTGAAAGCGCTCGCTTATGCAGATGATCGTGCAGGACAACTCATTTGGAACCTGGTTAAGCCGGTCCTTCTGTATTCTGCTGAGAAGGTT
>NZ_LFEL01000246.1:0-3369 GCF_001037965.1 Bacillus sp. LL01 | reverse complement strand
AGAGCCGCTTATCGTTGGGAAACATAATCATCCAGCGATCATCAATGGCACGTTTGCAGCGAATATGTTTAACGGCTTAATGGATGAAGTGAAAATCTTTAGTGATTCCTATAGCGCTGAAAAAGTTAATGAGATATATAACGAATATGTGAATGCTTTTGAAAATGGAGAGCATCCAACTCCGAATCTAGCAATGGATCGTAGTCGCTTTGACGGAGATCGTCATCGACCACAGTATCACTTTATTTCACCTGAACATTGGATGAATGAGCCACATGCTCCTTTTTATTTTAATGGGAAATACCATATCTTTTATCAGCATAACCCACAAGGTCCGTATTGGAACCATATTCATTGGGGACATGCGGTCAGTGATGACATGGTTCATTGGGAAGATATGCCGGTTGCGCTTGCTCCAGATGGAGGTTCAGTCACACCAGATGGCGTATGGTCAGGAGATGCCACCTTTGATGCAGATGGTCTACCTGTTTTATTATTTACAGCGGGTGATGATAGTAAATTTCCAAATCAAATGACTGGTCTAGCAAGAAGTACCTTTGCAGAAGATGGAGATTTCAATTTACCCAATTGGAAAATGAATGAGGAGCCTGTAACGGTACAGGCACCAAACTTACAGGCAGATGAAGGGGAAGTTTGGTACGGACAATTTAGAGATCCGTATGTGTGGAAAGACGGGGATACATGGTATCAATTAGTCGGTTCTGGAATTAGAGATGGCGACAGCAGTGTCGGTGGTACAGCGCTGCTTTATACTTCAACAGACTTAGAGAATTGGACATATGAAAAGCCGTTTTTAGTTGGCGATTTCGCGAACTACCCTGAGACCGGCCAAGTATGGGAGCTGCCTGTTTTCTTACCTTTGAATGACGAAGATGGAAATGATACAGGAAAGCATGTTCTTTTTGTCAATCCGTGGTATGAAGGCTATAGTCCTCACAATGTGAAATATGTATGGCATTGGATTGGAACATGGGATAAAGATAACCTTGAATTTACTCCTGACCATTCTGACCCAAGAATCTTTGATAAGGGAGAACATTTCACGGGTCCGAGTGGGTTTGTCGATCATGATGGTCGTTCGATCTTGTTTAGYATTGCTCAAGGGAAACGATCGGAACAAGCGCAGCATGATGCAGGTTGGGCACATAATGCCGGGTTACCATTAAGCCTTACTTTACGGAAAAATAATGAACTCGGAATCGAACCAATTGAAGAGTTACAAGAACTTCGAACCAAGCAATTAGCTTCATTTAAGAATCAAAAGATCTCTAAAGCCAATGATCTATTATCAGACGTTCAAGGAGATCTATTAGAGATTATTCTAGAAGTAGACAATCAGAATGAAAGTGAATTTGGCATTAAAGTAAGACGTAGTGAGAATGGCGAAGAAGAAACGCTCATTTCTTATGATTTTGAGAATTCGATGTACACGATTGATCGCAATAAGTCTAGTTTAGATAAGGATGTTCGAAAAGGGGTTCAAGGAGAAGTGATGGACCTAGACGGTGAGAACTTGAAGCTTCATATTTATTTAGACCRATCGATGGTAGAGGCTTATGCAAATGGGTATAAGAGCCTTACATCAAGAGTGTATCCAACTCGCTTTGATGCACTAGGATTAGAGCTATGGAGTGAAAATGGCAACGTCACCATCAAGTCAATGGAAGTGTGGGAATTAGGATCTGCTTATGGCGAAACCGTACCGGCCCATTGGCCAGATGTGGAAGAAGTTCCAGATCATAAACAGCTACCCAATCACGACTTCCAGACAGGAGATCTGACAGGATGGATCGTCGAAGAAGGCCAGGCGTTCACTGCTGACCACATTACCAATCGTTATGATTGGGGCTGGGGTGGTCCATTTAATCAGGCGCACACGGCTATTGATCCGAATCATTATCATTATTGGGGATATAACCCTGATCATGATGGAGACGGTGCAACCGGAGTGATGAAATCACAGAATTTCATACTAGGTGGTAACGGTCAAATTGATTTCTTAGTAGCTGGAGGAGACATCATTGATCAATTGTATATCGCTTTAGTAAGAGCATCTGACGGTGAATATTTAATGAAAGCCACCGGTCATAACTCTGAACAATATCGAAGAGTAAAGTGGGATGCCTCTGAATATAGGGGGGAAGAATTATATATAAAAGTTGTTGACCGTGCAACAGGTGGTTGGGGACATATTAACCTTGATAATGTGAATGTTCAAGTAGATCCTGCTACACAATTTGATTTGACAGGCCTTGAAGAAGAGCTAGATGAAGTTGAGGAAGAACATCCTGCTCATCAATTACCAAATGGTAAAGGGGGTAAAAGACCTGTTCACTTACCTGTCGATCATGCCAAAGGCCTAACGAAAGCGAAAGAGAAAGTTCAATCCAAAACTAAAAAAGCTCAGCCGTTTAATAGGTTAGAGAAGTAGGAAGGATTCATTCGACCTCCACTGCTAATAAATAGAAAAGAACCGTAGCTCTATTATTGGGCTACGGTTCTTTTGATTGTGCCCGGCATGTCTAACAGCTAGGTGGTGAAAGTCCACTACAGGCTTGGCGGTGGAAACTGTTAGCGAATGACAAGGGTGTCTAGGGTGACSACCTAGAATCTGAAGGAAGCCGGGCGCAAAACCTCGGGACAACGTACACAAATTGGATATAAGGCTGAATGGAGAGGGACGAGTTTCCTCAACAAAACGAAGTCCAACACTGCCCGAATCTCCTACAGTAAATCCAGTGTCTACGAGACGAAAGCGGTTAGACTTACCCGGGGAGGTCTTATCGCGGTTTTCGAGATGAAGAAATTTCTTAAAGAAAACAACGAGCTCAGTGATGAGCTCGTAAACGGTAAGAAGGCAGCAGAGGTCGTAGTAGTTAAGGGTCTCATTTGCCAAATAGATAAGAGGGGGTGATCCCTCAGTTATTTATTTAACAGTTCAACGAATTTATTCAATTCATCTAATGTGATTAGATTTTGGTTACATTTATGACTGTCGCTGCAAATGTAATTACCTCTATTTGTATACGTTTCTTTTCCAGCTTTCACTTTAGACATAAACAATCCAATATCTTGATGTTGGTTACATAATGAACAAATTCCTTTATTACTTTCCTGAAAAGTCCCTTGTATCCCCTTTAATTTTCCATTGTAATCAACAATAAGAAATTTTCTTTCTGAGCGAATATCATACCAACCTAAATAAGATATTTCCTTAAAATCTATCTCTTCAAGAGGGGGAACCTTCAATTTCTTAGCTTTAGGAAATAGTTTTGTTATTGTTTTTTCCGTAACATTTTTAAATGGGATTACATAATGTTTAAGTTCAGATAAAAATGATTCGGCTTG
>NZ_LFEL01000245.1:0-3378 GCF_001037965.1 Bacillus sp. LL01 | reverse complement strand
TGAGGGGGGAAATGGATCTTCTTGATTCATTCGATTGTTTCGTTTAGATGATGTAATTAGTTGTCTGGGGCTATCCATTTTCGCACCACCTCACTTTCTATATTCCTTTTAAAAGGGAAAATAAAACAAAAAGCACCTTCTATAATAGAAGATGCCAATACTAAATAAATGATTAATCTGTAATAAGATTATCAGTATTCCCTCATCCTCCATTCGTAGAGCTTTAGCACTGTGCGGCATAGGAATGCATCATTCCAGCTACATTAAAAACCACCTTATGTCGATGGTTTCTGTTGACCCATTGGCGTCTTTGGACATTTTTGGGCAGCAGCGTATCTCCGTCACAGGAGCCTCACCTAACGAGGAACTATTTAATTACATGGAAGACTTTACAGGACATTAAACAGAATGTCAACAGGTCTTCTTTTCTTTAAAGCTTTCTTAACTGTTCATACCCCTCTATCGCTTGTGTTTGCCAAGGGATGAMAACTGACTTGTTAGCATACTGACTCGTAACACGATCGATCCACACTTGTTCACTTACAGCACGCTCATTTAGAATCGGATCTTCGGTGTTCGTTTTTGCGAAACTTTGATTTATGACCCACCAGCTAGGAGTAATAGATGCACGCACCAAATCTTCCTGTAACCTCGCAGCTTCATAAACTGGCGTCGCCTCTGGTAATGTCACAACGATGACATCGGTTTCTTCTGGGTTTCGCAATCTAGGAAGTAATGTCGTAACTGATTCAGGYACTTCCCCCGTTCCACGCACGATCTCTTGATGATAAGAATGTGCTGCATCTAGTAAAAGAAGCGTGTGACCAGTGGGAGCTGTATCAACCACAACAAAAGCATCGTTTGCTTCTTCCACAACATTTGCAAATGCTCTAAATACAGCAATCTCTTCTGTACAAGGAGAATTTAAATCTTCCTCTAAATAAGCAAGACCATCCGCATCTAAATGCTCACTAGAAGTGGTTAACACCTCTTTTTTATAGGCTTCCACTTCAGCTTTAGGGTCAATACGACTTACTGTAATCAGACTATTTTCATCACCAAACAGCGAAGCAAGATGTGCCGCAGGATCAGTGGTTGTTAATTTCACTTTATGCCCCGCTTCAGCAAGACCTACTGCTACTGCAGCGGCAATTGTCGTCTTCCCTACACCACCTTTCCCCATAGTTAATACTACACCACTTTTCTTTTTAGAAAGGTCATCAACGATTGCAGAAAGAGAATCCGTTTCAAGCTGAGTAAATGGTTCTGAAGGTTGAGGATTTACAGGGGTTTCTGCAAATAATATTCTTAATGAATCAATCCCTGTTAATTGATAAGGAACGTAAGGGAGTTCAAATGTCGTAACCTTCTCTAAATCAGTTGGCATGTCTTTTAGAGCCTGTTCTTGTCGTTCAAAAAAAGCAACAGACGTCTGATCTTCTTTAAGATAAGCTTGCATTTTTCCGTTAATGAGTAACCACTGATTTTCTAGTCCAATCTCTTTTAATTCTTTTGAAGCACGATTTGCTTCTTCTAAAGTGGAACGTTCTGGTCTGGCCACCAAAATGAGTGTTGTTTTTGCTGAGTCCGAAATAGCCTCAACTGTATGTTCATACAAAGCTTTCTTATCTGCTAAGCCTGAGAGAGGCCCAAGGCAAGAGGCCCCATGTGTACTTGTATCTAAAAAACCTGACCATGCAGTCGGTAACTGCAATAAGCGTAGGGTGTGTCCGGTTGGAGCTGTATCAAAAATAATATGATCATACGGGTTCGTTCTCTCCGTGTTTGTCAGAATCGATGCAAACTCATCAAATGCTGCGATCTCCACTGTACATGCACCTGATAACTGTTCTTCCATCTGAGCGATGACTGGTGCAGGTAGTTTATCTCGATACGGTCCTATTACCTCATTTCGATAAGCTGAAGCCGCTTCTTCAGGATCAAGATTTATGGCAGTAAGGTTTTCAATCGAGTTAATCTTCGTTTCTTTATACCCTATTTCTTGTTCGAAAACATCTTGTAAATTTGATGCCGGATCCGTACTAACAAGCAATACTTTCTTTCCTTGATCCGCTAGGGATACAGCAGTTGCACAGGCTGTCGAGGTCTTCCCGACTCCCCCTTTGCCAGTAAAGAAAAGGTATGGTGTAARGTTCTCTTGTTCCGGTTGAAAACGACGGTTGATTTGCTCTGATCGCTTAATAGTCATTACAACAATTCAATCCCCTTCGACGTTGTCCGCGCTTTCGTCCATTCACTTGAATCCACCTTGGTCCACTCAGCTAATTGGTCATTTGAAGGATATTCTCCAATTAACTCAACCTTTCCATCAACGACTACAGCAGGCAAAGCATCGGTTCCTTTTTCATTTAATAATTGATTGACCGTTTGATCATCAATAAAGGCTTGTGGCTCTGTTCCCAGGTTAAAGCGAGCAATATCTACACCTTTTTTCTCTAACATAAATATAGCTGTTGCAATTCTCGTTAATTCAGGGTCGACACTAGGGCCGCAAACTCCAGTCGGACAACAAAGGGCAGGGTCATAGATTCTAATTTTCGCCATTTTTGACAACTCCTTTAATGAATGTCTTTTTATTGAGGGAAAAGGGTCCGACCATAAAGCCGACCCTTTCTTGAATGTTTATTTACCTGTTTTGGCAAACGTTTTAATACGATCGCCAATTTCATCACGAACACGTTGGAAAAATGCCCATTTCTCTTCTTCTGTTCCTTCTGCTTTAGCTGGATCATCAAATCCCCAGTGCTCGCGTTCTTTATTTGGTGGTGTAGCAGGACAAACGTCAGCAGCATGACCGCATAGAGTTACAACAAGATCAGCCTTTTTCAAAATTTCTTGATCGATTGTATCAGATGTTTGGTTTGTAATATCAACATCCACCTCTGCCATTGCTTTTACTGCATTAGGGTTCACACCATGAGCTTCAATCCCAGCAGAATAAACATCATATTTATCACTCAGGTATTTCTTTCCCCAGCCTTCTGCCATTTGACTACGGCAAGAATTTCCTGTGCATAAGAAATAAATGATTGGTTTTGACATGTTAAAAACTCCTTTGTTTTTCGTAGTAGTAATGTTTCTATAAGATGATAACTAGCCAGAGGTAAAGTCCGACTAAAGTGATAAATAGTGTAGGTACTGTTAAGATGATCCCAACTTTAAAGTAATAGCCCCACGAGATTTTAATTCCCTTTTTTGAAAGTACGTGTAACCACAATAGCGTTGCCAAAGATCCTATTGGCGTAATTTTCGGTCCAAGATCAGAACCAATGACGTTAGCATAAATTAATGCCTCGCGCATCACACCTGTTGTATTTGTATCAGCAATCGCTAATGCATTAATCATTACCGCTGGCA
>NZ_LFEL01000244.1:0-3380 GCF_001037965.1 Bacillus sp. LL01 | reverse complement strand
CTCCGATTGGGAGAAGAATTGGAATTAATGCTTGCTAAAATTATTGAAACATCCAATAACAACATCACGATCACCGACGAGCATGGCATCATCGTCTACTCCAACCCTACTCATTGGACGATGTATGGACTCAAGGCTGATGGGTACATTGGGAAGTCTGTTTATGAGTTAGAAGAAAGCGGCGTTCTTTCACCATCAATTAATGCCCTTGTATTAAAGGAGAAAAAAGAGGTTCAAATTCTCCAACATACAACTTCCGGAAAAGTTGTGATGTCGACAGGGTTTCCTATTTTAAATAAAGAAGGGCGTTTAGTGAGAGTCGTCAGTTATAGTCAGGATCAAACGGAAATTGTGAACCTTCAAAAACAGTACGAACAACTGCAATCGAAAATGGCTGGTTACCAAACGGAGGTGGAAGAGCTACGTGAAAAAGAAGCGAGTCACCATCCGATTTTATTTCGCAGTTCAACGATGCAGCATATTTTTACAACGATTCAACGTGTCGCCAAAACGGACGCCAGCATCTTATTTTTAGGTGAATCCGGTGTCGGAAAAAGCACCCTTGCTCGCTATATTCACGATCAAAGCGAACGTCATAAAGAACCATTTATTGAAGTGAACTGTAGTACAATTCCTGAGACGTTATTTGAATCGGAAATGTTCGGCTATGAACCAGGTTCCTTTACAGGCGCACATAAATCCGGCAAGCAAGGATTGATCGAACAAGCGGATCAAGGGACGTTATTTTTAGACGAGATTGGCGAATTGCCACTGTCAATTCAAGTGAAATTACTGAAGGTGCTGCAGGAGAAGAAAATGATGAGGGTCGGGGGAAAGAAAGAACGTCACRTTAATTTCAGACTCATTACGGCCACGAATCAACCGTTAAAAAAGATGGTAGACACGGGGACATTTCGCTTCGATCTCTACTACCGCTTGAATGTGATTCCAATCCGAATCCCACCTTTAGTCGAGAGACCAGACGATATCCCAATCCTCCTGCAGCATTACTTACAATTGATCAACGACAAATACAACGTAGAGAAAAAGCTCCACTCGACAACGTACGACTTGTTGGTTCATTATGAATGGCCCGGGAATGTGCGCGAGATGGAAAATTTACTCGAACGCCTCATCTTAACGATTGAGGATCTAGTTATCCGACCTGAACACCTGCCGATCGAGCTACAGAAAAACAGGACGGATGCGGTCGAATATCCACTAAGCTTTGATGCGAATATAGAAGAAAAGAAAACGTTGAAAGAAACAGTAGAAGAAGTCGAGATCCAGATGATCGCTAGAGCCTTTCAGCAATGCAAAACGACGTATGAAATGGCAGAACATTTGGGGATCAGCCAACCATCTGTGATGTACAAAATGAAGAAATACAAAGATCGACTTGGTTTAAAAACGACATAAAAGCATTCTTCTCACGAACGAGAAGAATGCTTTTTTCATGCTTATTTACGATTCTCAACAACACCGGCTAATGCATACAGCGCAATCATTGACGCAAAGTGACTGGAGACATTGTTTGGATCTTGCTGTGGGTAGACTTCGACAAAGTCCATACCGACAATGCCACGCTTTGTGAATTCATAAATTAAGGTTAGAAGCTCATACGATGTTAAGCCATTTCCATCTACAGGTCCACCTGGATTAAAGGCAAAATCGAGAACATCACTACAAACCGAAAGATAAACAACATCGACGTCTTCACTCGCTTGATCGTACAGATCAGCTGCTAGCTTACGGATGTCTTTCGCTTCACGGATGTCATTGATCGTCACCGTTTTCGCACCAGCTTCACGGGCAAACTTGCCAGTCTCTGGCTTGTTACGCGGGCCGTGAATTCCGGCATGAATAAGGCTCTCATTTCGAACACCATCTAGCTCATACATTCTCGCAAATGGAGTGGAGCGTGCGTATTTATCACCGTCTTGATGCGGCATATTATCATAATGGGCATCAAGATGAAGAATGCCGACCTTTCCTTCTGTTCGTTCGGTTAACGCTTTAACGATCGGATAGGTAATCCCGTGGTCACCACCAAGGGCGAGCGGAAATTTACCTGATTCCCACATCTTCCCTGCAAATGACTCAATTCGGTTCATCGTCTCGATTACATCAGCTGGAACAACATCGACATCTCCCATATCAGCGAGCTTTAAATGTTCAAACACATCAATATGATCAAGCTCTGGCAAGTAACCGCTGTAACGACCTGAGCACAGGCGCATCACTTTCGGCCCAAGCTCGCAGCCGGTGTAATCTCCCCATGTTACAGCCCCTTCCCATGGCACACCATAGATCAGGACATCTGAATCCTCCGTTGATTCGGTTGTTCCATTAATTGCCCCTAAGAAAGGCGGCGTATTTCCATAAATGTTCTCACTCATCCAACCCACTCCTCGCTTCAATAGTCACCCTCTTTATATACCCTATTTTGGTTAGGAGTAACCCTGATTATTTCCGGATAAATAAATACACTATAAAGCCAACAACCGGGAAAAAGAGCGTCGCCACAAGGATAAGCAGACTGTATTCCTTACTATTTCCACTGCGTACCGAGTCACGATAACACCAGATACTTGTGATGACATTTAAAATAAACCCACCAAAGATCAATAAAAAGAAAACGATGGGCCATATGAATAGTTCCATGGATGATTCCTCCTCTTCTACAGTATTAGTTTACGTAAAAAAGAGAGAATCGTTTCACCTATTGAAAAATAAAAAATGCTGACCCCATGATCACAGGGTCAGCATCTACGATTATTATTATTGATTGAAGGCTGCCTCCACCGCATCATAGGCATTGACATAACCTGCGCCAACTTCCCATGATTCATACCCAGGCATGTCTGTAGCTGTTTCTTGTAGTATGTCTTTTACTTCACTTGGTGTGAGCGCTGGATTGGCCTCAAGCAGTAAGGCTACAATCCCCGCTACATGAGGTGTTGCCATCGACGTTCCACTCATCGTGGTATAGAACGGAAGATAGGTTGGTTCAATTAATTGAAGATCCTTAGGAGCGGAAATGACCGATAGTGGCGAGAGGACTCGTGTGGAGATGATATCGACACCCGGTGCAACGACGGTAGGTTCATCCTTCCATTCCCACTGTTCCCCGTCTATTTCAAATGTACCACCAACATCTTTCGTTCCTCTTGAAGAGAAATCAGCCAAGCTGCCGTCCTTCTCCCCAGCTCCTACTGAGATGACCCACGGTGCTTTTGCATAAGGATTAAATGAAGAGTTTTTGCTGGAAACTGTCATGGGTTTTCTATCTGTAAGAGGACAAAATCTCCAGATGAAAAACCTTGATGTGGAAAAGGGCGTCGTCTCGATCAAAGGAAAGATCATGGAAATCATTTATA
>NZ_LFEL01000243.1:0-3423 GCF_001037965.1 Bacillus sp. LL01 | reverse complement strand
ATAGCCAGGAATACGAATACCTGCAACAGCTCTATAGCCAGGAATACGAATACCTGCAACAGCTCTATTTATTAATGAGTTAAAACCCGACAAAGCCGTAGCAACCAATGTTACTGGCTTTCTAACTGATTTACTCGCTTCATCGCTTATAGCTTTAGCCGTTCCATTATCGTCCACATCAACTTCTTTTCGGACGTCTTTTCCTAACTCGTCTGTTTGTTCTTTTGCTTTACCTGTACCCTCGTCAATACGACTATTATTTTGTTGTAATTGTCGCTCTTGTTCATTCAAAGCACTTGTCACATGATTTGCTTGACGCTCATACCTCTCGGCTTCTCTGACCATTTCAGATGAAAGATTCGTCTCTTTTTCGATCTGACCGATAATTGATTCGTGTTGAGATATTTGACGGTCTAAAGATGATATTTGCTCTTGAATCTCGCCTCCTTTATCTCCTTCTTTTTTTATCAACTCTTCTAATTGAGATTTCTCTTCATATAACTTTTGAAGCTTTTCTTCTGCTAATTTAATACCTTCTTGTCCCTGTTCGTTGATCCCTATTTCTTTGAGCAGAAGTCCTGTTATTGCGCTATCAATTTCATATAACTTAGCAAGTTCTTCGTCATTCAAAGCGATGCTTTTCGCAATCTCTTCTCGACGATCTTGTAACGTTGAAAGCATCTCTACTAAAGTGCCATCTTGAGCTTGAAGTAACATCGTCTCTTCTCGTTGTAACTCAAGAAATTCTTCTTCAGTCAATAAACCTGTACGTTTCTTCTCGTTTATTTCATCTAAACGTGCGCTGATTTCTTCTTCACTCAATTTATTAATTTGAAGTAGCTCGCCTCTAGCTTCATCAATTGCATTTATTTCTTCTTTTAACTCTTTTTGCTCCTGGATTAAGCGTTTCTCATTCTCAAGTTGTTTCAATCGTTCAATTTGAAGTTCTTCCATTGCCATTTCACGCAATGACTGAATATACTCATGCACTGCATCTGTTACTTCAATCACAGAATTCCCTTTATCAGTAAAGGATTGTTGAACAGTTGGTGATTGTTCAATGATCTTATCGTTTAATCCGAGCATTTCACTTAACTCTTCATTAGTTAAGCCGCTTCTCTCTCTTAACTTCTCATACTCAGCATGGAGATTTTCTACAACACTTGGATCTTGTGCCGTCTTCAGTTCCGATTGAATATCTAGTAACCTGCCCATTTCATCAACTGTAAGTTTAGAAGTTGCGCGTAATTCATCGTACCTGTTTACGTTCGTTTCTAAAGAATCCGCTTGCTTCATTAAAGAATAGGCTGAATCTAAGTTCACCTTCTTAGCTTCATTTTGAGAATCGATATACTTATAGATTCCTAAACTAAGAGCCGCTACAGCTGCCACACCCAATGTAACAGGGTTGACTAACGCACCAAATCCAGCAGCCATTCCTCCTGGTCCTGTTAACAATCTTATCGCGCCACCGCCAGCCGTGACCAAACCCCCAATTGCAGTTGTCATGTTCCCTAAAACAATTGCTGCAGGTCCGACGGCTGCGGCTAATGCACTCATTGTGACAATGTTCTTCTTTGTATCATCTTCAAGTTCGCTAAACCACTGAACCAGTTCAGTTGCTTTTTCCACACCTGCTGTAAATGCTGGGATCATATGCTGTGCAAATTGGATAGATAGTTCTTCAAATGCTGATTTTAACTGTGTGACGTTACCCTTCGCGTTATCTTGCATAGTGGTTGCCATGTCATTAAGAGCTCCATCAGCTTCAGATACAGAGGATTTAAGGTCCACATATTCTTCATCAAGACCGGCTAGGAGTCCTTGGAAAGATTTAAGATGTTCCTTCCCTGCAATCATGCTGATGTATTGGGCCCGCTGTTCATCGGTCATATCCTTGGTTCGATCTTTCACTAATTGGAGCGTTTCTTCTAAACCTATGAAATTACCATCAGCATCGAATGCACTTAATCCTAACTCTTCCATCGCTACGCCTGCTTGACCGGCACCACTTGTGAGGTTGACCATGATCGCATTCAGGGCACGACCAGCTTCTGAACCTTTCAACCCCCGGTTAGCCAAGAGTCCTAGTAAAGCAGTAGACTCATCTAAGGGAACATTAAACTGTGCTAAATTCCCACCGGCTGTCACGTACGCTTGCATTAATTGATCAATGCTCGTGTTGGATGACCGAGAAGCTTGGGCTACATTATCAAGATATCTAGGTAAATCTTTCACTTCAATTTGCATGGCAGCCATTGAGTCAGTCGCCAGATCAGAAGCTCTTCCTAGATCCATCGCCCCCGCTTCTGATAACCTTAAAATAGGTTCAAGACCATCAAGCATTTGTTGAGTATCCCAACCTGCAAGTGCCATATAAGATAATCCTTCAGCTGCTTCTGTAGCACTCTTAGATGTTGTGCCACCTAACTCTCTAGCTTTTGCTTCAAGCTTTTCTAAATCTGTGCTGGTGGCACCAGATACGGCTTGAACTTTAGACATGCCTTCCTCAAAGTCCATCCCCGTTTTCAGCATTAAAGCTCCAACTGCGGTGACCGGTGCCGAAACACGCATTGACCAATTCTTACCAAAGTCAGTTATGTTTCTTCCTGCTGTTTGAAGCTTTCCACCAACATTCTCCATGTTGTCAGCTAACGTGTTCCAAGGATTAGTTTGGCGGTCTAATTCAGCTGTGACTCCTTTTAAAGCATTTTCAGTTTTGTTCATTTCTGAAACTGCTTTTTGGTAAGCAATTTGCGCTTCCTGAGTCTCTTTAGTGTTATCTCCGGTCTTTTGTCTACTCTCTTCATACCTTCTAGCAAGCTCTCTCACCTTTGCTTGCYGAAGCTCAAGTGTTCGACCAAGAACATCTGATTTCTTTCTTAGCTCATCAGTACCACGTGCAAAACCATTACCACTTGAGGTGACGGCTTTCTGCTCATGTTGTAAAGATTTAAGTTGTCGGTTAATCCCTGCCATCCCTTGTTCAAATTGGGCTGAATCAAGAGATATCCTAGTCTTTAACGCACCAACTTCCATATTCCGTCACCTCCTAGAATAATTTAACGTCATCGATATACACTTTTTGGCTATCTGCTGACCACAAGCTAAAATAAAAATGGATGTCCATCTCATCAATTTGATTGAGCGTCCATCCATTCTTTAATAAATCTCTATACATTTGTTTGATTCTCTTAATTTCATCTTTGGCAGATTGAACCTGACGAGCAAACACCTCACCAGGTTCTAAGACTCCCCCGATACTTCGTTTTGTTCAGCTTTTAGTTCTTCAGATGTTTTACCTGTACGAACAAAGGCAAACACATTGATAGCAGTGGAGACAACTTCATGAGAAGGGATGCCTTCATAAAATTCATCAGTCGTAAATTGATTACGGAATACATCGCACACAAAACCTATCAC